>JAIBAO010000045.1 GCA_019695155.1 Burkholderiaceae bacterium | reverse complement strand
CTGGCTCTGGTTACCAATTCACTGACGGTAGGTTCAAGGCAGTTTTTATAACCTGGATGAACTCCTACAGAGCAATACCAGTTGGGATCAAAGCTAGCAGTACGATATACATCGGCAAACTCTTCAAGCGTGACGCAAACTACTAGAGCAGTATTCACCCCTGCAGCGTGCATACGGTTGCGCACAGCAGACAAATCTGCTTTCAACTCCGGAAAGTTAATATGGCAGTGACTGTCTACGTACATAAGGACCAGATAAGGATACAAAACACAGGTATAGCAGTAGTTTAAGGACCAGGTGCTGTTTACTGCAGCACCAGGATATAACTTGAAAATAACTGGGCAATATTAGAGTGTATGGGTCTGGCGGGATGAGCCTAGCGCTACGCCTAGCAGTTCTTCAATCCGACGTTTAGCGTTTACTCCTGAATCATCTGCCGGAAAATGCACACCAATACCCTGAATTCGAGTGCCTGCAGGACTACGCGGTGAGATCCAGGCAACCTTGCCTGCAATGGGTAACTTATTAATATCATCCATTAAAGCCAAAATGACATATACATCGTCCCCTATCCGGTACTCTTTATTAGTAGGGACAAAAATTCCAGCATTTTTTAAATACGGCATGTAGGCTGCATATAGCGCCGCTTTTTCTTTGATAGACAGTTGAATAATGCTAGGACGAGAAGTGGCTGGGGTCACTGCAGCTTGTTCCATAGTCTAATTCCAGTTACTGATGGGTTAATGTTGCTTTGTTAAAAACATTTCACAATACTGCACCAATAAAGTGTCAGTGACAAGCGGTGCGCTAAGCGGATGCTCAGCTGAACGTAATTGCGCCTCGACCAAGTTTAAATATTTCATCCATGCAAACTGCGTTTGCTTACAGGCCAAGTTACGTAAGGCCAACATATCATGCTTAAAAAAAACAGGTTTAACTTCCTGAGAAACGCGAAGACAATCTGTAATAAATCGATACCACCAGAATAACCACGCTTTTAAATCTGGGCGTTTAAGTCCTTGTGCAGTAGCCAAGACCTGTTGTAAATCGGCTGTGAGCCAAGCATTGCTTCGTGCTCTAATGCCTAAACTATCAAATTCTAAAGCTAATTGTCGGGCTGCTAAGGGCGCTCCCTGGCTGGCCTCCAACCAGCCTACAGCATCAGGAATATTTTGCTCCTCTAACCAGGCAAGTGCTTTTTCTTGCATAGTATCACTGGAAACTATAAACACACGGCAGCGGCTGCGAATAGTAGGAAGCAATCTGCCTGGCCGGGCACTTAAAAGCAAAAAGACAACATTTTGCGGAGGCTCTTCCAGTACTTTCAGTAAAGCATTCGCCGCAATCGCGTTAAGCGCCTCGGCAGGATCTAGCACAATAATGCGGCGTACATTTCGATGGCTGGTAACTGTTAAAGATTCAATTAATGCACGTACAGCTTGAACCTTAATTTGCGTTGCTGCAACTGCAACTTTATCCGGAACAGACTCGGTCTCAGAAATTGATACCTCTTGTGTCTCGGGGCTTATATATAAAAAATCGGGATGATTCTCACTAGCCATCAAGTGACAACTAGCACATTGTCCGCAGGCACGGTTCAGGACTTTTCCTAAATAAACGGGGTTTTCACACATCAACACCCTGGCAAAAGCTTTTGCTAGGTAGGGTAAACCTAGACCTTCTCTGCCCTGGATTAGCAAGGCATGATGAGGATGTTGATGCTCTTTTAGCAAAAAATCTAAAGTAGAATCAAGAAATTTATACATATAAATCAAAAAATTATAAAACTTTCTTAATATTTAACTTTAAATAAATTAGTTTAAGTAAGGTATTGCATAAGCTGAAAAATCTCCCAGTAACTGCCTGCTGACACTCTCCAAGGTTTGGGCCGAATTTAAGACTTTATAGCGGCCTGGTTCCTCTTGCGCCAGACAACGGTAAGTCTGAATGACCCGCTCAAAAAAAGCCTGATCTTCTTGCTCAAATTTATCTATGGTGTTGCGTTGTGCGGCACGCCGTATTGCTGCAACTTCAGCTTCAATATCAAACAGATAAGTGCGACCGGGAGACAGTTCTGCCTGTACCCATCGGGCCAAGGTTCGTAAGCGGCCAAGATCAGCACCTTTGCCTCCTCCTTGATACGCCAGTGTTGAATCGGTAAATCTATCGCATAATATCCAACTGCCTTGCTCAAGAGCAGGAAGGATGACCTTGTGAATATGCTCGTTACGGGCAGCAAACATAAGCAAAACCTCTGTATCAGTGTGCATAGACTGAGCCAATAAAAGGCCGCGCAAGGTCTCGGCAAAAGGCGTACCGCCTGGTTCACGCGTAACAAGCACCGATTGCCCTCTTTGTTGTAACCAGTCAGCCAGTGTTTGCAGATGGCTGGATTTACCTGCTCCATCAATCCCTTCGAAGGTGATAAAGCGCTGCTGAAGCGTTTTTAGAGCATGATTCATTTGAACTTTCCCAGTTGAAAGCGTTCTACTGCGCGGTTATGTTCGGCCAAGGATTCCGAAAATTGGCTGCTCCCATCTCCACGGGCCACGAAATACAAGGCTTTTGAATCTGCGGGTTGTACTGCAGCCATCAATGAGGCTGCACTGGGTAGGGCAATCGGTGAAGGAGGTAGCCCTGCTCTTGTATAAGTGTTATAAGGGGTATCGGTGCGTAGATGCACTTTGCGCAAGTCCCCATCAAAGCTATTGCCAACCCCATAAATTACGGTAGGATCACTTTGCAGGCGCATGCCTATTCTTAATCGATTGTGAAACACCGCAGAAATCAGGGGTCGATCCGCATCACGTCCCGTTTCCTTTTCAATGATTGAGGCGAGAATCAAGGCTTCTGCAGGGGTTTTAAGCTGTACATTGGGGCTGCGAACCTGCCAAGCCAAGGCTAGCTTTTTGCGCATGGAATCAGAAGCAATCCGCAACAAGCCAATAGCTGAACTACCCGGAGAAACTAAATAAGTATCTGGGAAAAACTGTCCCTCCAAAGAAACTTGTTCCGGCAGCCCTAATAATTTGTTAAGTTCTGGTGGTGAAAGTTGGCCCAGATCATTTTTGAGCGATCTAGAGGTATTGAGATCTCTCACTATATCTTCAAAACGGGCTCCTTCAGCTAAGCGAAAAGCCAGCAGCTTAGGTTCACCATTCAGTAAGGTATCAATTACTTCCCAAGCCGAGGCCCCAGCTTTTATTTCGTAAACTCCTGCTTTTACTTTATTAGCGCCCTTCCAACGTAATACGAAGAGAGTAGCCAGCTCTGGTACAGCTAAACCATCCGCTCGAGCGCGTTTGACAATACTACGTAAACTGGACCCCTGACTTACCTGCAAATTTGCTGTAGTACTCGTTACGGGCAAGCTCATCCATATCGCTACACTTGCTACTATTAAAAGCAACAAAACACATCCACTCAGAAGCAATTTTTTCAAAATTTCAAAATCCTCTTCTCTTTACGAGTCACTTTTAAACTTTAAGCCAGATTCTTAATAGGAATCCGGAACGGGAAGGGTTTCAGCTTTTGAAACAACTTTGGGCCGCATAAGAAGCCTGTAGTAAGGACCAGGGGAAAAAGCAGAAAATTCTGGCCCCGCCCCGCTACCCTAAACGCTCATCCACTCATCATTAAGAGTATCTATTAATAAAGCTTGGCTTAATCATACTTGTGTTATTCACGCTCTTATAATTAGCAAATCTGATGATAAATATATTTTAAAGGTTGACTAGTGTGAGTAGCTCTTCTTCTTTACCTGCTTTTGCAATGAAAAGCTGGCAGTTACTCTCTGTCCATGGAGCGGATGCCAGCAGCTTTTTGCATAGTCAGCTGACCCAAGATGTAAAAGGCTTAGCCTCAAATCAATGGCGCTATGCGGGATATTGCAATCCAAAAGGTCGACTGTATTCCACCTCTTTAATCTGGCGTATGAATCCTGAACATGTCTTCATGATGGTTCCGGAGAATAATGCCGACTTTTTGCTTAAGCGACTAAGCATATTTATTATGCGGTCGAAAGTAAAAGTCTGCCCAATGGGAACAGAAATGCTGGCGATCGGTTTATTCGATCAGGCTGCCACTGCCCTCTTAAATTCAAATACTTTATATGCGGGAGAGTTCTGCAGCCTAGATGAAAACGTTTTTTTGCTTAATTGCTCCAGTGCACAACAAAACCGTTGCTTAATATGGGCTCCTGCGGACAGTTTGTATTTAGCCAAGTACGCAGAAAATGCGGTTACAGAGGCGGCGTGGCAAGCAAGTGATATTCTGGCGGGAATTGCCCATGTGGATGCAATAACTCGAGAAGCCTTTGTTCCTCAAATGATCAATTTCGAACTGCTTGGAGGAGTTAACTTTAAAAAAGGATGCTATCCCGGCCAGGAAGTTGTGGCACGTAGTCAGTATTTAGGAAAATTAAAACGGCGCTTAGGGATTGGAAAAGTGATGGATGCTGCCCCGGTTTTAGCCATGAGTGATGTTTATACTGCAAACACTGAACAGCCAGTGGGAAGAGTGGCGGCGGTAGCGTCGGCAGAAAATAATCGCGGATGGTTATTAGCTTATGAAAGCCCTCTTAGCACTCAAACAGCAGGCTCTTTGCATTTAGCCGATGGTCGAGCCATTAGCCCCCTACCCTTGCCCTACCCCCTTGTGGACATCACAGCTGACTAAGGGATAAATTTGATATGTGTATTGCGGCTATTGCCTGGCAATCTTCTGCCGGACGACCTCTGGTGATTGTTTCCAATCGGGACGAATACTACAACCGTCCCACTGCAGCAGCAAGGTTTTGGCCAGGTACCGATATTTTGGCAGGCCGTGATCTGGCCATAGAAGAGCCCAGTACTTGGCTGGGAATCACGCGGCAGGGCCGCTTTGCTTTACTCACCAATGTGCGTAAACCGAGCGAAGCAAGACCCCATGCCCTTTCCCGAGGTCCTTTGGTAGCTCGGTTTTTAGCTGGTAGTTGCAGTCCGCAGCATTATTTAGACACCCTGCTAGAAAAAGCGGGCCGTTATAATGGATTTAATTTGCTGGTAGGGACGATTGCAAATGAGCAGCAAACTTCTGAGTGTTGGTTTTTACATAGTAAAGAGCCCGCTGCACGCCGTTTGCAACCAGGGATTTATGGATTATCCAATGCCTCCCTGGATACTGCCTGGCCCAAGGTCCAGCGGCTGGTAGGCAGCTTTACACTAGAGCTAATGCAACGCATGACTCCTCATCGCCTATTGAGCGTCCTGCAAGATGACACGCCGGCTTGTTGGGATACTTTGCCTCAAACCGGCGTATCTGCCCAGTGGGAGCGGGCTTTATCTCCGATTTTTATTAAAACTGAGCGATATGGGACCCGTAGCAGCACCCTCATCGATGTCAGTGGAAAGAAGGTTAATTTTATGGAACGTCGTTGGAAGCAGACTTTGCCCAAGGAGAAACTTTCAAACACCCCTTTTCAGGATTCTGTTTTTACTTTTACTCTTACAACCACCCTTTACCCTCATCAGCCCGCATGAATTCGGATCATCTTACTCAAACTGCAAGCACTTTTTCTAGCTATCCCTTTGATTTTTCCCAGTTTCCCCGATACCCTGCATTAACCTTAGGATTGCAGCAACTGTGCAAAACTTATCCTGAGCTTTTTACATTAAAAAGTATTGGAAAAAGTTATGAAGGCCGGGATATCTGGCTAGTAATTGCCACCTATACTGCTACAGGCAAACACCAGGATAAACCCGGTTTTTGGATTGATGGCAATATCCATGCAGCTGAACTGACCGCTTGCACCGCCTGTTTGTATTATTTGCAGTATTTGGCTCATGGCTACGGAACTGACCCGCAGATTCGGCATTTGCTAGATACCCGCAGTCTGTACATTTGTCCCCGCCTCAACCCCGATGGGGCAGAATTAGCCTTGGCTGACAAACCACGCCATATCCGCTCAGGAACGAGACCCTACCCTTTTGATGAAGCGGTAGTCGAAGGTTTGACCGTGGAAGATGTCGATGGAGATGGCCGTATTCTGTCCATGCGTATTGAAGATGCTAATGGCCCTTACAAATTACATCCGAAGGAACCCCGGCTGCTAGTGGCACGTGAGCCAGAAGATTTTGAAGGAAAATTCTATCGTTTAATGCCGGAAGGTACTTTAACGAATTTTGATGGCCTCACCATCAAAGTGAATAAAGATAAAGAAGGTCTAGATTTAAATCGCAATTTTCCTACCGGGTGGCGACAAGAGCATGAGCAGGTCGGTGCGGGTCCCTACCCCACCAGTGAACCCGAAGTCCGTGCAATGGTGCACTTTATTACCGAGCATCCGAATATCGGAGCTGCCGTTAGCTTTCATACCCATAGCGGAGTAATTTTACGGCCCATGGGTACAGAAGCAGACGATGATATGATTCCAGAAGATCTGTGGCTATATAAAAAGTTTTCGGCCAAAGGGGAAGAACTCACCGGCTACCCTGCCATCTCCATTTTTCATGATTTTAAATATCATCCCAAAGAGCACATCAGCGGTACACAAGATTGGGTCTATGAGCACTTAGGGAGCCTATTTTGGACCGTTGAGATCTGGTCGCCAAATAAAGAAGCCGGCATCACAGAATATAAATGGATAGACTGGTATCGGGAGCATCCGGTCAGCGACGATCTTAAGCTTCTGAAATGGTCAGATGAACACTGTGAAGGTAAAGCCTTTGTAAACTGGCAGACCTTTCAACATCCTCAGCTAGGCGAGGTAGAAATCGGGGGTTGGGACAAAATGAATTTTTGGCGTAATCCTCCCCCCGCCCTGCGTGAGCGGGAAGCCGCGCGCTTTCCCCAATGGCTAAACTATATTGGCTTAGCACTGCCCAAGCTGAAAATATTACAAACCGAAGTACAGGCCTTAGGAGAGCAAACTTGGCGAGTCAAGATAGCGGTTTGTAATACTGGCTATCTGCCTAGCTATATCAGCAAGCGTGCTTTGCAACGTAAACAATGCCGTGGCGTAGTATTTGATTTAAATTTGCCCCAAAACGCTAGTTTAATCAGCGGCAAACTACGCGTAGAAGGTCAACATCTGGAAGGCCATGCTCCCAAAAATTCTCAGCTCGCTTTTTTGCCCACCCGTGAAATCACTGCCGATCGCGCAGTCTGCGAGTGGATTCTCTCTGCACCCAAAGGTACAGAAATCTCTATTGATGCACGGGCAGATCGTGCAGGAGCGGTGAGCACCCAACTCATTTTAGGCTAGAGTAGTTGGTGATTTATGCTGTTTTTAAATCATTTATGTCTAGATATAAAGCCCAAGACAGAACTCTAGCACGACAAGACAAACCAAAAAGACAGAAAGGGTTTAGAAAGGGAACGAAATCTCATCTAGCCACAGTACCTTTTATAAGGGATAGCCTTTTGCATACCTATGCAAAGCCATTACATCTGATCTCTCTCCAAGTACGTATTTCCTCCAGTTGTTAAACAAGAAATGCATTTAACAATGCATTTCTTACCTCAGCCCCTACTGGAGGTGTTAAGCCATGGCTTTAAGTTCTACACGTTTTAAATTTAACCCTCGCTTAGTCTTGGCGGCTGAAGATAATCCCCCCTTACAGTTTGGTGAAAAGGGAGAAGCGGTCAGACTAATTCAAGAAGCACTAATCGGTATAGGCTATTGGATGCCTAAGTCAACGGATAAATACTTTAATGTGGATGGAAAGTATGGGCTGGAAACTGTAAAGACCATAAAGAATTTTCAACGGGGTGCAGGCTTGTCGGATGATGGGCGGGTTGGAAGGGAAACATTAAAAGAGTTAGAAGCACAAATCTGGCAAATGCCAAACCATGATATTGGTTTTACTCATCGCCTTCGGCTGCATTTACGATCAATTGGAAGGAAGGGCAATCCTCTACGATCTTTTGATTTAGCACAGGAAATATTCGCTGGATATGGCATACAGGTGATTATGGGGTCTATGGAGACCGTCAATCTACCTACTGATAAACAGCTCTTATTAAGCATTGTCAATAAAGTAGAATGTCCTTTTGTTGGCGCTTCCGATGAACAACATCTGCTACATAAACTTGGATTCACAAAAAACATAGGCCTTAATGACATTACTGCTTATTTCATAGATGAAATTCGTAATTCTTTAGGGCTCGAAACGGCGGTTGGTTGCGCTGGACATGCGACCTCTCGAGCTGCAGTGATGGTTTCCTCTGGTGCTCAACCTACTACTCTAGCTCATGAGATTGGTCATGTATTACTAGGCCCTCATTTTTTTCCGGTACATGAAACCGATCCCGATAATCTCATGCGCAGCGGCATACTGAGTATGGATCGCAGGCAGCTGAATGAGAATCAGCTCAAGCAAATGAAAAAAAGCCGCTTTCTCACCCAGATCCGGCCCAAGCCAGCGCAATCCTGATTTAATAATTAACTTGTCAAACAGATTGCGCAAGCTAATCAAACCTTTGATAGCAATCAGGCTTGGCTGCTTACTGGCTTTACAGTTTTCTCTTTCTCCTGCCCCATCTTTCTTCAGTTAGTGTAAATTTCTTGTAAATTCTCAATTTCTGATGAGGGGACTTATGATGAGTGAAGTAAGCAATCCAGCTTTCAAGCCAAAAAAATCCGTGGCATTGTCTGGAGTTGCTGCAGGGAATACGGGTTTATGTACTGTGGGAAAAACCGGTAACGATCTGCACTATCGTGGATATGATATTTTGGATGTTGCTGAGCAATCTGAATTTGAAGAAATTGCTTATCTATTAATACACGGCAAACTGCCAAACGTTGCCGAACTGAATGCTTACAAGGTAAAGCTGCAATCACTACGGGGATTGCCGACGAATGTAAAAGCGGTGTTAGAGTGGCTGCCGGCAGCAAGTCATCCCATGGATGTAATGCGTACCGGGGTTTCAGCACTGGGCTGCAGCTTGCCGGAGAAGGATAATCATAACCTGGCTGGGGCACGTGATATTGCTGACAAGCTGCTGGCCTGTCTTGGTTCCATGCTGATGTACTGGTACCACTATTCCCACCATGGAAAACGCATCGAAGTGCAAACCGATGATGAATCCATTGGAGCCCATATTCTTTCTCTATTGCAGGGTAAATCGCCGAATAAACGCTGGATCCAAGCTATGCATACCTCTTTAATTCTGTATGCGGAGCATGAATTTAATGCATCGACCTTTGCTGCGCGTGTTATTGCGGGTACGGGGGCTGATTTCTACAGCGCTATTGCAGGAGCTGTGGGGGCACTACGGGGCCCTAAGCATGGTGGAGCTAATGAAGTCGCTTTTGAAATTCAAAAGCGCTACGACACTGTAGAGGCGGCGGAAACTGATATTATTCAACGTATTTTAAACAAGGAAGTCATCATCGGTTTTGGTCACCCGGTTTATACCGTCAGTGATCCGCGAAACAAAGTCATCAAAGAAGTAGCCCGTAAGCTGTCCAAAGAACAAGGCAATATGAAAATGTTTGATATTGCAGAACGCCTAGAAGAGGTTATGTGGCGCGAGAAAAAAATGTTTCCTAATTTAGACTGGTTCTCGGCAGTCAGCTATCACATGATGCAAATCCCTACTACCATGTTTACTCCACTTTTCGTGATCGCTCGTACGAGTGGTTGGAGTGCGCATATTATCGAGCAGCGGATAGACAATAAAATCATTAGGCCTAGCGCCAATTATATTGGGCCAGAAAATCTAAAGTTTGTCCCTCTCAGTAAACGTAAATAAATTTTTTCAGAATATTGTTTAATCTTTCCACTTCAATTTCAAATAGGAAACTCACCTATGTGCATAAGAACTTGTTTTACCATCAGTGCACTTTTAACATTTACCGCATGTGCTCAGATTCAAACAAAACCAGATGAGTCTTCTTTAAACACAGCAAAAAATACGGATGCAACAACCTCCTCTGCTAGTTCTGCAAACCCACCTCCGCCTGGCACTGTACCAGAAACAGCGGGGAGTTCTCCCGTATCTCCTGTGGGAGTAGTGGAGCCGGCAGCGACTCGCAGATGGCCCGGCAAGCCCATAGGAGGCCTATTTCACTGTGAATTAGGTAACAAAATTGAATCCAAGGTGCAGTCAGATGACGCCGTTCACGTAACCTGGAAAGGAAAAACCTATGCCATGAACCGGGTGGATACCTCATCAGGAGCTGTGCGGATGGAAGATAAAGTCAGTGGGCTCGTATGGATTCAAATTCCCGCAAAAAGCTTTTTGCTAGATTCTAGAAAAGGGCAGCAACTAGCCAACGAGTGCCTAGTTAAACAATAATTTTCTAGTTTCCTTCCCTTTTCTTTTACCTTGAGAAAGCCCACGGCATGTCTGCACCCATTAGTAATGTTCGTCCAAAGCCCGATAAAGTTATTACTGACATTGTTGACTATGTACAGAAATATAAAATCAAGTCCGCATTAGCCTACGAGACCGCGCGTAACTGCCTGATCGATACATTAGGTTGTGGCTTGGAGGCACTGCAATATCCGGCATGCACTAAATTGATGGGTCCAATCGTTCAGGGCACCGTAGTGCCTAACGGTGCCAAAATACCCGGTACGCAATTTCAGCTTGATCCGGTTCAGGCCGCCTTTAATATTGGCACCATGATCCGCTGGCTGGATTTCAATGATACCTGGCTGGCTGCAGAGTGGGGCCACCCCTCCGACAATTTGGGTGGTATTCTCGCTACCGCTGACTGGCTTTCACGTACCTACATTGCCCAAGGTAAAAAACCTTTGCTGATGAAGCAGGTACTTGAAGCCATGATCATGGCGCATGAGATTCAAGGTTGTATGGCTCTGGAAAACTCATTTAACCGTGTCGGCTTAGATCATGTCCTCCTGGTTAAGCTGGCCTCCACAGCCGTTGTGGGGAAACTCCTTAATTTAAGCCGTGAAGAACTGATTAACGCTATCTCTCTGGCTTTTGTAGATGGCCAAGCACTACGCACTTACCGACACGCGCCCAATACCGGGTCACGCAAAAGCTGGGCGGCTGGGGATGCCACCAGCCGTGCCGTGCGTTTAGCGCTGATTGCAAAAACCGGAGAAATGGGCTATCCCAGCGTACTCTCGGCTAAAACCTGGGGTTTTTATGATGTTCTGTTTAAAGGCAATACCTTCAAATTTCAGCGCCCCTATGGCTCCTACGTGATGGAAAATGTGCTGTTCAAGATCTCTTTTCCCGCAGAATTTCATAGCCAGACCGCGGTAGAGTGCGCCATGCAGATTCATAAACAACTTGCAAAAGCCGGCAAGACTCCCGAAGACATCAAAAAAATTACTATCCGCACACATGAGGCATGCATCCGTATCATTGACAAAAAAGGACCTTTGAATAACCCCGCTGATCGGGATCATTGCATTCAGTATATGGTTGCAGTGCCTATCTTGTTTGGTCGCCTTACGGCGGCAGACTATGAAGATGCTATTGCTCAAGACCCCCGCATCGATAGGCTGCGCGAGAAGATTGTGTGTATCGAAGACAAAAACTTTACCGCCGACTATCACGATCCTGAAAAACGCAGTATTGCCAATGCATTAACCGTAGAATTTACGGATGGCAAAAAACTTAAGGAAATAGTGTGTGAATACCCTATTGGGCATAAGCGCCGCCGCAAGGAAGGGATTCCCATCTTGATTGAAAAATTCCGTACTAATCTGACGCGGCAATTCCCCAGCAAGCAGCAGGAAGCTATTTTGGCCGTTAGCTTGGATCAAAAAGCGCTAGAGGCCATGCCAGTCCATGAATATGTAGACCTGTATGTGATTTGAGGTGTTAGCACTATGGACGGGTGCTCCTCTCTACTCCTTCTCCTTTCCAGCGGGCCCTTATCATTTCGTTGGAAAAGCAATTCCCCATAAGGAAGCTGACAGCTGTACATTCAGCCTATCTCTTGCGCAGTCCCGCTAATGCCAGACGCCTGTTTTCCGCCACAGAACAATTGAATACGGGTCGAGAACAGGCTCATAAACTTGAAGAATGAAATTAATATTTGCTAATGCAGCATGGGAGGATTATCTCCATTGCTAGACCAAGACAGACTCTTCTGGAACGAATCAATAAACTTATTCGTGAAATTCAGTGTGCGCCATTTGGCGGCATAGGGAAACCTGAACCATTAAAGCATGCCTTAACAGGATATTGGTCTCGGCGGATTACCGATGAACACCATATAGTTTATAAAATTCAAGAGGGCTCACTACTTCTAGCCCAATTGCGTTATCACTATTGATCCTCCTATTTCTAAATCATTCGTCTTGTTTTTGCTTTGGCTAGTCGTGCAAGAGCTTGGGATCTAAATAAGGAATATGATTTAAAAATGGGCTAAGAGCAACTCTGGATTGCTTACCCTTTAGTATGAGTGCGTCTTTTAAAGAGTTTTTACCTGAAAAGCCGCATAAATATTAGGGTAAGAATCTGCAACATTGAACATAAAATTTTCCGACCCATAAACCAGCAATCCCCTGAGAGAAAAAGAAGTTTTTGCAACCAGGCAATTTATGAGCGCATCGCCGCGCTAAGCGGCGGGATATTGCATATAAAAAAATTCGGCTTCTTCTTGAATAACTGCAAAACCCAGCTTTTCATAAAACTGCTTGGCGGGGTTCACCCTTAGTACACGTAAGCACACCGGCTTTTCTAATTCCTTAGCTCGGGTAAGAATCTCTCGCATCAGCTGCGTACCCACCCCGCAACGCTGGTAAGCAGAAAACAGATAGATCTGGCGGACCTGTAGATGCGTTGGCGTCTCCTCTACCCACAAGACCCCAGCCTCAGCGTCCTCTACCAATACAACACTGGCGTGGGGAGATAAGCAGTCTTCGCTGGACTCTCGCTGAACGCGTGTTTCGTCCCATGCACCCCAGGTTGCAATAATAAAACCACGCATTGTTTCCTCAATCACTCTGTAAAACAGTTGCGCATCGTTTTCGTTTGCAGCGCGAAGCCGTACTGGTACCGGTTTAAGCTTGCATCGTTGAAGCATAGCTTCATGGGGCATGGGCAGGAGTTCCTAAAGTTTGAACTGATAAATTTTTGAATGTTCCGTTTTCCAGTTTGCCGACGGTTAAGGTGGTCACAACACCCTTCATTTCTAGGCCTCTCTGATTCAAGCCATCACACAGGGATTTTGCCAGCTTCCAGTCTTTTAATGTGCCTATGGTGATATGAGGGATAAAAGGGATTTGAAGCCTTAAATGTGATTCCAGGATGCCCGTGTACAGCCGATCATGCAAGAGAGAAAGATGACTGTACCCCTCATCAGGAACAAGAAATACATAGGCTGTGTCATCTTGATCATCTGCACCTAGCATGGCGTATCGGCAGCAAAAGTGGATTGGTGCACAAGCACTGGCTATGTCTTGAATATGGGCTCTGTAGTCTGACTCTTTAATTGCCTGACACCCAAAGACCAAGGTAAAGTGAGCTTCTATTACATCACGGTATGGAAGATCGTTTTGCTGGCGAAACTTTTGAATAAAACTTGAATCGGCAGGGGAAATTTCAGGATAGGCAACTGTGTAGAGCAATGACATTCAAAACCTTATCCTTGTATTGTTGTGAGTAGAAATAAAGAAGTCATCATAAACAAAAGCTTATAAACAAGTGCACGGGGTCCGCAATTGTCTGGATAGCTCCTTTCTGAAGGAGCTATTTTGTCTACGACGCTTTTTATCCTTAAATAGCGAATTATTATGAACTAACCCCTCGCAATTTAGCGGCTAAAACAGGGGAAAATAGCATGAATAACAAGCCAAACCCCATAAACCCTCCCTCTGTCAGTTTGTAGTCTGAAAGTATGCGCTGCCAGCTGTAGCCAAGCATCTTTCCTAAAAGTCCTTCGAACAGAACAGTGAGTGCTACCCAGACTAAGCCTATATTAAGCTGCTCCTTAAAGGTTCGAGCGCCTATCCAAGAGATGCTGCACCATGCGATGCCATAAATAAGGAGCGATCCGGTCAGCACCCCGATCTGGCGGGCAAGCAAATCGCCTAAAACAGGTGCGATGCACCATTGCCGTAACGTTCCGTGAAGGGATTCGGCAATAACTATTAAAAGCCAGATAAGCAAAGCTTTAAACCACCTCATTGAAATCTACACTAGCATAAAAATTCAAGCTCAAGGTAAAAAATCCCTTATTTAGCAGCTGCATCAGGCTGCATAAGAGCTATCAAATTGCTATCCGAATCCCTTATGTAAGCAAGCCACCCTACCCCAGCAATAGGCATTTTCGGGATGGCAACAGAAGCGCCCAGCGATAAAACCTTTGAGAAAAATTCATCCACAGAAGTCACTTGTACAGCGCAAACAAAAACATTGACCGCCTGGCTCTCTACAGGCGTTGAGCCTCGCCTACGGACTAGACCTCCGTTAATACCCGCTTGGTCCGCAGGTCCCGTTTCAATTTGCGAGTATTCCCTATCACCCCATTGCTGAAATTTCCAAGCAAAAAGCGAAGTGTAAAAGTCAATCAATAGCTGAGGCTGGGAAGCATGAATCTCAAAATGAATAATGCGTGATACAGTTGACTCCCTTAAGAAATTTTACAGGGAAAGTGAAGATTAAACCCGGATTTTTTATTAGGCGGCGCTTTACGTCTGTACCGCTAGGCGCGCACGCTTTTAGTAATTTTTGCTAGCCTTTTGAAGGTCTTAGCCTCACTAAGCCCTTCAAAACCCCAACAGAAAACCGCGTTGCGACCATTCTGCCTCCCAAGAGGAAATGTAGGTAAAAACCGTTTTTACCAAGCTGAAAGGATATTGTCTTTTTTAGTTTGATATCGGATTTTTTTGAACATACCCTTGAAGTATGAATAAATAAGTATGTAAAATAAAAGCATACGATTTAATGGAAAAATAAATAATGGAAGTCACAGTTGCTGAACGTGGGCAGATTACCTTGCCAAAACAAGTGCGTGATGCTTTAGGCTTGAGCAAAGGTAGTACCTTGAAGGTAGAGTTGGAGGAAGGCCGGATTATTTTGCGAAAAGACGTCGGTGAAGCTCTGCGCAAAGTGCGTGGGCGTTTCAAACTGATAGATGGCTTAACCAGTACCGATCAAGCAATGCAGCTGGTCCGTGGCCGGGCAAGTAATGAAGCTTTATAGGTGTAAGCTAATTCATGATTGCCCTAGACTCTTCTGTACTGATTGATACCCTTATTGCGGATCCGCGCTTTGCCCAGGCATCAGAAGCTTGTATTGAGCAGGCTTTGGCTAAAGGTGAAGTCGTCGTATGTGAAGCGGTGGTAGCTGAGGTTCAGGCCATGCTAGATACCAAGGCTAATCTGATGGAAGTTCTAGAGCAACTGGGTATCCGCTATGAACCGACCTCGCAGACAGCTGCCATGCGGGCCGGTCATATGTACCAAAGGTTTGGTAGCCGCGCAGAAAAACGGGAGCGCGTCATGGCAGAGTTTTTGATTGGTGCACATGCTTTATTGCAATGCTCTGCTTTAATCACCCGAGACAGTGCTTTTTACCGTGACTATTTTAAAGGACTGAAGATTATCGATCCCACGCATTAAATGATCAGCCCTTGCCCTAACTTACTCCTTATTTTTAATAAAAAGAGGCTCAAACTATGCCACATAACACTTTTAATACTCTGCAAGAGTTAAACCTGAGTAAAAGTAAATACCACTTCTACTCTTTGCCTGCGCTGGCCAGCAGTTTTCCCAACATCAAGCGCTTGCCGGTATCCATCCGTATTGTGCTGGAAGCGGTATTGCGTAATTGTGATGGGAAAAAAGTGACTCAGGCTCACATAGAACAACTAGCTAACTGGCAACCCTTAAGCGAGCGTACGGATGAAATTCCTTTTGTGGTGGCCCGCGTCGTACTCCAGGATTTCACCGGGGTCCCGCTTCTGGCCGATTTGGCTGCCATGCGGAATGTGGCAGACAAAATGGGTAAGAATCCCAAAACGATTGAACCCTTGGTTCCGGTAGATCTTGTGGTGGATCATTCGGTGATGATCGACTTTTTCGGTACGCCCGACGCTTTGCGTAAAAACATGGAACTTGAGTTTGCGCGTAATACCGAACGCTACCAGTTTATGAAATGGGGGATGCAAGCATTTGATACTTTTGGAGTGGTGCCTCCCGGTATTGGCATCGTGCACCAAGTCAACCTTGAGTACTTATTCAAAGGACTGCAGAGCAAAGATGGGCTGGTCTATCCGGATACCCTGGTAGGCACGGATAGCCACACGACTATGATTAATGGCGTAGGAGTGGTTGGCTGGGGCGTGGGGGGGATTGAAGCAGAAGCCGGCATGCTGGGGCAACCCGTCTATTTTTTAACGCCCGATGTGGTGGGGGTTGAACTGAAAGGAAAGCTCAACGAAGGAGTGACTGCAACCGATCTGGTGCTCACCGTTACGGAAATGCTGCGCAAGCATAAGGTAGTGGGCAAATTTGTGGAGTTTTTCGGGGAAGGCGCTGCTTCACTCACGGTGGTAGACCGTGCCACAATCGCCAATATGGCACCTGAATACGGCGCAACCATGGGCTTTTTCCCGGTCGATGAAAAAACCATCGATTACATGAGAAAAACAGGCCGTACAGACGAGCAATGCGAAGTATTTGAAGCCTATTTCAAGGCACAAGATTTGTTTGGCATGCCCAAAGCAGGCGAGATTGCTTACACCTCTGAGCTTTCACTCGATTTAACCAGCATTGTGCCCTCTTTAGCTGGACCAAAACGTCCCCAAGATCGGATTAACCTGGCCGCAATGAAGAAGAGTTTTACCCAATTATGGTCTGCACCGGTTGCTGAAAACGGTTTTGCTCAACCCGCAGACAAACTTGAGGCACGCTATCCCATAGAGCCCGGTGGACCCACTATCGGTAACGGGGACGTGTTAATTGCTGCCATCACCTCCTGTACCAACACTTCCAACCCTGGCGTTATGTTAGCTGCCGGATTACTCGCCAAGAAAGCGGTCGAAAAGGGGCTTAAAGTAGCGCCACATATAAAAACTTCGCTAGGTCCGGGTTCGCGTGTGGTGGAAGATTATTTGATCAAGTCCGGCCTGCAACCTTATTTAGACAAACTGGGTTTTAATCTGGCTGCCTTTGGCTGTACCACTTGTATCGGTAACGCAGGAGATCTAACTCCGCAAATTAATGAAACCATCATTAAAAATAATCTGGTCTGTGCCGCTGTATTGTCCGGTAATCGCAATTTTGAAGCGCGGATTCATCCCAATTTAAAAGCTAACTATCTGGCCAGCCCTCCTCTGGTGGTTGCCTTTGCAATTGCTGGCAAGGCCAATATCGATTTAAGCACTGAACCCCTCGGAAGGGGAACAGACGGTCAGCCTGTGTATCTACGGGATGTTTGGCCCAGCTCTGAGGAAATTAATGCCGTCATGCCTTACGCGCAAGATCCCCAAGTATTCAAACGATTGTACAGCGACTTTACCAAAGATAATGATCTATGGAAAAAGGTACCTGCCCCTACCGGACAAGTCTACACTTGGCCCTCTTCTACTTACATCGCTCGGCCCCCGTTCTTTGAAGATTTCAGCATGTCGCCTTCAGGCGTAAAACAAATACAGGGAGCAAAAGCACTTCTGGTATTGGGAGATTCTGTGACTACAGACCACATCTCACCGGCCGGTTCATTTAAAGAAACCACCCCGGCGGGGAAATATCTGGTAAGCCAAGGCGTGAGCAAAGCAGATTTCAACAGTTATGGATCCCGGCGTGGCAATCATGAGGTAATGATCCGGGGCACTTTTGCCAACGTACGGATAAAAAACCTGATGTTACCTCCCAATACGGACGGTAGCCGAATTGAAGGAGGGTTTACCTTGCTCAATGGGGTTCAGACCACCGTTTATGAGGCGGCGCAAGACT
>JAIBAO010000042.1 GCA_019695155.1 Burkholderiaceae bacterium | reverse complement strand
GCAATGTCAAGATTGGGTATGGATGACGTAGAGCGTAAGATCTACTTTACAGCACATATAGCAGTAGATCCTCGGCATTCTTTGGAGTTGAACGATGGTGTGCGTTTGCAATATCCCCCTTTAATGAAACATCAATTACGAAATCTGGTGCGGGGTGCACATTTGGCTGCCCGAGCTGGGTGTCAACAGTATGACTACTGGCTAGATCTCTTTCGAAGTAGTGCAAATCAAGTATGAATATGTCACTGAATAAGCGATTTTGTCCAGAATTGGATGTGCACATCCTGCGTGTTGAATTTTTTAATTCTCATAGTTTTTATTAACCATGATATCTTGTATCTCTGCTTTTTCAGACAAAAACACATTTATTAACCGTTCTAATATCCGCAAAATTGGGTTGCTTGGTGGTCTAAGCTGGAGTTCAACTCTTGCCTATTATCAAACTATTAATCAACTCTCTAATATCCATATTGGAGGATTGTATTCTCCCCCTGTTGTTATTGAGAGCCTCGACTTTGAATACTTTAACAAGTTGGTTATTGAGGAAAAGGATGAAGATTTATTAAATTATCTTCGGCAAGGAGTTCAAAAGCTTGAGCAGGCAGGGGCTGATTTTTATGGCATATGCTGTAACACTGCACATAAAGTTGCTGAACCTCTGCACCAGTTGTCCGGTATTCCGTTTTTAACCATTGGTGAAGTACTCAAGCAATATCTGACACAACGATGTCTGAGTCCAATTGCCCTTCTTGGAACACCAGCAACTATGAGATTGGATTTTCTAAAAGCTCCCTTGGTTACTGCAGATATTTCTGTGTTGACTCCACATCCTTCGCATTGGGAGGAGATCGGAAAAATTATCGCTCAGGAATTGGGCCGTGGGTGTGTTTTGGACTCTTCAAAATCTTTTTTTAGAGATCTGATTCATGATCTGGAACAGGCTGGAGCGCAGGCTATAGTACTGGCGTGCACAGAGTTGCCTTTATTAATTCATCCAGATTTTTTCGGGGTGCCAATTATTGATACAGCACGGATACACGCCACGGCTTTGTTTGAACGGGCAACGGGCCTTGCGCTACTTAATCAAATAAGCGAGAAGAAAGAGCGTGATTAATAGTCTTTCCAGGGAGTTCTGGGTCGCTTTGACTCCACTGCTTTGTTGTACGTTTTTCTTGCTGGTTTTGAGAAAAAGCGCTTTGCATTCTGCGGCTTTTGGGCTTGTGGTCACGCTCCTCCTCTCAGCCGTGGTTGATTTTTTTCCATTGTCTGTTGTTGCGACCAATGTCGCCGGGCAGTCAGCACTGCTACTGTTTCTGAATGCCGCTTTGGTAATTGTTCCCGGGCTTTATTTTAGTGCGGTGCTTCGCAAACAAGGCACAGTGGATGCCTTAGTTAAGCAGATTCGGGCCTTTCCTATTAACCCAGCCCACAAATTGCTGATTTTATTGCTTGGCTTACTTCCAGCGATTGAATCGCTAACAGGATTTGGTGTTTGCTTGTTGCTAGGGGTACCGATTTATTGCGGTTTAATGTCGGGCGGGCAAGCAGTGCGGGTCTCCATGCTTTCCATGAACATTATGCCGTGGGCTACCCTTGGACTTGCTACTTTAGTGGGGGCTGGCTTAGCACACCAATTGCCGCAGCAGCTATCCATGAATACCGCGCTGATCAGTGTTGCAATCTTTCCTACTCTTGGCTTGTGTGCTTTAGGTGTTTTTGGTGGCTGGTCAAGTATTCAGAGCCACGCAGGGTTTGCTTTACTCTTGGGGTTTTTTCTATCAGGAAGTCTTTACTTCTTTTCTGCTTGGGGCACGGGAGAAGCCACGGGTGTGGTAGCTGGCTTTTCCGCAGCATTATTAGGCCTTCTCTTAGCGAAGTGGTCTACTCGAAAAAGTGCATCCCAAGCACAAACTGAAAAGCTGCCAGCAGCCACTGATCTGGAAATAAAACACTGGTTCCCCTATGCTCTGCTGTTGACTCTTGTTTTGTTAACTCGCCTTCCTTCTGATGTATACGAGCTCATTCGCTCTGTCGGCGTAATTTCAAATGCGCGCACGTCTTTGCGCGTGCTGGCTAGCCCGGGTATTTTGATCAGCGTCGCCGTATTATTACTTTTGCTTAATCGTCCTGTCTCTTTAGATCATGCCATGCTCTGGCAGCGTGCGAAGGGCCTTCTTGGCGCGTTAGTATGTTTTCTATTGATGTCCCAGTTAATGCTAGAAAATGGCATGGTTAGAGCAATTGCCAATGCGCTAGCCTCCTTGGGTAAGGATTGGCTTTTGTTCAGCTCGCCTTTGATCGGTATGTTCAGTGGTTTCCTAGCAGGTTCTGGCTTAGGAGGAAACGCGATGATGATGCCACTGCAGCTGCAGCTCGGCACCCTAACTCAGGCAGAAACCTTATTCACTGCTATCCAAAACAGTACTGCTGGACATACCGCCTTTACTTCTTTGCCTTTCATCTTAATGGCCAGAACAATTGCTTTAGACTATTCAAAAAAAGTGCCTACTGAAGGGGAGTTACTGGCTTTTGGGCTTAAAGTGGCAAGCTTATTATTTCTGCTTTACTTGCTCACTATTTTTCTAGTAGCACACTTTCAAATAATTAAGTAACTCTTTTTCGCTTAAGCACTTTAATAAAGATAAAGGCAAAACTGCCTACGCAATCTTCCTTTCTTCCCCCGTGCCAAACAAATTACTCGTGCAGCGGCCACAAATACCGGGGTGAGCACTGTTGTGGCCTACCTCGGCGCGGTAGTGCCAACAGCGTTCGCATTTTTGGTGAGGGCTAGCGGTGACTTCGATTTTTTCGGGCCCTGCCTGCACTGTGGCTTGGGAGGTGATGGTTAAAAAGCGCAAATCTTCACCCAAGGATTGCAGGGCGGCCAGCAGTTCGCCCTGGGCCCATATCTGGACTTCGGCTTGCAGGCTGGAGCCCACGCTGCCAGCGGTGCGCAGCTCTTCAATGGCTTTGGTCAAGCCTACTTTCCATTCTCGCAGCAGGGTCCATTTTTTAAGCAGGGTGGCGCTGTCTGGCGGGGTAGGAACGCTGTGAGTAATATTTTCAAAAATAGTCAGTTGGCCGGGGGCAAAAAAACTCCAGGCTTCTTCTGCGGTAAAACTCAGAATCGGGGCCATGGTGGTGAGCAGCCAACGCGTGATGTGCCACAAGGCGGTCTGGGCAGAGCGGCGGGCAGCAGAGTCGGCTTTAGTGGTGTAGAGCCGGTCTTTGAGAATATCCAGATAAAACGCGCCCAGATCTTCTGAGCAAAAAATTTGTAAGCGAGAAACGATGGGGTGAAATTCGTATTCCTCGTAATGCTTGCGGATCTGCGCATCGGCCTGTGCTGTGAGTGCCAGGGCGTAGCGATCAATTTCCAGCATCTGCTCCAGGGCTATCGCATCTTTGGTAAATTCAAAATCTGCAGTATTGGCCAGCAAGAATTTTAAAGTGTTGCGCACACGCCGGTAGATCTCTACCACACGTTTTAAGATTTCTTCATTAATGGA
>JAIBAO010000059.1 GCA_019695155.1 Burkholderiaceae bacterium | reverse complement strand
AAGGACAGACGCGCGGTATGCGCAGCAAAGAAGATGCGCATGACTATCGTTATTTTCCTGATCCTGATTTACCGCCTTTAATAATCACCTCGCAATGGATTGAACGGGTAAAAGCCTCTCTACCAGAATTACCTGGAGCAATGAAAGCCCGGTTTGAAACAGCCTGTAAGCTATCGGCTTATGATGCAGCAATGCTGACACAAGATAAAGATTTCGCACACTATTTTGATACCCTGGTTCAGTTAGGAGCAGAACCAAAAATGGCTGCTAACTGGATGTTGGGAGAGCTATCCGCTTTCTTAAACCGTTCTGCAAAAAATATCAAAGATTTAACTGTGCCGCAGGCCATCGATCTAGCCGCGATTATTCTTCGCATTAAAGATGGAACCTTGTCTAATGCACAAGCCAAGACGCTTTTTCAGGCCGTCTGTGAGTTCCGCCAAAATCAGTCTGTAGAAAAGCTCACAAGCTTGGATAAGGAGGCTGCCCTGCAGCAGATTGATCTCATCATTGAACAGCGGGATTTGAAACAGCTTACAGACCTATCGGCGCTGGAAGTTATCATTAAAGAAGTGTTGGCTGCCAACCCAAAATCTGTTGAAGACTATAAGGCAGGGAAAGAAAAAGCTTTTGGAGCCCTGGTTGGACAAGCTATGAAGGCTACGAAAGGTAAAGCTAATCCTGAAACAGTGAATTCCCTTTTGAGGAAAAAGTTAGATAGTTAGCAAATGCGGTTTCTTCAAATCTGAATCTTCACAAAACTCTACTCTTTAACTGGAGGGGGCGGCGGAGGTGAAACATTGCCAGGGTCACTTGGTTTTGTGGGAGGCTTTGGTTCCCAAGGAGCAGGAAAAGGCTGCTGAGAATCGGGAGAGTCAATATGTTTTTGAAGTTGTTCTGCGTATTTGGCGAGTTCCGAAAGTGTTCTGTACTCCGGCGTCCGGGGGCTTTCAGGAGGAGTCTTATGAAATTTGCTCTTCTCTGAAAGCTCTACGAGTGTCAATAACCCTAGATTTTCTGTAGAAGGATCTGGTTTAGAGGGTGTTACTTTATCTATTGCTTTAGAGCCTGCTTTAGGAACTAGGCCAAGTAAAGACATCCCAAAAATACCTTGCAACAAGTCTCCGTAACCAGGACCTATCATATTCCCTAAAGCCCCAAAACCTTCCCACCCCGCCCACGTAATTCCCACAGCGCCCGAAAAAATTCCAACTGCTGCTACAGAAGTAAGCACTGCCAACACTCCTCCTCCAGCAAGAGAAAGAGCGCCTATCACATTGAAGCCATTTTCCACCAACGAGGTAATATCTAAAATATCTCCTGTACGCAGAGTTGGGCCCCCAATACTCACATCTTTACTCGCACTTCTGATTTTAGCCCCGCAGTACAAATGCGTATTAATACGCGCAGCAGGTTGATTGTTAAAACTTACTGAGCCACTACCTTCGGCAACCGGCAAAAGACCTGGCATGCCAAACATAGGCAAGGGAGGATGCGTCCAGAAAATCCCTGCCCCTCCCATACAGCTTACGGTTCCATCCACTGAGGCTCGGACCGCTGGTCTACCGTTAATAGAAATATTGAGGGAACCTTTAGTTAAAACACCTGTGGTGGGATCAGGTAATTCAAAAATAGTTTTCACTCCCTTAACAATTTGGTTAAGAGATAAGGCCCCAGCGGCTACAGAACCAGCAATAATGACGGCAGCGACCCCTCCAGTAGCCACTGTCCCAGCAACTGCCAGAGCGCCTACAGCTGCACCGATCGCTGCCCCAGCCAGCATGCCCAAAATTCCTGTGCCGTGGGCTATTTCATCCCCTACACGCGCTGCACCTAAGGGTTGTTTTGCACTCATGGCTGCTTCACTCTTTCTTGGCAATCACTGCTAGGGTTGGAAAAGAGATAGATTCCGCTAATTGTTTTGGAGCAAGAATACTTGCCCGCATCATGCGGCACCAAGCTTCTGCAAAATATTGCCTATCTGCTGAGATGCAGGCCAGCGTAAAAAATTCTTCCTTCTGTTGCAGGAGGTAAGCAGAACAATCCTTATGTTTTTCGCAGCTTAAATCGCGACCTAGCGCCACACTAGCTGGCTTGCCAGCTAACCTGCTGGGCAGTTTGACCCCTTGCAGAGATTGATGCGTCCCCCCTTCTCCAATCTGTAGCTGGGTTTCGTTAATTGGGTAAAAAATCATAAAACAATAAAAGCATGGGTAACTTAAAACCGCTCTCGAAACATCTTATGTACAGTTTTAACATTACTGTTTAGCGTCATTGACTTGCTCCATTAAAGAGGGTCCTACTTCAACCTCCTTATAACTGTCCCCTTCTTTGACAAGCTCATACTCAACATCAGGATTGAAATGGGCCTGTATATCCGCTTTAATCGCGTCGGCCCCCTTAACGGGCCTAAAGTATCCAGGCCCTCCTCCTTCTGGATTTAAATGTATATGTCCCCCATTCATCACAAATTCGTCAGCAGCCGAAAAATTGAAGATTTTTCCTTTAATCATTACCAATCCATTTGCATTCATATAGAAGGCCGACTCACCACAGTTAATTTCAAACGCGCCCCCCACCTCAATGCGATAGACCTGTCCAACCTCAAGGGTTTTACCCTCTCCAACTTGATCTAAACGCTCACCTTTCACCACATTGGTTTGCTTTTTAAGTACTCGATTCAATTCCTCATTTGCAAAGGTAAAACGGCTTGCATGCACTGTGCATTCCTCATCGGAGAACACCGTTTTTGTACGCTTTTTATGAATAGTAATTCTTTCGTCTTTATGTACCTCCTCCGTACGAGTGCCATGTACAGTAATTTTTTCCTCTCCACTGCCTTCTTTGCCTTCTGTGCCTACAATTTCAGTACGATTTCCCTGCACCTCTGTAGTTTCATTGCGGCCAATGGTTTTACTGCGATCTACTCCCACCGTATGACTTTCGCAGTTCTCAACTTCTATGCGTTGATTTCTCTCTGCATGCAACCACACTTCCTCGCAGCCTTTTTTGTCCTCAAAACGTAAGGCGTTGGCCCTTTGATAATGCCCATCAGGCGTAGAACGGGTAAGAACACCCGTCTGGGTTTTATGCTCAGGTAAAGCCCAAGGGGGCATTTGCTTATCATTGTGGACTCTACCCGTAATAATAGGCTGATCCGGGTCCCCTTCTAGAAAATCTACAATCACCTCTTGACCAATACGGGGAATAGCTTGAAAACCGAAGTTTTGGCCAGCCCATACTTGACTCACCCGCACCCAACAGGTGTCATTGCCATCGCTTTTACCATAACGGTCCCAATGAAAATGTACTTTTACTCGACCATATTCATCGGTATAAATTTCATGCTCATCTTTCTCTTTAGGCTCTCCTTTCTGCGACTGTCTATCTTTTTGGGAGCCTTCCACAGCGCTAGGCCCCACCACAATGGCTGTTTGTGGACCCTGCACTCGAGGTTTAGGAGTAGTACGCTGGGGGCGAAAGGTGAGCTTTGCATCGATTACACTAAACTCGCAGTGAAAAGATGAGCCTTTTAGGCCTGTCTCTTTTTGTGCTGTTTGATCTGACCCTTCTTTTACATGGGCTTTCCCTGACGAGTAGTGACCCTCACTGCTGCTCTCTAGAGCCTGAGTTACTACAATCGTGGTCCCTGTGACTAAATACTTCATATTGTCTTGAGACCGAATAAAACCATCTAGAGTAAAAGTGTGGCCACAGGCCAAACCACGGGCATCCGAAGTACCTCCAGCTTGCTGGGTCAAAAGAGAGTAAGCTTCCATCTGTTTGCGAGCAAAAGCTTCTCCATGAACCTCTTTTGTATAAAAGCCTGGGTAATTAAAAATCTCCATATCCGCTAAAGGATGATCTTTAACCTCTACCCTTTTTTGCTGTAAATCAACGCTGGAGCGAGTAAAATCAAAATCTGTCAAGGTAACGCTTCCAGGTTTTACCTGTTGAGTACGCTGCCAGGTCAATATCGCTTCTCCATCCTGCCGCTCAGTTAGAGCACTGCCTTTATAAGCAATCTTTTCATAGCCTGGAAAGGACTCATGCCCTGCTGGGCTGTCTACTAACACCAAATCATGCGACTCTTTCTCATAGGTAAAGTAGAAACTAATTCCCTCTTGTTCCATTAAACGCAATACAAAGTTCAAATCAGACTCAGCATATTGAACACAATAGGGCCGGACTTCATACGCAGGATGGGCTGGAACATACTCTGTTGCAGGGATTTCAGGAGTGGTGGCATCCACATATCTTTTAGCCCAACGCTCATCTTTTGAAAACACTTCTTTTAATATCTCGATTACAGTCTTATTCTGAAAAATTCTGTAATCCTGGTTGTTATTTAAAAAAGCCAACCAAGGCTGTACTATCAACCGGTATTGGTGAAACTCTGCATACATTCCGGTATAGCTAATTCGCGCAACATACCCCCCAAAAAATCGCTTTCCTTTGTCTCCTCTGACTTCAGGCAAACACAGCTCCACACTCATGTAGTTACCCAGCAACTGAGAAAAATCAATATCTGGATCATCGGAGTGCAAATCTAAAGTGAATTTAGGTACTTGTGATAAATATTCACTGGCCACCATCCGATAAAACCAGAGCTTCTTACCCAAAGGGCTGTGAACAATCGCAAGTTTTTGCATAGGTCAACTCAACAGGGAGGTTTTATTGTTTGAGCAAACAGAAGCTTCCAATCCGTCATGGGAATTGATCTGATTGCTTTCTTAAAAAGACTACAGCGACTTTACTGCAGACTATGAATAGAAGTTAGCCCGTATTACCCAGAATTAAGTAGTATTCATCTCACCTAAACTAGGTACTTAGCGGTGCTCTTATTAAAAAACTACGGCAATAATTTCAAAAGATGCAGGGTGTGAGGATGATCCATCTTCAAAGAACGGTATTGACCTCTTGACCAGGCCTGCCGCATATCCCGGTAATCCGTGTCCCACACTAGTCCACTTTGGCCTGTTTGATAGATAAATACTGAATTTTCCAGATTATCCAAATCATAAATTGCACGCATGGAGGCACTATGCCGATTGGCAAAGGGTAAATATTGTTCCCCCAGCCAGTACTGGCCCACATTCACAGTAAACGGATCTCCATCAGACTCCACCTTTACATTGAACAGCTGGTTTAATACAGGTACCTGGCCAAAGGGCCTATGAAGGCTCAAGGCAAGATGCTCTCGACCCCAGCGCCATTGACGGGGGTCTTTCCCTTGTAATTTCACTATTCGGTCTATTGCCCGATCAAGTGCTGCAGTCGATTGCTGCGCACAGCTTTGGGGTGCGCACCACCAGTTTTGTGGCTGTTTCATTACTTGTTCAAGTAAAACGCGAAAATTGCGTTTACCGTATTGTGCTTTAAAAGTGCTGGAGCCTAATTTGGGTTCTACCAAACCGCGTGTTAATTCATCTGCCCATACTGTAAAAATAAGCGGTGCAGCCGCATCAGCACGCATGGCACCGTCAAATCCCTCCAACTCTTTAAGCGTAGCAAGAGCTAAAGGATGACTGGAAGGAGTAGCTTTCAAGACAGGTAATAGCTCTAAGGTAGAAAGTGAAACCACATCATTCTGTAAAGCTTGCATACTGGCCATATCATGAGCTTGCTTGCCATTGAGTATTTGCTCTATACGTTCATAACGATGCGGGGTTGCCCAGTCTTGGCCCATAAAATATGGATAAGCGGGAGGTGTGATGCGTTGGTTAGCCGTAGCAATCCAGCCTTTTTTTCCATCGTCTTCTGGCGTCTGTACATACGGAATCCAGCCTGCCCAGTCGTAACGTGCTTCCCAACCTAGGGCAGGCGCTACTCCGCGAATATCATTTTCAGCAGAACGTAGTGGTGCGCGGCCTGCCGCTTTATAGGCAATTTTTCCATCCACATCGGCCATGACTATGTTTTGCATGGGTGAATGATTGTCTGCATAAGCTTTGAGAAGCTCTTGAACATTACGTGCTTGGGGAGCATGAAGACCACTAATCAAGCTACGGTTATCGGCATCTAAAGCCGTCCAGCGCAGTGCTAATACAAAGCGGGAAAGATCGAGCACTTCCCCATGACTGGTCTGTGCATCACTAATCACAGGCCCGTGACGGGTGCTGCGTACCGTGTACTGTACAGTTGCTTTTCCCTTCACAGCGATACTTTCTACTCTGGTTTGAAAATTCTCCCAGCCCGTTGGAGTTTTATACCGACGGGCATCATCGGGATCAATTTTTTCCAAATATAAATCCTGAACATCTGGACCTGTATTGGTAAAACCCCAGGCAACACGCGTGTTATGACCCAAAATTACAAAAGGAAGGCCAGGTAAAGTGGCGCCAATGACATTTAGCTCAGGGCTTTGCAGGTGTGCAAAATACCAAATAGCCGGCGCACTTAATGCCAGGTGAGGATCATTAGCCAACAACGGTTTTCCTGACTGCGTACGTGAACCCGCAACAACCCAGTTATTGCTACCGCGCCCTTCGTTAAATCCGGGTTCACCCAACACAGGAATATTTAAAGAGGTTTTTAAAGCGGTATCTTGCTTATACACCTTAAGCTCTCGATATAAGCTGGATAAGTCTACAGAAGAGGCAGGCGGCTCACCTTTATAAGGAGGGTAAAGTTGCCAGAGCTGCTCGGTACTTAGCACGCGCGCAGCAGCAAGCCGCGCGAACTCATTACCCCAGTTTCCCCCTAAATCCAGTGCCATCATAATGGTCCATCCCACACTGTCTACTGGATCCCAAGCCACACCGGAGTTTCCTCCCGGTTTAGTACCTAAAATCAAGAATTCCGGTGGTAAACCTGCAGAGCGATTCGCGTGGAAGGCCTGAATACCATCGCTATAAGCCTGAAGCATTTCTCGCACATCAAGTGGCAGATTTTCCCATTGCTTTTGGGCTGCTTGACGAACCCCCAAGGTACGCATAAGTTTATCAGTAGGTAGAGTAGCCTCCCCCAGAATTTCTGATAACTCGCCACGCATAAGGCGACGGTTAAATTCTAGCTGCCAGCTACGATCCTGCGCATGGGAAAAACCAAGGGCAAAAGCAGCGTCATGCAGGGATTCTGCCTTGATATGCACAAGATCAGCAGAATCACGCGCCACCTGAACCGGCTTTTTAAGCCCCTGAAGAGTTAAGCTACCGTCATATTTAGGTAAGGTGTAAAAAATCCATCCACCAGAAACTATAGCCAGCAAGAGTAATAATGAAGCGAAAAACCAAAGAACTTTACGCATAAAGGAAGGGCAGGTTTTAAAAAAATAGAAACTCAGGAAGATCGGCAATCATCCTCATCGCTGCTTTTATTTGCTCCAAAAAAGTAGAGATAGTTTTTCTGCCGCACTAAAAACTTTAAGGCTACAAGACTTTTTTCAATATAAAGATGACAATCTCTTTAATGGTTCTTAAAAATCTATTTTGCTTAGATTTTTCAGTCTAAATACCTAAAAAATCAAACGTCTTTTTCATTCTCAATCCCCCCCGCTTCTTCTTTAAACTGGGCAAGGTCTCGGGTATTTTTTTGTACAGCGACTCCACCAAACATACTTAATAAAAACCCCATCGCATAAAAGCCTTTTTCGCTTGAAGTAAGTGATGCGTTCCACAGCCCGATGGCGAGCAGCACCACACAAATACCCAAGGAAATCCAGCATAATCCATAGTAGATGCCCGTGACCGGAATATGTTCTAATCTGTCCCGCACTGATTTTTGCAGTGAAACTGCAGAGAACAAGCCATACATCAAAAGAGTGAAGTAATACCCTTTTTCATTAAGTTGCATATTGGAATTCCAAAGCCCTACAAAATAGGTAATCGCTCCTACCATTAGCGCTGCCCAGGAAGCCCCTACAAATGCTCCAGTTGGTCGATATGCTTTCGGATTCATATATTTCTCCTAGCGTTTTTAAAATACTTCTTAAATCACTGCAGTGATAACCCCAAACTAAAGAAGGTTTTATTGGTCTGCAGTTATGCAGCACTCGTAAAAACTCATCTCTTGCCTTCTATAAGCCCACACAACTGTTTTGAAATAGTCCAACTTGCCTTGCGCGTTTTAAATACAGTGGGTACATGTAACAAAAATGCAGCCCATTTATATTTTAGGTGCTCGCGCTGGAAGGAGAGCAAATAATCGTGAAGTTCCTGCGCGGACTCTTGATTAAATGCCCAAAGTAGCTGATTTTTATACGCAACTGAAAAATAGGCATCCTCTGGCCATTGCAAGCTATGCTTTCCCCGGAATCCACAGCGGTCACATCGAACAGAGCCTATGTCCAAGCCATGACTTCTATATAAATAGGCTGAGTGCTTCCAATCAGAAGGCGTATAGCCTTTCGGCAAAGTATGCAACGTAATTTCGGGATCCCCATGTAAGCCAGCATAATAAAGAGCTCCATGCCAGTAATGGCCACATGAGTCCTGAAATTTTCGATATTCGAATACTTTGCTGCTCTTAAAAAAATCTATATCTTCTTTAAGAATTATTTTCTGTACCTCTGCAAATTCGAACTGCGCCTTTTCCTGGCAAGCAGGACACTTTACCTCCAGCTGATGTGGCATAGGATTCCACTCGTAGGGTCCAGTCATATGAATCAATGCATTAAATTACTGTTTTATTCAATCTTGGGGCTTAGACCACGTTTGGCTACCGTCATCAGCAAAGGAGAGTTAAAAATAGCGACGGGTGAAATAACAGGCTCTTTAAAGGGAATATTTGCACCATAGCGTTCTGTAAGCTTTTTCCGCACTGCCGGTGATTTCAAATTAAAACTTCCCAGTTTTTCCAAAGGAGCTAATTCAAGGTTTGCGGCTTGTTTGTAAAGCTTCCATACGAGTTCAGAACAATAGATTCTTTCATCTGACCATTCAAAAGTCAGATCGTAGGGCTTACCTACATATTGCCTGGCCTGCACATGCAGTTTTTCCACAGCCGTAGCATTCAAAGGTGATTTAAGGCGTTTAGCAACAAAGTGCCCTGCTTTACCGCGGGCTAACCATTTTTCTAGATCAGTAAATTTAACAGGCTGCACAGCTTCAAAAACATAGGGTTTAGCCTTTTGAAACAGAACAATACCCATATGGCTGTAAGGAGATGCAGTAGCCGCTTGAACGGCTGCACTTTGGCTAGAACGGGATGTTTGAAAAACAATATCCCCTTCTTTAGGCAAATAAGGCTGTGCTTTGCAAAGCAGCGGTAAAAGCAAAAAATAAAAAAAGAAAATAAGCTTCATGGGATGATTAAATTCCTTGAGAGTAGGGAAGGATTGCAATAGGAAAGTATTAAAAAATTGAGCCTCTCGATAAAGTATCCTGATGAAAACACTAATGCTAGCAACCAATCTCTAATTTTTGTTACAGCTATCTTTAATTACAGCAAAAATAGGCAGAAAATTTAGACTGTACCTATGAAAAAACATCCGCAAAAACATTCTTCTACCGTGAACCTTTCTTTTAAAAACTCTGCTCATACTGGGTCGCGAGCAAAACAGCTATCCCCCAAAGACTCCAGTACAAAAAATTTACCGTTATCCGACACCGAGATTATGCGATTTTCTAAGATCGTTGAAGAACTTGCGGTGCACGAAGATGCCCTCGACCTGGAAGGGATAGATGGTTTTTTAACGGGATTAATCTGTGGACCGGTCAAGATTGCACTGCACGACTACCTTCCCGTTATGTTTGGCGTCATGCCCATCTTCAATAACCAGGCACAATTTGAAGAGTTTAGTCATTTACTGGTCCGTCGTGGTCTCATGATAGAACGCGCCCTGGCCGCATCGGTAGAAGACTTAAACGACCCGCGTGCCCTGGTACCCATTTTGCTGGATGCAGAGGACCTAAGCGCGGTAGATGATCCAGAGGGGCCTCCTGCAGGGGCTTATTGGGCTGCAGGTTTTATGCGAGTATTGCAGCACTGGGAGCGAGAATGGAATCTGTTAGACCCTCACATTGATGCAGCTATTAGCCCCCATCTGGATGCATTCTTGACGCTATGCCTGCCACCAGAACAATGGCCTGATGATTTGCAGCCCGAAACCGATGAACCTAGCCAATGGCTAGCCCAGGCAATTTGGGCCGCCTACAGTATTTATGGGTTTTGGCGCTCTGAGCACTAGACAATACAAGTAGTGTAGAAGTATTGAGCTCTCTTTTTTCTTTAGCCCTTTGTTTGTCCTTGTTTTCAGATAAAAACCTTAAAGCTGCTTGTATTTAAACTACTCCTATGTCATTTTCTACCCCTTTTAAAACGGCCGCTCCTCTTGCCAGCACACTGACGCAGACTGTCCCTCTACTGGCCCAGGTATTGCAAAACGGTCAGTCGCTTAATGAAGCGCTCGCACATACAGCCGCATCTGATCTAGCGCAAAAAGCCGCGGTACAAGATTTGGCATTTCATACTTTGCGCCATTTAGCTTTGGCTCAGGCCTTACTCAAATCTTTAGTTAATCGGCCTCTCAGCCCAGATGTACAGCATTTATTGACCATTGCTTTAGCCTTATTGGCGGCTGAGGGTAATAAGGAAAGTTTGAAATATCCACCCCATACTCTCACTAATGAAACAGTACTCGCCTCACTTAATTGCGAAAACGGCCCACGTGTAAAGGGTTTGGTTAATGGGGTATTGCGAACTTTTTTACGAGAAAAACAGTCTCGTCTTGTTGCCGCACTACGCCATCCTGTGGCTCGTTGGAATGCACCTCAGTGGTGGATTGATGGCACGAAAACAGCTTGGCCGGATCATTGGCAGGCCATCTTAGACGCTAACCGTCTTCAGCCGCCTTTAACCTTACGTGCTAATAGAAGAGTGAATAGTCGTGCTGAATTTATGGATCGATTAATACAAGAGGGCCATCCATGTGAAGCGCTTGGACCAGATGAGGCTGTCATCGTCAACAAACCACGACCCATCACGCAACTACCTGGTTTCACGCAAGGCGCTTTTTCGGTACAAGATGAAGGTGCTCAACGCGCCGCCAAACTGCTAGATGTACAACCCGGCATGCGAGTGCTGGATGCTTGTGCCGCCCCAGGGGGAAAAACTGCTCATATTTTGGAACTAGCCGATTGCATGCTCACTGCGGTAGATAGCGATGCTGCCCGTTTAAAACGGGTAATAGAAAACCTGCAAAGACTTCAATTGCGGGCACAGACTGTACATGCCGACGCAGTCCATACGCGGGACTGGTGGGATGGTGAATTATTTGACCGAATTTTGTTGGATGCTCCCTGTACTGCCAGTGGTATTGTGCGTCGCCATCCGGATATTATCTGGCTGCGGCAAGCAGCCGATACGCAACGGCTAGCTAAGATCCAACAAGCATTATTGCAGGCTCTCTGGCCTTTACTTAAACCTGGTGGCAAACTGCTCTATGCAACTTGTTCGATTTGGCCCAGCGAAGGTTCGCAGCAAATCGACGCTTTCTTGCAACGAAACCCTAACGCAGTTGCTTTAAATGCAGCGATTCAGTTGCTCCCCCTTAGCTCTAAACTGGAAAATCATGATGGTTTCTTTTATGCCAGTATTGTGAAATCCTGATGCTTTTTTCCAACTTTTTAAAATTCCGTCTGAAAAAACAGTCTCCTAAGCCTGTAGATGTTCCTTCTCTTAACCGCAGATCTTTTATGCGGCGCGGGATCGTTGTGACGCTATTAATCACGGGGATGCTTAGCTGGAAGCTTGCCTATGCGGATAGCATCGATACAAAGGAAATTAAATTTGCATTAGATGAAGACGGCAACTATTTGTTAACTGCTGAATATGCCATTGAATTGCCTTCCCGTCTGGAAGAAGCATTAAAAGCAGTACCTTTATTTTTTTTGTTTGAGTTTGAACTAACGCGTCGCCGCTGGTATTGGTTAGATGAGGTAGTAATAAATGGCCAGGTACTGTATCGCTTAAGCTTTAATGCGCTAACTCGCCAATACCAACTGAGCATTAGTAGCAATCGAAATGACACGACCGCCGGGATTCGCGGTCTTACTTTTTCCTCTCTGGAAGAAGCATTGCGCTTTATCTCGCGGGTACGCAGACCCCAAGTGCTACCCGCTGATGCTCTACAACGGGGTGAGCGCTACCGGTTGATCACTCGTATGCGCCTAGATTTATCTCAATTACCTAAACCTTTCCAACTCAATTCCTTAACACAACGGGAATGGGTTTTAGACTCTGAAACCCGTCGAATTAACGTCGAGGTCAAATGAATCGTGCCCTAAAATATGGGCTGATCGCCGCTTTAGGAGCGGCGGGACTCATGGTATTTCTGCTAGCGGCTTCTGCAAGTAATACCGCTTTTTTTTCCGCTCACTACAACTCGCTTCTGTATGCCAATTTTGCAGTAGCAGGGCTTGTAGCTTTGGCAGTGTTTTCTTTATTGTGGCGGCTCGTGCGGCGGCGTATCCAGGGGCGTTTTGGAAGCCGCTTGACCATCCGCTTTGCGACCGCTTTTGCGCTAATGGGAATTGTGCCTGGCATTGTGATGTTTTTGTTATCCGCCACGTTTTTGCAACGTTCCATTGATTCATGGTTTAACGTTAGAGTAGATGCTGCACTGGAATCGGGCTTAATGCTCACCCGTACCACACTAGATGCCTTATTAGCAGATACCACTTTTCGTACACGAGCTATCGCACAAGAATTGGCGGAAATCCCAGATGCATTATTACCTGCACAAGTCTCTCGAGCACGTGAAGCGGCTGGCTTATCTGAACTCACAATCTTTATGGGGCCGCGTATTCTGGCGTTTTCTTCGGCTGAAACCTTGAACCTAAAACCGGAATTACCCAACACAAGTCAATTGCGTCAATTAAAAACAGCCGGGACATTAAGCATTCTGGAAAGTGAAGGGGAAAATCGTCTGCGAATGCGGGTAATAGTGCCTATTGTCGCAGCCCAGAAATTTGAGCTTAACCCCCAGCTTCGGTTTGTACAGGTCCTGCAGCCCGTACCCGTTCAACTAGCCAAAAACGCAGAAACCGTGCGTGCGGGGTATCAAGACTATACAGAGCTGTCTTTATCTCGCAGTGGTTTGCGCAAAATGTATGGCTTAACTTTAATACTGGCATTGTTGCTGGCCGTACTAGCATCGGTCACCGCAAGTTTTTTTCTAGCCAATTCAATGACAGCGCCCCTGCTGAAACTCGCGGAAGGTACCAAAGCTGTTGCAGAAGGTGACTACAGGCCCTTAGCACTTCATTCCACAGAAACAAAACCAGAGCAACACAAACAAGCGATTGATGAGCTTGATACCCTGATGGTGTCATTTAATGCCATGACTGCACAGCTATCCGAAGCCCGCTTGGCAACCCAGACCGTTCAGAATCAACTCAAGGCCAATAATGTATTTTTAGAAAATGTGCTTTCCAACTTATCAGCCGGGGTGCTGGTATTGGATCATCAGCAATACTTGTCTACTTATAACGATTCAGCGGTAAGAATTCTGGGGCATTCCTTAGCAGATCAGCGCGGCCAGCTCTTGCAAGATACCTTACTGATGGATGTCCTGAGCGAGCAAAATAGCTTTGAACAAGATCATTGGCAGCGGCAAATTGAGCGCCCACGAGGGCCAGATCAAGCCCCACAAACCTTGTTGATCCGAAGCGCTACTCTGCCTTTGCCCGAAGGCATGGGGCGGGTAGTAGTGTTTGATGATATTTCTGAACTCATTACTGCCCAACGCTCGGTAGCCTGGGCCGAAGTTGCCCAACGTTTAGCCCATGAAATTAAAAACCCCCTCACTCCGATTCAGCTATCCGCTGAACGGCTAGAACATAAACTCACAGAAAAGCTAAACTCTGATGATGCCGCCATGCTTGCTAAAAGCTGCGCTACTATTATCAATCAGGTTACCGCCTTAAAACGCTTAGTCAATGAATTTAGGGATTATGCCCGCTTACCCCAGGCACGGCTGGAACCACTGGATTTAAATGCTTTAATCGAAGAAATAATGCGCCTGTATGAAAGCGATCTGATAGCAGGAGGCCGAATTGCCTTGTGTTTAGCCAAGGACCTCCCGCTGATTCAGGGGGACGCTTCTCAGTTGCGCCAGGTGATTCATAATCTTTTGAAAAATGCGCTGGAGGCAAGTGAACACATCAATATTTTCCCAACCGTAACTTTATCTACCTGGCTTGCAATAGATGCAGAAAATGCCAGAAAACGTGTAAAGTTCACAGTAACGGATAATGGTTGTGGTTTTCCAGCAAAAATATTAGGGCGAGCCTTTGAACCTTATGCGACAACTAAGGCAGGGGGCACGGGGTTAGGATTAGCAATAGTGAAAAGAATTATTGATGAACATGGGGCACGTATAACATTATCCAATCGTGAAGCAGGGGGTGCGCAAGTAGAGATTACTTTCTCCAAACTGGCGCAGTCGTTCAGCGGCGCACTAAACCATGGACAGTTAAGTTCTTCCCAATACATAGCAGACTCTGAAAAAAGGCAGTAGATGGCAAAAATTCTAGTCGTGGACGATGAAATCGGAATTCGGGAATTACTCTCCGAAATCCTAAATGATGAGGGGCACGAGGTCATCAGTGCTAGCAATGCCCAGCAGGCCCGTTTAGAACGGGCTGCTGGGGGGATAGATCTGGTGCTGCTAGATATCTGGATGCCCGACACCGATGGGGTTACTTTGCTCAAAGAATGGGCTGCTAACACCCTCTATGCCTCAACACCCGTGATCATGATGAGTGGGCACGGCACCATTGATACTGCTGTAGAAGCGACCCGGATCGGAGCAATCGATTTTCTTGAAAAGCCCATAACGCTTACTAAATTACTGAAAGCAGTCGGTGCCGCTTTGAATCGAGGCAAAGCACCGATTAAAGCAGCAATAATGGCACCTTTAGGGCTTACTCCTCCTCCTGCTCTATTTGCTCACCACCCTATCTCCAGTCAGCCGCCTTCGGCTGAACCGGCTAAACCTGCTGGACTGGATCTGCCTTTAGATGTCCCCTTAAGAGAAGCCAGGGATGCGTTTGAACGGGTTTATTTTGAACATCATTTAGCACGCGAAGGCTGGAGCATGACCCGTGTTGCAGAAAAAACCGGGCTTGAGCGCACGCATCTGTACCGCAAACTCAAACAATTAGGCATCGAGCTAGTACGTAAAAATAAGCAGCCAGAGGCATAAACGCACACTCGGTAGTGATTGCTTCACTTACCCACCAAAAACTACAAAAAGGCTGGTGTTTATTATTGGCGAGAGTCAACTTTTGAGTAGTGCACTACTGCCTGATTGTGTTGGCCTGAGGCAGACTTTACCAACGCTGCGCATCGCTCGCAGCGCCTCCTGTAGTGGTCTACTCAACCCTGCCAAACACCAAACACTTCCAGCCTGCACAACAACAGTCTCCAGATAAAAGTTGCTTTTTCCGATTCATCCCATGAGAAGAACAAATTTTTAAGCCAGCTTTCTTGTTAGGGCTTGGAATAGCAAGAGGGATTTACGAGGTAGTGTTGCCCAACTGCAAGGCCCGTAGCCGTGGCTAGAGCTCACAAAAAGGGGTAAAAATGGCTGCAAATGACCCTAACAACCAAGCAGCACCGAATAGGAAAGCTGTTTTAATGCCCAAGTGTTAGAAACAGCTTGAAAGACGCTAGAGAACCGCCCCATTAAATTACAGCGCACATTCTAAGCAGCGGTAATAAGAACGCTAAAAAACAATCTAGACTAAATATTGCTGAATATATTCATTCACAAGTTGAGGATGCTCATGAACCACCCAGTGTGTTCCTTCTGCAATCCGTTTGATGTTGAGGTTTTTAACAACGGTATGTAAATCGCGCAATAAATCAATTGGAAGAGCTATATCTTGTTCACCCCAAATAACGCCAGTAGGCACCTGTACCTGCCAGTCTTCTGGTTTTAGCTCAATTACCGCAGAGATAGCCTCATCTTTTAAAGGAGGATGTAGCGGGCTAGCCCGATAATAGTTAATGCTGCCACTCAAGGCATGGCTTTGCTGCTGCCCTGGGATGCTCCAGGCAGCGTGATACAAAGCCTGTAACGGTGGCGTATACCAAGCTGGCATACCCCCACCAGAGCGCTGAAAAAAACTTTCAAGAAGTTTAAAACTATCCTTAGATAAAGCGTTTTCCGACTCTTCTTGCCGTAACCAGTTCATATAAGCGCTAGCGCGCTGTTGAGCTGGATTTTCCCTGAGTGCCCGCATAAACAAGTAAGGATGGGGAGAATTAATAATAATGAGTTTCTCTACCAACTGTGGCTGCAAAATGGCCAAGTTCCAAGCGACCGCCCCACCCCAGTCATGCGCAACAATACAGGCTTTCTCATATCCTAGATACTCAATAAACAGCGCTACGTCCTGCATCAAGAGTTTGGGCCGATACTGATCTACTCCCACAGGTTTACTGGAAAGGTTATAGCCACGCAAATCTGGAGCTACGGCAAAAAACGCTCCCCCGAATTTTTCAAGTTGTGCCTTCCAAGCAAACCAGGCTTCAGGAAAACCATGTAGAAATAACAATAAAGGTTTGCCCTGCTCCCCCTTGCTAGCATAATGCAAACGAATATGGTTAGGTAGTAAAGCAAACTGTTCACTAATGATCACGGAGTTGAGCCTTCAGTTCTTCTCTTAATTGTGGTTTAGAAATAAAGGGATCAGTAGGGTTACGGGCTTGCATGATATCTTCCAGACGGATTTGCACCGCTGCCAGGGCATGCGGATGAGAGAAGATATAAAACTGCCCACAACCAATGGCCTCAAATACTTTCTCAGCTATCTGGGCAGCAGTGATTTTTCCTGAACTAATCGCCTTCTCACTCATTGCCTGGGCAATAAGCTGGCTGCGGGTTGGCGGAATAGAATGTTTGAGTTCTTCAGGTCGGTTGCGCTTAGATTGACTAATACCAGTAGGCACAAAGTAAGGGCAGAGTACCGAGCATTTAATTTGCTCCGTAACAAGCGCCAGGTCTTGATATAAAGTTTCCGATAAGCTTACCACCGCATGTTTAGTAACGTTGTAGGCACCCATGTTGGGAGCGTTCACCAAGCCAGCCATAGAAGCGGTATTCACAATATGCGCTTTAAAAAAAGGATCTTTCTGGGCAGCTTGCAACATTAGCGGTACAAATACCCGCACGCCATGAGCTACCCCAAATAAATTCACATTAATCAGCCATTCCCAATCCTTTAAGCTGTGTTCCCAAATCAGTCCTCCTAGCCCAACCCCGGCATTGTTAAAGAGCAAGTGAGGCACCCCGAAAGTAGCTAGCGTGGCCGCTGCCAGATCATCTATTTGGGTCGCACTGGAAACATCGGTTTTTAGGGCGAGTACCTGGGCTCCAGCCATTTCTAATTCGATTTTAGCGGCCTGCAACGCATCTGACTGCACATCTGCCAATACCAGGCACATCCCCTGCCTGGCGGCATAGCGGGCAAACTCCAACCCAAAACCGGAAGCACCACCGGTAATCACTGCAATTTTATTTACTAGCGGTTTCACTCCTTAGCCCTTCATTTATTTTTCTCAGAAAGATTCTGAGCTAAAAAATTGCTTTTATAAGACAAAAGCATTTCCACATGCGCAATCCCATCTTCCATATAGGGCTCGCTTTGCGTCCTAAAACCTAGTGAAGCATAAAATTTCTGTAAGCGCGCCTGTGCGCTAATCCGTATGTCCGCGTTAGGATGCATTTGTAATGTACGTTTAAGTCCTTCTTGCATTAACCGCTTTCCTAAACCCATTGCTCGTGCCCGTGGGCTGGTAATAACCCGGCCAATAGACAATTCAGGGTATTTGACTTTGGCATCTACCAGTCGCAAATAAGCTAGCAATTCTCCTGCCAGGTTACGGCCTAATAAATGCCAGGCTTGTCTATCTACACCATCCGCATCCAAAAATACGCAGCTTTGCTCGACTACAAATACTTCAGAACGAAGGGCCAAAAAATCATAGACGTCTCCCGCACCCAAGGCCTCCAGCCGAGCCCAAGTCCAGTTAAGCGTAATAGGAAAAGCCCTGGAAGATGAAGAATTCAATTTAAGGTGAATAAGAATTAAACCAATAAAGAACGCCTTAGCATCAAAACCATAGAGAGAGGCGGCAACAATTAGCCGTCTCCAACCATTTGCTGTCCTGGTTTTAAACGTTTGAAAAATTTAAAAGTTCCAGTAGATTTTGCGCATACACGGCCCAGATCATCCACTAGCTCAGCCTCACAAAAAGCCATAGTGGTAGATAAATGATAACAATTGCCTCGAGCAATAATTCTGCCTCCTTGCGCTTGTAC
>JAIBAO010000041.1 GCA_019695155.1 Burkholderiaceae bacterium | reverse complement strand
GTGCGTAGGGCAGCAGCATCCGGAATAGTCTCTAGGTCAAAAACTAAGGTTGGGATCAAAAGAGAATTCCTGGCACTCGCGTTATTTATCACCTAGCATTTTTACGGGATCCACCGGTTTGCCTTGACGCCGCACCTCAAAATGCAGTTTGACCCGGTCAGTATCACTTTGACCCATTTGGGCAATGCGCTGCCCTTTTTTGACCACTTGTTGCTCTTTAACCGCTAGGGATTGATTGTGAGCATAAGCGGTTAAATAGGTATTGTTATGTTTGATGATGATTAAATTGCCATAACCGCGCAAACCACTGCCTGCATACACCACAGTTCCGTCTGCTGCAGCAAAGACGGGATCCCCAAGCTTTCCCGCGATATCAATACCCTTATTCTTATTTTCAGAAAAAGGTTCCAGTATGGCTCCTTTTACAGGCCAGGAAAAAACAATATCATCCTCGCTACGGGTAGAGGATGAATTCCCTGGGGAAGTGGTAGCAACGGGAGCTGGAGCAGGAGAGGAAGTAGCTGGAGCAGGAGAGGCAGTAGGGACGGGTGCAGATGTGCCTGCTGGCGTAGATTTAACATCTACGGCGCCTGGCTTAACAGGCATACTTTGGGCTACGCTTTCTGCAGGTTTAATTCGGAGTACTTGGCCTACTTCCAGTTTATTGGGATCCTCCAGATTATTCCAAAGAGCAATATCCCGCCATGCCTGACCTGCGTCTAAGGCTATTCTGAACAAGGTATCTCCTCGCTGCACCGTATAAGTGGCTGCAGAGGGATCTACAGCAGTGCGAGCAATAGCCGGGCCTGTATTGGCGGCAGAAGTCGAGTGCGAAGCCGAGGAACGGGTTGCCCCTGTACTACGGTCCTCAATGGGTGCCCGGGATTTGCTGGCACAGGAAACCATTAATGCGGTTGTTAGGGCAATATTGAGAATAAATACAGACCGGTTTAAGCAGGCGTATAACGCACTGCGATACGGCATAGAAGAGGGTTGCATGCGTATATTCCTTTACTTTGTTTGCTTACTAATGCAAGCGTAGCAAAAATAAAAATAATATGAAGAATTTAGCGCACATTATCGACTACTCCGGAAAGCAAAGGGACAAACCGCACTCGCGCAATGGTTTGGCGCACATACCTATCTTGGCTTTGTCGATGAATGACCATCAAATTCTGTTGTCTGTGTTCCTGAACGGGAATGATCAACTTACCCCCTATGGCTAACTGTTCAGTCAAGGCGCAAGGAATCGATAATCCGGCGGCTGCGACCACGATCGCATCATAGGGGGCGTACTTTGGCAGACCTAATAAGCCATCGCCATGGTAAGTCCATAAATTCTCCAGAGCTAAAGACAGCAGGTTTTTTTGCGCGCGTTCATATAAGGGTTGCAAGCGTTCAATCGATAATACTTGTTTGGCTAACTGCGCCATAACCGCCGCTTGATAACCGCAACCTGTCCCTATTTCCAGCCAGCGATGGGGGGGGGAACTCGCATCAGTAGTACCCAAAGCTAGCTCCATCATTTTGGCGACAATAAAAGCTTGTGAAATAGTTTGTCCATATCCGATGGGCAAAGCATCATTCTCATAGGCCCGTGAGGCTAATGCGGCATCGACAAACTGATGTCTAGGCACCTGCATCATCGCGGCAAGCACGGCAGGATGTTTAATTCCATTAAGCTGCAACTGCTCTACCATGCGTTGACGTTGACGTTGAGAGGTTAAACCTAAACCATCAGAGTTGTTTGGGAACTTCTGGCTACTGTGCCCGATTTTGTTAGAAAAAACCCCCTGTGGTTTAAGCAGGTCACGCGACTTATAAGACATATTAAAAATTAACTTAACCAGGCCTGAATGCTACCCATAGCAGCTGTGTCAGTCAGATCGGCCGATAAGGGGGTTACTGAACTAAAACCCTGGCTTACTGCATAAAAATCTGTGCCTGGGCCTGCCTCTCTTGCTTGGCCAGGGGGGCCAATCCAATACACCGTTTGTCCATGCGGGCTTTGCATTTGAACCACAGGCTGTGAGCGATGTCGCCGTCCCAAGCGCACTACTTGCAATCCACGCTGGGCAGGGGCTGGCAAGTTAGGAATATTGATATTTAATAACTGAACAAGTTGTGGCCCATCAGCCCAGCGTTTAATAATATCCACTGCAATATCTGCTGCTGCATCTAGCTCTTTCCAGCCTTTGTTTACTAAGGAAAATGCTATTGCCGGTATGCCATAAAAATAACCCTCCATTGCGGCGGCTACCGTTCCTGAGTAAATTGTGTCTTCTCCCATGTTCTGGCCATTATTGATACCAGAGACTACAAGATCAGGATATTCCTGAAGTAAACCGGTTATTCCTATATGTACACAATCGGATGGAGTGCCATTAACAAAATACTGCCCAGGAGCTGTTTGAGTTAGGCTTAGGGGCCGATCTAAGGTAAGAGAGTTAGATGAACCGCTACGGTTGCTATCCGGGGCTACTAAAGTGACATCACAAAATTTAATTAAACGTATAAAAAGTGCTTGAATGCCTGGAGCGGACCACCCATCGTCGTTTGCTAAAAGTATTTTCACTTAAAAACCTTTTGGTAAAGGTGGTAGCAGTTTTGATTAGCGGCAATTAAGGAATTGCTTGTAAGCATAAATTTTTTAAAACGCAAATATTTAGCATTTTATTCATTAATAAGGCTAAAAATCCCATACAGAATTTTCTTTTTTTAAAAAATCTGACCTAAATTTATAGCTATCTCTCGTTGTAGCTTGCTCTCGATTGCTACAATATTAAGTTGAATCGTTTTTTTACATTCTTATTGATGACTGGAGCTTTTTTGTATGGCAATCGAGCGTACTTTATCTATTATTAAACCAGATGCAGTTGCAAAAAATGTAATTGGTAAAATTTATCAGCGTTTTGAAGAAAATGGCTTAAAGATCATTGCTGCAAAAATGCTGTATTTATCTCAAAAAGAAGCAGAGCAGTTTTACGCGGTGCACAGTAGTCGCCCTTTTTTCAAAGACCTGGTGTCTTTTATGGTTTCAGGTCCTGTAATGGTGCAGGTGCTGGAAGGCGAAAATGCTATTGCTAAAAATCGTGATCTGATGGGTGCTACCGATCCCAAAAAGGCAGAGGCCGGCACCATACGTGCTGACTTTGCTGACAGTATTGATGCCAATGCAGTGCATGGCTCCGATGGCCCAGAAACCGCAGCAGTAGAAATAGCGTTCTTTTTTCCCGCTCTGAATATTTATAGTCGATAAGGTAGTTTGAATTTTGTGAATGCAAGCCCTAATTTGTTAGATATGGACGCTACTGCTCTGGTAGCGTTTTGCACGCAATTAGGAGAAAAACCTTTTCGTGCCCGGCAATTACTGCGTTGGATTCATGTAAATGGCCAAAGTGATATTCAGGCTATGTCAGATTTGGCCAAAAGTTTTCGCACTAAATTAGCTAGCACCGCCCAGATTCTTGCGCCCCCTATTCTTAGAGATAGCACGGCTTCAGATGGTACGCGTAAATGGTTGCTGGATGTAGGATGCGGCAATGCGGTTGAAACGGTTTTTATTCCGGAGCCAGATCGTGGCACACTTTGTGTTTCATCGCAGGCAGGATGTGCAGTCAATTGCAGTTTTTGTTCAACGGGAAAACAGGGGTTTTCCCGAAACTTAACGCCGGGAGAAATTATTGCCCAGTTATGGATGGCTGAGTTCTTATTGCGTAGGGATTTAAACCAAAGCGATCGCGTCATTAGCAATGTGGTGATGATGGGTATGGGCGAGCCTTTGCTTAATTATGA
>JAIBAO010000064.1 GCA_019695155.1 Burkholderiaceae bacterium | reverse complement strand
GGTGCAGGTGCAGGTGCAGGTGCAGGTGCAGGTGCAGGTGCAGGTGCAGGTGCAGGTGCAGGTGCAGGTGCAGGTGCAGGTGCAGGTGCAGGTGCAGGTGCAGGTGCAGGTGCAGGTGCAGGTGCAGGTGCAGCGGATGCTAGGCTTGGGGCATCGACCCATCTAAAGCGAATCGCATCAAAAGGCCCCTCAGGTGCATTAAGCAGACTTTTCTCACTTGCATAACTGATTTGCTCCTGCGCAAGACTACCCATGAGAAAAATGCTTGCAGCCTCAGCGCGTGCTTTAGCTAGATCTTCACCGGCTTTACTTTGCTCATTGGCATAACTAATTCCTGTAATTTCAAGCATTTGCCCAGGTTTTCCTTGGGCTATAAGGGTTTTTAAAGCGGCTTCAAATTCTGGTTTTGCTATTCCTACAGACTCATTTAGCTGGAATTGCACCGCAGCTTGCTCCTTGGCAAAGCTGCTGACAGAACTGGAAGTAGGGGGTGGAGTAGAGGAAGTTTTTTCACCGCATCCGCTTAGCAAGATAGTAAGTAATATAAATAACAAACTGTTTGATAAAAAATGCTGCTCGATTTTTGGCATAGTCTTTCCTTACAATTAAATTAGAAATTGCTCTAAGATTATTTACCCCGAGCTTGCAAAAATAAAAAATAGATTTTTTTGATTAAAATGAACTAGAAAACAGCTTTTTCCTTATATTGTGGGAATTTTTCATCTAGTCTATTAGCCAGAAGTGGTAACTTAATAGTAGGTACTGCTGGAAATAGATGATGCTCAGTATGATAAAACATATTATATGTAAAAAAATTTAAAATTTTTCTTCTAGATGTTCTTGAAAATAATTTCTCATCACAATCATGATGAACTGTCCAAACAGCAAAAAACCCAGATAGAAATTCTCCAACAATCATTGAGTAAATATGATATTTTAAAAAAAAGAAATCCTGGTAGAGGACTACAGTAATAAAAATTATTATCAAAATTAATTCAAAAGCTATGATTTTTTTTACTTTTGGAGGTGCAAGAAGCAGCGCCTTGTAATGAAGTTTAAAAATAAAGAAAGGTCCATACAGTATCGCTTTCCACCAAGCCATCGTTGCAGCTTTTCCTTCAATATCCTCTTTTTGCAAGCAATATTGGTGATGTCTGAGATGGTTAAATTTTACGGCATGTAAGGAGGATAACATTCCTATACTATTTAGGTACAAAATAGAAGAAGTAATTTTTTTAGATACCCCTAATGCGTAATGAAAAGCGTTATGGGATTGCCGTAAAGAAGTAAGAAAAAACATAAAAGAGCAGGGAAGAGCTAGAAAATACAACTTGTACCATGCAAAAAGTAAAGAGAGGAACAGCCAGGGTAGGTGAACTGTAAGCTCTATAAATTTTTCTTTTTTATTTAAAATAGTTAAATCTTTCCAGTAAATTGTCTTGCCAGGCACATAATGTTTCATGGTTCTTTTATTGGTTAAAGATTAAATTTTGTTTTTAAACATGAGGGAAGTATTTGCTTGCGTACTGGCGTGCTGACTAAGCGTACTAAAAAGCTCAGTGCCATCGCGAGTGTCTATCCAAGCCGAACCGCTCCAGGCATAGTGATAACCCCCTAATCTAGTAGCCAGCCACATCTGTTGTAAGGGGGCCTGACTGTTGATGATAATTTTGCTCCCGTTTTCAAAGGTAAGCGTTAACACTTCGCCGTTGCGAGCACTATCAATATCCGTCTCGGTAGATTGGAGAATAGCTTCACAAGCATCTTCTATAGCATCAAGTGTAGTATTTACTAAGGTGTGAAATTCTGAGTCGGTCATGGATTTACAATTTAAGTATTATGAAATATTTTCTTGCACTCTCTAGCATACTCGCTACTACCCTTTGTACTGCTTGCGGGCAAAAAGGGCCCCTGGTTTTACCCCCTAAAGCTTCAACCGCGCCGCTTGTTAAGCCAGAAGCGGATACAAAGTCATCTGTAAAAACAGTTGTAGATCCTCCTCCTGGCGCAATTGAAGCTACTCAAGCAAAGAAAAATTAGCAATGGTTTTCCAAAATTTATATCTTGCGCGCACTGCGCAGGGCACCTTGACCCTTGAAAACGTAGCCCTTACTGAAATTGCTAAACAATTTGGCACGCCCACTTATGTTTATTCCAAACAGGCGATTAAGGATAATTTTATGGCCTATGCAGCAGCGCTAGAAGGCCAAGCGCATCAAATTTGCTATGCGGTAAAAGCCAATAGCAACTTAAGCATACTGAAATTGTTAGCCCAGTTAAATGCAGGTTTTGATATTGTAAGTGGGGGGGAGTTGAGGCGGGTATTAGCGATTGGAGCTGATCCTAAAAAAATTGTTTTCTCCGGTGTAGGGAAATCTTCTGAAGAAATCCAACAGGCTCTTCAGGCAGGTATTGGCTGCTTTAACATTGAAAGTGCGAGCGAATTAGATCAGATCGCTCAAATAGCTGCTGTACATGGCTTAAAAGCACCCGTGAGTTTTCGTGTTAATCCAGATGTAGATCCTAAAACACATCCCTATATTTCCACTGGTTTGAAAGAGAACAAATTTGGGGTTGCGTTTGACACAGCCCTAGACCTTTATCGAAAAGCAGCGGGCATGATGAGCATTGCCGTGAAAGGAATAGATTGCCATATCGGCTCTCAAATCATTGACTCTGAGCCTTATATGCAAGCTCTGGACAAAGTGTTAGATCTGGTGGAGGCTTTGGAAAAAGAGGGTATCTCGCTTTATCACGTAGACCTTGGGGGAGGGTTGGGCATTACTTATAAAAATGAAGTACCGCCTGCGGTGCAGGAATTTTTACAAGCGATTTTGCAACGTTATGTAAAGCGGGGTCATGCCCATCGCACCTTTATGCTGGAGCCGGGACGGTCTATTGTGGGTAATGCCGGTCTGTTGTTAATGCGGGTGCAAGTTTTAAAGCCTGGGGCTAGCAAAAATTTTTGTATTACTGATGCAGCCATGAATGACTACATGCGGCCTGCCCTGTATCAAAGCTATAGTGAAATAGTTGAGGTTCAGGCTAACTCTTCACCAAGTGCGCTCTATGATGTTGTGGGCCCTGTCTGCGAAAGCGGAGACTGGTTAGGTAAAGATCGTTCCCTGGCTGTGGCTCAGGGGGAGCTGCTTGCCTTGTTATCGGCAGGCGCTTACGGTATGAGTATGGCCAGCAATTACAACAGCCGTAATCGTGCGGCTGAAGTAATGGTAGATGGATCAGTTTGTACTCTTATCCGGCAGCGGGAGACGATTGAGGATCAGCTTGCCGCGGAACTATCCTGTCTTTAAGCAAAGATTTTTCTTTTAAGGTTTGCATGACAACTTTAATGACGCATGCAGTTATACCGATAGCAATTGCACTGGCGGCTCCTCAAGGGTTGATTAGTTCCCGCTTGCTAGGTGCGGGTGTGCTTGCTTCATTGTTGCCGGATGCAGATATGATGGGCTTTTATTGGGGAATTCCTTATAGCTCAGAGTTGGGGCACCGGGGTTTTACACACTCTATTTTATTTGCGGTGGCAATCGCGTGTTGTGCTGCAGCGGCATGCAACTCTTTGCGCAGTAGGGCTTATATAGCCTTTTTGTTTGTAGGGATGAGTTGTATTTCACATCCGTTGTTAGATATGTTAACCAGTGGTGGAAAAGGAGTAGCTTTATTTTGGCCGTTTGAAAAGACTCGTGTCTTATCATCTTTCAGGCCAGTAAGTGCGGCACCGATGAATGTTGCTCGGTTTTTTACTGATCATGGTTGGCAAGTGTTTAAATCTGAGCTATTTTGGATCTGGTTGCCGTTCTTTAGCTTAGCATTGATAGTGCGGTTTGCTCGTCGGTAGATCTTTGCGTGACTAGTTTAATAGATGTTTAACGCGGTACTATTATCTGATACATTCTGGCGGGTGTTGGAGTGCCTGACATATTATTGCGAAAGCTGATAGGATTAGCGAAAGAGCCATAGATTCGTCCTACTCCCACGGGCCAGGGATCGTGAATCCGAAACAATGTACCGTCTCCCGCCTCATCCCCATCGCTGTAGACCCCACTTAATACAACAACATGTCCCCAGTTGACTCCCCCCGCAGACATCCAGACGGGAGTTTGACAGACGATATCCACTAATTCCCTTACCGTTGGGGAGTAGTTAAGAGCTTCCCAGCCTAAGCTTTTAGCAAAGGCAATATGGTTTCCTAGGGTTGTTAAGAGAGCATCTTTCTCCTTGGGCTTTTTACTCAGTTTTGCACTGCCGTGGCCGACGCTTTGGTTCCCCAGAATCATACTGGCTGCTGCGGACCAGCAATTTCCTGCTGAATATTGAGCCAGAAGTTGTACCCTTGTATGGATCATTTCGGTACGAAGCCCCAGCGCTCTCCAGGTTTGGGTACCTGCAATTTTATCGGCTATTAATCCAGGATGACGTTTTTGAAAAGCATATAGCGCAGATTCGGTCAAGGCGCCAAATTCCCCATCGGTATTTAGCTGCGTCCCACTAATCCCATCTCGAGCTTCAGCCTTATTTAAAAAGCGTTGCAATAGTTGTACAGCCAGACCTCGGCTGCCTCGGCTTAAGAATTGCATGTAAACCTCCACTTTAAAAATCCTGATGAAGCTGCCTGACCGCGGCAGATGGATACATGCAATCTACGTTGAGTAGTTCAGAATGGATGTTTGAGCTAATAGTCCGAATAAACTATTAACTCTGAAGAAAGCTTTCCGGAATGCGTGATGCCCCCTGCTGTGAGTAGTCCTGAAACAAACCTTTAATTTCTATTGGCAGAGCTTTTTCTCTGTTTTTAGAACTGCGCATACAATCTGCAGATGCCAGTAAAAATTAGCCAACTTGATTTTGGATATGGCGAGCGTCCTTCTCGCCTGATCCTTAAAAATATTGATTTGAGCATTCCTCCCAGGCAAGTGGTGGCCATTATGGGTGGCTCGGGTTCGGGTAAAACCACGCTCTTGCGGCTTATTGGTGGCTTGGTTAAAGCTACGCGGGGCAAAACTGAGGTATTTGGCCAGTCCATTGCAGAAATGAGCAAAGCGCAACTATATGGAGTTCGCAAGCGTATGGGGATGCTCTTTCAGTTTGGAGCATTGTTTACGGATCTTTCTGTTTTTGATAATGTGGCTTTTCCTATACGGGAGCATGCGGCGATTCCCGAATCTATGGTACGTGACCTGGTGCTCATGAAATTACACGCAGTAGGACTGCGGGGTGCTGCAGATTTGATGCCTAGTCAAATTTCTGGAGGCATGGCTCGACGAGTCGCACTGGCCAGAGCCATTGCCTTGGATCCAGAGCTTATTTTGTATGATGAGCCTTTTGCTGGTCTGGACCCTATCTCGCTGGGAATTACTGCACGATTAATCCGTACGCTAAATGATGCCTTGGGCGCTACGTCGATTGTGGTTTCCCATGACGTTAAAGAGACTTTTTTGATTGCTGATACGATTGTTCTGATCGCTGATGGATCTATTGTAGCCATGGGTACGCCCGATCAGTTGCGGGTGAGCGAAGATGCACGGGTAAGACAGTTTATTGATGGGGGAGCAGATGGGCCGGTCAAATTTCATATGCCTGCTGCTCGTTCTTATTCTGAAGATTTTGGACTCTAATGCGCTTGGATAGGGCAGCTTAAGAGAGCAATTGATATGAAACTTCTCCAACCCGTAGCGGACCTTGGTTATTATATTCGCCTATTTATTAATGCCCTGGGCCGTTTTGCGCGTTTTTTGATAGTAACGCTGCGAACCTCGAGTACAGCTTTTTGGCGACCCCGCTTAATTGGAGGGCAAGTCCATTTTATCGGGAATCATTCTCTAAGCATTATTGCGGTCTCTGGCCTGTTTATCGGCTTTGTGTTGTCCTTGCAGCTTTATAACCTCCTGACGCGCTATGGGTCATCTGAACTAGCGGGGCTGGCCGTTAATCTCGCTTTGGTGCGCGAATTAGGTCCCGTAGTGACTGCTCTTTTGTTTGCGGGCAGAGCAGGAACCTCATTGACTGCTGAAATTGGTCTAATGAAATCGGGAGAACAGCTTACCGCACTAGAGATGATGGCGGTGGATCCTATGCACAGGATTGTGGCACCGCGTTTTTGGGGTGGTTTTATTGCTATGCCTTTGTTGGCGGCGGTCTTTTCTTTTTCAGGATTGATGGGGGCTTATCTGATCATTGTAGGACTGGTTGGTCTGGATGCAGGTGCTTTCTGGGGTCAGATGCAGGCGAGTGTAGATTGGTGGCTGGATATAGGCCAAGGTGTTGTAAAAAGTCTAGTTTTCGGCACTGTAGTAACAGCCATTGCATTGTTTGAAGGGTATGAGGCACAGCCCACGCCTGAAGGAGTCTCCAAAGCCACAACCCGTACAGTAGTGGCTGGATCACTAGCGGTATTAGGTTTGGATTTTATTTTGACGGCTTTTATGTTTAGTTAAAGTTTTAAGAGTTTGATGAGTAATCTTTAAAAGGATAGCGGTGATGGAGCGCAAATCGTACGATGTGTGGGTAGGGTTGTTTGTATTATTAGGGTTAGCGGCGCTTGTATTCTTAGCGCTTAAAGCGGGAAATTTGACGAGTATTTCAACTGCTGCAAGCTATCCCTTAACAGCACGATTTGACAATATTGGGGGCCTCAAAGTCCGTGCACCTATTAAATCCGCAGGGGTAGTAGTGGGACGCATTGATGAGATACGTTTTGATACCCAAACATTTCAAGCAACGGTGCTGATGTCCATGGATGCACGTTATCAGTTTCCAAAAGATACTTCGGCAAAAATCCTAACTGCGGGGTTATTGGGTGAACAATACATCGGGCTAGAAGCAGGCGGAGATCCCCAGTTTTTGGCAGCAGGAGACCGTATTAAAATGACCCAATCTGCTATTGTTCTAGAGACCTTGATTAGCCAATTTTTGTTTAATAAAGCAGCGGATGGAGCCAGTAAAGCAACTCCGCAATGAGCGATATTTCACGATCATCAACCCGCTTAGGGGAGGGTTCTATGAGTACTATTCTTCCAGCATTCTGGCGAATTATCTTGATGATGATCCTTATTTCTAGCCTGGGAGCCTGTGCTACCGGTGGTGTGACTCGGGATCCTTTTGAGAGTTTTAATCGCAAAGTCTTTGAATTTAATGAGGCAGTTGATAAGGTCACTCTTAAGCCTGCAGCACAGGCTTACCAAACAGTGGTCCCGCAACCCGTAAGAAGCTGTATCAGCAATATGATGTATAACCTGACAGTTCCGACCACAGCTTTAAATAATTTGCTGCAAGGTAAAATTCAGTTGGCCTGCGAAGATACGATTCGTTTTGTGTTTAATCACTTTTTTGGATTTGCCGGCTGTTTGGATATTGCTAGTGAGATGGGACTTAAAAAGAATTATGAAGATTTCGGCCAAACATTGGCGACTTGGGGAGTTCCTAGTGGGCCCTATTTGGTTTTACCTATTCTTGGTCCTTCTACCTTAAGAGATGCGCTGACAGATAATGATTTTGCCAATATAGATGCCTCCCACAAAATTGCAAATTCAAGAGAGCGCAATATTTTTCGTACAGTTCAAGCGATAGACAGCCGGGCAAATGTACTGAAGGCTGAGTCAGTTGTTGACGATATTGCGCTGGATAAATATAGTTTTATTCGAGATGCCTTCTTGCAGCGTCGCCGCAATGCTATTTATGATGGGGACCCTCCAGAGCTACCAGCAGAGACAGAGCAGCAAAATAAAAAACCTTAGCAGTGTCTTCTGTCGCTGCCTCAGAAAAACTTGTGGAACCTTCCTCGGAAGGAAAAAATAAGCAAAATTACAATTTGGGTGTGAGGGAAGCTTTATTATTAACACCTCTTCAAGAGTTGATTGTGGAACTACGTCAACTTATGAAGGGTCTGAGGGGTTTAATATGAAGCGGGCATTTATCGTTAACCTAAGACAGACTTTTCTGCGGTCTTACCTTTTCAGAAAGTTATTCATTATGTTTATGCACATTCGTTTATTCGCTGCACGGTGTAGTTCTGTAATTGCTGCCGCGATACTGCTTAGTAGTGCTGCATTTTCTGCTTCCAGTATGGCTGAACCTAGTAAAACCCCGGATGCGTTAATTAAATCTATTGCTGAGGACGTCCTCACCGAGATTAAGGCGGACAAAGAGATCCAGGCTGGTGATATGAGTCGTGTCAATAAACTTGTAGAAACAAAAATCCTTCCGCATGTTAATTTTGTTCGGATGACTTCTTTGGCGGTAGGTCGTCATTGGTCACGGGCAACGCCTGATCAGCAAAAGGCACTACAAACAGAGTTTCGCGGTTTGTTGACCCGTACTTATGCTGGAGCGCTTTCTGCAGCTAAAGATGCCCAAATCCAAATGCGGCCTTTACGTGCGACCCCTGAGGATTCAGAAGTTGTGGTGCGCTCTCAGGTGGTTCAAGGCCGAGGTGATCCTATCCAGCTAGATTACCGTATGGAAAAATCTGCCACCGGCTGGAAAATTTACGATTTCAATGTTCTGGGCGTTTGGTTGGTAGAAACCTATAAGGCTAGTTTCGCCCAAGAAATAGATAAAAATGGTGTGGATGGGTTAATCAAAACCTTGGCAGAGCGTAATAAACGCTTGGAAGAGGCTGGGAGCAAAAAGCAATCTTCTTAAAGTGTAGGGAATGCTGGGTGAACACAAAAATATTTTCCTCTTGATCTTAAAATTCTTTCCATGACGTTTTGCTTGCCTGCAGTTCTTACTTTAGCTAATGCAAGTACTTGTGCAGATGCATTGGAAGCTGCTCTTTCTAAAGGGGAGTGTAGTGTAGATGCCGCTGCACTCACCCGCTGTGACTCTTCTGTGATTGCGGTGTTACTCAAGGCTAGGCGAATTGATAAAACTAAGAGAATAGAAATCTTAAATCCTCCCCCCATGTTATTGAGCCTGGCTACGCTCTATGGTGCACGCGAATTATTATTTCCTTTATAAATTATCTCTGTTGTCTGTGCTTTGATTTGCTGTTGCAGAGTACTGCCTTTGCTTTTTCCTCTGATAACCATAATGTAGAAATGGTGTGGCTCAGATGCAAAAATTATCCAATTTTAAAAATTATTCTTGAAATATAAAGCGGGTCTTTTCGGTAAGGCGTTTTTCTCCGGCTTTTTACTAAAGCGTCTAGAGTACCCTAAAATAAGAAACATAATTTTACAAGCTTCTATTCCGTGACGCCTCCTGCTATTTTGATTCACAAGCTGACCAAGAAATATCCAAAACTTAAAGCGCTGGATGAGGTATCTCTTAGTATCGAACAAGGAGAATTTTTTGGACTACTTGGGCCTAATGGGGCTGGTAAAACCACGCTTATCTCTATTTTGGCGGGGCTTGTGAGAGCGAGTTCGGGACAAGCCTTTATTCTCGGCCATGATGTGGTCAAAGACTTTCAGGCGGCACGGCGGGCCTTGGGGGTGGTACCTCAAGAGTTAGTGTTTGATCCTTTTTTTACGGTAAGGGAAGCCTTGCGTTTCCAGTCTGGATACTTCGGCCTGCGTAACAATGGAGCCTGGATTGACGAAATTCTAGAAGGCTTGGGACTATCTGACAAAGCTACTACCAATATGCGCGCGCTGTCGGGGGGGATGAAACGGCGTGTAATGGTAGCACAGGCACTGGTGCATAAACCTCCAGTCATTGTTTTAGACGAACCTACAGCCGGGGTAGATGTTGAATTACGTCAGACATTGTGGCGCTTTATTCGGCAGTTACATGCGCAAGGCCGTACCATTGTGCTCACTACCCATTATTTAGAAGAAGCTGAAGAATTGTGTTCCCGCATTGCCATGCTCAAACAGGGGCATGTGGTTGCTCTAGATTCCACTGCAAACTTACTCAAACGTTTTACAGGTCTACAGCTAATGTTGCGAATTAATGCCTCTTTACCTCAAGCAATGCATAGCCGCCTCCTTAGTGGAAGAGGGATAGCTCATGAGCGTTTACGCTTAAGAATTACAAGCTATGACGAAGTGGCACAAATACTGAGTGAGCTACGTGCGGTTGGCATTGAAATTGACGAGCTGGAGGTTCAGAGAGCTGATCTAGAAGATGTATTTTTACAGGTGATGGCGCAGTCTGAACATCAGGAAAATACCGTTGAGAAGGTGCTTGAATGAGCGGAATGCGGATGTTGTTGACCAAAGAGGTTTTGCGTTTTTGGCGCGTTGCCTTTCAAACCATCGCAGCTCCCGTGCTCACTGCCTTGTTATATTTACTGATTTTTAGCCACGTATTGCAAGGTCGGGTCAATGTTTACGAAGATGTATCTTATACAGCATTTCTGGTACCAGGCTTAGTGATGATGAGCGTTCTGCAGAACGCTTTTGCTAACAGCTCCTCCAGTCTGATTCAGAGCAAAATTACTGGAAATATTGTCTATGTTTTACTTCCTCCCTTTTCCCATTGGGAATTATTTGCTGCGTATGTAGGCGGTGCGGTAATGCGAGGACTAATGGTAGGACTTGGGGTATTGCTCGTTACTTTAAGCTTTGCCCGTTTGGGCTTACACAATATTGTTTGGGTGCTGGTGTTTGCAATACTTGGAGCGGCAATTTTGGGAGCATTAGGCCTTATAGCCGGAATGTGGGCTGAAAAGTTTGACCAGTTGGCTGCTTTTCAAAACTTTATTATTTTGCCGGCCACTTTTTTAAGTGGCGTATTTTATTCAATTCACAGCCTGCCAGATTTCTGGCAATCGGTCAGTCATGCTAATCCATTCTTTTATATGATCGATGGTTTTCGTTATGGTTTTTTTGGAGTATCAGATCTTTCTCCCTGGTTGTCTTTAGGAATTGTGGGAACTACTTTTTGCATGGTGAGTGCCTGGGCGATAATTTTACTGGCACGTGGCTATAAATTACGAGGTTAGAGATAAATGCTGGAACAACCTACACCGCAGCAGGTAAGCGAATACATCGCATCTGGACTCAATGCGGCTGAAATTAGCTGTACACATCTGACAGTGAATGGTGATGGCCGACATTTTCAGGCGATGATTGTTAGCGATGCCTTTGAAGGTAAGAGTTTGGTGGCACGTCACCGATTAGTCTATGGTGTATTGGGGGATCGCATGCGTGAGCAAATTCATGCCTTGTCCATGCAAACTTTAACTCCTGCAGAGTGGAACCAGCAACAATAGATTCAGATTCTTGTGCTGAAATAAATAATTTTTAGAACTACACCCATCATTCATGGATAAACTTCTTATAAAAAGTGGTAGGCGCTTAAACGGTAGCATTGCGATTGCAGGGGCAAAAAATGCTGCTCTACCCATTCTGGCTGCGGGATTATTGACCGCAGATGAGCTGATTGTTCGTAACGTCCCTGGATTGGCTGATATCCGCACTTTGGCGAAACTGATCTCAGGGATGGGAGCAAAATTTTCCCGTAGTGAAGAAGGTGTTGTTACCGTTAACGCTAGCGGCCTAACTTCACCAGAGGCTCCCTATGAATTAGTAAAAACCATGCGAGCCAGCATTCTGGTGCTGGGTCCTTTATTGGCCCGATTTGGTCAGGCTAAAGTGAGCTTGCCAGGGGGATGCGCTATTGGTCAAAGGCCTGTGGATCAGCATATCAAGGGTTTGCAGCAGATGGGAGCGGAGATCTCGGTGGAGGCAGGGTATATCCATGCCCGTGCTACTCGCTTGAAAGGCGCAAAAATCCGTACGGACATGATCACTGTCACGGGAACCGAGCAGTTAATGATGGCGGCTACCCTGGCTCAGGGAGAGACCGTGATTGAAAACGCTGCCCGCGAGCCAGAGGTTGTAGATACAGCAGGCTTGCTGATCGCTATGGGGGCCAAAATAAGTGGAGCAGGTACTGATCGTATCGTTATTGAGGGCGTTGATCGCTTGCACGGGGCAGACTACCGAGTCATGCCCGATCGGATTGAGGCAGGCACTTTCCTTTGTGCTGTAGCCGCTGCTGGAGGAGATATCACTTTAACGCAGTGCGCGGTTGAATCTATGGGTGCTACTTTGGATAAGTTGCGTGAGGCGGGTCTGGAAATAGAGATCAAAGGCGACAGCCTGCGTGCAAGTATGTATGCACGACCCAAGGCTGTTGGGTTTCGCACCGTAGAATATCCAGGTTTTGCTACCGACATGCAAGCACAATTAATGGCCGTTAATTGTGTGGCCCAGGGTACAGCAACTATTTCAGAGCATATTTTTGAAAACCGTTTTATGCATGTACAGGAATTGATCCGCTTAGGAGCGAACATCACTATCGATGGCCATACTGCTGTTGTGCAAGGAGTGGAGCGTCTAGTGGGGGCTCCTGTCATGGCCACTGATTTGAGGGCTTCTGCTTCCTTAGTGATTGCGGGGTTGGCGGCCCAGGGAGAAACATTGATCGATCGTATTTATCACTTAGATCGGGGTTATGACCGTATGGAACAAAAGCTTGCCGGGCTAGGGGCAAATATTGCGCGGGTTAATTGAAAATATAAAAAACTTCCCTAATGTTTATAAGCTTATTGACTCAGAAATCTTTGAAAACGCCCATGGATAAAGGGATCGGCATAATCCAATTGATGGTAACTATTTTATAGTGAGAGATTCCTGTGATTACTCTAGCGCTTTCTAAAGGACGGATTTTGGATGAAACACTGCCCTTACTCGCTAGCGTCGGTGTGGTATTTGATGACCCGGAAAAAACCCGCAAACTGATTCTCCCTACTAGCCGGGCTGATGTCCGTATCGTTTTAGTACGTGCCTCGGATGTACCCACCTATGTACAGTATGGTGCAGCAGATTGCGGCATTACCGGAAAAGACATTTTAATAGAGCAGGGCAGTGAAGGTTTGTATGTTCCCCTGGATTTAAAAATCGCAAAATGCCGAATGAGTGTGGCTGCTCTTGCAGAATTTGATTATTTCAACAAAGTTCGACAAGGCGCCCGCTTAAGAATTGCAACAAAATATACTGAAACTGCCCGAAACCATTTTGCCAAAAAAGGGGTGCATATTGACTTGATCAAACTGTATGGCTCGATGGAGTTAGCGCCTTTAACCGGCCTGGCTGATGCGATTGTGGATATGGTTTCTACGGGAAAAACACTTCAAGCAAATAACCTCGTAGAAGTGGAGCATGTTTATGATATTTGTGCTCGTTTAATCGTCAATCAGGCGGCATTTAAAACGCGTTTTGAGCAATTAAGCCCTTTTATTACTGCTCTTCAAAAGGCGGTGCTATGAAAGCCGCAGAACTTCGCCGACTCACTACAAGGCAGCCGGACTTTAGAGCACAACTGAGTGCACTGATTGCTTTTGAAGAACAGGCTAATGAGACTCTTGAAAATACTGTCACATCGATCTTGAACGAGGTGCGCATCCGCGGAGATGCTGCTTTACTGGACTATACCCGGCAGTTTGATCATCTGGATGTTTCTAGCGTCGCTAGCTTGGAGGTGCCACCCTCGCGGATACAAGCAGCGCTTGAATCTATTAGCCGCCAAGAGCGCTTGGCATTAGAGTCAGCAGCCCATCGTATTACGCTTTTTCATGAGCGGCAAAAAACTGAAGATTGGAGTTATACCGAGCCTGACGGTACAGTGCTAGGTCAGCGTATTACACCCTTGGATAGAGTAGGCCTCTATGTCCCAGGAGGAAAAGCCGCTTATCCTTCCTCTTTATTGATGAATGCGATTCCCGCCAAAGTAGCAGGGGTCAAAGAAATTATTATGGTCTCGCCCACACCTGGTGGAGTACATCGGGACATCGTCCTGGCTGCAGCCGCGATTTGCGGTGTAGATCGTTTATATTCAATCGGCGGTGCCCAGGCAATTGCAGCGCTTGCCTATGGAACTCAGACCATTGCTGCGGTAGATAAGATTGTGGGCCCTGGTAATGCTTTTGTAGCGGCTGCTAAACGTAGGGTGTTTGGTACGGTTGGAATTGACATGATTGCAGGGCCTTCGGAGATTTTAATTATTGCTGATGGCACTACCGATCCACAGTGGATTGCCATGGATCTATTTAGCCAAGCCGAACATGATGAGCTAGCCCAATCTATTTTGCTATGCCCTGATGCCGCCTATCTAGATGCTGTGGCTCAAGCCATTGAAACCCTATTGCCTACGATGCCGCGCCAAGATGTGATTCAGGCTAGTCTGTGTAAACGGGGAGCCCTTATTCAGACTACTTCCTTACAAGAGGCCTGTGAGATCTGTAACTGGATCGCTCCAGAACATACGGAACTTTCGGTGAAAGATCCTTATGCCCTTCTTCCCGTTATTCGTCATAGCGGTGCCATCTTTATGGGGCCTTATAGTTGTGAAAGCTTGGGGGATTATTGTGCAGGGCCCAATCATGTTTTACCCACCATGCGCACAGCACGCTTTTCTAGCCCCTTGGGTGTATATGATTTTCAAAAGCGCAGTTCCATTATTTTTGCTAGCCGAGAAGGTGCACATCAGCTGGGCAATTTGGCGGCTACTCTGGCAGATACCGAAGGTCTAGCTGCTCACGCGGCAGCGGCACGAATGCGTTTATTAAAGGATGCTGTCTCAAAGTGAGTGCAGCCAAACGTGTTGGCCCGGAGCTGCATGTGGCCATTGTGGGGAGTTGCGGAGTACCTGCACGCTATGGAGGTTTTGAAACACTGGCCGAGCATTTAGTTCGTGAATTAGAAGAAAATGATGAGGTGCGTTTTACTGTTTATTGCGACCGTTCTTTTTACCGTGATGGCCAACCAGTCCATTTTGCCGGGGCTCATCTGATTTATCTGCCGCTTAAAGCCAACGGTTGGCAAAGCATGCTATATGATGCCTGGAGTAGTCTGCATGCGGTTTTATTTAAGCGCGTCAGAATCATTTTGGCTTTAGGTGTTTCCGGCGCTTGGTTTTTTCCATACTTGCGGCTGTTTACGCGTGTACGCATCATTACCAATGTAGATGGTATTGAATGGCGGCGTCCGAAATGGAGCCCTTTGGCACGTCAGTTACTTAAGGCTCTGGAATGGTTTGCGGTAAAGTTTTCCCATAGCATTATTGCGGATAATGAGGGGATTGCCGAGTTACTTTCGGAACGTTACGGGGCGGAAGCGCAAACTATTGCCTACGGCGGGAATCATGCTGTGCAAGAGACTAAAGCAAAATCCCCTTCGTTTCTTCCCCTTAAGCCTTATGCCTTAACCGTATGCCGAATTGAACCTGAGAATAATATTCACACCCTGTTACAAGCATTTGCGCGTACTTCGGCAAGCACTAATTTGAGATTAGTCATTGTTGGTCGGTGGGACAGTAGCCCTTATGCTGCGGATCTTCGTGCTTATTATGGTGGCTTACCGAATATTGATTTACTTGATCCTATTTACGATCAAAATCAGCTATATGTTTTAAGGCGCCAGGCGGCGTGCTTTGTACATGGTCATTCGGCGGGGGGTACTAATCCTACTTTGGTAGAGGCCATGTTTTTTGGTAAACCTGTGTTTGCTTTTGACTGCGTATTTAACCGAAATACCACCGAAGACAATGCCTTGTTTTTTGAGACAGGGGAATCTTTACAAAAACTTATTCACGACTGGCAAACTCATGTATTAGAACAAAGTGGTCGAAAATTAAAAGAAATTGCTGAGCGAAGGTATCAATGGCATTTTGTAGCCCAGGATTATGCAGCCTTGATTGATGCAGTTGCGGCCCAAAAAGACTCCTTTAAATAAAAAGTTAAACATGACTTCTCCCGAACAGCTTATTCGACCTGAGATATTAAATATGCCTGCCTATCCAGTGGCGTCTGCTCAAGATCTTATCAAGCTGGATATTATGGAAAACCCTTACGAGCTGCCTGAAGAGACACAGTTTGAACTAGGGCAGCATCTCTCCCGTCTGGCCCTGAACCGCTACCCCGTTGCAGGCAACTATCCTTTACGTTTAAAAATGCGTACAGCCCTGCAAATTCCGCAGGAACTAGAACTTATGTTAGGAAATGGTTCAGATGAGTTAATTCATCTGATTATTCAAGCCTGTGCAAGAGAGGGTACTTGTGTCATGGCTCCTGTCCCGAGTTTTGTAATGTATGCCATGAGTGCACAGTTAAATCGCTTGCCTTTTGTGGGTGTTCCTCTACAAACGGATTTTTCAATCGATATGCCTGCAATGCTCAGTGCGCTTAAACAGCATAAACCGAGTGTTTTGTTTCTCGCCTATCCTAACAACCCTACCGGCAACCTTTGGCCTGAAGATCAAATTGCTCAATTAATTAAAGCGAGTCCGGGTTTAGTTGTGATTGATGAAGCCTATCAGCCTTTTGCTGAAACGTCCTGGCTACCGCATCTCTTAGAAGCACCGAATGTTGTTTTGATACGCACCTTATCTAAATTAGGTTTAGCGGGAATCCGGCTTGGTTATTTAATTGGTAGCCCACAGTGGCTTAAGCATTTAGATAAAGTACGTCCCCCCTTTAATATCAATGTACTTACCCAAGCAACTGCCGAATTTATGATGGACCGGCTGGCATTGCTGGATTGGCAAGCCGCAATTTTGCGTGAGCAGCGAATAATCTTGTTTAAGGCGCTCAGTCATTTACCAGGGGTGATACCTTTTGAGTCTCACAGTAACTTTATACTTGTACGTGTCCCCAATGCAGTTGCCTGGTTTGAAGGGCTTAAAACACGTGGCATTCTTGTTAAAAATGTCAGTAACATGCATCCAACGCTATTGGCAAACTGCTTGCGATTAACTGTGGGAACACCAGAACAAACTGCCTTACTTATTTATGCTCTTCAGGAATTGGCCCGATGACTTTCTCTTTGCCCTCTGCACCCTCCTCACGTGTTGCCGATATCGTCCGTAATACGCTGGAAACACAAATTACTGTTTGCCTCAATTTAGATGGCACTGGTAAGCATTCAGTGTCTACAGGCATTGCGTTTTTAGATCATATGCTTGAGCAAATCGCCAGGCATGGTTTGATTGATCTTGAGATACACGCAAATGGCGATTTGCATATTGATGCTCATCACACAGTAGAAGATATCGGTATTACATTAGGCCAAGCAATTGACAAAGCGGTAGGCGATAAAAAAGGGATACGCCGTTTCGGTCATGCTTATGTGCCTCTGGATGAAGCCTTGTCCAGAGTTGTGATCGACTTTTCGGGCCGGCCTGGCCTTAACATGCATGTCCCTTTTACTCGTCAGTTTGTAGGCTACGAGGAAAAATTTGATCTTGACCTTATTTATGAGTTTTTCCAAGGTTTTGTAAATCATGCACAACTTACTTTGCATATTGATGGTATTCGTGGAGTGAACGCGCATCATCAATGCGAAACTGTTTTCAAGGCGTTTGCTAGAGCCTTACGAGTAGCTGTTGAGCTAGATTCACGCGCTTTAGAGCTTATTCCCTCTACAAAGGGGGCTCTATGAAGCTGATGCTTCTGATGGGATTGGTTCACTGCTTCTAATGGACCTGATTAAAACATTTATTTCCTTGCTAGCATTGGTGGATCCGCTGGCAATTGTGCCATTTTTTATTAGCTTAACAGCGCACTACAGTAAAGAAGAGCGTGCACGTACGATTCGTGTGGCTGCGTTTTCTGTGCCAGTAGTGATTACGATTACTGCGCTACTGGGAGACAAAATCATATCGATTTTAGGCATTTCAGTTCCTGCTTTTCAAGTTGGAGGCGGAATTATCATGCTTTTAATGAGCTTATCGATGATGAATGCCTCCTTGGGGGCAACGCGTAATACAGCCGAAGAGACTATTGAAGCTGAAAGTAAACAGAGTATTGCCGTTGTTCCCCTGACCATCCCCTTGCTTACTGGCCCGGCTACCATCAGCACAGTCATTGTTTATGCGGGGAAGGCACATACTTTGTGGCAATATGCGGGTCTTATCGGTAGCGGTATTGTGATAGGCTTGCTAACCTATATCTGTTTTAAGCTTTCTAGTCGTATTGCAAAATTTATGGGTGTTACTGGTATTAATATTGCTACACGTGTGATGGGTTTACTTTTAGCTGCCTTGGCAGCAGAGTTTATTCTTTCGGGGGCAGTGGACATGGTACAACATCAATTAAAAAATAATTCGTAAAATAATTTTGCGTAGTTATTAGATTTGCGTAAGATTAAATAGCTTGTTTTAAACTATGTTTTCCTAGAAATAGCGCGATGTACCAAAGTGAGGTCCAGCGTTATGAATGCTGAAGAAAAACAAATAACTGAACTCAAAAGCCAAATTCGGCAACTTCAGGAGCAGATACAACAGCTAAAGCAGCAAGGGCTTGAAGTTAATACATTGACTGATACAGTCAGCGTGCCCGAGTTGTTTAAGCCTATTTTTAATCAAGCTCAAGAAACTGTTAAAGACTATTTTAAAGATTTGAAATTTAACCCTGCCCATGGGTTAATTGAAGTGCATCATGAGCGCTACGTGCTCGTGCGAGCCTCATCTTTGTCGCATGATTTTTTTCAGCATATCCACAAGTTATATTCAGATCGCAATAGTGAAGAAGCCTTCCAAACAGGAAGAGATTTTCTTTTTGATATTGGCCATGTATTAGGTGCAGAAGACGCAAAATGTTTTCACCAAAAAATGAACTTACGGGATCCTGTGCAGAAACTTTCAGCAGGACCTGTTCATTTTGCTTATTCCGGTTGGGCTTTTGTAGACATTTTACCGGAGAGTAATCCTTCTCCTGACGAGAATTACTTTCTCAAATACCATCATCCTTATTCCTTTGAAGCAGATTCCTGGTTAAGTAAAGGGAAGCGTTCAACAGAAGCCGTTTGTATTATGAATGCTGCTTATTCTTCTGGCTGGTGTGAGGAAAGTTTCGGGATACCTTTGACAGCAGTTGAAATTTGCTGTCGCGCCAAAGGTGATGAAAACTGTACTTTCATTATGGCGCCACCTCATAAAATAGAAACTTACCTGGAGCAAGAACGCCTTCATATGGGGGGTTACCAGCGTTATCAACGTAATACTGAAACCCCTTTGTTTTTTAATCGAAAGGTTAGCCAAGAGAAAATCCAAGCGTCCTTGGAAAAAATTCGCAAACAAGAACATCATTGGCAAGCATTAACTGCCAACACAGATGACATTATTATTGTTCTTGATTTTCAGGATCGTATTCAGTTTCTTAATCGTAATTACAGTCATTTCTCGACCTCGGATTATTCGGGTCGTTCAGTCTATGAAAATCTGCCAGAGCATGAAGCGGCGTCTCTAAAAGAAACCATTGAAAAAGCAAAAAACACAGGTATTCCCCAAACCTACGAAACGAAATTTAATTTATCGGGCGGAGGTTCAGATAGATTTTCTACTTGGTTCACGACGAAAATAATTAGCTTTGTGGATACTAATGACGGGCATCGTGGTGCCATCATGATTGTTACTGATATTACTGACCGGAAGGAAGCTGAAGAGATCGTTCTAAAAAGTCAGCATAATTTAAATCAAGCACAACATCTGGCGCATATTGGTAGCTGGGAATATATTCCCAATAAAGCTGAAGTTGTTTGGTCAAAAGAGCTCTACCGTATTTTCGAACTCGAAAATACAGGAAATGAAAATCTTTTCAAGGCTTATAAGCAAAAGTGTCACATCGAAGATTATTCAATGGTTGAGAAAACCTTTGAACATGCTTTAACTTCTGGTGAAAGTTTTGATATTGAGCATCGCATTATTTGTAATGATGGATCCATTAAATATCTGCATTGTCTGGGTGAAGCCATCAAGAATAATGAGGGAAAAGTCATTGCACTTAAAGGAACCTCCCAGGATATTACTGAACGTAAATTAATCGAATCCCGGCTTGAGCAAGCGATGGCCAAGGCACAAGCGGGTAATCGCGCAAAAGACGTTTTTCTTGCGATTATGAGCCATGAAATTCGTACCCCTCTTAATGGGGTACTCGGCATGTTACAGCTGCTAAAACTTTCGCCCTTGGGCGATGAGGCACTGGAGATGGTGGATGTAGCCCATCAGTCTGGAAAAATGCTTCTCTCACTACTCAATAATCTTCTGGACTTCTCCAAAATCGAAGCGGGTCGTCTGGAGTTAGAGCAAATTCCTTTTGATGTGCGTCATCTGGTAGAGCATGTCGTCAAATTACAGTCAACGACGGATCAAACTAAAGAAATCAAAATTTCTTGTGAAATTGAAGAGAAGATCCCCCAGCAGCTTTTAGGAGATCCTACCCGTTTACAACAAGTGCTTAATAACTTGCTTAGTAATGCGCTTAAATTTACAGAAAAAGGTCGAGTCGATATTCAGGTAAGTATAGATAATGAGCAAGTGGAAGATCAGAAAGACCTTGGAGATAAGGCAGATTATCTGTTGTGTTTTTCCGTAGCAGATACCGGTATTGGTATTCCTGAAGAGCAGATAGAAACAATTTTTGAGCCTTTTGTTCAAGGAGATAGTTCTATTACTCGCAAGTATGGGGGCTCTGGTTTAGGTCTTTCTGTCAGTCGTCGTCTGGTAATGGCCATGGGGGGGAAACTTAAGGCAATCAATCGACCAGAAGGAGGGTGCAAAATCTTTTTTTCTATTCCGCTTAAAACCGCCTCATCTTTACCTTCCGGAGATGTACCAAAACCAACTCTATTAACTAATCCCTCAGTGAAAAGCTCGGGACCTGCTACTGCACAGATTTTGATTGTAGAAGACAATCCCGTTAACCAGATGGTTGCCACCAGAATGCTTGAAAAATTAGGTTTTCAAGCCGACGTTGCCGGTAATGGGAAGCTGGGTTTAGAAGCTATCGCAAAAAAACATTATGATCTTGTGTTGATGGACATGATGATGCCCGTCTTAAATGGGGTGGATGCTACACGTCAACTACGCGCAAATGAGGTTCCTGGTCAGCATTTACCTGTTATTGCAATGACTGCCAATATTAGTGAGGGTGACCGAGAAAATTGCCTTGCAGCGGGTATGGATGATTTTTTACCAAAACCACTTGCTATAGATGCGATGCAATCTGTACTGACGCGGTGGATAAAGAGTCAAACTCAATCGGATTCAGCTTCTGTGACAAGGCAGAGATTTGCTCCAGCTGCAGGAATTCTCAATCGAGCTGTATTAACAGAATTGCGAGGTTTGCTTAACGAAGATTTTGAACAAACATTACAAACATTTTTTACAGATACAGAACAATGTATTAAAACACTGCGGGAGGCTAGTTCCCAGGAGCAGCGAGAGTTGCTTGTTCGACAGGCGCATTCACTTAAAGGGAGTAGCAGCAACTTCGGAACAATGGAATTGACACAGCTTTGTGCAGCGTTGCAGTATCAGGGAACTAATCTAAGTCCCGAAGAGTTACTCAAATCTGTTGATGATATTATGCAGGCTTTTGAGCGTGCAAAAATTGCTCTTCAGACAGAGCTTGAGTCATACAAAACAGAGCAACAGGAAAAAGCTTAAATAAGTGTTGAGAAAAAGCCCTACAACCAGCTATAACTTGCAGCTCCTCTAAAATATATTCCTGAGAGTTTTGCTTGAATTATTTTTTAGATGAGCACGCTCAGTGAGGCCAACAGATAAAATTTTTCTGAATGATGAATAAAATAGTTGTAGTGGACTATGGGAGTGGTAATTTATATAGCGTTGCCAAGGCTTTGGAACATGTAGCCTCCCGTAAAGCCAGTATTACGATTAGTTCTGATGCGAAAGTAATTGATGCCGCCAGTCGCGTCGTTCTTCCAGGACAGGGAGCAATGCCGGATTGTATGAGTCATTTACAAAATAGTGGCCTGCAAGATGCACTATTGCGTGCAGCAAAAACTCGTCCTTTGTTGGGTATATGTGTAGGCGAACAAATGTTGTTAGAAACTAGCGATGAGGTAAGAGGTAGTACTGATACACAAACCCGTGGACTGGGTCTGATCAAAGGAACCGTCATTCGCTTTAGTACACACGGGCTTGATACAGCAGGAAACCGTCTCAAAGTACCGCACATGGGCTGGAATAAAGTATATCAATCGCATAAGCATGCTCTATGGGAAAGTATTGAGCAGGGAAGTTACTTTTATTTCGTGCACAGCTATTTTGCAGTACCTGCCTGCTCTGATCAAATAGCCGCCTATAGCCATTACGGTACGCGTTTTTGTGTAGCCCTTAGCAGCGATAATATTTTTGCCACCCAGTTTCATCCGGAGAAAAGCGCAGCTAACGGGCTGAAGTTATATGAAAACTTTATTGATTGGCAACCTTGACTTACTACTTCGCGCGTTAGCTTTTTTACTTTTATATCTTCTGATCTTATGCTTTTAATCCCTGCTATTGACTTAAAAGATGGCCACTGTGTTCGCCTGCGCCAAGGAGAGCTTTCCAATGCTACCGTTTTCTCCGAAGATCCAGCGGCAATGGCTGCTCACTGGCTAGCACAAGGAGCGCGCCGGATCCACCTGGTTGATCTAAACGGTGCTTTTGCTGGTGCTCCAAAAAATGAGAAAGTCATTAAAACCATTCTGCAGACTATTGATAATCAAATTCCCGTACAGCTTGGGGGCGGTATTAGGGATATGGATACGATAGAACGCTATCTGGATGCGGGAGTCAGCTACATCATTATTGGTACTGCTGCTGTCAAGAACCCAGGTTTTTTACAGGAAGCTTGCATTGCTTTTGGAGGTCATATTATTGTGGGGCTCGACGCTAAAGATGGCAAGATCGCCACCGATGGATGGAGCAAACTTTCAGGCCACGATGTTATTGACTTAGCTAAAAAATACGAGGACTGGGGTGTTGAAGCAATTATCTATACAGATATTGGTCGAGATGGCATGCTCTCTGGGGTTAATGTAGAAGCTACTGTCAAGCTGGCTCAGGCTGTGCGCATCCCTATCTATGCTTCTGGGGGCATGAGTACTATGGCCGATGTGGATGCACTATGCAAGGTAGCGCATGAAGGTATTGAAGGCGTCATTCTGGGACGCTCTATTTATGAGGGAACGATTGATTTTTCAGCGGCTCAAGTGCGAGTAGATGCATTTCTCGAAAGTTCTGAAGAATAAACTCCGCCTGCCATAAAAATTTCAAGCAGCTAGCTTAAGAGGTTTCCCTTTTAAGTAAGAGGGTTTGACCGTATAGATCAACATCAAGTTGGACCTGCCTTTTCTTGGCTGTTTGCCCGAGAGGGCTAAGGCTTAAGCCTCTCTATAAATTTGAGCATATGAGAGGTTTTCAAAAAGTTAACCCTTTTGGGGCCACTCTTGCGTTTAAAAACCAGTGCTCTGTTTTGAAGAGGATGAAAAGAAAAGATCTTCCTCTACATTCTTGGCATTTATTGCCCTAGAAAACTTTCCATTTTGTTTTTCTGTGCGAGAGAAAACAACCCTAGAAAATAATAACTGTCTTGTTTTGAGCAGGTGTCTACTTATGAAAAAACTCATACTTTGTTTAATCACAGCGATCTTGACTGCCTGCAAACCGGGAGTGCTACCAGAGCAATCCACGAAAAACCCAAATAATTTTTATGGAGATTTATTTATGAGCCCCGCCCAGGCAAACACGTCGCAGAAGGCAAGCGGCGTTATTTCCTCTGTTGAAGAACAGGGGATTGCGAAAAAAACTGTTTTACCGCCAATCTCTGCAGAGCTTGCACCAAGGGCTTCACCTCGTGAGAATTCTGTAAAGTTTCAAGAACTTCCCACGCTCATTTCAAGTTATTTTGATACTAACATGGGTCGCCGCCTTTATATTCAGACGGACAAACCGCTTTACAAACCCGGTGAAACTATTTGGTTTAAGACCTGGGATTTAAAAACCCGTACTTTTACAGGGGCGCACGCCGATCAAATAACAGTGGAATTAGTCTCACCAAAAGGCACTACGGTCTTTCAAAAAAGATTACGTGCTGCTGTGGGAAGCGCCACTAATGATTTTGAGCTTTCAGAAGAATTACAGGGGGGAGAGTATACGCTGCGTGCTACGACTGGCGATGGACAAAAAGTTGAGCGCCCAGTTATCGTCTCAGCTTATGAAGCGCCACGCATAAAAAAGAAATTGGAGTTTGTTAAAAAGGCCTACTCAGAAGGAGAGCAAGTCAATGCCACGGTTGAAATAAAGCGTCCTACAGGCGAAGTACTTGCTAACAAGGTATTAACGGCTGTTATTACGGTGGACGGCGCTGAACTACCCCGAGTAAAAGTGACCACAAAGGCAGACGGCAGTGCCCTGGTGAAATTTGATCTCCCACCGACCATTACAGTTGGCGAGGGTTTATTAAGCATTTTAGTGGAAGATGGAGGGATTACTGAGTCTATTTCCAAATCGATTCCCATTATCCAGAAAAAACTCTCACTTGCTTTTTTCCCGGAGGGGGGAAAGATGGTAGCTGGGTTACCGACTCGACTTTATTTCGAAGCCAAAACATTGTTAGGTAAACCCGCTGATGTGGAGGGATATCTGATCGATGATTTAGGTAATAAGATTGAAAAATTGAGCACTTATAAGAACGGGTTAGGTCGCCTAGAGTTTACGCCAGCAACGGGGCGTACTTATAAGGCCAAAATTAGTCATCCTGCTACCGTCACGGAACAATATGCCTTGCCGCTAGCGGAAGAAAAAGGATGCGTGCTACGTAGTTATGATGATCTGGATGGGCAGGAAAAAGCGCTGCGTGTCGCAGTCAGATGCAGTGAACCACAGAAAGTAGTTGTAGTGGCAACCTTACGTGAAAACCTGTTTGATATGGGAGTAGTAGAGGCCGGGCCAACTGTCCCAGGTGTAATTTATCTGAAGACTAAAGACTCTATGATGGCTACTGCTGCGGGTGTGGTGCGTGTTACCGTCTTTGACCAGGCGCTTAATCCGATGGCAGAGCGGCTTGTTTTTCGCAATCGGCGCGCACGTTTAGAGGTAAAAATTGAACCAGACAAAAAAGCCTATGCTCCCCGCGATCAGGTTGCGTTGAGCATTACTACCAAAGATGTTTCCGGAAAAGCAGTTCCAGCAGAACTTGCCTTATCAGTGGTAGACGATACAGTGGTTTCCTTTGCCGACGATAAAAACGCGCACTTGCTTTCTAAATTATTGCTGGAATCGGAGCTGCCAGGGAAAATAGAAGAACCTAATTTTTACTTAGATCTTAGCGAATCAAAAAGCGCACTTGCACTGGATCTGCTCATGGGAACAAGAGGGTATCGGCGCTTTGATTGGCAAGAGCTTTTACACCCCCGAGATAAAAAGGATGGATCTGCTCTGCTAGGAGCAGTACAAACAGAATATGTACCCCCTTTAGCACCTCGGCCTACCACGGTAGAAGATTTATTCAAAAAGCCATTAAATCTTAAAGAAGAGGGCAGAAAGAGGAACGAGTTGCTGCCTGCTAATAAAACAAGAGGGCCAGCGGATGGCCCTGCGCCCAGCGTTGTTCCTGATATTGCTCCTATTGTTGCTTTTGGGCAGGCAGTGAAGATGGAGGAAGTTCAAATGCGAGCTGCATTTAAGCCTCCTGCGGTTCGTTTTGCACCTGTCAGGGTTTTTCCAGTTCCTTCTTACTCAGCTACCTACGAAGGGCCTCGCAATGATTACCGAGAAACGGTATTTTGGGCCCCTTCTGTAAAAACAGACCAGCAAGGAAAAGCTACCGTAAAGTTTTTCTTATCGGATGCTATCACTTCTTTCCGTGTGTTTTCGGAAGGAGCGGGAGCAGGTAGCATCGGACGCGATGAAACAGTTTTTAAGTCATCCTTGCCTTTTTCAATGGCTGTAAAACTTCCTTTAGAAGTTTCTGCAGGAGATAAGCCTCTGGTTCCGGTAACGCTTAGCAATGAAAGCGAAAGAACGTTGAATATAGGGCTTGAAACGAGTTTTGGTGCGTTGATCCATTCGGCTGTTCAAGTAGAAAAAGCAGGAGTCCTTGCCCCGGGTCAACGTAAAAGTATTTTTATTCCACTTGAAGTGACGGGCTCTCGGGGTCAATCCCCAGTCAAGCTTACTGCCTCTGCAAGCGGTTTGAAAGATGAAGTATTGCGTAGTATTCCGGTTGCCCCTTTAGGTTTTCCACAACTATTTGAAAAATCTGGTCAAATCAACGGTGAAGTGACGCATGAAATTAATTTAGACAAAGCAAATAAAAACAGCGTGCAGGCCATGGTTAAAGTGTATACCTCCCCTTTATCCACCATGATTTCAGGCTTGGAAGGCATGCTACGGGAGCCTTCAGGCTGTTTTGAACAGACCTCATCCACTAATTATCCTAATGTAATGATCATGCAATATTTGAAACAACATGAGGTAGCGGATATTGCATTGATGGAACGTACCAATAAATTGATGGATAGCGGCTATAAAAAGCTAGTGGGCTTTGAAGCTCCCCAAAAGGGTTATGAATGGTTCGGGGGGGATCCAGGTCATGAAGCATTGACCTCTTATGGAGTCATGCAGTTTTCTGATATGAAAGATTCTTACGGTGCAGTAGATACGGCCATGTTGGCCCGTACCATTGCTTGGTTGAAATCTCGCCGGGATGGAAATGGGGGCTATCTGCGGGATGCCAAGGCCTTAGACTCTTTTGGTCGCGCTTCTGCCGAAGTGACAGATGCTTACATCACTTGGGCCTTAGTGTCAGCTGGGGAAGGAGGTTTGGAAAAAGAAATCGCAAAATCAGTAAAGCTCTCTGAAACCACCCAAGATGCTTATCAACTGGCTCTTGCTACAGGAGCCTTATTGGAAAAAAGCGCGAATGCTTCAAAAGCGGGTTTAGCAGCAGCCGCTAGACTCGCGAAAATGCAAGCAGCTTCTGGCGCATGGACGAATGCGGATCATTCCATTACCCGCAGCGGTGGTTCAAATCTACACATTGAAACTACGGCACTGGCTGTCTTGGCTTTACTCAAAACAGAAGGATATCTTGAACAAGCGCGCAGAGGCATTGCCTGGTTGCAAAACAATCGCAGTGGATTTGGTCAATGGGGGGCTACCCAGGCTACTGTCCTTGCGCTTAAAGCGATGATAGCTTTTGAAAATGCTACGCGAGTAGCTCCCTCTGCCGGCACCGTAAGCTTATTAATAGATGGTGTAGCGGTTAGTGAAAAATCTTATGACGTAGGCCATCGCGACGCAATTGTATTTACTGACTTTGATCACAAGCTCACCCCAGGAAAACATAGAATTACATTAAGGTCCAAGAATAACCAAGCATTGCCTTACTCTATTGCAGTTGAGTACCGTTCTAACGAGCCGGCTTCTTCTCCTGCGGCTGTGGTGGATCTAAGCACTACCCTAAGCAAAACCCACTTAAAAATGGGAGAAACAGTCCGCTTAGAAACTGTTATTACTAACAAAACCCAAGTAGGTCAGCCAATGACCTTAGTACGTTTAGGGTTGCCAGGAGGGTTAACTTTTCAGAACTGGCAGCTTAAGGAATTACGTGAAAAAGGCCAGATCGCATTTTTCGAAACCCGAGCACGAGAGGTCATTCTTTACTTTCGCGATCTAAAACCCGCCGAAGTGAAGAAACTGTCGATTGATCTGGTAGCCACGGTGCCGGGAAGTTATACAGGCCCCGCCTCTTCAGCTTATCTCTATTACAATGATAGCCATAAGACGTGGGTAGCCCCTCTGGCCCTTGAAATTACCCCCTAACGTCCTTGCAAGGTGCACTTATTTTCTCAGGAGAGTAAGTGCACTTTTTTAAATAAGTGCAAAATTTAGGCGGTATTTGACAAGGTTTTTAGACCTTTGTATTCATTCCAGGCAAGTGCCCCTATGACCATCGTACCCCCAACAAGAGTAGAGGGGCCAGGCTGTTCACCCGCGAATAACCATGCCCAAACCATACCGAAAATAACTTCTAGCAAGGCAAGTAAGGCTGTTTCAGGAGCTGTTAGATGACGTGCGGCTTTTACCATTAATACACACGGTATACCCAGTTGCATAATGCCTAAAAAAGCTAGGAGTAAGAAATCATGAAGATTAACGTACAGAGGCAAAGCTAAGGGAAGCATAGCCACTGCAGACAATACCCCTCCGATCATTACCGCTGTAGAGAAATTTATAGGAGTCTGGTTGTGCAAGGTACTATTTAAAGCTTTGTGCTGCAAAATGACAAAATTAATGGCTGCTGCTATCGGAATACCGATGGCTATGAAGATGCCAAGCAGATGCTTTACACCATGCCCCGCCACATCAAACATATACATCAGTGTAATTCCACAGCTAACGAGAAAAATCGTTAACCACAGCCGGGGTGGAATGTTTCGTTTAAATACTAACCAGGCTAGTAAAGCCGTAAATACAGGGGCGAGGCTTTGTGTAATCAATACATTGGCTACGCTAGTCAATGATAAAGCAATCATAAAGCAGGAAAACATCACAGCCCAGCATAGGGCAGACAGCCATAATGTTTTTCCGCCTGTGCGTAAGCTGGAAAATCCACTGTGACCTTCAGTAATCCGTAAAAATACAGGCACAGTCAGGGCCGCAAAAATGCTGCGCCACATGGCAATTTCAAAAGAGGGGGTATTATGGATGTAACGGGTGATGACCCCCGCACTGCTCCACATCAGGGTGCAGGCAAGCATAAGAAAAATAGCTTTTTTATGCTCAATAGCAGTGCGCTGCATTTAGTTTTTCAAACATGGTCTAGCCTTAAAGGCAGGGTGCGCAATCTGCGGCCTGTTAAGGAAAATAGGGCATTAGCGATGGCAGGAGCAATCGGAGGGGTACCGGGTTCTCCTACTCCGCTGGGAGGATAATTACTCTGGATGATCGTGGTGTGTACCACTGGAGCTTGCTCTAGCCGGAGAACCTGATAATCATGATAGTTACTTTGTTTAATGTGACCATCTTGCACGGTAATTTCCCCAAACAAGGCAGCGGACAGGCCAAAAATTACACTCGACTCCATTTGTTGAGCGATGATGTTAGGATTCACTGCAAACCCGCAATCAATGGCACACCACACCTGATGTACACGTATAAGCGTGCTTGCAAGGGCGCCAGCAGGGGCTGTTTGCGGTTTCTGTTTTTTTTCAAGAGAAATTTCAGCAACCTGCGCCACAATACTGCCAAAACTTTGATGTAAAGCTATGCCTCGCGCTTTGCCATTTGCTAGTGGCTTACCCCATCCGGATTCCTTCGCAACCGTTTCTAGAACTTTTAAGTGGCGTGGATGCTGTTGTAAAAGACTTAGTCGGAATTCATAGGGGTCTTTTCCTGCAGCAAAGGCACATTCATCCATAAAACTTTCCGCAAAAAAAGCATTCATGGAATGGCCTACACTGCGCCAGAATCCTAGCGGTAAGGGGCTTTGAATACTGACTTGACGATGCGATTGGTGGGGGATTTCATAGGGCCTATCAAACAAGCCTTCGTCCGTAGTTTTATCCGGAGTAGGGCTCGCCAATGCTGGGATATTACGGCGCATCCAGTCGTAGGTGATCGAGCCGGACGCCTGTTTACTGGCAAGAGCTATAAGTTTTCCCTTTTCATCAAGTGCAGCTTGCATACGTGCTAAGGCAGCTGGGCGATACATATCATGGCGAATATCTTGCTCTTTGGTCCAAATCACCTGCACAGGCTGACCATCAGTTTGTTTGGCAATGAGGGCTGCCTGAGCCATAAAGTCTAGCTCTAATCTACGACCAAACCCACCGCCTAATAATTTCACATGAATAGAAACATCCTCTGCATCAAGCCCCACAACACGACCGACAAACAACCGTGCCGGGCCTACCACTTGGGTGCCCACCCAGAGGGTAAGTTTTCCATCCTTAAGTTGCGCAGTGCAATTGATAGGTTCCATCACCGCGTGGGCTAGATAAGGTGCGCTATATTCAGCACTAAGAGTTCGGGCTGCCCCTTCTAAGGCCTGCTGGCCTTTACCCTGTTCAAAATAACTCCAACCTTCTTTGCTGTTTAATGCTGTTTTTAGTTCTGCAAATATTTGCTCAGTGCTGAGCCCGGCATTTCTGTCAAAGTCCCATTGCACGGGGAGTTTTTCTATGGCTTGTTTGGCTTGCCAATAGTGTTGGGCAATGATCGCCACCGCTGCTTGTGCTCCCATCGCGGGGGGAATACCCATGACTCGCTGAACACCGGGCAGGTTTTGCACCGCGTTGGCATCAAAATTTTTAAGTGAACCTCCCACTACAGGGCACATTTGTACAGCGGCATATAGCATGCCAGGCAGTCGAACATCGATGCCGAACTGTGCACTGCCGTCTGTTTTAGAAGCTGCATCCAACCTAAGCTGTGGCTTGCCGATCAGCTTGAATTGCGCTGGTGTTTTCAGCTCTACATCCGGTATGGGGTGTTGACTGGCCTCTTTAGCCAGTTGCCCAATGCCTATTGATTTCCCAGAATTGGATTGCACCAGACCATTTATAATGACACAAGAAGCCGCGGGCACTCCCCACTTGCTAGCCGCCGCCGCTAACAACATGGCTTTAGCACTTGCCCCTGCCAGGCGCATGGGTTGCCAGGCATCTTTAACGCTAGAAGACCCTCCTGTAATCTGTAAGCCTAGCTCACGGGCTAGCTTACCCACTATCCATTCGCTTGCTTTTACCAGCTTAGAAGCATGTGCATCCGGGTGAAAAGGCAAGCTATCCACTAGCATAGCTACATTTCCGTAGAGTGAGGCTGGTGGTGCCTGCTCGATACGGATTTTGTTAATGTCACAATCCAGCTCCTCCGCAATCAACATAGCTAAGGCGGTATACACTCCTTGACCCATTTCGGCACGGGGCATGGCAATGCTCACCGTGTCATCAGCAGCGATTCGGATCCAGCCATTAAGTGCTACAGCTTCCAGGGTATTTGAAAATAAATCGGCTGACCCTAAACGACTACGCGCAGGCAATACTCCCCAAGCAATCACTAGGCCTCCTACGGTTGCACTACCTGCCAGTAAAAACTTGCGTCGGGTAAGGCTCATGTGTTTATCTCCTGCAACGTTTGCATATTCCGCACAACGCGAAGTTTGAAAATGTAAGGCTTATGCTTGATATTTGCACCAGTACTGCCGCAATCATATGCAAATCTTTATAATGCAGCACAAGTAGTTTTAAGGGTCTGGCTAGTTTCTCTTGCAGAAACTCCAGGGTTTCACCATTTTATTGATTGCATGTGACAAATGCCTATCTATGCTTATAAATGTGAGAGCTGTGGACATCAAAAAGATGTGTTGCAAAAAGTCTCTGATCCTGTCTTAACGATCTGTCCTTCCTGTGGTGCAGCTACTTTTAAGAAACAGCTTACCGCTGCCGGGTTTCAACTTAAAGGTTCAGGTTGGTATGTAACTGATTTCCGAGATAATAAATCGGCAAGTTCAGGTAAAAAAGAATCTGCGACTCATCAGGAGTCAAGCGAGAAGGGGACGTCTGCCTCAGACAGTACCACTACTTCACCTGCACCAGCCTCTTTAAGCTCAGATAATTCTTCTGCCGCGTCTGTGAATGCAAATACTACAGCCCCTTCAAGCCCACTGAGCAAATAAGTAAAACTTATACCTCCGGCTTATTAACATTTTTTTGCAGAAAGCCTTTATGTTAAAGCGCTATTTTGTTACCGGCTTACTTGTTTTAGTGCCGCTGGCTATTACCCTGTGGGTATTAAAGCTGATTATTACCACGATGGATCAGACTTTACTGCTGTTACCCCAGCCTTTTCAAAAACCGGAACTGTTTGGTTATAACTTACCGGGTATCGGCTTAGTTTTAACTATTGCTGTTGTGCTGTTAGTGGGAGTATTGGCACATAATTTTGTGGGGCGTAAATTAGTATGGTGGTGGGAGAGATTGTTGACTCGTATCCCTATTGTGCGAGGTATCTACTCCAGCGTTAAGCAGGTCTCCGATACCGTCCTTTCCCCTTCCGGTCAAGCTTTCCGTAAGGCAGTATTAGTGGAATTTCCCAGAGCAGGGGCGTGGAGTGTGGCGTTTTTAATCGGTACCCCAGGTTCAGAAATTGAGCAACGTCTCGGTAATTTGCCGCAAACTGTATTTGTACCTACGGCCCCCAATCCAACCTCTGGTTATTTGATTATTGTGCCTCCAGAACAAATGACAGAGCTGGATATGAGTGTTGATGATGCTCTTAAATTTGTTATCAGTCTGGGAGTGGTTTTGCCTGAAAAAACCACAATTAGTACTGTAAATAGCCGCGTTTCTCACAATTAAACTCAAGTATCGTAAAATCCGGACATGAGCCGTTTTTATCCTATTTTCTATACCCATACCGATCAGATCTGTTGTTCTGATAGGGTTACCGCTAAGCTCCGAAACCTTGTGGGTTGAGCAGTGGGCATCTGTTCAACCCCTAACACTCCTGCGTAACTAGATCCTGTTGCGAATGAGTTAAAGTCTTCCCAGAGCCGCATACACACTACCCGAAATTTTTATGTAACTGCATTCTGCATTTAAAGTTGCAGTTTAAAAATTTGTTTTGTTGGAGCAAAAATCATGAGAACCGAATACTGCGGTAAGATCAGTGAACAATTTGATGGACAAGTCATCACACTTTACGGCTGGGTGCATCGCCGTCGGGACCACGGCGGGGTAATTTTTATTGACTTGCGAGACCGGGAGGGCATAGCACAGATTGTTTGTAACCCGGAACATCAGCATACCTTTGCAATTGCCGAAAGCATCCGCAATGAGTTTTGCATTAAGGTGATCGGAAAAGTCCGTCCTCGCCCTGAAGGGGCGGCCAACACAAAAATGATTAGTGGCATGGTCGAAGTAGTCGCTCATGAAATTCAGGTGTTAAACGCCTCGGTTACGCCCCCTTTTCAGCTAGATGATGACAATCTTTCGGAAACTACACGTTTAACCCATCGTGTGTTGGATTTGCGGCGCCCCGCCATGCAAAAAAACCTGATGATGCGTTATCGGGTAGCGATGGAAACCCGAAAATTTCTCGATGCGCATGGTTTTATTGATATCGAAACACCCACCCTGACCAAATCTACCCCCGAAGGTGCACGGGACTATCTTGTCCCTAGTCGTGTCAATGAAGGTATGTTTTTTGCCTTGCCACAAAGTCCCCAACTTTTTAAGCAATTGTTGATGGTTGCCGGGTTTGATCGTTATTACCAGATTACTAAATGCTTTCGTGACGAAGACCTGCGTGCAGACCGCCAGCCTGAATTCACCCAAATTGACTGCGAAACCACCTTTTTAACTGAGCAGGAAATTCGTGATTTGTTTGAAAACATGCTGCGCACAATTTTTAAAAATGTGCTGGATGTAAATCTCCCAGACCCTATTCCTGTCATGCAATATGCTCAAGCCATGCGCGATTATGGCAGTGACAAACCTGATATGCGGGTGAAGCTCAAACTTACTGAGCTAACCGATATTATGGCTAATACAGACTTTAAAGTATTTGCACAAGCTGCCGCGATGCCAGGGGGGCGGGTGGCAGCCCTTCGTATTCCGGGAGGCGGGGCATTAAGCCGCAGCGATATAGATGCCTATACCCAGTTTGTGGCCATCTATGGGGCAAAAGGCTTGGCTTACATCAAAGTAAATGAAGCTGCTAAAGGCAAAGAGGGCTTGCAGTCTCCCATTGTTAAAAATCTTTCTGACGAGATTTTATCGATTGTATTGGAACGTACCGGAGCCAAAGACGGTGATCTCATTTTCTTTGGCGCGGATAAAGCTAAAATTGTTAACGACGCCTTGGGTGCGTTGCGTGTACGCATTGGTCACGATGCTTTCGGTAAAAAACACGGTTTGGCCCAAGGTAGTTGGGAACCGCTGTGGGTAATAGACTTTCCCATGTTTGAGTTTGATGAAGACAGTCAGCGCTGGGTGGCTGCCCATCATCCTTTTACCAGCCCCAAAGATGGGCATGAAGATCTACTGGACAGCGACCCCGGAAAATGTCAGGCCAAAGCCTATGATCTTGTCCTTAATGGCTGGGAGCTAGGCGGAGGTTCTATTCGTATTCATCGTGAAGAAGTACAAAGCAAAGTGTTTAGAGCCATGAAAATCGGGCCTGAAGAAGCTCGTACAAAATTTGGCTTCTTGTTAGATGCTTTGCAATACGGAGCTCCGCCACATGGAGGAATTGCTTTTGGTCTGGATCGCATCGTTACGATGATGACGGGTGCTGAATCTATTCGCGATGTTATTGCTTTTCCCAAAACGCAACGTGCTCAATGTTTGCTTACACAAGCGCCCAGTGAAGTCGACGAGAAGCAGCTGCGAGAACTCCACATTCGGCTTCGCAATCCGGTAAAAATTCAAGCGGCTGCCGCTAGCTGATTAAAACCTCCTTGCAGCGTTTAGTGAGATCCAACAAGAGCACAGACGGATGAAATGTGCTCTTGTTCTTTTATCTTTAAAATTAGTTAACCCTTTATTTATCAGCTTTCCCCAAGAAAAATCTTTTAAAACCCTTATAAAGATTGGGGAAAAGCTTTCGGGAATTTCTAATAAGCTACTGCGCAATCCGGATCGGCTCTTGCGGTGCTCAGCGTACCCTGCGTACGCATCCGCTCCTCAAATCCGCTGCGGGCCGCTCGCTACGGTTATTAGAAGTTCCCTTTCTAAGCATCCCTCGAGTAAGGGGTTATTTAAAGAATTTGAGAGTCTGGTCTTTAAAGGTTTTGCATAGCTGCAAAAATACATCTGCATGAAATGAAATAGTTAACCAGAGACAGCTTGCATCCCCTGCAAGCTCTTTGAATCAAGTGTTTAAAACAAATGAATCTCATGAACCCATCCATTCGCTTAACTCAATATAGTCACGGTGCTGGCTGTGGTTGCAAAATCTCTCCCAAAGTTTTGGAACTTATTTTAGAGGGCAGTGGTGCTCAGCATCTGGATCCAAAACTTTGGGTGGGAAATGCCTCGCGAGATGATGCCGCAGTTTATGCTTTAGATGAGACACGCGCTGTCGTGTCTACCACGGATTTTTTTATGCCGATTCTGGATGACCCGTATGATTTTGGGCGTATTGCTGCTACTAATGCGATTAGTGATATTTACGCGATGGGTGCTGATCCTTTGATGGCTATTGCTATTTTGGGTTGGCCGGTCAGTTTGCTTAAACCAGAAATTGCGCGGGAGGTCGTGCGGGGCGGACGCGCAGCTTGTGAGGCAGCAGGGATTCCTTTGGCAGGAGGGCATTCTATTGATACGCCTGAGCCGATTTTTGGCTTGGCAGTGACCGGCGTAGTAGAAAAATCCTGCCTAAAGCGCAATGATACGGCGACAGTAGGATGCCAGCTGTATCTCACTAAACCGCTGGGGATTGGCATTTTGACTACTGCTGAGAAACAATCCAAGCTGCGCAAGGAGGAATGGGGTTTAGCCTGCCACTGGATGTGTACTTTAAATAAAGCGGGAAGTTCTTTTGGAAAATTGCCTGATGTTACGGCCATGACCGATGTGACAGGCTTTGGTTTGCTTGGGCATTTATTGGAAATGGTGCAAGGCAGTGGCTTGACGGCTCAAATTGAATTTTCCAAGGTACCCCGACTGCCGGGGGTGGATTATTATTTGCAGCAAGGCTGTGTGCCGGGAGGGACGGGGCGCAATTTTGAAAGTTATGCTGACAAAATTACGCCGCTGACAGAAGAACAAAAACTTTTATTGTGTGATCCCCAAACCAGTGGGGGTTTACTGGTAGCTGTCACAGAGCAAGGGCAGGAGCGCTTTTTAGAGCTTACTGCTCAATTGGGTCTAGCTTTAACACCGCTCGGCCGCTTGGTGGAGCGGCGCAGTTATGCGATAGAGGTTTTTTAACGGTGTCTTTGAAATGCTGTAGCCGCTGCGCCTTGCCTTCAAAGCGCGGCAATATATGAGGGGAAAACAAATGTACCTGAAAATGAGCACCGACGAATTTTTGTTCTAAGGCCGCTTCGAGCGCTTTTTCAAGCTGAATGCGTAATTCAGCACTTTGAATATCAGGGTTTACTTCGATTTGAAGGGTAGGGGGCAAGATAGGGTGCAGAACAATTTGATAGTGGGGCTCCAGCTCTGGAAATTGGAGTGCAAGCTCTTCAATTTCACTCAGATAAATCTTATGGCCGTTGAGCATAAATGCCTCTTGATCCCGACCTTTAACTTCCACAAGCCTTGCGGTGGTTCTTCCGCAAATGCAGGGTTTGCGGGTGAGTCGAACCCGGTCTTGCGTGCGGTAGCGCAAAAGCGGCATGGCTTGCTTAGTCAAAGTGGTGAGTACAAGTTCACCTTCCACTTCTTCTTGCGTTTCTTTGAGGAGTGCTCCATTAACAGGGTCAATAACCTCGGCCAGAAAATGATCTTCATATAAATGCATGCCTGCCCCGGCTTCGCAAGCATGCGCTACACCGGGCCCGAGTATTTCACTTAAGCCATAGGTACCATAAACTTTAATACCCCAAAATGCTTCAAGCCGACGTTGTAAGCTTGGGCTAAAAATTTCTCCGCCTAATACAGCAGCTTTTAAAGATAAATCTGCAAGACTCTGCCGCGTTTGTTTTGCAAAGCTGGTGAGTGCACTTGCAAGGCTGGGCGTGCACAGGAGTACTTCGCTTTTAAGCTCCTTTAAAAATAGAAATTGTTTTTCAACATTTAGAACGCCCGTGGGTAACTGGATGGCTTTTAACTGCTCAATTCCCAGTTGGAATCCTAAACCTCCAGTACCGAGTCCAAAGCCATAGGCGTTTTGTACCAGTACTCCCGGGCCAACTCCTATCGAACCTAATGCCCGGGCCGTCATTTGTGCCCAAAGCGCTAGATCGTTTTCCGAATAAGCCACCACAGTGGGTTTTCCGGTACTTCCGCTAGATGCATGCAATCTTAAGAGTTTATTTTTTGGAAGTGTTAAAAATGCTTCCAGACCTTTTTCTCGAAGGTCCGCTTTGGTCGTGAAGGGAAGCCCCTTAAGCGTTGAGGAGTTAACGCTATATAAACGCGGCCTAAAGGGAGCAAGCTTTTCCTGATAAAACGGACTCGTGTTGGCAAGGCGTACAAGCAATTTTTGCAGACGTTCATTTTGCAAGGCAGCAAGTTGTTTTCTTGGCAGGCACTCAACATTAGGTTTTAGGGCCTGCCCCTGTAAACGATGCTTTGCCATCATGGTGTGCGTTCAAAATGGCCGAGTCACTTCAAAAGAGGGAAAAGTTCTTTTCCATGTAGGTTTGGATACATATAGATTTGAAGAAGTGTTATTGGGATGTGCCTCCAGCCATTGGCTAAAATCGGCATAGGATTCGTAAAGCTCCTCAATATTATGCGTATCGAAGCCACCGTATACCTCTCCGTTAGGAGAGTTGAGCCGCTGTACAAACTCTATAAAGTAGCCATAAGGTCTGGAAGGCGCGCTAAACATTTGCTTAAGCTTTGCTCCATGACTGTCTTTGTAAACTAGCACCGACGTCATGAATTGCCAGCCGGATTTTTGCATTTCTATCTGAATTTGTTCCATATCGGCTTGCGGATCAATGTTATAGGCCGCATGTTGTACCCCTTCTCCATAGCGGCGGATAAACTCGTTGATAGGAGACTGTTCATCCAGGCTAATTGACAAACCTGTCATTGTTCCCCATGGAAAACCTGCTGCAGCCCCCGCAGTAAGAGCAATATGAGTAGCTGGGGACTGATTGGTCTGTAACCGCTGAATTTCATTAAATCCAAACAGTTTCCATTGGCTTAGGAATTGCTCTTCATTTTCATGACGACCCACATAGGTAACATGATCAATGTGGTGAATAACCTGGGAATTCATGAGCTAATCTCCTATAGTTGCTGAGTGCACAACAAGAAATAAGCAAAAACCAAGCCAAAGAAAAAAGTTATTAAAAATCAAAAGCTTATATTTTTTCATTTAGGCTGTTTGTCTGTTTTTAAAGACAGTTAAAAAGGCCTTAAAAAGTTTTACATCAAGAAAACGAAGTAGCTGAGCTGTCTGCAAAAGCAGACAGTAAGTTTCTGGATGTATAAGGGAGTTACTGCGGTAAAGTGAACTTGCCGATCCTAGGCTTTAGGAAAACCTGGATTTAAAGTTAAAAATTCTTGCATGTAAGACGCAGCAAAATTTTTTGATATGAAGCGCTTCTTTTTAGATCAATGGAAAGGGTAGAGAAGTATTTTGATACATGAAGATACAAGCGATTTTCGAGCCCTGTTTCTTGCAGATCTCCCCTTGATGGATGTGCGAGCTCCGATTGAATTTAATAGGGGAGCTTTTCCGACAGCTGTTAATTTGCCTTTACTGGATGATATTCAACGGCAGAAAATTGGGTGCTGTTATAAACGAGAAGGTCAGCAGGCTGCTACCCAGCTGGGTCATCAATTAGTGACGGGGCAGCTTAAAGCCATGCGTATAGAAGCCTGGGCGACTTTTGCGAAGGCTAATCCTGAAGGATATTTATATTGTTTCCGGGGAGGCTTGCGCTCACAAATTGTGCAGCAATGGCTTAAAGACCTACACGGTATTAGCTATCCGAGAATTACTGGAGGCTATAAAGCTTTGCGTAGTTTTTTAATGGAGAATACGGAACAAGCGCTTAAACAATGTCATTTCCTCTTGCTTGGAGGTTTAACCGGCACAGGTAAAACCCAAGTGTTGCAGCAGCTTAATAATAGTTTGGATTTGGAAGGCTATGCTAATCACAGAGGGTCCAGCTTCGGGAAGCGGCTGACGCCGCAGCCTGCGCAGATAGATTTTGAACATTGTTTGGCTATTCATCTTTTGAAAAAACAGGCTGCGGGTCAAACTGTTTTTGTGCTGGAAGATGAAGGGCGCATGGTGGGCAGTTGTACGTTGCCGCTCAGTCTGTATCAAGGAATGCATGAATATCCTTTAATCTGGTTAGAAGACACTTTAGAAAACCGCGTACAGCGAATTTTGGCAGATTATGTGATCAGTTTGTGTGAGGAATTTTGTACTTTGCACGGAGAAGAGGAGGGTTTGGTGCAGTTTGGTGAACGGATGCAGCTAAGCCTAAAAAATATTGCTAAGCGTTTGGGTAACGGGCGTTATCAGCGGTTGGCAAACATTATGGAAATGGCCTTAATCGAGCAACAGCGTAGCGCTGATCTGCAATTACATTGCGAATGGATAGAGACTCTTCTGGTGGAATATTACGACCCCATGTATCTTTTTCAATGCGAAAACAAAAATCGTCAGATTGTTTTTAAAGGTAACCAGGTGGATGTACTGGAATACTTACGGCATGCTAGTTTGCAATCATTTATGCAGCGCCAACAGCCAGGAAGGTAAACAATTCAGTACTGCAATAAGCCCGCGCATTTGCCAGGGAAAAATCAGCACTGCTTTACGCTGTGCCACAGCTTTAGTAATGCGATGAACTGCTTGTGTTTCACTCAAAATAAAAGGTTTTTGGCTGGCATCGCCATTGTTTAAAGTGCGCAGTTTTTCTGTATCTATATAGCCGGGAACTACTGCAGTAACTGCTATTGAAAACGGTTTTAGGGCGATCCGGTAAGTCTCGCACAGGTTTAATACACTGCGTTTGGTCGCACTGTACAAAGAGGCACCCGGATAGTCCCGCAGCAAACCCGCTACCGATGAAATTGCGACTAGATGTCCTGATTTCTGAGTCAACATTTTTTTCGCGGCCAGTTCAAACACATGATTTAAACCGCTTACATTCGTTTGCAACATACGCAGCGTCATTGCTTCATCTAGTTGATGTTTACGGGTGTTGAAATAAAGTCCTGCAGTTACGATAACTAAATCTAAAACTGGGTTAGCAAAATCTTCTAATATCTCTACCAGGGTCTGTTTATCAGCGATATCGAGCCGATACATCCTTAACTGTGTATATCTTTTTTGCAGTTCTTGTGGGATGCGCTTTAGATCCCGACCGCAAACCGCAACCTCATCACCTTTTTGCAAATAATGCTGCGCCAAGGCTAAACCTAGTCCACTCGTGGCCCCGACAATCAGTACTTTCATGCTTCTGGTCTGTTATAGCGATTGATATTACGCATCTGTGATTTATGATTGGGAGGGCTTTCAAAGGCTTGCATTGCACGCTGGTATCCATACTCCCACTGTTGATTCATATAGCACACATGAGCCTCATAGCTATCGGGGGGGCGTAGACTGATGCAATTATTGCGCCAATCAATTTTTTTTTGTACCTGCTGATTTTTCAGGATCTCTTCAATATCCGACGTATCTACCCAAACATCAGCAAATTGTCCGTGCACATAGCGTAAACGCTGGTTTGCATCCAGCCCTAGCACGCTACGCCATGCAGCAGTAGCAAATTTTTGGTCAAAAGACTGCTTAAACTCAATGATTATTTCGTGGGCTAATTGTTTCGCTACCTCGATTGGAAACAGATCAAGTACCCCGCCACTATAGTACTCTCTCTTATAGGGATGACATTGGAAATAGAAAAAATCAGCCAATGAAATACGTACCGCATCATGGAGTGGCATTTGCACATCGGTTAAAAGATCGGCGCTAAGAGCATGTTCCCCCCAGCGTGGATGAGCAAAAGGGGAGGGCATTTCTTGCAGCAAGGCGGCTCCCCTTGGCTCACAGCGAACAGTTTCGGCAAACAGTTTCCGTTTTCCGCGTGCTTGCAAAACTTCATTTTCTGAAAACAATAATTTTGAACAGATTAATGCAAGCGCGGGTTGCACCGTTTCGCTAGGAGAGGGCGGTAAGGGTAAGGGTAGAGGAATCTCAAACAAATAATCATTAAACAAGTCAGGAATGAGCGGCGCAGCTTGTTTAGAAAGTTTACGTTTAAGGGCTTGGAAAAAAATAGGCACAATTGAGCAGCGATAGGAGGGTTTGAGTTGACAACAAAATTCGTACATTTGCTTAGACATAAGCCAGGCTTTGCGTTGAGCATTCTCTGGCAAACCATGAATAATGGCAGCAGCCATGGCACCTCCACAACTAGCCAGGAGCAGATCAGGCTTTCTCCCGGCTTCGCAGGCAGCGGCATACATCCCAAGGTAAATACCGAAGCGAAAACCTCCGCCGGCCATTACCATACAACGTTGATATTTTTCTATTTGGTCATTAGTGAACATGAATAGTCAGACAGATCAGCGCTTTTTTCCAAAACTTATATCAATACCAGGAGTGGAGTCCATCAATCGTGCAACGCTCCAGCAGCGTTTGCGTCATTTGTTCCTGAACTTATTGTGCTTCAATGTATGCTATTTGCTGGGCAATGCATTGGCGCACCAGCAAGGGGTACTGCGAAATATAGCGTTCCCTTTTGAAGAGAGTATCCCTTTTTTACCATGGATGATTATTCCTTATTTAAGCTCAAGTGTGTTTTTTTGTCTGGGGTTTTTCTGGGTCCACAATAAAGATCAACTCCGTGTTTTCAGCCATCGTTTACTGCTAGCCACCGTGGTGGCAGGCTTGGTTTTTATTTTATATCCGCTCCGATTTAGCTGGTCCAAACCAGCGATGGAATCGCCTTTGTATGCAGCACTATTTGGTTTTCTATCTCTTGTTGATAAACCTTATAATCAGCTGCCTTCTTTACATGTGGCTTTTTGCTTGATTTTTTGGCAGTCCCTGCATGTGTTGCTGCACTCACGTTTTGCAAAAATAATTTTGGCTATATGGTTACTCCTTACTGCAGGGGCAACTATTTTTGTTTATCAACACCATTTAATGGATATTCTTGCAGGGGCTTGTTTAGGTCTTTTGTGCATCTTCTTAATCAAATCTGGCCGTAAAGATCCCAACGTAGCCTTTTATTATTTGATTACAGCTGTTGTTATTTTTTTGGTGGGAGTATTAGCCTGGAAGAGCGTTTTAGGAGGGTACCTTACAGCTAGCCTGCTTTTGGTGGGTTATGCCTATTACCGTCGAAATCCTGATTTTTTACATAAAAATAAGGGGCGGTATCCCGCTTGGATCTGGGTTTTGTATGCCCCTTATTTAATAGGGTATTGGCTGACGTGGTATGTGGTGAAATGGAAAGAGAGATCCCGGCCAAGCATTAATAAGCTTAAGGAAAATCTATGGATAGGTCGCCGCTTAAGCTCTGTTGAGACTAAGCAATTGCCTCCTCATTGCACAATTATCGATCTGGCTAATGAACTATCAGAGACCGCGGCTTTGCGCTCACATCCCTATTTTTATTTTCCCTTATTGGATTTGCTTGAACCCCCCCCTGATACTATTGATCAAATCGTGACTACTATTGAGAACGAAATCGCTGCGGGCCGTACCGTCTATCTGCATTGCGCGATGGGTTATGGGCGCAGTATTTTGGTAGCGAATGCCTATTTGGGGCAAACAGAAAAATGAGCTTTTCAATCTATCAAATCAAACCAAAATTTCAGCAGCTTCTACGTCCCTTGCTGATAGTTCTGGCCCATCGGCGGGTTACCCCTAACCAGTTAACCATCCTGGCGATACTCCTGTCGATTTTTTATGGAACGGCCCTGGCTCTTTTTTCCACCCAATGGCAGTTATGGCTAGCTTTACCTTTAATCATGTTCTTACGTATGGCCTTAAATGCATTGGATGGGATGCTGGCAAACTACACCGGTCAAAAGACCAGTTTTGGGGCAGTTTTAAATGAGATCGGAGATCAAATTTCAGATGCTGCCTTAATTTTACCTTTCGCTCTTGTTATCGGCATACATCCTTTTTTGGTAATAATAGTGGTGATTTTCGCTTTGCTGGTGGAGTTTGCCGGAGTGCTCGGATTCATGACAGGTCTAGGACGGCGTTTTGAAGGACCTATGGGTAAAAGCGATAGGGCTTTTGCATTTGCTCTGATGGGTATCCTCATTGCACTAGAGGTTTCGCCTTTGTGGCTTAATGCTGCGCTGTGCTTGATCGTTTTATTATTAATCTGGACGCTGTTTAATCGCTTAAAGCCGGTTTGACCTCCTGGTACTGTGCTACTGAGACGGTGAAAATCCCTGCGATGGCAATCTCACTACTTATTTTTTTGCAAGCAATCGTGGCTACCAGTGCATCCATTTCGGCTTGAGGGCGGGGGCGCATCTGCCAGGGTTTGCCTTGATGATTTTTTAGCGTTTTTGCAATCATGACTAATTGAGGATGCCAAGGCTGGCCAGTATAAATAATATACCCTTCCTTTTTGATTTGCTGAGCAATGCCCTGTAAAGATCTAAGGATCAAGGTATTGTCACTAAAGAGCTCGTAGAGGCCCGAAATGATCACAATATCGAAAGGGCCTTCATTCATAGGGTAGCTCTCTGGGCTAAATGCATCGCGACATTGATACTCAATGTGATTATTTAAAGCTAAATGTGTAGCTAGAAGCTGCGCTTGCTCAAGATTATGCTTGTCAAAATCTCGCAGGGTAATCTCAATAGGCCGGTCTTGAAAGCGTTTTACTGTTTCCAGCACATACCGTCCGCTCCCTGCAGCAATATCCAAAATACGCAGAGTCTGATCGGGTGGGTAAGAGCTAATCGTCTGTGAAAGCGCTTTTTGCAATTGTGCTTTCCGTTGCCGAATACCGCGCCAGCCAATGGCGTCCAAATAAGACCGATCGATGGCTTTTCCAATCAACATCCTCCCACCGGCTTGGTTGCGGTAAACATAGTCTAGGGACGCTCCCGAATCAAAACCATGTTTTAAACCAATGCGCATCCCATCACTTAGGCGGCCTAAAGTACCCAGCATGAATTTTTGTAAGCCGTAAAACATATTACAAAAAGGAGAACCTAGGCTACCTTTTTGCAAAGCTTGATAATTCAAGGCACTTTTACTTTTAGTATCAGCTTCATGGTAACTACTGATGGCAGGCAATTGCCGTGTAAAACATTCATCAATAAATGCTTTGCAGATTTTAAAAGCCTGCTGTAGCTGCAGCTCGCTCTCATAAAAAATAGCATGATGGCAGTTTTCGATCAGCACATACCGCTTCAGGGAGGAAGAAAGCCCATCAAAAAATGCTTTTTGCGGCGCTTGTTTAACCACATAATCCTTATCGGCTACCAGCATGAGGATAGGAGTATCAATAGCTTGCGCATCGTTGACTACTCGCTGTGCAGTATCTGCAAGATCCAGTAATACCCGTGCAGAAATGTTTTTGGTAATAAGCGGATCTGCCTGATAAGCCTGTGCCTGCTCTTCCGAATGCGTCAGCATCAAAGGGCGTATATAGCTTTTTACAAATAGCTCAGGTTTAAAAGAGGTGGTCAGGCGTAAAGCCGGTTTTGCTAAAGGGACGTAAAGGTTAATTGAAAATGCTGCCGCTGCCATGACCACTCCTCGAACCCGAGTTGCATAATCATGTAACCAGGTAGCAGCAATCACGGCCCCCACACTATTAGCAACAATCAGCATGTTTTCGGCTGGGATTGCGTAAGTTTTTTCAATATGCCGGATAAAACATTCAAAATCTTGAACCAGTGTGTAGAAACTGGAGGCATCACCACGTTCCCCTGGAGAATGCCCATGTCCACGGGCATCCCAGGCAAATGCCCAATATTGCTCATAAGCTAATTGTTCGACTAAGGGCTCAATCCGACCCGAATGTTCGTGACCTCTATGCAAAAAAATCAAAGCTCTTTTGCTATCAGTTAAAGAATGGTTTACAGGCTCCCACATCCGGAAAAAAATTCGTGTTTGATCAAGACTTTCAAAGCTGGATTCCTTGTGTTTCCATTTGTTTTCCTGTTTAGACATTCTTTGTGCCTCTTAAGTCAAATTATTTTCAAGCACTTATAAAGTGAGAGTGATCCAAAAATACAAAACTGGCGCTGTAAACACTAGACTATCCACGCGATCTAAAATTCCACCGTGACCGGGTATTAGTTTAGAAAAATCTTTAATATTCAAATACCGTTTTGTACAAGAAAAAAATAGATCTCCCCAGAACCCTGCTAGGGAGAGGAGTAGACCCAGGATGATTAGATCACCCAGATAAGCTAGCTTCAGAAACAAGCCCAGTGTTATCGAGCTTAGCAAGCTGACTAACATTCCGCCTACTACTCCTTCCCAGGTTTTATTAGGGCTGATGCGTTCTGCTACTTTGTGGCTGCCGAATATTTTCCCACTAATAAATTGTGCAATATCATTCAAAGCTGTTAGGGCGAACAAGTAAAAGAGCCAGGATTGCTTGAGTTGTGTTGGTAAAGAAAGATCTATTAGCCGTGGCATAAAACTCAGGCCCCAACACAGTAACAAAAACAGCAGCAATAACAGTGAATTGGTTTTTTGCCGCAAGGTAAAATACAAAGCTTGTAGCAGCAGTAAGCAAAACAATACCGCACTAAGCCGGGCTGTGTCTTTCAAGGTTAACCCTGTTATCAAGATGACAAGCAGTAAACAGGGGACATGTAATTTCCAGCGAGATCCAATGTAATGCAAAGCCAGTTCACGTTGGGCAAGCAAACTAATCAGGACGGTAAGCAAAACCAATCCGAGCGGGTAGAAAAATAGGCTGATACTTAAGACAGGGAAAATGCGCCACCAGGCATTGACTTGCTGCCGCAAGGGACTGTTGGTCTGAGTATAAAAGCCCACGCCGGTACTGGCCATAGCAAGCATAAGATATAGCAGCAGCATGGCATAAAGCACTTCGGAATTTTCTAAAAAACTTAAAACCACAGACTCCTTTATTTTCTGCAAAATTTTTAGCGAGCGATAAGAAACTTATCCTACTACCCGTGAAGCTTGTGCTTTTAGAGCAGCTTCCAGGGTATCTGCAATTTCATCTAGATGCGCCCGTGTCTGTGCAGATAGTGCTGGCTTGCTTTTAGCTTGTATTGCCTTGGCAAGAAGGGTTTTGGCAGTGAGCCTATGAAGTGCGCGTGCATCTCCACTCGCTCCTCCTGTTGCCGGGCGAGTAATTGCAGCGGCCAAGCGGCGTGCATGTTCACGTTGCAATGCCCGCCGTGCAGGGCTAAGCTCTACCGTGCTAGGTCCCTCACCCCAAATAGCATGGGTAATTGTGCTGTACACCTCGTTCAGAGTTAAAGCAGTTTTTGGTGAGGCCAGTTTGTTACGTGCATTCTGGAGGCGCTCAGCCACACGGGTAGATAATAGTCGGTCTAATATTTGTGTTTGCATGGTCAGCAAAGTTGTATCTAGGGAACGGTCTGCGGGGGGCGTATAGCCGCGATCCAGGGTGCTATCTGTTAGACGACTTACAAACTCCGGTTTTAAGTCAAAACCGTTAGCAGAAAAAAGATTATCGGTAAGAAATTGCAAAGCCGCGCGTTGTTTTTCCACGGCTACGGGCGTTAAGGGGGAGCGTTTGCTACCGACTTGATCCCGCAGATAAATCACTCCTCCCACATATTTTGCGGCAATCTCAAATGCAAATGAAAGTTGGCCTAAGCCACTAATAAAGTTGCGCGTTAACGCATCATATTCTGTGCCGGGAGGTAGCTGTCGGGTCTGTAAGCGATCGAAGAGCTCACGGGAAAGCTTCAGCCGACGACGGGCAAACTCCAAAGGATCACCCCCCACATCGCGTTGGTTAATTTGAGGATCCATCCCGTCAAAATCACCGGCCAGCTCTTCATCTGTACCATAAGCCAGTAAGGGTTCACTGCTACGGGCAGCAATTTTCTCCAGCTCCTCTTTTTCCGTTGCGGCAGGCAATTCGCGATAAGCGTATTCCACTGCCCAATAGTCGTAGGGCCCTAGTGTGCTCATCACGAATTCGCTTTGTGGTTCTTTTTCTAGTGCTACATTGAAAGCGTTGTAATCCATGACGGAACCACTAATACCATGACTGCGGGTAAAGGCTAAATTATTGATTTGTTCTTGTGTATAAATAATGGAAGCCCGAAAGTTATGGCGAAACCCTAGTGTGTGGCCTACCTCATGAGTCACTACATCTTTTAAGGTGGCTTGTGCAATACGCTCGGCCTCTTTAGGGTCTAGAGTGGTGCCTAAAGCAGCAGCGCGCATCTCTAGCAGATCCAGGGCAAAGCTGGCTTCTTCCAGGGCAGATTGACCGTAAGAGCAGAGCTCATAATTTGAATCTGGTCCAATATGCAGATTCCTGGGTAATGCTGTAGCTTTTCGTACAGGTAAAAATCCGTTGCTGGCTATCTCAGCAGGTGCCTCTAAGGCCTTCTGTGAATTCGATAGGGCTGGCATCGGTTTTGGATACTGTTCAAGTGCCCGGCGGCGGGGCAAAGTGACCCAGCCATTACCAATGGTGATATCAGCATCCAGGATTTCTCCTGTCCGTGGATCGATGCGAGAAGGCCCCACAGCTAAGGCCCCGTCAGAATAATCCACAAACCAGCGGACGGAGGCTCGATTCGTTTCATGGGTGCTCCAGCTTGCATCCTCGGGCTGCTGTTCCACCCTGATGGCATTTTTAAAACCAATTTTTTCAAAGGCTTTGTTCCATTCCAGCACACCTGCCTTAACTGTGTCCCGGTATTCGAGAGGAATGTTTTTGTCTAGCCAATAAGTGATGGGTTTTTTTGGCTCGGATAATGCAGCGGTAGGGTCCTTTTTTTCCAGTCGCCAACGGTTAATCACATACTTGCGGGCAAACGCAGCTTCTTTATCGCTAAAGTCCCAAAGTTTTTGGTTAAAGTGTCCTATCCGCCCATCGGCTGCCCGGGGGTGCATGGGCTCATCCGGTAGTTTTGAAAGAGTATAAAACAAGCCAATAAAAAAACTGCGTGCATCGGGTACACCGGTTACAGGGCGGGGCTGTGGTATTGGAGAAGGGGTGAGGCTAGGGGTGGGAATGGGTAGCTTTGGTAGTGAAAAATGGGCTGTTACGTCAAAAGTTGTGGCATCTTCCCGTGCATGGGTTTCACGAAAATAAGAATTAGCTCGATCCATGCTATAACCGGCTCGATAAACCGTATCCAAGGTATAGGTGATCATTGGGATATCACCTAGCAACAAAGCATTGGCTTCTACCAGCACCGATTTTTTCTCCGGGTGAGGAGCACTGGCTACACTGGCTGCGGCCAGCAAACTATCACTTGTTCCTTCGCTGGTTGCTAAGGCAATCGGAGTGCCTGGCTTGGCATAATTGCTGAAGTTGCGGGCAATCAGCTGCACATTGCTGCCTACTTTTTTGAACATCACAATATTGCCGCGCAGCATTCCCAAAGCAGTAGAAATGCCTGCTTCTCCCATAACACCACGGCTCAGATTGGTTTGCAGGTAATAGAGTTGTTCAAACTGCTCTGGTTTAATTTCTATCCAGACTTTTTCATCTTTTATCCATAAGCTAAACAGACCTGCTTGCTGTTTTGCATCCTTGATTACTTCGGCAAACGGACGGGGTGCACCGGCAGCTGCAGGAGGTGTGATGGAGGGGGCAGGTCGTGCAGGTCCGGGTGGGACGGTAGGGCCGGTACTCGTCGGTGTTGCACCTGTTGCACTGCTTGCAGCGGAAGCCGGCGCGCCGATGGGCGTGCTGGGAGAGGAGGTAGACGCTTGAGGTCCCTGAGGTACTGCTATTGTGCTACATGCACTCACTACAAAAGCACTAAAACCTAATAGGATCAATCTACTCAAGAAACGAAATTGAAAAAACATCTACAGCTCCAAGACCGGTATACAAATGGCGAATAAGAAAGATTTTAGAACAAGAGATTATCCCAAATTTTCTCTTAACCAATAGGAATAGGCTCAAATCAGCTGCGTCAGTCTGAGTGGTTTGTAGACATTGCAAAAGCCGTTAAATTTTATGTATGAATTTGTATTGCCATAACCATTTTGACTATTTTGCTTCTGCTTTGTTTGATGGTGAAGCTAGGTTACGCAAACAGCTGTTGGCGTAGAACTCCGATATCTGCATGACGTTTGTCTGAGTTTAGTAAGTTGACGCTGTATTGTTGTGTTGAATAAGGTTGCCTAATGTGATGGGGCAAGTATTTGAATTAGTGGCATCCCTTTCGAAGGGTTGTTTATCAATGAAGTCCAGCGAGTGAAAGTTTAATCCCAAAGCTTCCTTCCTAACTTGCCGAAAAAAATTGACGTCAGTAAAGCTTAATGCTTGCCTCCTCTGAAAAGGACAATTTATTCAAGGAAATCAAGTGCCTGCCTTATTGGTTGTCCTTAGAGAGAGGACTCTATCGAGAATTTAGAAGAGTTTTCCCCCTATGCTTTCCCACATTTTTTACCTCGGTTCTTGAAAGGCCGGGTTTATGCGTCTTGCTACCCGATATCTATAGATCCAGCAAGTCCGACTGTACTAAGTTTTGAATTTTATGGACTTTTTGGCAGATGTTGCTATCAAGTTTCCAATATTGATTGCGTGATGCAACCGCAGCAACAAGCTTTTACCTGTAGCCAAACTGCGACAACATGATATTTGTCTGGTAATACAAGAATAGACTAGACTGCTACGGTTAATACTAATAAATCTAATTTCAATACTATCAGGAGTATTTCTTGCAAAATAAATACAAACTCAAGAGTACTGTTATCGCTGCAGGACTTGCTATTTCTGCGCCCCAGTTACTATTTGCCCAAAGTACATCTACTAATGCTACTGACCCTGCTGCTTTGCCGGAGCGCGTTACTATTACTGGCTCCAATATCAAGCGTGTCAATTTAGAGACGGCCTCTCCTGTGCAGATCATTACGCGTGATGAACTTGTTCGCGGCGGGGCAACTTCTTTGAATGAAGTTCTTCGTACAATTGCCGTCAACCAAGGGGGTATTAACGAAGACCGAACCAACGGTTTCAGTGCAGGTGCGGCGGGCTTGAACCTGCGGGGTATTGGCAGTCAAGCGACATTACTGCTTATTAATGGACGGCGCCTTGCCGCATATGCTCAACCAGAGTTTCAAACGACATTTGTGGATCTGAATTCGATTCCTGTGGGTGCTGTTGAGCGTATCGAAATTTTGAAAGATGGCGCATCGGCTATTTATGGTTCAGAAGCTATGGCTGGAGTTGTAAATATTATTCTGCGCAAAAGCTTTGAAGGGGTAGAATTTAGTGGTTCCGTAGGACAGTCTCAGTATGAGGATGGTCAACAAAAACGAGGTTCTATCAGTGTAGGTTATGGCAGTTTGGTACAAGATAAATTCAATGCTTATGCTACCTTGGATGTCCGTCAGCGCAAACCGATGTATATTGGTAATCGTCCAGTCTACATCGGTACTCAAAATTGGGCCCCATACGGCTACAAAGACAATCGCAGCCTCTATACCTTTCCGGGTAATTTGTATTGGACAGACAAAGCTACAGGAAAATTTGTTGTGCAACCCTTCGACAAAGGTAGTTGTCCTCCAAGTCAACTGGTGCCCGCAAGTGTGTTTTTTGGTGCTTCACCGTCCATGGGAGAAGCTTGCGTATTTGATGATTTGAAGGATGGCACCTATAACTCTGCAGGCAAGACTGATCGATTCGGCCTTACTAGTCGGCTTACTTGGCAGGTAACGCCAGAGATAACCCTTTTTAGCGAGTTAATGTTCAACCGTAATAAAGCTCTCATTACTGGCAATCTACATTTCGTAGCAGGGCAAAATGGACAACCCACTGGACCATTACCTATAACGCATCCACAATATCCAAAAGAACTGATTGGACCTGATGGAAAAACCTTGGCGGGTGGAAATGGGACTGTTCGCGTTCGTGCTCAATTAAAGGATTTTCCGGGGCAAGGGCAAGACAATACGACTGACTTTGGACGCTATCTTTTTGGCGCGAAGGGAACTATAGGCACTTGGGACTGGGAAGCAGCATATTTAACCAACACCAGTAAAGTAACTTCCTTTGCAAGCAGTGGTATTTTGAAAACGCCGTTTATTAATGCTTTCCAGAATGGTACATTCATCTTTGGAGGCTCTGCCCAAAATGCTGATTTGTATCAGCAAATTATTAGTGATAGTTCTGATTTTTTTAAAAGCGGTATGCATCAGTTTGATGTTAAGTTTAGTGGCGAATTATTTAGCTTGCCAGCGGGTCCCGTCTCTATGGCTGCGGGATTAGAGCGTCGGCGTGAGACTCTGAAGACAGTTCCGGACCCCCTGTCAATAGCCGGTGAATACTACAACCGCGCCCAAAGTCCCAAGGGGATTGATAACAGCCGTAACATTACATCAGGGTATTTTGAGCTATCGATTCCTGTTTTGAAAAATGTAGAAGCACAGCTTGCAGCACGACATGACCGCTATTCGGATTACGGCACTTCGACAACCCCGAAATTTGGTATTAAATGGAGTCCGACTCAGTCACTCTTGATGCGCAGCACCTATTCAGAAGGATTCCGGGCCCCTACGCTTGTGGAGAACTCTACCGACGTTCGTAATGCTTTTATTTCATTCCGCGATCCGGAGCGTTGCAACGGGATATTCACTGCAGGCTGTAATGATAATTCACCCTACCAAAGTGGAGCAAACCCAAAGTTGGAGCCTGAAAAGGCGAAAAGCTGGACATTGGGAATGGTGTTTGAACCTGTCAGTTGGTTAAACCTATCGATCGATGCATGGCGCATTAAGCGGCAGAACGAGATCAGTAGTTATGATCTCACAACAGTTCTTGCCAATCCTTCCCGGTATGCCGGAGATCCTGCTGTGTCTATTACACGCGATCCCCTGACTCCGGCAGATCAAGCGGCTGGAGCTACTGCTGGTGAAATTACAAATATTAAATTGTTGCTAACAAATGTTGCTATTACGGATGTTCGAGGCATCGACCTGGATGTGCGTGGAAAGTTCAATATGGGTGAATATGGTCGCTTCGAGCCCAAGTTGGCCGTCACTTTTACCCGTTCATATTTAAATGCCCCCTCTCCTGACGATAGTCTGATTCAGTATGCAGGAAGTCGAGGTCAACCTAAATACAAAGCAACTTTGGGTTTGGCGTGGAAAAAGGAGCCTTATGCATTCTCTGCAGACATTAACTACCGTGGCCGGATGTCTTCTTTTGATGACTTTACACAACCTTGTACTTTAGAACGTGAAGGATATCCAGGGCTCTGCAATGGAATCGCATCTTTCAGCACGGTAAATATTGGCGGTAGCTATACGGGGATCAAAGATTGGAAGCTGAGTTTTGCCATTCAAAATGCATTTAATAAGATGCCCCCCTTTGCTCCTTATAACGGTCTTGGGTTTTATTGGCCACTTGATAATGCGATGGGGCGCTACATCCAATTTAGTGCAGACTACAAATTCAAGTAGTAGTAATAAGCTTTGTAGGGATATGCGCCGCAGCTAGAATGCTTCGGCGCATTTTTTTGTGTACAAAGCAGGAAAACCGATAGTAAATGTTTTAACAAAACCTTACCTGAAGGCATCCATGCGAATTTTTTATTTAGTTGTCTTAGTCCTCCTCCTTATCCTTACAGTACAGTCGTTGCCTGCTGGGGCTGATAACACTATTCCAGTTGAAGATTTTTTCAAAAAACCAGCGTACGGTGGAAGACCGATACTGTCTCCCGATGGGAAGAATTTGGCAGTTTTGACACCGCGTAACGGCAAATTTGTGCTTGCTGTAATTGACTTGGAGACTCGTCAACCTAAAGTGATTGCTTCAGATCCAGATTGGAACATTACCGCTCCAATGTGGGTCAACAATGAGCGTCTGATTTTCAGTATTACCAGAGGTGTGGATTCCGTTATGGAGGATAACAAAGGGGGAGGATTATTTGCAGTCAACAGAGATGGTTCATCATTTCGTAAGCTGGTAGTGACACGCAAGGAGGCGGAATCAGGAACTGTTCCATATCGACCTGTACGAGTCATTGGTCGTGTGGCAAACGATAGTAACGAATTGTTTGTTGTAAATAATGAGCGTGGGCGTGATACAGAGTTGGGAGCCAGTGATGTGTTCAGGATGGACACAACCAATGGCAGAATGCGTTTACTTACCTTTGATAACCCTGGAAAAGTGAGTTCCTGGGTGCTAGACCATGCACAAAGCATCCGCATAGCACAAGCGATATCTGTGGATACTCAGAGCAAACGTATAAAACAAACCGTTTTTTACCGTGATAATGAGAAGACGGTTTGGCGCATCATTTATTCGGCCTATGCTGATGAGGGCACACTCATTTCAGTACTTGGTTTTGCCTTCGACAATAAGACCATGTTTGTTTCTGGTCGTTTTAAAGGTCGTGACAAGGAAAGCATCCATATTTGGGATTTCAGCAAAAACGAAGCCGGAGAAGTTATTGCTGACCATCCTGAGGTGGATATCGCTGATGGTCTTGAGTTTGACATCGATCGAAAAAAACTAATCGGTGTCGCAGTAAATGGGCTAAAACCGGAGATGTATTTTTTTGATAAAGACTACGCCAATATACAAGTAGCGTTGAACGCTAGCTTTCCAGGGCAAACAGTGAATTTCCAATGGCACGGCAAGCGTGCCGTAGTGATGACAAGTGGTATACATAATGTGGGCAAGGCTTACCTCTATGACACGGAAAAAAAAGTTTTGGAATATCTTTATACGGTTAAACCTGAATTGGAAGGCAAAAGGCTTTCCGAGCAAACCGTTATCCGATATGCAGCTAGGGACGGTTTACAAATTCCTGCTTACTTGACTCTTCCAGAGGGCAGAGAGCCAAAAAAATTACCACTGGTTGCTTATATTCATGGTGGGCCGCATTCTCGAGATAGGTACGGCTACGATCCTATGACTCAGATGCTCGCATCTAGAGGTTATGCTGTATTTCAGCCGCAGTTTCGTATGTCCACAGGGTTTGGATGGAAGCACCACATGGCGGGCTGGAAGCAATGGGGCCTAGCTATGCAGGATGATGTGACTGATGGTATTGAATCACTTATCAAGCAGGGTATCGTTGACCGTAATCGCGTATGCATCATTGGAGCTAGCTACGGGGGCTATGCCACTATGTATGGATTGGTGAAGGATCCAGATTTTTATAAATGTGGTGTCAATTGGGTGGGCGTTACAGATGTAAAGCTGCTTTTTACGGTTAGCTGGTCAGATACACAGGGCCCTTTTATGGAAAACATGGGTACGTTTATGCATGGGAATCCGAAAACTGATGAAGCATACTTCCAAAAAGTCTCGGCTATTGAAAATGCACACCGTATTAAAGCACCCGTATTGATGGCTTATGGAAGCGAAGACATTCGTGTTCCACTGATTCATGGAGAAAAAATGCGTGACAAGCTTATTAAACAGGGGAACATGGTCGATTGGATGGTGATGACTGGTGAAGGCCATGGCTGGGCCAAAGAAAGCAATAATATCTTATGGGGAAAGACAGTGCTGAACTTCATCGACAAGCATATTGGTAGTGCTCCCACTTCGATGGTAGCAAAATAAAATTTTTACTTGTGATCTAAGTGTTCAAGACTTCTTGCCGGTAAAGAATTAAAAAGATAAAGATTCAGCAAACCTTCCCAGCAAGCCTTAAAACTGTGGCAAGGTTTGCATGGCAGCGCTGCGTAAGGTTTTACGAGCCTTTTCAAAGCCAGGAAAGGCGCTTTCCACGACTTGCCAGAACCGGGCAGAGTGGTTCATTTCTTTTAAATGAGCTAGTTCATGGGCAATAACGTAATCAATTACATCGGGACTAAAATGGATCAGCCGCCAATGTAGGCGGATTTTTCCGTCGCTTGTAGCGCTTCCCCAGCGGGTACTGGCGCGAGAAAGACGCAGGGCGGTAACTTTCACATTTAGCCGCGCTTCAAACAAGGGAATCCGCTCCGAATAAATACGCATGGCTTCACTTTGCAGCCAGCTTTGCACGCAATCTTTTATACGCTCCTCACCTGCCTCTTCAGGTAAAGCCAGCAGTAAGGTTTCGGCTTCAAACATGCCTAGCTGTAGGCGGGTAACGGGCGTACCCGAACCTAGATGTAAAGTGATACTGCGACCCAGATAGGGGAGGGTGCTCCCATGCTCCCATGGGGTGGAATGCACAAGCATATGGGCTCGCCGGGCTTGCCATTCCGCCAGTTTGTTGAGAATCCAGCGCTGTTTCTCATGCAGGGCCTGCTCAATTTCTTTGATCAGCACCCATTTAGGTGCGGACACTGACAAGCCACGATCATCAATCACAAAACCGATGGTGCGTCGCTTGCCGCGTTTTAAAGAGTATTCAACAATCGTATTGCCAAACTGAATCAGCCTAGTGTTGCTGCCCTTGACAGAACTTATCTTTTTGCTGTCAGCCTGTTCTCCAAAGTCCAGTGCAAGCTGGCTGGCAGCTTCAGGGGCAATCTGTGAGGGTTCGGACGGTTTTGCCATGTGTTTAAGTATATCGGTGTGGCGATAAAACGCGCATTTCTGCTTCAATCCATTGTTGCACTTCTAGCATAAGCGATTCTGGGCTGTGGCCCTGCGGGGAAATGGGCTTACCTATACTAATGGTCACTAGGCCCGGCTTTTTGATAAATGCCTTGCGGGGCCACAGCTCACCTGCATTATGGGCAATGGGGACTACGGATGCTCCGGTTGCAATCGCTAAGCGGGTGCCACCGGTTTTGTAAGGCCCGGCTTCTCCGACTGGGATGCGTGTGCCTTCGGGAAACATAATAATCCAGTTGCCTTTCTCCATCAGTTCTCGACCCCGCGCTGCTACGAGACTAAACGCTTCAGAACGCTTGCTGCGGTCTATATGGATCATTTCTAGGCGCGCCATGGCCCAGCCAAAAAACGGAATATAAAGTAACTCACGTTTGAAGACATAGGCCAGTGGATGGGGCATGATGGTCGGGAAGGCAAAAGTCTCCCAGGTGCTTTGATGCTTGGAGAGCAAAATGATGGGGCTATTATTGTCGGCTTTGGGCAGATTTTCCATGCCACGTACCTGGTAGCGAATGCCGCAAATAACTTTTGCACCCCAAATGGCCACGTACAACCAGACCATGGTGAACCAATACAGCCTAGAGCCTTTTAAAAAGAAAGAGGCGATTAAACAGATCAGCGCCCAGGGAATGACCGTGACCAGCATCAACAAAAAATGCAAGAGGGAGCGGATAAAATTCATGAGAGAGCTCCTTTTTTTTGCAAGTTTTCTAAATAATTTCCCCGGGTGATGCCAAAGATAAGGGTGTCTGAAAGCAGGCCCCGTACATTTTTACGTTCATGGCGTAAATAAGCCTCTTGGGTATAGCCAACTCTAGGAGGCACTGCAGCGCTGCGGGTATTGTCGGCATCACAACTGATGTAAAGGCGGTTAGCGTGTAGATGTTCAAAAGCAAAGGCGGTCAACAATTCCACGGCTTCTGTGATAAAACCTTTGCCTTCAAAGGCGGGACTTATCCAGTAACCGATCATGAATTTAGGAATTATCCAGTCTGGTTCATGCACGCCGCAGGCCCCCGCCAAGGTCTGGCTAGCCTTCTCCCAAATGCCAAATACAAAATCTTCTCGCTTTAACCACGCTGCCTGCATGCGCCGCACATACCGCTCGCCCTCAACAGGCTCTGTCCAACTATCTACCCAGTGCATCCAGGGGGCGATATGCGTGCGGCTGGCATCCACTACCTGCCAGATTGCGTGAGCATCCGCATTGCTGTAGGCGCGTAGTTCAACCTTCTTTCCGGTCAAAACAGTGGGTAACTCCAGTAGCAGAGGTTCCTTAAGCATATTAGCTGGCCAGTTTGCCAAGGTCGGCCACACGGTTCATTTCTACATGCAACGCCGCCAGCAGAGCCAGGCGATTGGCACGTAAGGCGAGATCTTCTGCATTGACCATAACCTTATCAAAAAATGCATCAACCGGCTCACGCAAAGCCGCTAGCTCTCGTAAGGAAGCTGCATATTCATGATTGTGAAACAGCTTTTCAGCAAGAGGCTTGACATTCTGAAGCGCTCCAAATAGGCTTTTTTCGGCTTCTTCCTGAAACAGTGCGGAGTTAATCGGTGGGGGCACACCCTCACTCTTTTTAAGAATATTGCTGATACGTTTGTTGGCAGCGGCCAGCGCGGCAGCTTCAGGCAGCTCTGAAAACATTCGCAGGGCAGCCAGGCGCTTAGGAATTTCGGCAATCGTATCAAAGCGCTTAAGCGGCAGCACCGCCTCTACTTGCTGTGGGCTATAGCCTTGCTCGCGTAGCATGACGGCTAAGCGATCCGAAAAAAAACTTATCAGCTCCGGCTCGTTTTGGTTCGGGCTGCCAAAGCCTTTTTCTGAAGCGGCAAGCAGGGTGTTTACATCAATCTTGTTAAGATTTTTTTCAATCAAAATACGCAAAATTCCAAGTGCATGTCTGCGCAGCGCAAAAGGATCTTTGTCTCCCGTTGGCATTTGTCCAATTGAAAATAAGCCAAATAAGGTTTCAAGCTTATCTGCTACCGCCAGTACGGTACCGGTTTTAGTAGTTGGGAGCGCATCTCCCGCAAAACGGGGCTGATATTGCTCGGTAATAGCCTGGGCAACTTCCGCATCTTCTTGGTCATGCAGGGCATAATAAGTACCCATAATGCCTTGCAGCTCTGGGAACTCCCCTACCATATCGGTCAGTAAATCTGCTTTGGCCAGATTGGCAGCACGGCTTGCCTTGCCTTCATCAGCCGCAAAATCTGCTGCCAAGGCTTGGGCAATAAGCACTACCCTGTCTTTGCGTTGAGCCTGCGACCCTAGCTTGCCGTGATACACCACGTTAGCCAGTTTAGGCAGCCGCGCTTCTAGGGATTGTTTACGGTCCTGGTCAAAAAAGAATTTTGCATCCGCCAAGCGGGGCCTTACCACCCGTTCATTGCCTCCCACAATAAAGCTGGGATCATGGGTTTCGATATTAGACACCATTAAAAAGCGGTTACTGAGTTTTCCATTGCGCCGTATAGCAAAATATTTCTGATTAGTTTGCATGGTCAGAATAAGACATTCCTGCGGCACCTGTAAAAACTCTTCCTCAAAATGGCACTCATACACCGCCGGCCATTCCACTAGTGCGGTTACTTCGTCCAGCAAGGCATCGGGAGCAATAATTTCATCACCTTTGGCTAGTGCATTGAGCTGCTTGACAATATTTCCCCGGCGCTCGGAATAACTAGCCATCACTTGCCCCGCCTCGCGCAAAATATTGGCGTATTTATCTGCATGCGTAATCGTCAAACTACCTTGACAGTGAAAACGATGCCCTTTGCTGCTATCGCCCGCCTGCAGACCCAAGGCACTGACGGGTAAGACTCTATCGCCGTGCAGAGCAATTAGGCTATGCGCAGGCCGCACAAAATGCACGGGAGTGCCGTCATCCCGCTCATAAAACATGACTTTGGCAACGGGTAACTTGCTCAAGGTTTCCGTTAAAACTTCTTGCAGGATCTGTGCTAAGGGTTTACCGGCTGCCGTATGCTGATAAAACAGCGTCTCAGTCTTTCCATCCGGTGCACGTTCCAGGCTAGGCAGGACAGCTTGCGTCAGGCCCAGAGCGGCCAATTTTTTAAGCAAGGGTGGGGTAGGCTTGCCAGCCGCATCAAACGCTATTGCAACAGGCAATAGCTTGTCACGTCGCTGCTCATCGGGTGAAGTAGAGGCTACCTGACTAATATGCACTGCCAGACGGCGTGCAGTGGCATAGCTGCTGACAACGCTGCTGGCACTGGTGAGTTTGTGCGCCTGTAGGCCCTGGGCAATGCCCTGCGCAAAAGCTTCACCCAGTTTTTTTAGAGATTTGGGAGGAAGTTCCTCGGTAAGCAGTTCAATTAGCAATGCATTCATATTTTTTTGATAGACCCATTATTTACTAGCGCTTTTCAGGCAAAAATGGCTGGGGAGCCGCATAAAATAAACGGTATAGCTTTTTAGTTATGCTGCCTTTGCTTTGTTGGCACCGGCATGGCTGCACATGGGAAAACCCAGACGTTCCCGGCTGTCGTAATAGCTTTTGGCTACCTCACGCGCCAAGGTACGGATCCGCCCAATATAAGCTGCGCGTTCGGTCACGCTAATGGCCCCGCGGGCATCCAGCAAATTAAAAGTATGCCCACATTTGAGGACAGACTCATAGGCCGGGAGCGCCAGCTGCACCTCCATCAAACGCTTGGCTTGGGCCTCATACGCACCAAATTGCTGCAGCAAAAACTCCACATTGCTGTGCTCAAAATTAAAAGCAGACTGCTCCACTTCATTTTGCAAATAAACATCGCTATACCTGAGCGTGCGGGTGATACCGCGCTCTTGCCAGTGCGCCCAGATCAGCTCATACACATTATCCACCCCTTGCAAATACATGCACAGCCGCTCTAGCCCGTAGGTGATTTCACCGGTAATAGGTTTGCATTCCAGCCCGCCTACTTGCTGAAAATAAGTGAACTGCGTCACCTCCATTCCATCTAGCCATACTTCCCAGCCCAGTCCCCAACAACCCAAGGTTGGGTTCTCCCAATCATCTTCCACAAAGCGCACATCATGCTTAAGCATGTCAATGCCGATGGCCTGCAAAGAGCCCAAATACAGATCCAGAATGTTTTCAGGTGCGGGTTTCAGTACCACTTGATACTGGTAATAATGCTGTAAGCGATTGGGATTTTCCCCATAGCGCCCATCCTTGGGGCGACGGCTGGGCTGCACATAAGCCGCCCGCCAGGGTTCTGGCCCAATGGCCCGCAAAAAGGTATGCACGTGGCTAGTGCCCGCACCCACCTCCAGGTCAATCGGCTGCATCAGTGCACAGCCTTGCTCATTCCAATAGGTTTGCAGACGAAGAATAAGTTCTTGAAAAGTGATCATGCGGCTTGCCGTCCCTGTTGATGAGAAGCGTTCCTTGGGCTTAACAGATAAAAGAAAGAATGATTTTAGCGGTATAGCCGGCCGCTGCGTTCAGAGCGCCCACGGCAGCTTAAAAGAAGGGATAAAGTGGGCTTAATTTATTAGGGCCTCATTGCAGCAGATTGAAGAGTATTGTCCGACAAATCAATCACCCGGTGTGCCGCAGCAATAGTCTCTGGTCGATGTGCAATCATTACAATCGTCATGGCTAGTTGCTTCAGTACCTCGTTAATCTTTTTTTCCTGGCTTACATCGACATGGCTCGTGGCTTCATCCAGCAATAATATGCTGGGTTGTTTGTAAAGCGCTCTGGCAAGAATTACCCGTTGACGCTGCCCGCCCGATAAAGTGCTTCCCATATCGCCAATTAAGGTGTTGTACTGCATAGGCATGCGCAGAATGTCTTGATGGATGGCAGAAAGTTGCGCTGCCTGTATTGCACGCTCTACATCTGCAAGCGGATCAAAAAATGTGATGTTATCCATCAAGGAACCTGCAAACAAGGTGTCATCCTGCATTACCGTCCCTAGCAATGGGCGGTATTGCTGCGGATGCATGCGATGGATCTCTTGCCCGCCGATTAGCACTTCTCCCTGTTCAGGCTTGAGCAGGCCCAGCATGATTTTCATCAGCGTGGTTTTACCGCAACCCGAAGGCCCTACGATGGCAATAATCTCGCCAGGATTCACCCGCAGGTTCAACTGCTCAATCACGGGCTTATCCTGGGCACTATAACGGAATTTCAGATTTCGTATTTCGATACTGGCATTGCTCGGTGTAGCTGTGGGATAGCTTGGCGCCGCCATGGCTAGCTGCTCCCGGGGCGTAAGAGCAATGTCTGCAATACGCTCAGCATGCAGATTCAACATACGCAGCTCAATCCATTTATCAATTAAATCTGCGGCACGTTGCGTAAATTGAAGCTTGTAGCTGATAAAAGCAAAGAGCATGCCGATCGAAAATCCACCGTCCAGCACGAGCCGCGCACCAAAGTAAATAACGATAATATTTTCAATACCAAAAATCAGTAAATTGGCTGAGTTAAATCCTATGTTGATGCGTTGGGTTTTAATGTCTGCATTCGCACGATCAATCAACAAGTTTTCATACAGGGTTTGACGCTGGCTTTCCCGAGCAAACAACTTGATGCTTTGAACCCCACGCACCGTCTCTAGAAAATTCGATTGTTGTTTGGCACCGCGCACCAAAGCTTCTTCTGAGGCAGAGCGCAGAGGATGGTAAATTACCGCACGCAACAGGGCATATAAAACCACCGCAATCAAGGTAATCAGCGAAAGTAGGGGGCTATAGACAAACATCAACACCAAGGTCGCAATGACCAAAACACCATCAATTAACGCTGCCAAAAAACTAGTGGTCAAAGTACGTTGAATGACTTCTAGGGATCCAAAGCGCGAATAAATATCGCCAAGATGGCGTTTTTCAAAATACTCCATGGGCAAATGCAATAAATGCCGGAATAAATTGCGCACCAACTGTACATTCAAGGTCGTACCCAAAAATAAAATGGCCCAGGCGCGTGCAGCATTAACCGCTGTTTGTACTAGCAGCAGCAAGCCAAACCCCAATGCCAGCACCAGCAGCAAATCCCGGTCTGCTGCGACCACCGCATTATCAATCACCAGCTGCTGAAAAAGCGGAGCCACAATCGCAAAAATCTCCAGCGCAAGGGCTAGCAACACTATCTGGGTCATGGCTCCTCTTAGGCCCTGGGCATTGCGCCAAAAGCTCCACAGACTCACCTGTTGCTTTTCTACCTTGGGCTCAAACTCCTGGGTAGGCGTTAATTCCAGTACCACGCCGGTAAAGTGTTTGGCTAGTTCTTGGCGGTTCAGTACCACCTGACCCCGCCCTGGATCGTGCAAGGTATAGCGGTTGCCGCGGATGCGAGTCAGTACAACAAAGTGATTCATATCCCAGTGCAGTACCGCAGGTAGTTTGATTTGCGGTAAATCTTCTATTTCAGCCCGTAAGGGTCGGCTACCCAAATTCAGTTGCTGCCCAATTTCAATGAGCTGCTGCAGATTGCTGCCCTTCAGGGAAATGGAAAAGCGCCGCCGTAAGCTGGCCAAGTCGGTTTCATACCCGTGATAGCCAGCCACCATCGCCAGGCAGGCCAGACCGCATTCGGTGGCTTCCGTCTGTAGAAGCAGCGGAACGCGCGCGCGTCTCCAAAAGTGCAGAGCTGTCATAAAAAAGGGAAAGTTTGTTTCAAAAAGAGAAAACTCAGGCTACACGCGCCCTTTAATGCTAAACAAAGGTTCAAGCACCCAATGGTAAAGGGGCCGCTTATCCAGAAGAACATCTGCCTCCAACGTCATGCCGGCTTGCAGAGCAAATGGTTTTCCATAAGCCAACAGATCTTGCCGCTCAAGTAGCACTGTTACCAAATAAAAAGGTTCGGGGGCTGGTACGGGGCTGAGCAATTCTGCGGGCGTGACAATGGTTTTAGACACATGCTGCACCCAGCCCCGTTGGTGACCAAAGCGCTGGTAAGGATAAGCTGCATAGCGTAGATTGACGGCTTTGCCAGGTTCAATAAACCCCACTGCGGCTGCTGGAGCCAACAGCCGAGCCTGTAATGCAGAAGCTGCGGGCAAAACGCTTAATAAAGGAGTGGCCGGGTTAGCGATCTGGCCCACCTGCGCCTGGATGGCCGTAGCAGTGCCATCAATGGGCGCCACTACAATGATCTCTCGCCGGGCATCTATTTCAGCCAGATCTTGTTCCAGGCTACTTAACTGCCGCTCAATGGCCGATAAATCGTTTTGTGAACGCAAGCTAATTTCTGGCAATTGCTGTTTGGCAGCATCGATCTCCCGCGCTATAGAAAACTTGTTACGTTCCAGACTGCCTAACAAAACCTCCTGTTCCAGCAGCAAAGCAGTCTGCTGCTGGTGCTGCGTAGGGGAAATAAAATTTTCTGCCAGTAGCTGCTGGTAACGCTGTACGGTACTGCGGAAACTCTCTACCCGCTTGCGTTGTAGCCCGATTTCACCCTCTATTTTGCTGTATTCATTTGATAAGGCTAGCACGCGTTTTTGTAGTTGATCTGTTTGCGAACGGCCAATAGACAACAGCCGGGATTTTTCTTGTAACAGTGCTTCGCGCCGCCGACGGGTTTCGCTAGCGGCCACTTGCCCCGCCCCCAGGCCCGATAGCCCGCCGCGATCCAGAGACAACACAAACAAGACATCGCCCTTCTTGACTGCCTGACCTTCCTGCACGCGGCGTTCGGTTACTGTCCCCATCTCGCGAGTGTGAACTTTTGCAAACCCCTCAGTAGGGGCCAAAAACCCCGTGACATGTACCTTGCGGGTATAGTCACCCCAGATGGCAAATGCCACAAACAGGGCTGCTGCCAGTACTGCTGCGAACACAATCCATTTGAGGGGAACGGGCCAGACAATAAGAGCCTCACCAAATAAACGGTTGCGCTGATGCTCTAGGGCTTCTGCACGGAAGAGGGAGGGCATGAGGAGTTTAGTAATAAAAGCAAAATTGGAAAAAATACAATAGCAATCCTCATAGAGTCAGCCTAGATTGCACTCCTTGAGTATGCAAAGTTTTCTATTAGTTTCTTGGATTACACGTCAACTTAAATGACTTAACTAATCGGATTTATCGGCAAATAGCAGTTAATTTCAGCATATCGACTTCATCGATTTTAAAGTCTTCTACGCTAAGTGTTTGTTCCATATGTATGGGATTGCTTGTGCCGGTTAAACATATCATGCCTAATTGCTGACAAAAACAATATATTAATTGTGGAATGGTCTTTCCGTATTTTTCAGCAAGATCAGAAAATAATAATGGAGGTTTTCCATGTATTTTTGCCTTTAAAAGACCATATCCTTGGTAAAGGATATCTTTAGCTTTACATAAGATCCGTGTATCCTCATCCCAGGCAGTGTAAGTTAACGAGAAATTTTGAACAAACTTAGGTTGAATAATTACTTTTTTGCATAATTCAGATAATTGCCGGGAATTAATATTCGAAATGCCAAGATATTTTATATGGCCTTTTCTTACCAGAGATTCCATGGATGACCAGACCTCTAAATCTTCATCAGTTATTTTTCCAGCACTAAAGGGAGCATGTAAAAGGTAAGAATCAATATACTCAATATTCAAATGTTGGAGTGAACTAGTAAAGGAATCGATCACTTGGCGACTCAGGCTATCGTGCTCACTATAAGGTTTTATATCGTTTTGCCCATGTGCATAGGTAAATTTTGTTTGAATAAATAATTCATCTCTTTTAATCAAACTAGAATTTAGAAATTCTTTTAATCCTGTACCAACATCACTTTCATTATAGTATTTTCTCTGATTAGCGGTATCTATTGCTCTAAAACCCTTTTGTAAAGCATCTAATGTTAATTTTTTAGTTTCTGGGTCTTTCCAAGCTGTGCCGTAAATAAATTTAGGTAGTATGTTATTCATTAATATTTTATTTCAAATAAAATAAATGAGATTAGAATTTTAGAAAATTAATCCATTGTGCTTAATTTTTTTAAAATTCGCTGAGCTAATGCACTTAAATGGGTATAGCCACTTAGTATCATTACTCGGAAATTCTTATCCATAGCAATAAAAATTTCTTTTTCAATTACATTATTCCTAAATTCGTTAACAGTTTTATCAATATCCAATAATAATTTAAATTTTTTATCGGAAATAGAGAGGTTAGCATCTACGGTACGCCAATCGACTAAGGGACCAAAGCGTAAAATAAACATTTCATTAAGTTCTTGCAGGTTTTTTGGGGCTGTAGTGGGGGGTAAGCTTAGACCGAAAGAGTTTGAAGTATGAATTAGATTTAAATATTCAGTCATCCTATCATTTACCGCCTCAAGCCCGTCTCTAGCGCGAAACTGGGGCACCATGCGTAATAAAAAATATAATTTAACATCTTCTGGGGAATGATATTTCAGTGCTTCAGTGATTTCAATATGAAGGTCGGTATCAAACGAGCGAGACTCCAGCTTTTCACTGGCAGCTAAAAAGCGCAAGAATCCCATTTCACCATAGAGTTTTATTGCATCAGTTTTGGATGCTGCAACTGGCCAATTACCCCCTTCAATCAGGACGAGCGTAGGGCGGAATTCGGTAAAAAATTTTTCGATCAAAGCAATCTGTGGATCACTACTCTCATAAGTATGCCGTATCCCAACATATAATAAAGCAGAAGATTTTTTCTCTCTGTAAATTGTTGAAACCCCTTTCTGAAAACCTTGTTCAGCAAGTATCTGAATCTGAGGTAACTGTGTTTGAGCACAGACGGTGGTAATAAAGGATAGCGATAATGAAACTGAAAAAACAAGTTTTAGTAAACTTTTTTTATAGGAAAGGCGAGCTAAATACTGAATTATCTGATTCATAGGTTTTATTATACCGGGTATTCCTGAGTTATAAATTAAGAAAATACTGATGTGGTTTTTTTATATTTATCAGAGGCAGAATTATAAAAAGTAATAGGTTTTGTTTTTTGTAAATTAGTAATTAAAGGTACTGGTCGCTTATAAGGGCTGTGATGATGATCTATAGAAGCTTCGATGGTTTCTAAAGGTATTCCATGTGAAAGTAAATAAACTACTACATGACTATAAAAAGATCGAATTCCTTCACAAAAAACAGAAGGATTATCAAACCCTCCCGCATTACTGTAGCGGGTAACTAAAGAACCAAACTGAGCACCGCCAAGACAATGATTTTGCCAGCAACATTCATGGCATTTTTGTGGCAAAGAGTGAATTGTATTTTCAACGAATTGCATCTCTTCTGAGGAAAGATACTTCATTAATGTAGAGTTTTTCACATTTGATTTTTCCCAGTTTAAATTTAGCATTTTAATTTCATCACTTGCCCCAAGATCACCATTTGATGCAATTGTGATAATACTTGAATAACCTGCACGATTCCTCTCTTGATTTTGAATATAATTTTTGCCAAACGATAAAAAATTAATTACTTCACGAAATAGGCGAATGCGAATATTAGGGTTATCATCTAATATCCACTCATCAAATAAATTACATAAATATTCGCCTAATTTATTTTTAGAGTTAATTGATACAATATCGTGCGAGTCCATAGGTATCAAAAAACTTGTTTTTAAAAAACCTAATTCATCAATTAAATGGCGATAGATTTTTGCAGAATCATGCGCTGGATTAATAACACAAATGACTCCAGGATAGTTTATTTTGCCATTATATGCAGCTGCTTGAAGTTTTCGGATACCTTTGACCACTCGATCATAAGTTCCACGTCCACGATGGTCAATGCGTTCAATGTCATTATATTCTTTAGGTCCATCTATACTGATTCCAATACCGATTTTATAGCGGGAAAATATATCTATCCATTCATCATCTACCAACATAGCATTAGTTTGCATGCTAAAGCTTACTTTAGCATAGGCTGATATTTCGCTTTCTAATACGGAACACATGAAATCAAACTTCGATTTCTTAAACATTAGGGGCTCGCCCCCGTGAAAGATAATCTTTACAGTATCAACTTTTGCTTCTTGTGCTCCCAACGCTAAAAATCTTGCTGAGCTCAATATTATCTCATCTGAAATATAAATCGGATGTTCAAGGTACTCCTCGTTACCCCGATTAAACATATAACAATATGAGCAATTAATATTACATCTTTCAGCTATTTTAATAACAGCTTCAATTTGTCTTTTTGTAATTATTTTTTGAGAGATAAGTGTCATCTTAACTATGCTCTTTAGTTTTTATAATCTGAAGCCCTAATCAATGAGAAATACTTTCTCATTGATTAGGGGTACTAAACAGTTGATTTTTAATTTAAAATTCCCAAGAAGAACTAATTTTCACTTCGGGCAAAAGTACCGCTTCCATCATCATTGCATAACCAAAAACATCCATTAGATTGGTTAGTATCTGAGCCTCCTCCTGACACCTCTCTAAGTAGCTGTGCTTTTGTAATTTCAGTCATCCCACGCTGCTCAATTTCAGTAATTTTTTCGTAGCCTTTGTCCGTAAGTTGTTTTATAAAATCTTTCATTGCACTGCTCATATTAAACCTTTCAAATAAAAAACCTGCAGAAAACCCTAGCAGGTGAATACTATTTCCGCAGAATTTTAAAAATTAACATTTTGTCTGCGTATCAAAATGCTAAAACTGGTATGTGTGCACTAGTTATTTTCAATCTTTATTCGCGCATAGGTCGAGAAGCTGTGGTTTCTCCAAGCTTAACCCAACTGTCAATCACATCAAAAGCGCCATTTTTAAGCCGGTATTCAAGCTCAAGCCGTACACCGGTGGGATAACTTCCGCATTGCGCTTTTCCATTAGCATCTAAAGTAGGGCAAAACCAGGCATTTCCCCCTGAAGCACTCATGCCGATAATATAGGTAGGGACTTTTTGAGAAAGCACATAGGCCATGGCTTCATAATTCGCATCCCAAGGAGCACCTTTCTTTTTATAAGCATGGACTGCTCCTGTTAATGCAAGAATAATATGTTCTGGATATATTCTGCTTTTACTTTCAATAATGCGGGCCATGGTTTTATCGCGTTCCATTTTCAACAGTGCATAGTCTGGCTCTTCTTCGGGGTAAAGTTTTGGCGGTAAATGATTTTTCATGCTGATATCAAAACCCATCACAGCTACTTGCCCGCCTGCGGCCCGGAGTTTTCGCATATTTTCTACAAGAGCAAGCATTGCTTGACTGCGTCGGCCATCATTTCCTGCGCCAAACTCACTCTCGATCAATGTCTTTTTATCCAGAGGAGTGCCGGGGGAGTTCATATAAGTATTAATAGCTTCTTGAGTATCACTGGGGATTTCTAGGCCCAAGATTAGTTTTTTTCCGCTTTGGAGAAAGGAGCAGGCCAATTCACCGACAAACTCAGGGATTTCCTTTGTCCCATGCACTTCACCCACTATAACTACTCTGGGCTTTATGGTTGTTATATCTATTTTGGTAGTGGGGGTGCACGGTAAATCAGTCGCGTAGGCTCTCATCATGAAAGTCATGACAAGCAGCAGGCTTTGAACGATGGTTTTCATCATTATTATGTTTAATGGCCTTAACAGTTAAAAGGAAATTTTTAAAGCGCAGAGATTGTTTTTACTTTTTTGGACTAAACACACACTCTCTCTTTGGGTAGCTCAGCTTTACACACAGAGTAAGATAAATGTTTGCAAAACACAAGTTGTTATTGTTGGCAGGATTCAGCCGATGCTCTGAGTCCAGCCTTTAATTATGATGAAATACCTGTCGAAATAACTTTTCCGGCGCGAGGCGTGGAAAATTCTCTCTCCGGTGCTTGGTTCCCACGGTCAATTTATCTGCAAACCCATGTATAAACACGCTGGCTACTCTCCTAATGCCAAGCCCGTTAAGCTTTTCCTGTTCGTGAACGATTTTCTCAAGAATAGAGAGTGAGCTGATGCAGAGGAGGTGCTGAACTATCCCAGCTTGAGGCGATGGGCACTGATTAGCTAGCATCATTAACTGATAGAGTCCGAGATTTATAAATGATGCGCTTATCTGATGATTTTCTCCTGCCACAGAAGTTTTTTGTTCGGGTTTTTATTGCTTTGCTTTTAATGTTAAAGAGCCTTGCCTGGGCGGCGGTAGAAAACACCGAGCCTGAGGTCACTCTAGTCGCAGACTCGGCAACTATTGTGGGCTCTCGCACGAGTTTTTCTTATGAGGCAAGCACCACAGCAGGAGCAGGTGAACTGCGGTTTATGAATAGCAATGTGGCTTCCGAACAAGGTAAACATGCCTATGCAAGGCTTACTTTGCCCTCCTGTCCTGCCTCTCCTGTGGAGTCTCCCCGAAGTTTTCTCAGTCTTCTAGCCTTTCAAAAAGGGAGTGCTAGGGTCTATGGTTTTTCATCGGGTAGTGTGGAGTTGGATTGTCCCACTACTTATATTGAATTTCCTTTATTAGCAGAGGCTGAGCGTTTACTGTTTCGCCTTGAACTGCTAGGAAAGGGTACGCTGGAGGGGAAGATTGAGGTTGGCTTTACCCCGCCAACTGATCGGCGCGGGGCGGCACGGCTACAGATAGATGCGGAAATAGAGCGTGTACTGAACTTTATTCGTTCTGTTTGGCTTTTTGCAGAGGATAAAACCCTAGATTTAGCTGCTTGGGCAGAAGATGCCCGTCGCTTGTCTGTGAGTGCTAGCCGTATGAATGAAATCATGCCTGCAATAACTTATTTGGCCCAGCGTTTGAGGCAAATGGATCAGCATTCTGTGGCATTGCCTGCAGCTTTAACCAGTGTTACCGCTGGCTATGCATTTAATACTGCGCTTCCCCGCTTAGAGCAGCAGGCTTGTGTTGCACGGTTGACGGTACCTACGGCTAATTTTATTGCCGATGATGAAAAGACCGTACAACAGGCCCACCGCTATGTGGCTGCTGCCTGGTCTGCCATTGAACAGGCGGGGCAGCCTTGTGCCTGGCTGATTGACTTAAGAGAGAACTCAGGTGGTTCGGCGGCATGGATGCAGCTGGCTCTTGCTCCCTTATTGGATCGCGTTGCACTGGCTACTGTCTGGTTTGGAAAAAACCAGGCTTTTCCCGTTACGGTGTCAGACCATCATGTGGAGCAGGCAGGCAAGCTTATGGCACAGGTCCCGTCCTCTATTGCGCGGCCCCATCCTTCTCGGGATATTCCGGTGTATGTGCTAATCAGCCGTAAAACCGGTAGTGCTGGTGAAGCGGTCGCGATCAGTTTTAAATGTGGGCGAGATGCGCTATTCGTCGGCGACGAGCCGTCAGCAGGAAAAACCACGGCTAACGAATCTTTAAAATTGCCCAATGGCACGGTGTTGGCTGTTACTGCAGGATATATGGGGTGCTCGGATGGCAGACAATTTCGCAAGGCGCTGGAGCCTGACTTGTCTCTTAACACTCTGCAAGAGCGGCTGGCTATGCGCTTAAAGCCTGTTGAATGATCCAGTGGTTTAGGCTTTATTGTTAAATCTGCCAAGCCCTAATATTATCAAGCTTCTTGAACTAAAAATGGCTGGAAATGCTGATAAACATTAGGGTAAAAAGTGCACTTATTTGTTATGCCGCTTTAATGGGCTTGCATGGTTTCATTTTCCAACCCGCCGCAGCTAAAGAAAGGGTAGTTTCAGCTGAGCTGAGCAAATTACTGTCTTTTGAAACAGAACACTCTCAGGCCATTGCTCGTGCTTGGAAGGTAGATCCCCCGGGTAGTGTTTTTGTGGATCAGTCTATTGTCCGCAGCGGCCGAGGATCTGCCCGCTTAGAACATCAAGCTGAACAAAGCAGCGCATTTACAGAGATGAGCCTGTCCCTACCGATAAATTTTGCAGGCAAGTCCATCACCTTTAGAGGATTTTTGCGTACAGAAGAGGTGAGCGGCTATGCGGCTTTATGGGTGGAGGAAGACAGTATATTTGGCCCCGTTAGCTTTAACAGTACAGCGCAACGTCAGTTGAAGGGGAGTAATGGCTGGACAGAGCACTCTCTTACGCTTCCCCTAAACCCCAAGACCCAAGAACTGGTCGTGGGGGTGCGTTTATGGGGGACAGGGAAGGTGTGGGTCGATGATCTTGAGTTGCTTGTAGACAATAAACCTATTTGGCAAGCGCCACTTAGTCAGCGACCTAAGACGAGGTTTGAGCTGGATCGTGAGTTTGATCAGGGATCCCATATTTCCTTAAATGAATTGAATTCCGTACAGATTGAAAATCTGGTGATTTTGGCTAAGGTTTGGGGCTTTCTTAAATACCATCATCCTTTCGTAACACAAGGTCAGTATCATTGGGACTATGCCTTGTTTCGTGTCTTACCTGCGGTGCTCGCTGCGCAAGACCGCGCAACGGCCACAGCAGCCCTAGAGCAGTGGGTGGCTGGGTTGGGGGCTGTTCCCGCCTGCACTGTATGCGCAACGCTTCATGAAGAAAATCTTCATCTGCGACCGGCCTTGCACTGGATTAACGACGAGCTTCAACTGGGCTCTGCTTTGAGTAGCCGCTTGCGCAGCATTTATCACAATCGCTCTGTTGATGGTGAGCAGTTTTATGTCTCGCTCATTCCAAAGGTTCGTAATCCTTCCTTCGAGCATGAATTAACCTATGCTTCGCTCCGGCTGCCGGATGCCGGTTTTCAGATGTTGGCACTGTTTCGGCTTTGGAATGCTGTGGAGTATTGGTTCCCCTACCGCGATGGGATAGAACAAGACTGGCACAGGGTATTGGCCAGATTTCTTCCACAAATTGCATTAGCAAAAAATAGTGAACACTACCAGTTAGCACTCATGGCGTTTATTGCCACCATTCAGGATGGTCATGCAACGCTATGGAACACAGCAAATGTACGGCCTCCAGCGGGCAACTGCCGAGTTCCAGTGCACATCCGGTTTGTAGACACGAGTGCGGTTGTCGCAGGTTTTTTTGATGCCTTAGCGCAGTCAGAGACACAGCTTGAACAGGGAGACGTTATTACTGCCCTGGATGACATACCGGTGGATCAACTGATAGAGCGCTGGCGTCCTTATTACTCGGCTTCTAATGAAGCGGCGCGCTTAAGTGAGATGGGGCGGGTATTAACCAAGGGTGCTTGTGGAAATCTTAAGCTGCAAGTGCTACGCAAGCAGCAGGCATTAACCTTGCATACCCAGCGTGTAGCTCCGCCCAAAACCAGCAAAATCCCCCGTCTTGCACACGATTTACCTGGGGAAACTTTCCGTTTGCTGTCCGATAAAGTGGCTTATCTGAATTTATCTTCAGTCAAGGTGACGCAAGTAAACGGCTATATTGAAGCGGCTCGGGGGACCGATGGCCTGGTTATTGATATTCGCAACTATCCTGCAGAATTTGTAGTGTTTGCGCTCGGATCTTTATTCGTAGACCGGCTTACACCTTTTGCCCGGTTTACTAAAGCCGATTTGAATAACCCCGGTGCTTTTTATTGGCAGCCGCCGCAAACCTTAAGCCCTGCCCAAGCCACTTATTCGGGTAAGGTGATAGTGTTGGTGGATGAGACCTCCATCAGCCAAGCCGAATACACCAGCATGGCGTTGCGGGCAGCACCCCAGGCGCTCATCATCGGTAGTAAAACCGCTGGAGCTGATGGTGATGTATCCAGCTTGGCGCTGCCCGGCGGTTTATGGACAGGGTTTAGCGGGATTGGTGTGTTTTATCCGGACAAGCGTCCTACCCAAGGTTTGGGCATTGTGCCGGATATTGAAGTGCGGCCTACGATTGCTGGCTTGCGGGAAGGGCGAGATGAGGTGCTGGAAGAGGCTTTACGGCAGATTCTGGGCCCTCAAACTCCTGCGTTTGAGATTGAGGTGATGATTCGGAAGGCCCGTAAACCTTACTCTCTTTCAATAAGCGAGAGAGAATAGGGAAAAGAAAAACATATGGAGATATTTGAAGATTTTTCAAATAAAAGCGAGCAGAAAATTACCGATAAGTAATACTAAATACAAGATGGTAATTTTCTTTACCAAAAGGTATATAATTCATTTAGCCAATTTTTGGCCAATGTATCCAGTTAACCTTTTTGGAGATTTCAATGAAAAAAACCTTCCTCGCTTCTGTGCTGGCTCTGGGTATGGCGTTTTCTGCCCAGGCCAAAGATATTGTTGATACTGTTATTGCAGCGGGTAACTTCAAAACCCTTGCTAGTGCCTTGGGGGCTGCAGGTTTAGTGGAGACTCTGAAAGGCAAGGGGCCTTTTACGGTTTTTGCTCCTACGGATGCCGCGTTTGCGAAAATTCCCAAGGCAGATCTAGATGCCTTGTTAAAAGATAAGGCAAAATTGACTGCAGTACTAACCTATCATGTAGTACCCGGAAAGGTGATGGCAGCTGATGTAAAGGCTGGCAAGGTTAAAACGGTTCAAGGTTCAGAGCTGACGGTTACTACCGCAGGAGGAGTTAAAGTAGACAGTGCGAAAGTTACCAGTACGGATATAGTGGCGGACAATGGGGTGATCCACGTCATTGACAGCGTTATCATGCCCAAATAATTTTTAGGCAGGAGAGTCTCTGAGGGATGGCCAGAAATTATTTTCTGGCCATTTTTTTTTTAGGAAGATTCAAACATTTAGGCAATATCTTTAACCCAGATCAGTAGGCTGTGCCAAAAACTATCGGGTACTCCCAACAGTAAGGCCGTTAGCAGAGCATAGCGTACAAACTTACCTAAGGCTTGCCATAGTAAGCAAGGCAGCCAGGGGAGCTTGAGCCAGCCGGCTATGGCAGTAAGCGGATCTCCCACTACCGGTAAAAAACTGAAAAAGAGAGTTTTAGGCCCCAGCCTCTCACACCAAGCAAGTGCCCGCGGAGCAGGATGGTCTCTAGCGATAACCTGGTGGGTACCGTAGGCAAGCCAATAATTGACCATTCCTCCCAGTGTGTTGCCCATCGTTGCCACTAATACAGTAGACCAGAATAGTTCTGGCTTAAGTTTGATATAAGCAAACACTGCTGCTTCTGAGCCCAAGGGCAGCAAAGTGGCGGAAGCCATGGTCCATAAAAACACTGCCGGTAAACCTACTGCGGGTATTGAAAGGCTAGTCAGTAAGGTACTGAACCAAGTTTGCATAATTCTAGAGAGGATGCGTGGAGAGTCTTAAGAGTGCTGTTATTGGAAAGCTGGGGTAGGCGCGAGAAAAGCATGCGAGGACCTATAAGGAGCGGGCAATACCAGCAAGCTTTACCATGCGGGGGCCCTCATGCAGTAGCGCTGTTAACCGAGGGGTGACTTTTGTCGCAAAGAGTAAAAAGGCAATTTTCATGAGGTCTTTGACGGATAAGCAAGCGATCAACAACCGTTTTTAATATTACGCACCGTTAAACTTAAGATGCGTATTGTCGCATGGATGCACCTATGGCTGAGAAAGCGACCGCTGCGCCCTCTCGCGCACTATGATGAGACCTTAGTGCATTTCTAAACCATTTCTGTTGTTGTTATTTACCTTGTCATGCTAGAGCAATGGCTTGGGCTGGGTGCCTAGACATAAATGATTTAGAAATGCAATTAGAATCAACCTTGTTAAAAGGGTATTGGTCATTATTATGGGTTTAGACTATCTAAAAAGAATTCTTAATGCACGTGTTTATGATGTAGCTATTGAATCCCCACTGGAAATAGCGCCGCAATTATCTTGCCGCTTGGGTAATACGGTACTGCTTAAGCGGGAAGATCAGCAGCCTGTATTTAGTTTTAAGCTGCGGGGCGCCTATAACAAAATGGTCCATCTGAGCAAAGAGCAGCTCAAGCGTGGGGTAATTGCTGCCAGTGCTGGCAACCATGCTCAAGGAGTGGCACTCAGTGCCCAAAGGCTGGGCTGCAAAGCCATCATTGTTATGCCTATCACGACACCCCAGGTAAAAATAGACGCCGTCAAGGCCCGTGGCGCTCAGGTTGTATTAGCAGGAGATTCTTACTCCGATGCCTATGCACATGCCTTACTACTAGAGAAAAAACATAAACTGACTTTTGTCCATCCTTTTGATGATCCCGATGTGATTGCAGGGCAAGGAACTGTGGGAATGGAAATTCTGCGGCAACATCAAGGCCCACTGGATGCAGTATTCGTGGCTATTGGAGGAGGGGGCTTAATCTCTGGGGTGGCGGCCTACATCAAACAACTTCGGCCAGAGGTTAAAGTGATTGGGGTACAGTCAGTAGATTCCCAAGCCATGAAGCTGAGTTTGGCGGCTAAAAAGCGTATTAGTTTGGCAGAAGTAGGCTTATTTGCCGAGGGCACTGCTGTGAAAATGGTGGGTAGTGAAACGTTTCGTTTGGCTCGTCAATATGTAGATGAAGTGGTACTGGTCAATACCGATCAAACCTGTGCAGCCATTAAGGATGTGTTTACTGACACCCGCAGTATTTTAGAGCCTTCCGGTGCACTGGCAGTGGCGGGAGTCAAGCAATACGTGGAACGCCAACAGTGTAAAGGCAAAACCTTTGTAGCCGTTGCTTGCGGTGCCAATATGAATTTTGACCGTCTGCGTTTTGTAGCGGAGCGTGCCGAAGTAGGGGAAGCGCGGGAAGCGGTATTTGCAGTAACCCTCCCGGAAGAGCGGGGAGCGTTTAAACGCTTCTGTGAAGTAGTGGGTGAGCGTAATGTGACAGAGTTTAACTATCGCATTAATGATGAGAATGCAGCGCATATTTTTGCGGCGGTTCAAATCAGTAAACGACAAGATGCCCGAGCTTTAGCCAAATCTTTTGAAAAAGCAGGTTTTCCTACCCTGGATTTGACGGATGATGAGCTCGCCAAAACGCATATACGGCATATGGTCGGGGGTGTAAGCACATTGGCTGCGCATGAAATGCTGTACCGGTTTGAATTTCCTGAGCGGCCAGGGGCGTTGATGCGGTTTCTAAGTGCCATGCATCCAGACTGGAATATTAGTCTTTTTAATTACCGAAATCATGGAGCAGACTATGGGAGGATCTTGGTGGGTATTCAGGTACCTCCGCATGAAAAGCGGCAGTTCAGGCAATTTTTGAAAACAATTGGCTACCGCCATTGGGATGAAACGGAAAATTCCGCCTATAAATTATTTTTGCGATAGCTTATGAGTTCGTTTTTAGAACAGTCTCCTCTGGGAAAACCGGCTGCGTATCAAGCCCAATATGACGCAAGCTTACTGTTTTCTATTCCCCGGGCCCAAAAGCGCGCCGAGATTGGCGTAGGGGTAGAGGGCAGCCCCCCGCCGTTTTTCGGGGCAGATATGTGGACCTGTTTTGAATTAAGCTGGCTGAATCAAAAGGGTAAACCACAGCTCGCTATTGTCCATTGCATCGTCCCTGCAGAATCCCCTCGTATCATCGAAAGTAAAAGCTTCAAGCTGTATTTAAACAGTTTTAACAACACGCGGCTGGCCAATATCGAAGCCTTGCAGATGTTACTGCAGCATGACTTATCGGAAGCCTGTGGTAGCACCGTCAGTGTCAAATTAATTCCCCCCGAATTATTTGCGTCTGAAAAAATACAGGAGCTTGAGGGTGTGCTGCTGGACCGATTGGATATTGATTGCGATACCTATCTCCCCAACCCGGACTTTCTAAAGGTTAATTTGGAAGAGGCGCCTACCGAAGAAACTTTTGTGAGCCATCTGCTTAAAAGTAATTGCCTGGTTACAGGGCAACCGGATTGGGCCAGTATACAGATCAAAACCTATGGCCATCCGATGGATGAAGAGGGCTTACTGAAATATCTCGTGAGTTTTAGAAACCATAACGAATTTCATGAGCAATGTGTGGAACGCATTTTCATGGACATTCTGCGTGCCTGCAAACCCAGCAAATTAGCCGTGTATGCCCGCTATACCCGGCGGGGCGGCTTAGATATTAATCCTTTTAGAGCGAATTATCCTGTAGCTTTACCTACTAATCTGCGCACGGCACGGCAGTAATTTCTTTTATAAAGGCTGCTCTTGGCTCAGGTCACTGGAGGTATCCGTTCTAAATCGCTGGATTGAAAAAAAGTATCAAATTTCAAGCGCTGTTGATCAGTGGCTTTCCTCTCGTTTCTGAACTTGTCCTCAGCCTCAGACGACTCTCAGGGGATGATTCCCAACTTGATCTTGATCTTGATGCGGGATAACCAGTCCTCGCGGTACTGCAGGGTCAGTGCCTCGAGATTGACCCGGCCTACACCGGCCCTGCGGGCCAGCTCCTCCAGTGAACTCATGTAGTCCAGCCAGCCCAGCTCATTCGAGGCTACAAGAGCAGCTTTGTCTGCGGTTGTAAGCAGAATGAACTGTGACGGCAGCAGCTTATTGGTGTACAGCCAGGTGAAAAGATGCTTTTCGCCATCGTCGAGCGTGCTGCATGACGGATTGCTCAACACTAGGGTAGCGAGCTCCTTGCGAGTGACCGGATGCTGCCCAGCAAGCCTTGCCTTCAAGGCGGCAGGCGGCACAGCCACATGGCGGGAATCCCCCGGGTTACCAGACAGCGTTTCTTCTACGCACTTCTCGACCGTCTCAATGGCGAAGTGCTTGCTGAGAGCCGTCCAGCAACCCGTGCGGAACGATTCGAGAATGATATTGGTGTCCGCGAATACCCGGATTTTTGACATACGGTACTCACTTCACAGCTCGAAGGGTGTGGTGAGTTCGTACTCAATAAATAACTCCGTCAATTCGCCAAGACCAAGACCCATGGCCTTAGCCGCTTTGCGGGCCGACAACCTTCCGTTCTCCAGGGCCTCGTGAAGCCTCTTCACGAAGGTGAGCGAAAACCGTTTGGGTGGGCCTGACACAGATAGCCGCTGCTTCTCCTGCGAGAGACTGCACCGGGTGGCTTCATCGATGAAATTGAGGTTCAACAGTCGCCACGCCAATGTAACGGGAGCAACCCGCAGGCGTGCGGCGACTTCACATAGATGCATAATGTCGTCGAGACGATTCCGATCGATCAATTTGTCGAGGGAGGCACAGGGCATCAGCAATGCAGCCGCAAAACTGTTCGCCAATTGCTCAATGCGCTTGCCTTTGTTGCGATTTTCGAGGGAGTTGGATTCCCGATGATCCGGCTTCATCGCATCCCAGGTCAGCGCATGAAAAAGCTCGTGCGCTAGATCAAAAAAGCGCCGGGCCTCGCTCTCATTGCGGTTGATCAGGATAACGCTCATCTCCTCGAGGTGGCAGGTCGCGCCTGAAATGGACTGGTCATCGGCAGCGTCAACGAACAGCAGCGGAATGTCCAGCTCAAGCTCGATCTTGTCGATCAGGCCCTCGGCCGGGATGACGCCGAGATCAAGTTCAGCGACCAGACTCTCTGCGCACTCCTGCGCATCTTCATAGGAAGACTGGGCGGATAGGCGCAGCGCCCGCTTGAGCGCACTTGCCCGGCTGTCCTGCTGCTCACGCAGCCAGCGAAGCAGGCCGATCCATTGTCCCGCCTTGAGCTCGAAACCGTTGAGACTGTCCTCCGGCACCTCGGGCGCAGCGCGCCATGAAAACTGAGCCTCGCCGGCGATGGCAAAGGGATCAATGAAGAACTCGATGTCGCGGTCGAGCAGGTCGCACAGTGACAACATCTCGTCGGGCTTGAGCGCGCGCTTACCGTTCTCGATGTCGGACACCGATTGGCGATCATTAAGGCCGAGGCCCTGAGTGAGCTGATCCTGCGTCCAGCCCTTGGCTTTGCGCGCTGCCTTGACGCGGTAGCCGATTAGCTTTTGCGAAATTTTTTCGAGCATAGCAGTTTCCTCTTGACCCGGCATTCTATTCTTGCGAAACCTAAAAAGCAAGAATATCTTGCTAAAACTATTTAGCATGAATTCGCATCACTCTGAGTTACCCTCTGCTTCGGAAGTGCGGCCACCTCATCTGAGAGGGTTACAATTTCCCGGAGCCGTCATAAAGAACCCCGAACGTGCATCTGTTTGGAAATATCGGCCAGCAGCCGCGCTGAGAAAATCATCGCCATCGTCCGCTCGCTTGTTGTCTTATAAAACAGAGACTAGTTGGCCTTGGCTTCCTCCTGGAGCAGGCGTGTCTACGCCTTCCCTATCAACAGGAGAGCTTATGATAATGATAAACAAGAAGAAAGCCCCCTGCCCGCGCAGAGCAGGCCTACTTCTGTGCCTAGGGCGGATTTTCAGGAGCCGTAAAACTCCTCTGCTGATATTCCGCAATCGCCTGCAGAGTCTGCGTATTAAGCTGCTCGATCGTTTCCAGCCACTGCGGCTGGGAGGGCCAGGCACCTGCGGCCACCGCCGGATACACCTGTTGTTTAATAAACAACGGCAAAGCCACCGCCCCGGCCGAGCCAC
>JAIBAO010000030.1 GCA_019695155.1 Burkholderiaceae bacterium | reverse complement strand
CGCGTCTTGGTGTGAGCGAGGACAAACGCAAGGCCACGTTATTGCGCGATGAGCGGCTGGAAAGCCTGCGAAAACTGACAACTATTGATTTGATGCCGACCAGCCAGCTCACTGATTTTCAGAACCGGCTGGCCGGTTTGCGGAGTTGCTTTGCACTTACGGAGCAGGAACTGCAAGCGACACCTGTCTGTAAGCATTGCGGGTTCAAACCTTCCATCGAGTCTGTCACGGTATCAGCAGCGGTACAGCTTTCGGCGCTTGATGGAGAACTGGACAAGCTGCGTTCCAACTGGACAGCGAGTTTGCTGGAAAACCTCAGCGATCCGACCACGCAAGGCGCACTGCAATTGCTCAAGCCAAAGGCACGCCGACCGGTAGACTCGTTTCTCGATGAGCAAAAACTTCCGGATGAACTAAGCCAACCTTTCTTGCAGGCAGTACAGGAAGTCCTGTCGGGGCTGGTCAAGATTCTGGTGACGACAGAAGATTTACGAGATGCGCTCCTCAGCGGTGGCTCACCGGCAACACCGGCAGAGTTGAAAAAGCGCTTCGAGGATTATTTGGGCGAACTGGCCAAGGGCAAAGATCCCGGCAAGGTAAGAATCGTACTGGAGTAATCATTGATGAACCAAGACGAACTGATTGAGCGGCTCAAAGGGTATGAATGGAACGATGCTGAGTTCAAGGCTTCTCAGCGTGGCGTTTCCGATTCAGCTTATGAAACCGTTTCTGCCTTTGCCAATACAGGCGGGGGATGGTTGGTTTTCGGAGTCAAGGAAGGGCAGGGAAGTTATGAGGTGGTGGGAGTCATTGAAGTTGATAAAGTTCAGAATGACTTTCTTAGCGCGCTCCGCACTGGGGACAAACTAAGCAAGATTATCAGCGCGAAAGAATCTATTCTCGAAATTGACGAAAAAGTTCTTTTGGTTTTCTTCATTCCCGAGTCCCGCAGACAAGACAAACCCGTTTACCTGAATGGTGATATTCGGCGTTCCTTCATCAGGCGTGGCGGCGGCGATGAGCGATGCACACAAGCTGAAATTGAACGTTTTCTTCGAGAGGCTGCGGATGAGCGCTATGATGGGCTTACGCTAGACCTTGATCCCGAGCACTGCTTCGATTCAGAGTCCGTTGGTTGGTATCGAAATCTCTTCTATAGCCGAAAACCCACAGAAGACCGCTCTATGAGCGATCTGGAATTCCTCCATCACTGGGGCTTAGTTGTTGAGAAGGCCGGGGAGCTTCTGCCAACGCGCGCCAGTATTCTCTTATTTGGCTCAACCCCGGCAGTGCTCCAAGTTTTGCCTCGCCCAGTAGTTGATTACCAATGGATCAATGCCGATTGGGCCGACTGGGCGGACTCACCGCCGGAGCGGCGCTGGGAAGATCGCCTGGTGATTGAGACTAATCTCATTCAAGCCTGGAAGGCCATTCTTGATCGTTACCTGCAACGCGCTGAAAAACCATTCTCAGTGAATCCAGAAAATTTACAGCGCGAAGACGACCCGCCCGATTACATCGCTTTCCGTGAAGCCTTCGTCAACCTACTAATTCATCAAGACTATGCTGACCACACGCGGAAGCCAGTCATTCAGTTCTTTCGGGATCGCGTGGTGATCTGGAACCCTGGTGATGCCTTCGTTAGGGTTGAGGAAATGTTGGAGCCAGGGGAGAGAGAGGTTCGTAATCCGCGTATTGTGCGGGCCTTTCGACATATTGGATTAAGCGAACAAGCTGGTACAGGGGTTCGGTCAATCTTCAATAATTGGCGTCAATTGGGGTGCGTTCCTCCGGTTATCAACAACGACAAAGCAAACAAATTCTTTGAATTATCTTTGCTTAAACGTGAGTTGCTTTCTGAGAAGCAACTCTTGTTTCAGGCCAGTGTAGGGGTACGTTTAAGTCCGGAAGAGGCTGCCGCCTTTGCCTCTGCTTGCCAACAAGATTCCATTCGCCTTTTGGATGTCAAAGCCGTTACCGGACTTTCTGCTCAGAGAGCCCAGAGCGTGCTCGATAGGCTGATCGTTCAGGCCCTGATTGAACGTGTTGAAGCCACGCCCCAGCCTCACTATATCGTCGTTGAGCATCTGCGAGAACGGTTAAAGCAAGCAATGGGCGAGACTGACCAACCTGACACTAAACGGGGGAGGTTGGTCACTGACCAACCTCCCCCAAAATCAGCGAACTTGGTCACTGACCAACCCCAACCATTATTAGAGCTTACCGACAGGCAATGGCAGATTGTCATGGCGTGTGATGTGCCACGTTCAATGGCAACCTTGATGGAAGCTTTGGCAATGACACACCGCACTTTTTTCCGGCGCAACCACCTCGACCCAATGATCAAGGGCGGAATTCTGAGCATGCGCTATCCAGAACAACCGAATCACCCTGATCAGGCTTACGGACTTACTGAAATAGGTGTCGAACTCAAAGCGCGCCGCCTCAGAGCTTTAGCCGAACAGAATGATTCGGGGGCGGGGAAGTAAGCAGGGAAGGGCCCAGCGCATTGCGCGCTTTGATTGAAAGAACATCATGAGCAAAAAGCACAAACGAGACGAGGGAGACCTTTTCATTGAGCCATTCGGATCGCTTCAATTGATTGGTGATTCTGCTGAATTAACAGCAATTGAAACGCAACGCGTCGAGTGCTTCGGGATGACTTTTGAGAATGACGAAGCGCGGCGCAACTACTTCCTAAACAAGTTGCGCGCACATCTTAAAAACCCTGAGTTTCGAAAGATCGAAGGCTTTCCCATTGGAGAGGATGAAGACATCCTGCGCCTATCAGATCCACCGTATTACACTGCCTGCCCGAATCCATTCCTCGCCGATTTCATCCAACATTACGGCAAACCTTACGACCCGAATGTCCCCTACAGCAAGGAGCCATTTGCCGCTGATGTCAGTGAGGGGAAATATGACCCCTTGTACAAAGTTCATGCTTACCCGACTAAAGTTCCTTATCGGGCTATCATGCGTTACTTGCTCCACTACACCAATCCTGGGGACATTGTTTTAGATGGCTTTGGTGGCACTGGAATGACTGGTGTTGCCGCGTTGATGTGTGCCCAATTGTCGGAAGTACATACGCTACCAAGCGTAGCTAGTAATTCAGAAGTTGGTGAGCGTTATGCGGTGTTATGTGATCTATCGACTAACGCAACACATATAGCCGCAACCTACACGAGAAACGTGAACCCTCGAAGGTTAAGACATTACTTTGATGAGTACCTAGGTAAAGTCAAATCAAAACTTGATTGGGTATATGAAACGACTGACCCTCGAACAAAGCAGAAATCTACCATTGAATATACCGTATGGAGCGAGGTATTTCTTTGTGAAAACTGTAGTAGAGAGTTTTCCTATTGGGAGGCCGCAGTTTCTTATCAGCCGGGCCAAGCTTTAGGAGAAGTGGGCGACTATGCCAGATGTCCGCATTGCGACTCAGAATCAACCAGACGAAATGCGACCTATGCAACGGAAACTGTTTTTGACCCTTTAGTTGGCAAAGCTGTCCTCAGAAAAAAACACAGGCCAGTGCTAATTAACTTTTCAGGGGGAACTAGGCGAGGCGAAAAATATCCAGATGATTTAGATATGGATATACTTAAAAGAATAGAGAACTTATCTTTTGAATCGCCGGTTAGTACAGCCCCTCTTATGCATACAGGTGAAAAATGGGGAGACCTTGAACGTGAATACCATCTTGGAATTTCACATAGCCACCATTTCTTTACAGCAAGAAATTTGAGAGTGGTCTCGGAACTCTTCGCAGGCCTTAAATCTATCCCGCGACCATACAGTGACACCATTGCCTTCATGCTAACCGCAGCTTTCAACAGGATTACCACATTAGTTAGGTATATGCCGCAGTATAAAGAGAGAAATGTGGGTCCACTTTCAGGAACTCTCTATAAGCCCATGCTATTTGGCGAATTAAATGTGTTTAGCGTGCTTGAGACTAAGGCCGCTAGAACCATTGAAGGACTTTCTACATTACCGGCAAGTAAGTGCTGCTTTATTTCCACACAATCATCAAGTGGTATGTCTAAGAGCTTACCTGAAAACTCGATAGACTATATTTTTACCGATCCCCCGTTTGGAGACAATCTCCCGTATTCGGAACTTAATTTCAATGAGGAGTCTTGGATAGGTGTTTTTACAAACATTGACGCGGAAGCAATCGTTAGCGAAACGCGAGCCGTTGACGAATCTCAGTACAAAGAAAGAATGCGGAAATGTTTCGAAGCTAATTTCCAAATACTTAAGCCGGGAAGGTGGATGACGATTGTATTTCATAATTCAAGGAACACTATTTGGACTGCAATCCAAGAGGCCATAGGTCAAGCTGGATTTGTTGTTGCTGATGTAAGAACTCTAGATAAAAAGAGGGGTACTACCAAACAACAAGTTTATACTGCTGGAGCAGTCAAACAAGACCTCGTAATTTCAGCCTATAAACCCAACGGTGGCCTTGAGGCTCGCTTTCGCCTCGAAGCCGGCACCGCAGAAGGCGTATGGGATTTCGTGCGGACACATTTAAAGCAACTTCCGATCTTCGATGCAAAGGATGGTCTGGCCACTGTCATCGCCGAGCGGCAGAATTACCTGCTCTTTGACCGAATGGTAGCCTTTCACGTACAGCGCGGCGTCACCGTGCCCCTGTCAGCGGCAGAATTCTATGTGGGCTTGGGGCAACGCTTTGCTGAACGCGACGGCATGTTCTTCCTGCCTGAACAGATCGCCGAATATGACCGGAAGCGCTTGGCTGTCAAAGAACTCGGTCAGCTTGAACTGATTCCGCGGGACGAAGATAGCGCCATCAAATGGCTACAGCAGCAACTACGCACCAAGCCGCAAACCTTTCAGGAGTTACAGCCCAACTTCATGCGCTCTGTCGCCGGTTGGGCCAAACACGAAAGGGCACTAGAACTCTCCGAGATGCTGACACATAACTTCATCCGCTACGACGGCCAGGGAGAAGTGCCGAGCCAGATTCACAGCTATCTCTCGACCAATTTCAAAGAATTGCGCAACTTACCTAAAGACAGCGCAACACTTCGAGCCAAAGCCAAAGATCGCTGGTACGTGCCTGACCCAAACAAAGCTGGCGACATCGAGAAGCTGCGCGAGCGAGCGCTGCTCAAAGAATTCGCCGAGTACTGCGAATCGAGCCAGAAGAAACTCAAAGTCTTCCGCCTGGAAGCCGTCCGCGCCGGCTTTCGCAAGGCATGGCAAGAGCGCGATTACGATACGATCATCGCCGTCGCCAATAAGATTCCCGATGTTGTGCTCCAGGAAGATCCGAAACTGTTGATGTGGTATGACCAAGCGCTCACCAGAAAAGGAGGCTAGCGGTGATTAAGTTTGGCGACTGGGTCTGGAGCAAAGAATATAGCGAAGTCGGGCAGGTCGTCGAAGCACAGACCTTGTGGGGCGAAACCGTCTGTCGTATCTGGCTGCCCAGTCGTGATGCGATAGTCCGCGTTCGTTCTGACCAGCTTTCACTCGGTGTCATCGGATCACCCGCCAGCGCTCATTTGTTGAATTACATCGCAGCCGCCGCTCGCGTGGCCGACGCACTGACACAAGATGTGCTGCTGGCACCGATCGAATCGTCGGTCACCCCGCTGCCCCATCAAATCAAAGCGCTGGCGCGTGCAGTCGCAACTGACCGTGTGCGCTATCTGCTGGCCGATGAAGTGGGCTTGGGCAAAACCATTGAAGCGGGCCTGATCCTGCGAGAACTGAAACTGCGGGGACTCGTGCGTCGCACGCTGGTGATCGCACCCAAGGGGTTGGTGACACAATGGGTGGCTGAGATGCACACCCATTTCAACGAAGACTTTCGCTTATTGATCCCTGGCGACTTCAATGCCTATCGCAATTTTGCTGGGGAGGAAAACCTTTGGCGGTCTCACGCACAGGTGGTCTGCCCAATGGATTCGGTCAAGCCGTTGGAAGAGCGGCGCGGCTGGTCGAGAGAGCAAGTTGCGGAGTACAACCGAGAACGTTTCGATGATTTGGTCGCGGCGGGTTGGGATTTGGTAATCGTAGACGAAGCACATCGGTTAGGCGGCAGCACTGATCAGGTTGCGCGCTACAAGCTGGGCAAGGGATTGGCGGAAGCGGCGCCTTATGTTCTTTTACTTTCTGCCACGCCACATCAAGGCAAGACGGACGCCTTTCATCGTCTGGTCGCGCTACTCGATCCCTTGGCTTTTCCGGATGTAATTAGCCTCAGCCAAACGCGTGTGCAGGCTTACGTGATACGCACGGAGAAACGCCGCGCCATTGACGCGCAAGGGCAGCCGCTTTTCAAACCAAGACAGACACGCCTAATCCCTGTCGAGTGGCAAAGCCGCCATCGTGAACAGCAATTGCTATATGAGGCTGTGACCGAATACGTCAGAGAGGGATACAACCAGGCACTCAAACAGAAAAAGAGCTATGTCGGATTTCTGATGATCTTGATGCAGCGCTTGGTCACGTCATCAACGCGGGCAATTCGGACGACGCTTGAGCGACGTTTAGAAGCGCTGCAAATGCCAGAAGAACAACTCAGCCTCTTCCCGTCGTTCGCGGAAGAAGACTGGGCCGAATTAGATGGCCAAGAACAGATAGAATCGCTGCTCAAGCTGCGACTCAGAGCGCTCAAGAACGAAAGAAAAGAAGTCGAGTTGTTGCTCGCCGCTGCTCAGCACACCGAAGCCATCGGGCCGGATGCCAAAGCCGAAGCACTGCTCGATACAATTTACCGGCTGCAGCAGGAAGAGACCGACCCCGACCTCAAGGTTTTGATCTTCACCGAGTTCGTACCGACGCAGCAGATGCTGCAAGAATTTCTGACAGAACGTGGTTTTTCGGTTGTCTGCTTGAACGGAGCACTGGACCTCGACACACGCAAGCGCGTGCAAGAGGCTTTCGCCAAACAAGCACGGGTTTTGATTTCAACGGATGCCGGCGGCGAAGGCCTAAACTTGCAGTTCTGTCACGTGGTTGTAAATTACGACATTCCTTGGAATCCGATGCGGCTGGAGCAGCGCATTGGCCGCGTTGATCGTATTGGGCAGCCCTACATTGTTCGTGCTCTGAATTTCGTACTCGCCGACACGGTTGAATACCGCGTTCGTGACGTGCTGGAAGCGAAGCTCGCCGTGATTCTCGAAGATTTCGGCGTAGACAAAACCAGTGATGTACTCGACTCAGCCCAAGCAGGGGAGTTGTTTGATCACCTTTACGTGGAAACGATTCTCAATCCCGAAGAGGTAGACGCAAAAGTTGAAGCGGTCGTGCAGCAAGTGAAGAGTCAGGCACAGATCTCCATTGAAAGTGCTTCAATCCTTGGTGAGGCAGAAGAACTTGATCCTGCAGAAGCTCAGCGGTTGATGGTTCACCCGCTGCCACATTGGGTAGAGCGCATGACGGTCAGTTACCTTGCGGCATACGGCGGTCACGCAGAAAAAGAGAATGGCGTCTGGCAATTAACGTGGCCAACCGGAGAGCGAGACGAAGCAGCAGTCTTCAGCGCTAAAGAAGCGGAACAACACAGCAATGCTCGACATCTGACACTTGAGAATTCACAGATTCGCGGATTGGCTATGCGCCTAGCAGGCGTCATTGCAGGGCAGCCCATTCCTTGCGTGTGCCTACCTGAACTCTCAGCAGAAGTCCGGGGCACCTGGTCTCTCTGGCGCATTGCAATTCACACCACAGACTGGAACCGGCAGCGAATCATGCCGCTCTTTCTGCACGATGATGGAAGACTGCTTCAACCGACGGCGCGACACATCTGGGATCAGTTGTTATCAACTTCCGTAGAGCCACACCGTGCCATGAACAACCAGGAAGCAAACGAAGTATTCAAGCGTCTGTGGCAGGCTGCAGAAGGGCAGGGGAAGGGCATTTATGAAGAGATTCTGCATGAGCATCGCCAACGATTAACACAAGACCGTGAGCGGGTGGAAGGATCATTTGCGGCGCGCCGCCGCCTTACTGAGCGCATTGGATTACCGGCAGTGCGCGCGCACAGGCTGGCACAAATTGAGCAAGAAGAACGGGAATGGCACACACAATTCGCCAAAGCATCTGAGACGTGCCCGGAACTGATTCCACTGCTGTTGATTCGCATCGAGAGGCCGGAGCAACAATGAACTGGCGCACGCATATCCTGAAAGAATTTACTCCGCAAGTCGCCCGCCTGACATTGGTGGCAGACCCTGATGGTCTCCTTGTCGAAGAGGGAATGATGCAGGCGATTCGGGAACGCGGCTTCGAACTGCTCACCTACGAAGATCCAATCGCCTTTCGCTTCGTCTATGAATCTCGGTACCGCTCACATTGGGACGCAGGGGCAATGACCGATTTGGTGGTGCTGCTGAATTCGCCGGTTCAGCACCTAAATCGCTTGCCATTCGATCTATTACAGCAAGGGCGTCAGCTTTCATTCAATTTAGGAGAGCTATTCCCGAATCTGAGCTATCCAGTGATAGCCACTTTGGATCGTGCCGATTTAGATGCGCTCTATCAAGCGCAAGAGCGATATGAGCCAGAGCCACTAGGCGATCACGCAACCAAGGATTTTGTGTTGCGGCACGTCTTTCAAATCGCACCGGAATTGATCGAGCAGCCCTCCGACCTGCTGAGAGTGCTCTTGCGGCGACATCATCAGGGTCAGCGCTTGCCCAAGGGGCTAGACGATCGGTTCATCCAACTGTTAAGGCAAAATCAGCAGTTTGAGGAATGGCCACTTGAAACAATCGTTGCCGACCGCACAACGTTCTTCGCGTTTCTGCAAGAACGCTGGCCGCACTTCGTCGGCCAATGGCTGAAGGCAAATTCAGCGAGCCTGCGTCTCACACCGCAAGATGAATTGACGACGGATGCGACAACCCATCCTGTGCCAGAGCTGCCTTTTGATCACAACGATGTGCGCGTCTATATCGACAATCTTTTTCTGGAGGGTTTTCTCAAACCGGTTGGCGTCTTGAATGATGGCGACAGTGGGCCAGCCGAGAAAATACATTCGACTTGGATACTCGCTGGGTTGCACACCGACATAGAGGCTGACCGCACTCATCGCTCCGCCAGATTGATCAAGTCATTGCAGCAGCAACTCCCCGTTTTAGATGCTAGGAATCAAGCCTGGCTGGCATTCGCTCACGGCTGGGCAGAATTAGTTGTGTTGTGGCATCAGTTATCTCCTGAGACACGAACTCAGCAGCAACTCGCGTTTGATGCCTTACGCGACAAAATGGATGCGGCATTTATGGCTTGGGTAGAGAAGCGCTACAGCGGACTGCACAGTCTGCCCGCAACGCGACCAACGATGCTGCATCATTTGCCACGGCACTTGGCGCACGAACTCGAAATAGATCACAAGGGAAAAGTTGCCTTAGTTGTGCTAGACGGACTCGCACTCGACCAGTGGGTGATCTTGCGGGAAGTGCTGGCGCAGCAAAATCCAGAATTAGGCCTACGCGAGGAATCCATCTTCGCCTGGTTGCCCACCACGACTTCCGTCTCCCGCCAAGCTCTCTTTGCGGGGAAGCCGCCGATTTTCTTTCCTGCAACAATTCATATGACAGGCAAAGAGCCGGTACTTTGGTCGCAGTTCTGGGTAGATCAGGGAATTGCGCGAGCGGAAGTGGCCTACCTGAAGGGGCTCGGAGACGACGAGAGTTTGGCTGAAGTTGAAAGGCAACTTGCTGATCCGAAGATTCGGGTAGCGGGATTGGTTGTTGATAAAGTGGATCGCATCATGCACGGAATGGAACTTGGGACAGCCGGGATGCATAATCAGGTCAAGCAGTGGACAGAGCGAGGTTTCATCACAAAATTACTGAACGAGTTGTTGGATCGCGGCTTTGGAATTGTGATCACGTCGGATCACGGAAATATCGAGGCTACCGGATGTGGTCGTCCAACAGAGGGAGCCATTGCCGATTTACGCGGTGAGCGAGTAAGGGTTTATCCCAATGACGCATTACGAAGAACCGTTCACCAGCAGTATCCAATTTCTATTGAATGGCCCGCGGTCGGACTGCCTGACAATTACTTTCCGCTGTTAGCTGGTGGGCGGTCTGCATTCATTACATCAGGACAACACCTGGTCGGCCATGGTGGCATCTCTATTGAGGAATTGATCGTGCCACTTGTCTTCGTAGAGCGTCGAGTTTCATGAAAGAGAAACAAGGAAAAATTGGTTTCGATCGCGCACTAAAATTGCGGTGGCTCAATGCGACGGCAGAATGGACAGCGCATGGATTTTCTCCTAATGAGATCAGAGTCCGGTTGGATCAGTTGCTAGAGGGGGAAGTTGCGGGCGAGGATTCGCGCAGCGCCAAAGGGAAAACCAAGACGGTTTTGCTTCATATCTGGACCTTGGTGCCCGACCACCTCAAGCCACTTCGAAACGAAGGTCTGGGATTGATTGGCGAGTTGCCTCCTAACAACCAGTTAGCCGTACATTGGGGGATGTGCTTGGCAACCTATCCCTTTTTTCGCGTCGTGGTAGAGGCCACAGGCCGGTTAATCAAACTTCAGCGCGAGTTCACCAAAGCGCAAATACAAAGACGTGTTGAGGAAGTGTATGGAACGAGAGAAACGGTTACCCGCGCCACCAGGCGGGTGCTCCAATCGCTTGTTGAATGGGACGCTCTTGTTGAAGACAAGGAAAGGGGGCTATACCAAGCAAACTCGCTACTAAATATAGCCAATGCAAAATTAGCCATTTGGATGACTGAGGCCATTCTTGCTTCGAGCGATTTCAGTTCCGCCACACTCACAGCGGTTACTCAATCTCCGGCATTATTCCCGTTTATATTGACTTCGCTCAACCCAAGAGACATCGAAGCAAATGAGAGGCTTGAATTGCTGCGTTACGGGTTAGACCAAGAGTTTGTAAAATTGCGCGAGCGGGGCAGGGAAAGTGAGTTAAGCGTGGGCTGAGCCGTTACAGTCTTAATTCTACAATTTGTGACCTTTGTTGGGTTGTCCCCCTCTTGGGATCTTTTCTATCAGGCTCACTCTCTCCAGCCGACTACTTCAACATCAGTCACCGGATAATTGAATATGGCAATCTCAATTACATTCCTCGCGCCGCATTCAAAGCAGCGGGCGATCCAATCTTCGAACTCAAATTCGGGACATTCTGATAAGTCCGCCTGGCAATGAGCGCAGCGGAGCAGGGGAGAGGAGGGCAGCGTTTTGATCATAGGAGTTGTTGTTAATGATGAATGGCCGAACGGCCTAATGAAACTAGCAAAGGAAAACTGGCTACGAAAAAATCAGAAAGAAGGAATGCGCTCGACCTCATCGCGATTGATTTGATCGCTGGTGCGGTCATAAAGCTTGGTGGTGCGGGCTGAAGCGTGGCCTGCCATCTTCTGTGCATTTTCCAGCGTACCACCGTTCTCCAGATAGATGGTTAGGCCGGTGCCTCGGAAAGAGTGAGGGGAAATGTTCTCACCGATGCCCGCCTGTTTAGCCCTTCGCTTGATCATCTTCAGCACATCGGTGCGGCTCATTCGATTGGCACTGAGAACGTTTGGCGTCTTGCCCTTGCTTGATCGGAAGAGGGGAGCATCCTTTTGACCTGCAATGCCGGCAGCCTGGAGATAAGCATCCAGATACTCCTCGGCTTTGTGATGCACTGGCACTTCGTGATACTTGCCGCCTTTCTCCTGAAGGCCGATGAAATACTGCTTGCCGCGCGGGTAGTAGTCCTGCACATCCATCCCGACAATCGCCGACACGCGGCCAAAGCTGTAGAACATCAACATCACCAGCGCGCGATCCCGCAAGCCGACCAACGTGGAAGCGTCAATGCTGTTCTTGAGCTGGCGTATGCCTTCGGCATCGAGGATCGGTGTCTTGCCTTTGTTGTAGCTGTACTTCGGCCCTTTGACCGAGCTGGCCGGATTGATCGGAACGCTCTGACCAGTCACCAGCCAGTCAAAGAGCATCCGGATGGCAGCCAGGTGCTGTTTGACGGTCTGCGTCTCATAGCTCTTGGTCAGCGTCTCTCGATAGGCCGCCACGTGGATCGGCTCAATCTTGTGCAGCGTCAACTTGTGCTGATGACACCAATCCAAAAAGTAGCCGACGGCGCGCGCATACGCGGCGCGCGTGTTCGGGTTTTCGATGTTGGCGGTGAAGAACTCCAGAAAACGCTTCGCCGTCTTCTCCCCCTCGGCCACGATGATTGCCGGCAACCTCGCCCAACCAGCCGGAGCGAGGGATCCTGCATCCGATTGTACGAGCACGATTTCACCATCCATAGAGCACTTCCCTTTCGTTCATATCAGAAATCATAACGTCCTTTATGATTCCTGATTACATGATAAGGAAGTCAGAGAAAAGTGTCAATTTTGAAAGAATTGTTGGGCGTATGCTCACTCTTTTTGAAAAGTCATGTGGCAAGCGAAATGGCTGTCCTTTACGGTATCTCTATAAGTAAGGTAGGCATTATCCAAATATCTAGCCTTGCCGCGCGAAGTTTCACTTTCTAAAATGCAGTGATGAAGTATTTCAACCAAGCGAGATACTCATGAGCTATAGCATTCGCATGGCTATTAAGCGAGTAGTCATCTGGAGAGAATGCGGCACTACCTTGTGCCTGAATTCCAGCATCTTGAAAAATCAACACAGCCCGCTTTAGATGATATGGTGATGTCACAACTATCGCTGTATTCAATTGCTTGCTGGTCATAAATTCTTTTGTCTTTTGAGCATTCTCGACAGTAGATAAAGCCAATGTGTCAACAATAATTTGCTCTTCTTCCAAACCGTCCGCCAACGCCAAACTCTTCATCACCTCCCCCTCTATAAACAAGCCGCTAACTTGCCCTCCAGTAACAAACAAGAATTTTCCGAGGCCTTGCTTCACTAAATTAACCCCATGAGAGACTCGAAGCCGTAAGCCCTGACTAGGTTGACCATCAGGGTACACCACTGACCCTAGCACCACCACAACGTCAGCAGGATGCAGCGCGGCGGTCGGCTCAGTCAGTGGATTACCTAACTGATTAAGTAATAGCTTGCCTAATTGCTCCATTTCCCAACCCAGACTTTATGTAATCACATCAGGCGCAGCACTGATAACGACTAATGAGGCCCTGCGAATAAAAGCCATGGTAATAAATAAAGCAGGCCGATTGGCAAACTTTATTTATTACCATAGTGAGCATTAAACATATTTCGAAGTTCCAAGGCTATTTGCTGCATCTCAACATCTAAACTATCCACTTGACCTGCCGCCAATATAGCTTCAAAGAAAATCTCTGGTCGTTTGGCGAAAACATCAATCTGACAATAGTGCGATATAATACGAGATTGAATGTCTAAATAATATTCTCTGTTATAACGTAGAGCATAAAATAGGGCGTATAGATAATCCCGAACCGCACCACTTATATCATCGCCTTCTAACCTTACGTTCCCATAGATATAATAGACTTCAGCGGTGTAGTGATTATACCCATCAGCCATAGCAATGCTTAAGGCCTGATCGCCGTAAACCCTCATCTCACTATAATTGCCGGTTTTGTAAAAAAGATTGCATAGGCCCGTTAACGATCGAGTTTCGTTAATGCGCACATTGATTTCACGTGATACTTCCAAACTCTCCAACAAATACTCGCCGGCTTTATCCCATTGCTTGAGTAGGATATAAACATCCCCAAGGTAAAACAGTGGAGCACTGGCCTCGCGCATCTGATTTAGTAGCCGTTTGATATTAATGCTTTGTTCCAGATGCTCAATAGCACTCAGCAAATATTCATGTTTATTCTCCAAGCTACCTCTGTCTTTAAGTAATGCTCCAATTTCTGTATAAACATGCCCGCTATGACGTTTTGCATCAAGGTCTCGAAATGTTTTAAGCGCTTGTTGAAAGCTATCTATAGCAAGATCCCATTTCGCCTGTAAGCGATAGACCGTCCCTAGACTATGGTGCAACTCAGCCATAGGGAAAGGCAAATGTAATTCTTTCATCATCTTTAAGGCCTCTTGATGATAAATTATAGACTCGTTAAACCGCCCTTGCAGCCTTGCTAGCCACCCCAGCCTTTTATTTACTAATGCAAGCCCATACTGATTACCTTGACGCTTAAAAAGCATCAAGGCCTTATCATAACTCGCTAAAGCTTCACTATAGTTACCTAACCCAGAATGTATAACTCCAGAATATAAACTTGAGTAAGCAACTTCAGTGATAAAACGGTCTTCACCATGTTGCACCGCAAGCTGACGACTACGATCATAGTAATTGAGCGCTTCTTTTAAATTAATTTTAGTTCTATAGGCGCTTCCCAGCTCATTTAATGAAGCAATTATACCTGCCACATCTCCAACTTGCTCTCTTTTTTCTAAGCTTTTAGTTAGCCAATATACCGCATCATCTAGACGCCCCAGTCCCTGATAGAGGGATCCCAAATCCGCAGCCAAACAAGCCCAAAGAACTGTGTCCACACAAGAGTCTTGCAATCTAAGATATTCGTGTTCGGCTGCTGCCCATTCACCCTTTAGATATTGCAAGCGCGCCTTGTGATATGCCAACCAATTTTGAGTCGCCACTTGCAATGGAGAGTCTTCATGAATCTCGCGAAATATTGCGATCAATCTTTCGATAAAAGTTAAATCGGCAGATTTATCGGAGTCAACACATAATTCGTGAAAAAGAAGTAGCGCCGCCTCTTCATCAACATTGCCAAGGTGGTATAGCCTCTCAAGCATTAATTCACGTTTTAGCGGGTGCCCTGGTGCCGCTAATCTTCTTTCTACTAGCGATAGAGCTTTTCTATGAATAGCTACTAAACCAGAAGGGTCATCCCTCTTCCATTTAGCGATCAGAAGCATTCTAATCACTTCATGATAGCGCCACCCGGCTTCCGTTGATGGATAGACAAAGGAATACCGTTTAATTTGGTCTAAAAGACTATGGCCTAAATCCCCGTTAGAAATAATTGTCCTAATTGTTTCCGCATCAAAGTAATGAGGCACAGCACAACACAAGATAGCGTCATAAACCTCCTTAGATAGACGACTTAGAATACTGTTCATTAAGAATTCTGAGATCAGTTTTTCATCTAACAATCTGCGTTGTGCCTGAAAATCTTCCTCATTAACTTCCCCACCCTGCCTCTCAACCTCATTTATTAAATCACACGCGAGGCTCAGACATTGAGGATGCCCTTTTGTAAACTTATAAATTGAATCAATTAGTAATAAGCTCTTGGGTGTCGAGAGTCTGCGTTGGCAATATACAGATGCATCACTAATAGAAAATGACTTTACCTCATGTTGTTTAATCCATGACAACCACTCTCGATCTTCCAGACTCCAGGTCAGAGTTCGCCTTCCTGCAATCACGATATTAACGCTTGGGCAGATATCTCGTATGCCTGGAATAAATGATCGCCGAAACCACACGCCTATATCTGTCGAAAGGCCAATTTCTTGGTCCTCAACTAATTCATAAGTATCAAATAAGAGAACAACCAATTTTTCGTTTGACAAACTACCCAAGTCGACTAGGAACGCCTGTGTTATTTTATCTTGTGCCTCTTTTCGCAAACGCTGTAATTCCTCACGAGGAAGCATTATTTGAACATTTTCCAGTTTAACACCTACAATATCTCCAACATTTCCCTCGAAAACACTATTAGCAATATTGACACTTATACTACTCCTAGTATCTGGTAGATATATCGTTCTCATTTGCTGAGAATAGTCATTTACGGAGGCTGTGAAAGTTACGAAAGGCTCGCTACCAAGCTGGTTTCGAAGAGCTAATAATATACCCAAGTAATCTACATATAGCCCCTGAGAGAAATCAATATGGGCAGTAACAGTCTGCCACTTTTTACTAAACTCACTTGTTAACTTTCGAATGAGCCAAGATTTTCCGACTCCTCCAATGCCATATAGAACAAGCAACTTTTCGCTTGTCTCTTTTTCAATAATCTTTTGAAACAAGGCAAGCTCGTAATCACGACCTATAAATTCAAGCCCTATAACCTCTTCGTAACGCATAAAATATACTTATAAAGAGAAGCGAGCGATGTGGTGGCTTCAGACAGCCACAGGCCAAGAGAGGGCGGCAACCGCTCTTGGCACTACTCTCGTTTGATATTCGTCTCCCCCACCCAAAAGGCGATGCTTTGAGTAAGGTAAAGAGTGAGCCAAGATTTGGTTGTTATTTGCGGCGGCTTTCTTTATTCTCTTTTATGATTATTCCGCCAATATCGCCAACGTCGCCTTTAAACTCGCTCTCTCTGACTGAAACATTTATGCGATCAGCGGCAATACTTTTATCCGTTTCTTCTTTAGGTTCGGGAGATGGCTTTTTCGGCTTAGATTCAAAGCGCTCTGCTTCAACAGGCCCCAGTTTCATCTTTTTTATAGACTTTAGCCATCCGGATCTCCACAAAATGAGGAATAAGGCGATCACAATGATAATAACTAAAAATAACGCGAAAGAAGAATGCTGGATTTGCTCCGTTACGTATTTTGTGATTTTCTCCATGTTATCTCCATTCTATGTCCACTAAATAGCCTTAAACCATAGTCATTCGCCCAACTTTAATGCGTCAAACGGGCATACTATGATGCATAGGCCACAGCCTGTACAGGTATCTTGGTTGACACTTATTTTACCATTTATCAAGCTTATTGATGACGATGCACTCTCATGGCAAGGCATAATACATTTATTGCAAACGGTGCAACGATCATCATTCACTTGAGCTTTTGCAACTAAGTCAGTAGAAATCACATCTTCGGGAGAAAGCAAGCGAGGCAAGCTTTTCCCCTTTATACTCATTAAATCACTTATATTTCGTTCATTTAAATATTTTGTTGTACCCGCGAGGAAGCCATCAATAATATCAAGTCCATTAACCATTGCTGCAGTGGCAACCTGCAAAGTTGTAGAACCAGCTAAGACATATTCCACTCCATTTTCCCAACATTCTATACCGCCACACCCTGAGATCGGTAATTGGCTATGCAGGGCTATCTGAGCCACGCTATGAAGTCCAAAAGGGCGAATTCCAGGACCAGAATATCCCATAAGAGTCGAGTTGCCAGAAATGCTAACAGGATCCCCAGGCGACTGCTTGTAAATATCTATAGACGGCAATGCTAGGAGAGTATTAGTACTACTAATACCATCAGCCCCACTATCAATACAGGCACCGATAGCGCCAACAAGATCTTTACAAAGTGCATTTAGCTTAACGACGATAGGAACTTTTACCTTGTTTTTACAACATTCTATTATTGTCTTTAACAACTCAGGGTCATCATTGATATAAGACCCTCTATATTTTTCAGGCATGCCATGTGGGCAAGAAACGTTCAATTCAAGAATGTCTACTCCTGCAAGCTCTAGGGAGAAAGCGGTTTCTGCCCAGTGATCCCCGCTAACCCCCTCCATAATACTTCCTATAAGAACAAAGCCACTTGGAGCCTCTTTTTTTATAAACGGAATTTCGTTGTCGCACCATTCTCGTAAAGATAGATGCGTTCTAACCTCATTATTACCCAAACCTATTAAATCTCTTTTCCCTCTTACACTCGATAGTGCCGGGGTTAAGTTTCTGCCGTATGCAGGGTGCGCAGTTACAGTTTTGGTCACGGCTCCGCCCCACCCCGCTTGTGCTGCCTCTAAAATATGGACGGCATCTGTAGTCAACGGACTGGCCGCTACTACATAGGGGTTAAGAAATTCGACGCCTGCGAAATTTACCCTTAACAATTCATTCATCTTCTTGACAAAACCGCTGTAATTTTCTTGGTGCCCCAGATTCAACGAACCTATCGGTGAGTAGCCTCTTGCATAAACGCGAGCACTTCTTCAGAACTGTGTATGCTGGTTGTGGCACCAACTCTCGTAATACACATTGCTCCTAGAGCGCTGGCAAATGTTCCCACCTTTTCAACATCCCATCCCTGCAGAAAACCATACAGATATGCCGCTACATAGCAATCACCAGCTCCCGTCGTATCAACTACATCGACATTAAAAGCTGGTATCTTCAATAAAAAGTCTGAAGTTCGGATTAAGCTTCCCTGCCCACCAAGTGTTACAATTACCATTGCAACGCCACATCCTAACAAGAAAAGAGATGAGTCTTCCGGATTTTTATAGCCAGTCAGCGCTTGAGCCTCTACATGGTTACAAAAATAAAGATCAACAAAAGGCAAGCTCTTACGAATTAAAGTAAGCCATCTCCCCTCGGCATCCCAAGATGTGGCCATAGATGTTTTTATATTATCTTCTCTAGCGGCTTGCAATAACGTATGGGTGCCTTCTCCATCAAGCCCTGGCAACAAAAATGTATCACTGAAATGAACAAGGCGAGATTTTGATAAAACTTCAACTTCAATATCATCTTTTGATAACAGCGAATTACATCCTGGGTAATACAAAAAGGTGCGCTCCCCATTAGCAAAAACAATAGCTACATTTATAGCAGTCGAACCGGCTGAGATTTTAATACTGCCCGTAACAACATTTTTTTGCTTTAAATGGTTAATGACTAGACTTCCTAGATGGTCATCACCGACACGTCCAATTAGTCTTGCCTTACCACCTAGCTTTGTAAACGCAATACTTGTATTAGTAGCACAACCACCGGGATATAGTTGTGCTCCCTTGGCTATTTCAAGCGCTCCCGGTAAAGGAAGACTGTCTATTCCAAACAAAAAGATATCAGCAACTATAGATCCAATACATACAATTTCTGTCTCTTTTATAGACATCTCATGACTTCAGGCGGTTGATGTATTCCTAATTTCTTGGCGACTTGTAAATGGCTGGTTTGCCTAATTACTTACTGTGGCATTAGCAATCTATAGGCACTAAAAATTGGCTAACCACTAAAGAAGGGGCCACCATGCGAAAATGGCGCTCACGTGCAGCTAATAGGTATTAAAATTCAATTTAATATAAGAGGTGGCTCTCTCCTCGTAAGAACCGTTCTGCCAACAATGTTACCTTAAAGTGATAATTATCCCAGTTATATGGAATCAAGTCTTTTGTGACTAAAATATCTCCTGGTACCAAGATATCACCCTCAAAGTGAAGTCCTTCTGCTCTAAAGGAGTAACCAGGCTGTGTATGAAGCTTAATTAAATCATCAACAGGACACCTATAAAGCCCCTCAAGTTCATCTCGTTCAAGTCGAAAGGTCTCAAGCGGTAAGTTATCTTGGGTCATAAAGACGTCTACAGCATACCGTAGCTTTCGCCCTGGCTGATCGCGCAAATAGAGTTTTTTTCCTAGGTTAATCAGGTCAGTAAATTTATAGTCCTTTCCCAACTCCTCTCGTACTTCTCTTAATCCTTGCTCTACAGTCTCTCCAGCGTCATAATGTCCTCCAGCAGTCACATCTAACAGTCCTGGTGCCCACTGAGCTTTGAAGCATCGTTGTTGATATAGTAGATACCCTACTCCATCATAATTCTGCACCACCCAAAGGTTAAAAGTTCCAATCCAGTCCCCAGCTTCCCAGGCTTCATAAATACTTTTTACCTGGCCGGTTTTTTCAAAACTGCTTGGATCTAATATATCTACTTGAGCAATTGCCATATGAATATCCTTCTAAATTAATGCTGAGTACCTGTTTTCAGCTTATCACTTAATATCAACTGCGCCAATAGAGTGCAGATGGTGGGGGCTTTGTTGCACGAATCGGAATGAAGGTGTGCGGATGCAGTGAGGTGGTATGCTTTTTCTGCCATGAAGAAGCCCACTTACCGCATCCGCAACTGGAGCGAGTATAACGCCTCGCTCAAACAACGAGGAAGTCTCACCATCTGGGTCAGTCCGGAAGCCGTCAAGAACTGGACGACCGAGGAATTGACCGGAGAGCCTGGCGCCTCCCCGACTTATACCGACCTGGCGATTGAGGCCCTGGCGACAGTCCAGGCCATTTACGGTC
>JAIBAO010000035.1 GCA_019695155.1 Burkholderiaceae bacterium | reverse complement strand
ACCGAAGAAGAGCGTGCCCGTGACTACCTATGGCGTTGTCATGCAGTGGTTCCTCGTAATGGGGAATTGATGGTCTGGAACCGTAGTCATTATGAGGATGTATTGGTGCCACCGGTGATGGGTTGGATTGATAAAGCGGAGACCAAGCGCCGTTATGCACACATTAATGCGTTTGAATTAATGCTGACCCAGACGGGTACTACTTTGTTGAAAATCATGCTGCATATCAGCAAGAATGAACAAAAAAAACGGCTACAAGCACGAATTGATGATCCAGAGAAAAACTGGAAATTTAGTCTGGGCGACTTAGAAACGCGAAAGCACTGGGATCTTTACCAACACCAGTATGAAAAAATGTTAACCGCAACTTCCACCAAATTGGCTCCGTGGTATGTAGTGCCTGCTAATGACAAGCTGCATCGTAACCTTATGATCGCTCAATTGCTGGTGCACACCCTTCAGAAAATGAAATTAAAAGCGCCAAAAGCAAATCCTTTATTGCAAGGCTTGGTGGTTCAATAGCAAGCTTTTTATGGCTGCCATTGTTGCAAGCGGGCAGCTCTGGTCTGTTCGGTGTCGGAGGTGGGTATTATCCTATTTCTAAATCACCTGTGAGCAGCCAAATAACTTTTGCGCAAGGCGATTACTGTTTGGGCATACAAGTCTTTTGCTGTGTTCAGCCAATTATCTTCCGTGGGCCATTGATGTTTATTGGCGACGGTGGGGTAGATACCTTTGCGGCACAGGAACTGATGCAAGGCATAGGCTCCACATTCCCCTGCTTGGCCTAGCAGTTTGTGCAATGTATTGTGCATAGCTTCAAAATCCTGGGAGTGCATGTGTCCCTCAAGTTGTATCAAATGCTGCCCCATCTCATTCACATACACTGGCAAAGTTTCCATCAACAAAGCCGCGTTGATTTTTTTCATTTGCTCCAAGCGCTCAGTGTTGAGTAACGTCATCTCCTTTGCTGTAGCAGTGTTTTCAGTGTGGAGCCTGGCTTCCCTTTGCGTCTTTTCATCTGTATTTTCTGGGGTTGCAAACGCTGGCCTAAGATGAAAAACATTTTGTTTTGCAGCAGGTGAAGCTGTAAGCGGACTGGCCTGTAGCTGGAGATTTTGTAGCGATGTTTTTACTCTTTTTTCTTTTAACACGCCCAACAGCTGCGCATGCAACTCTGCACTCTCAACGGGTTTAGAAATAAACGCATTCATGCCTGCTAAAAGGGCTTGATGTCTATGTTGCTCGCTAAAGTTGGCCGTCAGTGCAATGATAGGAATATGTTGCTGGTGATTTTGGGCACGAATTACTTGCGTGGTTTGCACACCACTCATGCCTGGCATTTCCATGTCCATCAAAATGGCATCAACGATTTTTTCCTCTTGCAAAATTTCTAGTACGGCCATGCCGTGCTCGGCTTCTAGGGCAATGGCACCCCAGAGTCCAAGATAGGTTTGAATAATCTTGCGGTTTTGTTCGCAATCATCGGCTACTACTACGGTTTTTCCTGCCAGAGCAGTGGGTGGAGGATTCAGAGTTGGCTTGGCTTCGGTATATTTTTTTCCGGGTTCCAAGGCCATCTGCAATACCTTAATCAGTTCTAGAGGAGTAGCTGGCTTGCAAACATAGCCATTCATCCCTATTTTTTCGGTCTTGACCTGGGTTATATAGGCCGACTCGCTGGTATAGGCCACAATCGGAATATGCTTTTGACTGGGCACGATACCCAAGCGTATCATTTCAGCCGCGGCGTAGCCATCTAGCGAAGGCATGTTCAGATCCATGATGATGAGGTCGTACAAAGCAGTTTTGAGTTTATCGATAGCAAAATGTCCATTTTCGGCTTCCTCAAAATGAGCGCCTAACCCATCGAGCATATGCCGCACAGACTTACGTATCAGTGGTTCATCGTCCACGATCAAGATATGCTTGCCGTTAAAAACTTGTTTTGCACGGTGCATTATCTTGAGCTCATGCGCTTGCAGCTGAGCCTGAGCAATTACAGGAAAGCTCAGGGTGAATTCAGTGTATTGGTTGAGTACAGAGTCGCAAGTAATATCCCCTCCAAAGGCCTGCATAGCACGTTTACAGTAGGCTAAGCCTAAGCCTGTGCCTTCAGCCTTGCCGGAACTTGTAAACACTCCAAAAAGTCTGGACAGCATCTCTGGTGCGATCCCCGGGCCGGTATCTTTGATCCGGATGCTGTTTCGATCCACTGTAATGGTGAGAGTAGCCTGTGGATGCAGCTTGAAGTAATAGAGCGCGTTCTTAATAAGATTAAACAAGATAAAGAGGTACACCGTTTCATTCACCTTGAAGGTGAATGTTTCTTGTATCTGCAGCTTCACTTTATCCCGCTCGCTCTCCGTATCAAAGCAAAATTCATCTACAGCTTTTTTAGTGGTTTTTCCAGCATCTAGATATTCAAAGCTATCCGCGTCAATCGCTTTGTTATTACATTGATTGAGGGTTATTGAAGTGATCTGTAGCCCTCGTTTAATGGACGTGTGGGCCTGCCCAATATGTTTGTAGACAGTATGGAGCGGGTCTGCTTTCAGAGTTTGAGTGCTTGCAACTTGCAGTTCCTGCCCAATACTATCCAAACTAAATTTCACCTGAGCCAAGACGTTACGCATTTCGTGGGCGATAGAGCCAGCTAGCCCTTGTAGCGCCCGTTCAGTGGTAATAATCTGTGCGTAAGCACGAATCGCTGTCATGATGGTAATTTTGATCTGCACCACAGGCATGGACTCTTTGGGCAGATACCCATCAATCTCATAACTTTCGATCAGTTTTATGTCAGGTAAAGTATCCGGATAGCCTGTACGCAGAATGATGCGGGTCCGGTAGTTTTTCAGGACTGTGCGAATAAAGTGAATAAAAAACAGGCTTTCGCTTTGCGTATCGGCCATGATATCAAGCAATACCACAGCGATATCTGAGCGTTCTTGCAAGAGTTGCTTGGCTTGCTCAAGGGAGGTGGCCTGCAGCACAGTAATTCTTCTTCCCAGAAAAAGACTATGCTCTAGTGACTTTTTGGTCATCGTATTGACCGATGAGCAAGGATCTATGGTCAGTATCTGCCAAACATCTTCCTGGTTCTTGGCATCAAGTGCATCCATGGTTTATGCCAGCATTTCATAGTGTTGGATACTATTAAACAGTTTTTCTCTGTGGTGTTCAGGCAATATTTGAATCATCGAGAAGTGTTTTGCAGCTTTAAGGAGGGTTTCTGTGATTGCGATGTACTCAGTTTTATATTCTGGTAAAGGCGTATGCATCAGAATAACTTTGAGATCATAAATTTGCGTTAAGGCACAATAGTCACGATACGATAAACGCTCAGCTTTAGTGGTGCCTTGATCGACACTTCTTTTCATATCAGCCAAGGCGTAAGCGGCAAGTATTTCTTGGGATAACTGCACCATCGCATGAACTTTTTGCACGGTGGTTTCATAATCGGTGAACCCCTCAGGTTCGCTTAAAAGCCCTGTGTAAATTTCAGCTATTTCCTCTAGTAAATCAACATCGGTCTTTGTAGCTGCCTTTTTTAGTTTTATTCTTTCTTCGTAAGAGCGTAAAGCCAGTTTGACGGCTACATAGCAATCCTCATTGTCTGCTACATTTTTATCCAAATAAGCATCAATACCATATTGATCAGAAACTTCTCTTTTAGGTGCAATGCCGGGCTGTCCAGTATGTAACAGAATTCTGACCTCGTTATTGTTGTTCTCTTCGCGAACAAACCTTACAAAACTCAAGCCGGCGTTATCTTTTTCCATCATCACATCCAAAATAATGACCGCAATATTTTTTTCCCTGAAAATCATTTGCTGAGCTTCTTTGGCACTATAGGCATGCAGAAAATGAATGTTTTTTCCCGCATACTCCATATCGCGCAAATTAATCTGTACCATATCATGGACCAATGCCTCATCATCCACGATCAACAGTTTCCATTTATTGTCAATCTCTGCTGGCTGCCCCATGCTTATTGCTCCGTTTTATTGCTTTTTGGGTATCGTGATTAAAAACGTGGTGCCTTTGCCTTCGCTGCTCTCACAATGAATGCTACCTTCAAGCTGCCTAGTGACGATACGATAAACGATATTTAAACCTAAGCCTACACCGCCTGATCCACCGCCTGTAGTAAAAAAAGCGTCGAATATTTTAGGCAGGTCGCTTTGTGCAATACCTTTGCCGTAATCACGAAAGCTGATGCGGATTGCCTCGGGTAGATCATTCACTTCAATGTCAATGATGCCTCCTGCATCATAAGCATAACGTTCGGTATTGGCGACTAGATTTTGAATAATTTGGTAAAACAGCCCAGGGTCGTGATGCAAACTCACATTATCTCCTGTTACTTGAACAGTGATATTTTTTCTTTTCAGCAAAATGCCCAGAGTATCCAGGCTTGACTTGATGTAATCGATAAGCTTGAATTCCTTTTTCTGAACATTGATCTGGTCGACCGATATTTCCTTAAAATTTTTAAGCAGATCTGCTGCCTGTGACACACTTTGCAGCAGTGCATTGAGTGAAACTTTTAAGTCTTGCTGGTATTGTTTAAGACGGCTTTCTATATCATCTTGCCGGGCTCGTGATAAGTAGTTCAAGAATTTTTCTGTTTGGGTTTGAATGTTTTGTGCCGAGGAGCGACTCACATAAATGGGCGTGTTTAACTCATGGGCAATTCTGGCTACAGCGCGGCCTAGAGCAGCCATTTTTTCTGATTTTATGAGTTCGTCTTGTGCTTTTTGTAAATTTTCATTGGCTTGCTGTAATTTTGCTGTCAGTAACTTTAGCTCGTCGCGCTCGATATAAGTGCGTGTAATTCTTTCATTGATCGAAAGCAGGATAAAAACATAGCTGCTAACAATACCGATTGATAAAATTGGAAAAGACGGTAGGACACCCGTTACCACCAATACATCGTTTGAATAAGTAATTGATGAAAAAGAGAGAGCAATAAATTGGAATAAGTTTTTTCGAGTTTTTAGACCTTTTTTCAGTAACTCAGCAACTGCATAAAAAGGAAAGATCAGTGTAAATATGAACGGTATTGCTGTTCCAAGTTGAACTACATCGCCATTTTTGGCAAATGTAATAATAAGTAAAGAGAAAAAAACCGATATCTTATAGGCAAGATTCATCCACGGTACTATCAGCTTCTCTAGATAGAGTAGATGAATAAAAAATAGAAATCCGATCCATAAGCCAGAATCAGCTATTTTATGGGCTGTTAACATGGAAATACTTAATCCCATAGCCTCTGCTGTATTGCCAATAAAATAAATCGCCGTAAAAAAATTCGCACAGAGTAGGGTAATTAATTCCTGCCTAGGAATTTTTCCGCTAAAAATAATCAAATACAAAAAACAGAGGAGAAGCAGCGCCCCGGCGGCAATACTGTTTAAGGTTTCATTAAAAAAATTGACCAGAGGATAATCTTCGACGAGTCGAGGGAAATATTTAAACCAGGCAAAATAATGGGTATAGGAAGTGACTTGCCAGCTTAAGGGGGCATCCAGGTGAGCAATTTGAAAGCAGGGGATGACTATGGAACCGTAAAATCCCTTGGTGTGCTGAAAATTCGGTGCGCTGCTGGCCGCGATTATTACATCGCCTATCTTTACCTGGGAGGCTGAGTGAATGGTGGGCGGGAACTCAAGATAGGATGAAGGGTGCAGGCGGCATTGCTGTACTAAGGTTTGGCTTTCCGCTGCAAAGGAAAGATAGCCCTCTTGAGTAGCTTGCCAGGTGTGCAGAATTTTCCAGTCCTGATTAGCGGGAGGATGACTTTTGACCCCTAAACAGGTGGATAAACCCAATAAGAAAAAGAGTGCGATTTTATTCAAGTGGAGTGTGGCTAGCGCATGAGAATTCTTGGGGTTTGATCAGGCCATATTTAACACCTAATTTTCCGAGTACATTTACTAAATGGTCAATATCTTCTGCTGTATGGGAATTATTGACGATAAATCTAAACCGCACTTCAGAGGCTTTTACTGCTGGGTACTGAACGGCCACGGTGAAGATTCCTTGTTCAAATAATGCCTGTTCCATTTCTTTTAATATTTTTGGATCCCGAACATAGACCGGAACTATTGGGCTTTGGCTTTGCCCCAGATCAAAACCTAATTGAAGCAATTGCTTGCGGAAATAATGGGTTTTATTCCACAGGGTGCTAATGATGCCGCTATCATTCTCGATTAAGTCCAGGCAGGCATTGACCACCATGACATCGGCAGGTGGTATGGCCGCTTGAAAGGTATAGGTGCTTGACCAGCGCAACATGCAAGCAAAGGCGCTAGATGTCGCCACAATACCGCCTACTCCAGCCGTACTTTTTGACAGAGTGGTCATAATAAAATCCACTTTATCTGTTAGTTGCAGCTCATTACAAAGACCGGCACCGTTTTTGCCATAAAAGCCAAAGGTATGTGCTTCGTCGACATAAAGCAAAAAAGAATATTTTTCTTTGAGCGCGACGATTTCTTTTAATGGTGCGATATCTCCTTCCATGGAATAGGCTGATTCGACAACGACCAGGATATTGACATATTTGCCCGAATATTTTTTTAGTTTTTTTTCTAAATCTTGCAATGAATTATGTTTAAAAGGCAAAAAATCTGAAGCGGATGCACGGCAGCCTTCGATGATACTGGTGTGACTGTCTCGGTCAATTAAGATGAGCGTTTCGCTACCTCGGCATAAGGCGGAAATGGTTCCAGAATTTGCGGTAAAGCCTGTGGGAAAGAGCAGGGCCTCTTCTTTGGAAAAAATCTTTGCAAATCGTGTCTGCAAATCTTTATGCAGTTGAGAATGTCCACCGGACATTGCAGAGGTACCGCAACCTGTGCCGTATATTTCCAGAGCTTCTTGCGCTTTCTGAATCACATAAGGATGGCGATTCAGGCCTAAATAATGGTTGATAGACCAGATACTACATTGCTGGGTTTGTTGAGAAAAAGGGGTGCATACTTCTGCGCTTGCGTTGCTGGAGTTTTTCAGATAACGATCGTATCCCCATTGCTGCTGACTGGCTAAATATTGCTGTTGTGCATGATATTCCTGTGCAATTTCTTTAAGATCATAAATACCTTCCCGATTCATGATCTGGTAGGTCATGCCGATTTGCGGAATATCATTTCTCATTAATCTAATTCTCCCGGTCAATCTGATGAGGTGCAGAGAAAATTTTAGCCAGAAGTTATTATCTAGGCGGTATTTAAAATCAAAATCTCGGGAAGTTATACGTCTGCAGCCAAAAGGAGCATACCAAAGAAGCTAAGCAGCTTAAACATCTTTAGTGGAAGGCAAGGGAACGTAAAAGATTGCTGTATTTATTTACCTTGAGCAAGCTGTAATTTGAATTGGCCTAATTCTGTAAGCGGCTTATAAGCTTGCACTGCGATCTGCCTGTTTAAAACCTATAAGCGGGGTATTGATTTGCTTGGTGAAGGCAATGACTTTAAAGAGCTCGCCCATTTCTGCTTCGGAAAGTAGTGTTTGCACGGGCGCAATGGCGCGGGCATAACTTAGCCTATCGTCTTGAGGCAAAGCGCTGGCAAGCTCCAGTAAGCCACAATTTATTAAAAAGCGGGCCTGGTTCACATAGCCTGCAAGCTGAGCGCCTCCCCGGGTTGCCGCCTGTGCAATGGCAGAAAAATCAACATGCGCAGTAATGTCTTGTTGCCCAGGTGCATACAGTACATCGCTGTGGGTGCGATGCCTGGAAAAACCCATTAAGGTTCCCATATGGCGTTGCCAGTGATAAAACTCTGCCGCAGGGAATCCATAATCAATAAAAATTAAAGCCCCTTTATCCAAGAGACGACTAAGAGTTTGTACAAAAGCCTGGGCTTGCCAAGCAATTTCTATAAAATAAAAACCATTGATTTTTCCTTTTGAAGGAGAAACCTCATCGGTAGTATTTATGCGGTTTTTGAACCATTCTTGTTCTGAAAGCCGCATTTCTATTGCAGAAAAGGTTTTTTGGTCTACTTTTTTTTCTTTCCATATCAATTGATCATTCTCCAAGCCGACACCGCGTTCGAAAAGGCTGCCCTCTCGAAGTGCAAACACACTTACCGGCATGGCATCCAGGACTTCGTTGCCTAGCATGACGCCTTCAAAGCGGGCAGGGAGTTTCTCTAGCCACTGCACTTGTGAACCAAAAGGTTTCAACAGGTTTTTTTGACGTTCCCGCAAAAGGCTGGAGATGTCCAGTATTTGATATTGGACGTCTCTAAATCCTAAATGACGTAAAGCTAGCAAAATATCCCGAGCCAGTTTGCCAGTGCCTGCTCCAAACTCCAAAATTTGCCGTGCAAGGCCTTGCTCAAATAATTGTGCAATTTGCCGGGCAAGGGTTTGGCCAAAGAGAGAAGTAAGTTCTGGCGCAGTAACAAAGTCGCTGCTATCCAGGCTATCGTCGGTATTTTGTTCCATGGGCACTGCTCTGGTGTAATAACCCAGACTCGGGGCATATAGTGCCAACTGCATATAGCGTTCAAAAGGCAAAAAACCCTCATTGGCGAGAATTTCCGAACGGATTAAATCGACTATCTCAAGCGAATGGGGGTGCATAAGCATACGATAAGCAAAAGCCAAACTATTTTTTGCAAAATAAATGTAACTTTACAATAGCCTTATGAATTCTCCTGTTGTCTTGATTACTGGTGCGGCCAAACGAATTGGCCGTGAAATTGCCTTGACTTTTGCGCGCGCAGGTTGGGATGTGGTGGTGCATTATGGGCAATCGGCTAGCGAAGCTCAGCATACGGTAGAGGATATCCGAGCATTGGGCACTAAAGCGATTGCTTTACAGGCCGATTTAAGTAATCAAACCCAGACCTTGGATTTGCTTGACAGTGCCTATCACAGCTTTGGCCGTCTGGATGCGGTCATTAACAATGCCTCTGTTTTTGAGTATGACACGGCAGCTAATTTTTCTGAGTCTAACTTTACCCGCCATGTGAATCCAAACTTAGTCGCTCCTATTTTGTTGGCACGAGAATTGTATAAACGCGTAGCCGATGGGGAACAAGCCGTAGTGGTTAATTTGCTAGACCAAAAACTCTATCATTACAACCCGGATTTTCTAAGCTATTCATTAACCAAAGCAGCATTGCAGGCTGCCACAGTTATGTTGGCGCAGGCTCTGGCGCCAAAGGTAAGGGTCGTTGGTGTTGCTCCAGGTCTGACGCTTCCTAGTCATTTGCAAGATAAGGCGGCTTTTGATCGTACGCAAGCACTGTCTCTCACAGGTCAATCCGGAACCTCTTCAGATGTGGCCGCAGCAGTACTGTTTGCAGTGAATAATCGCTCGATGACGGGCAGTACTATTTTGATTGATGGCGGCCAGCATCTTTTAGGTTTAAACCGTGATGTGAGTTTTTTGTAAATTCCTGGACAGTTCTCAATTTTGAGGTAATGCGTGAGAAGAATAATTTTAAACAAACTGCGTGTGCAAGCCAGTGTAGGTATATTGCCGCATGAGCTCACAGCCAAACAGCCCTTGCTTATCAGTTGCGAAGTCCAAATGCAGGATGCTCCTTTACTGCCGGCTAAAGACCAAGTAGATCATGTACTGGATTATCGACGCATTAGACAACTGGCCATTGACGAAGTACAAACAGCACATACTAATATGCTGGAATCTTTGGCGGGCCATATTTGTGAAAAAATTCTGGCCTTACCTGGAGTTAGTGCAGCGACAGTGAGGGTGGACAAGCCCAATATTTTTCCGGACTGCGACGGGGTAGGGGTTGAAGTAAGTGCTGAAAAGGTTTAACTCAATGAATGCTCCTTTAAATCCAGTTGAATTAGCCAGTAGTCAATCGCTTGAAAAGCTTGCGTTTGAAAACAACAAGCTCGAGAAACGGTTGTGTCGTGAAGTAGGCCGTGCGATTAATGACTTCAAGATGATTGAAGAGGGCGACCGCGTGATGGTTTGCCTCTCTGGAGGAAAAGACAGTTATGCCCTGCTAGATGTGTTGTTAAAGCTGCGGGAGAGGGCACCTACTAAGTTTGAGATTATTGCTGTGAACTTGGATCAGAAGCAGCCAGGGTTTCCGGCGCATATTCTTCCGGAATATCTTAGTGCTCTGGGTGTGCCCTTTCATATTGAAACCCAGGATACTTACAGCACTGTGAAAAGAAATATTCCCGAAGGGAAAACCATGTGCTCTTTGTGTAGTCGTCTGCGCAGAGCCATTTTGTATAAGGTGGCAACAGATCTTAAAGCTACCAAGCTTGCATTAGGCCATCACCGGGACGATATTCTGGCCACTTTTTTTCTAAATATGTTTTATGCGGGCCAGTTAAAAGCTATGCCTCCTAAATTGCAGTCTGATGACGGTAAGCATATCGTGATTCGACCTCTGGCTTATGTCAAAGAAAGTGATCTGATTCGCTATGCGCAGATGAAGGCTTTTCCAATTATTCCCTGCAATTTATGCGGAAGTCAGGAGCATCTAAAACGCAAAGAAATGATTGCTATGTTGCGGGGCTGGGAAAAGACGCATCCAGGCAGAGTGGAAACTATTTTTAATTCACTTGGCCGCCTAGTACCTTCTCACCTAATGGATGCTACTCATTATGGTTTTGCCAACTTGCTTGCCAAGGGGCAGCCTGATGCAGGCGGAGATGTGGCTTTTGATGATTCTTTGTCTGCTGAGGTGTCGCTTAAAAGTGTAGGGGTTTATAGGGATTTAAAAACTTTTATTAGATAAAGTGAAAAATATTTATTTTTACTTTTTTATTTTTGGATTTTAAAAGATATTGAAATATAAAAAGCCGATAAATTTTATCGGCTTTTTATAGGGTTTTCAATAACTTTAAAAGTTATTAAAAATTAATTTGTATTGCATGAGGCAAGACATGCATTTTTTTCTAAAGTGCAAGCTGCTTTATTGTTACCTGTTTTTGCAATACATGCATTATACTCTTTCATACACAGGCTATTACAACCGTAACCACCGCTAGGCATAGCGTAAGAAAGAGAACTACCCAGACCTAATGCAAAAAGAAATAAAGCAAGTTTGTTTTTCATAGATACTCCATTTAAATAATTAAGGCGAATTACCAAAAAAAACATGCCGCCTATCATGTTTTTACAAAAATTGAGTATTAAAAATACTAGTTTAGTTTTTCCAAAGCAGCTTCTATAGCAGCTTGGTTAAAGCCATCAATACGCCTATTACCTATGATAATCAAGGGTACTGAGGTTCCACCTAACTGATTAAACTCCTGTTTTGCTTTTTCAGATTTTTCAATATCAAAATCAGAAAAAATTATTTTTCTTTCAGTAAAAAAACTTTTTGTCATTGCACAATATGGGCATTGGCTTGTGCCATAAAAAATAATCTTAGTTTTTGTATTACCAAAATACTTTGAATAATCTCCCTCGGTGTAAGCAGGTTTTAACCATTGAGGTAAATTTACTATTAAATAGCCACTGATTAATCCAGAAAGTAATATAAAAATATAAAATATTACTTTCCTTATTTTTCTAGAAAATATCATTATTTAATTTTAAAAAAAATCTATTTCTATAAAGGTATGTTTATTTCGTATTAGCTAAAGCAGAAATATAATTTTGTTTTAGAATATTCCAGACTCTGCGCCAGTGTTGTCATTCTTGCAATACCCTGAATTGGGATTCACTTAAATAAGGGATATCAATCAGTTTGAGAAGAGGGCTGTAGATAGAAAATAGGTTAATCATTTGAAGGGCGATATAGAGCGCGTCAATGTCAGCGTTACTGTGGCAGTTGTTCCCTTTAGGAATTAGCTGAAAATTACCTTCTGTGAACAAAGAGGTGCCCCGCTTACCCATTGCTTGAAGGGTTTTCTTTGATGGTCTGACTGTACTGAATGCAATGTGTTAAAGGCTTGGAAATAGATGCAAGTAACGTCTGCTGCTACTGAGTTTTGGTACTGCCACACCAAGGCATGTGTATGAAGCGCTGATTTAAAATTGAGAGTTTGGGCTCAAGTGTTTGAAACCCCAAAGAGAAAACATCATTATTGTTGATGCATATGTTTTCTTAGTTTAAAGAGCCCTGCACCCCCCCAGGTTGATAACTACCGAACATTAGAAAAAATGTGAACTATTTCTGCCTCACTAGAGGAGAAGATCACGAAGGTCTATCGTAAGGGGGGCTGCAGACACTGGCGTGATCTGAGTTTCTAGCATTGTCTGAGGGGGTACGCACCTGCTGGGCCCAAGGGTAGGTTTTTTGCAGCAGCTGCCTTCGTAAGTTCCTATCTTCCTGTCCTGTTGAGAGAGGAAGGTTGTTAGGGGAAGAAATCTGTTTAGTAACTGGCGAGAATAGATTCATCGCCCTTTAGTCGCCTTGCTTCCATGCAGAAAACAACTTTAGAACTGAGGCTTAGAGCGATACAGTTAAAACAATAGGATTGAGGGCGCGTGTGCGCACTATCAAAGCTTAAACCTTGATTTTTAGGTGAGCTGACGTCTTGACAGTGTGTTTTTGATCTTTGTGACTGCCGCGTTGCTCAGGGAATTACATTCCTTATGCGTTAATAGGCTCTCCACTGAAGATTCCTTTATTTTTAAGGGGCTCCTACTTTGGAGAGCTTTGATTTCGTTCAGCTAGTTTGACTGACTAACTTTTTATAGATATAGATTACAAAAAGCGATGCACGCATTTTTTTCTCTCACACAAGCTGTTCTATCACTGTTTGGTTGTGCTATACAGCTACGATATTCTCTTATGCATTCTGCATAACAACCATACCCTCCAGGGGGCCTTGCATAAGCAATTGAAGAACCTACTCCTAATGCGAAGAGAAATAATATTATTTTAGCGTTCATGAATGTCTCCAATCTTAATAACGAGGCGAAGAAAAGATGAATAAGAAATCGCCTTTATATTTTTAACTCCCTTCGGTTTTGTATATCTACAGTCTCTCCTGTTTGACGAGTAGTAGAAAGTGCCTTTTCGATAGCAGATTTGTTAAACCCCTCAATGCGTTGAGTTTCTATCAGCAGTAAAGGAACGGATTTGCCGTTCAATCGAATAAAATCCTGTAAGGCTTTCTCCGACTTTTCTATATCGAGATCCTCAAAGGGGATGTTTCTCTCTTGAAAGTAAGTCCTAGCCATTGCACAGTAGGGGCAGTAACGGGTACCGTAAATAACCACTCTGGTGTACTGGTCAGGAAAATAGCTGGAATAGTCTTCCTTTAGATAAGAAGATTGGAAGTAGTGTGTTAGGCTTACAATTAAATTGCCACTGCCCAGCCCCAAGAGTAGCACGCAACTGTAAAAAATAAGCTTTTTAAAACGCTGAAGCCACATAGTCGAGATTGCTGAAAATCAAGTTCTTCTTAAGTTTTTACGCTTTACTTCTACTCCCCTTTTTCCATCCTCAAAGCTTAAGTAAAGGAAAAGCAGCTCATAGGGTAGCGGAAGCAACAAGTAATTAAGGAGTTATTAGAGTAAAAGAAGAAGTGAGAAGCTTTATTGTGCTAACTCAAACTTTTTTATTTTTGTTCAGAGGGGGACAAAGGGCTTATCCTTCGATTTTCATCCTTTGTCTGGGAAAAAACAGAGTAAAACGGCTGCCTTGACCTAATGTTGAGTGAATCAGTAGTTGACCTTGATGCCGCTGCATTACATGTTTAACGATAGCTAAACCCAGGCCTGTTCCCCCTGTTTCACGCGAACGGCTTTTGTCTACTCTGTAAAAACGCTCTGTTAGGCGGGCGATATGTTCAGGAGCAATACCCACACCGCTGTCTGTAACATTAATTTCTACCCCTTCTTCAAGCTGCAGCATTTCTATGGAAATCCTTCCGCCTTCAGGGGTATAGCGAACCGCGTTAATGATGAGGTTACTTAAGGCACTTTCAATTTCATGCTCTGCCCCCAAAATTTTCAAGGCTTGCAGATTTGTTGAGAAAATATGTTTGCCCGCAGAGATTGCTTGCGCTTGAGAAAGCGCACGTTGTGCAAGACTTTGTAGTTCTACAATATTTTCCTGCCCAAGGCTGTGGGAGACTTCTAGGCGGGAGAGGGTCAGTAAGTCTTCAATTAACCTTTGCATACGCAGAGCTTCTGCTCGCATTAAGAGAAGATGTTCTGGGGAAAGAGGCTGTGAAGGAGACGCAAGTTCTAAAAATCCTACCAGTACGGTAAGCGGAGTGCGTAGCTCATGTGAAACATTGGCAATAAAGTCACGCCGCATCACATCCACGCGTTCTGTTTCCGAAACATCTCGAGTAAAAATTAGGAACTGATCGCTGGAAAAGGTCAAAGACTGTACCTGTAGAGTTAAGCCTGATCCAGCCAGGGTGATCCGGCAGTTAGGCATATTACCCGGAGCAAGCAGTGCTTTAATAAACTCTGGTTCCCGAGCGAGATTGGTGAGGCGCAGTCCTATATCGCGTTCTACATCAATACCCAAATGTTTCTCAGCAGTATGGTTGGCCCATTGAATATTGAGTGCAGCGTCAACAATCACTACCCCATTTGGAATTTGTTCGAGAATTTGTTTTAACTGGGCTACTGATTGGTCTAGTTCCTGGCGGACACTTCGTTCTAATTTGCGAGCCCGGTATAAGAGAGTAGCAATATTATTCCATTCATCTACTGGAGCTTGTAAAGAAAGCGTTTGCTGGTTGGATTCCATCCAGCGTAAGGTTTTATATAAGGCAAACACAAAACCGCTTACATAAAGACTTAGCAAAGCGGCTGCTAGGATCCACCCTGCAAGCGCACCAGCTGCAAACCCTACTACAAGGCTTAAACTGGCAATAATGCAAAATTTTAAAACGACTGGGGCTAAAAATCGGCTTAGAGAAATAGATTGCATGAGAAATGAGAAAGGCAAGCACGGGCAAGCTCTAGTTTGCCATTAAAACGAGACTGTTATTTCATTTCTAAATTATTTTTGGCATGTTTGCTTTGTTAGAGCACTATCTTGGGCTTTGTAGCTAAAAACAAGGGTTTTAAAAATGAAAATAGAAAAGATGCGTAAAGTGTAAAAATCTGGAGATAAAAACTACTGTTTATTTATTTCCAAATGAATAACCTACTCCGCGGACCGTGCGAATTTTCTCTTCTATTCCGTATGGATGAAGACTTTTGCGTAAACGCAAAATATGCACATCTACTGTACGTTCTTCAACCAATACTGCATCTCCCCATATCAAATCCAGCAACTGTTGTCTGGAAAAAACTCGACCGGGATGCATCATCAAGGTACGTAATAACTTAAATTCCGTAGGTCCCAGATCAATGGGCTGATTAGCGTAACTCAAGCGATGTTTGATAGGATCTAGCACAAGATCTTCTACTGCAAGAATTTCATTGCTAAATTGTGGCAGTCCGCGTCGCAAGAGCGCCCGCAGCCGAGCCTGCAACTCAGTAGGGGAAAATGGTTTAGTGAGGTAATCATCTGCCCCTGCATCCAGGCCACTCACCTTATCTTGCTCTTGACTACGTGCGGTTAGCATGAGGATGGGTAGCATTTTTGTACGTTTATCTGCGCGTAGATCTCGTAATAGCTTAATCCCAGACTCATCTGGCAACATCCAATCCAGAATCATGGCATGAGGTAAATGCTTAGCTAAGAAAATACGTGCAGTACGCGCATTGCTTGCTATTTGAACGGAATAACCAACGGTCGTTAAGGAGAAGCGAACTAGTTCAGCAATGCCTGGTTCGTCTTCAACTACTAAGACTGTTTTATCGGACATGAAGGGGTCAGGAGTTCAAAGATTGCTCTACAGTCTCACGGGTGGAATGACGAATGTCCAGACCTTTCACCACGTAAATAACGTATTCAGCAATATTTTTTGCGTGATCACCAATCCGTTCGATAGATTTAGCGATAAAAGTGACATCTATTGCCGTTCCGATCAATCGGGTATCTTCCATCATATGGGTGATTAGCTGGCGTTGGATAGCCCGAAACCGCGCATCAATCTCATCATCCTGGCTAATCACTTGCGCAGCTGCTTGTACATCGAGCCTGGCAAATGCGTCCAAAGCTGCCTGAAGCATGAGCAATGCTCGCTCAGAAATCAGGCGGAGATCAGCTAAGACGGGGATGACTGAAATAGAGCGTGCGCTAATATCTCGTCCACAGCGGGCAATCTTGGAAGCTTCGTCTCCTATTCTTTCCAGATCGGTAATGGCTTTTGAGACGGCCAGAATCATCCGCAAATCGTTGGCTGCAGGTTGCCTGCGTGCAATCACTTCCACGCAAGCAGCATCCATGGTGATTTCCATGGCATTGACTTCTTGATCGGCCCGGATCACACCTTCAAAAATATGATCTTCTCGGGTATCAATTCCCAGCATGGCATCCCGTACCTGCTTTTCAACGAGGCCTCCCATACGCAGCACACTGCTGCGTATATCTTCCAAGTCTTGGTCATATTGTCGAGAAGCATGCTGTGTGGTTCCAAACATTTTGTTCTCCTAAGCTGTTTAACCACTTATCCAAAGCGACCGGTAATGTAATCTTCAGTGGCTTTTTTCTGCGGTTTTACAAAAATTTCCTTGGTTTTTCCGTATTCAATTAACTCTCCCAAATACATATAGGCAGTAAAATCCGAGCAACGCGCAGCTTGCTGCATGTTATGGGTGACAATGACTACGGTGTAATCATGTTTGAGCTCTTGTATGAGTTCTTCGATTTTTGAAGTAGAGATAGGGTCTAATGCTGAGCAAGGCTCATCAAGAAGAAGAATTTGTGGCCGGATGGCAATACCTCGAGCAATGCATAAGCGCTGCTGTTGGCCACCTGAAAGGCTATGGCCGCTTTGATTTAATTTATCTTTTACCTCGTTCCAAAGTGCTGCCTTACTTAAGGCCCATTCTACACGTTCATCCATTTCAGGCTTTTGAAAGTTTTCAAAAAGCCTGACTCCAAATGCGACGTTATCGTAAATCGACATAGGAAAGGGAGTGGGTTTTTGGAAGACCATTCCGATCTTGGCGCGAATTAAAGAAATATCTTGTTTGGTGGTTAACAAATTTTCGTTTCCCATCAGAAGTTCACCTTCAGCCCGCTGTTCGGGATAAAGAGCATACATTCTGTTAAAGGTACGTAAAAGGGTAGATTTTCCACATCCTGATGGGCCAATAAATGCGGTTACTTTTTTTTCTGGAATGTCCAGGTTTACATGGCGAAGAGCATGATATTTACCGTAATAAAAATTTAGATTTCTGATTTTTAAAGCAATTTCTTCAGCTTCGTTTTGCATGTTATTCAATGTCTCCCAGACAGTGTTCTGGCCAAAATATTAATTCCGAGTACTACCAGAGTAATGAGCAGAGCACCTCCCCAAGCTAGGCGCTGCCAGTCTTCATAGGGGCTCATGGCAAACTGAAAGATCACCACAGGCAGATTGGCCATCGGTGCATTCATGTTTGTTGAAAAGAACTGATTATTCAGAGCAGTAAACAGAAGGGGCGCAGTTTCCCCAGAAATGCGAGCAACAGCTAATAAAACTCCCGTAATGATTCCTGCGCGCGCAGCCCGATAGCTCACCATTGTGATCACTTTCCATTTAGGTGCTCCCAATGCTGCAGCGGCTTCGCGCAGGCTATTAGGTACAAGTTTAAGCATGTCATCCGAGGTGCGGACCACGACAGGAATCACAATGATTGCAAGTGCGAATACTCCACCCCAGGCTGAGAAATGTTTTACTTTGGCAATGAAGACGGAGTAAACAAATAGCCCGATCACAATCGAGGGAGCGGAAAGCAGAATATCATTGATGAAGCGTGTTGTAGGGGCAAGCCATCCTCGATTTCCATATTCAGCCAGATAAGTTCCTGCAAGAATTCCTATGGGAGTTCCCAGCAGCGTACCTAATCCTCCCATTAAAATACTGCCAACGATTGCGTTAGCAAGACCACCATCTGAACCTGGCGGAGGCGTCATTTGTAAAAATAGACTAGGGCCTAGAGCCTCAACACCGCGAATAAGAAGAGTTGCTAATATCCATATTAGCCAAAACAGTCCAAATGCTACCGCAAGGCCAGAGGCTACAATCATGATGCGATTAACTTGCCGTCTGCGGCGATAAAGTGTGTTAGCTGAATTAATTGCACTCATAATCAGCTTTTTCGCCCTTCATTTTTATTTAAGTGTAGTAATAAAAGCCTGGATAAAGCCAAAACAATTGTGGTGAGTAAGAATAAAATCAGGCCCAGTTGAATCAGTGCAGATAAATAGAGTTCACCTACAGCCTCGGTAAATTCATTCGCTAAGGCTGACGCAATGCTGTTTCCCGGGGCCAGCAGAGAAGAGGCTAAGCGATGAGCATTGCCAATTACGAAGGTCACCGCCATCGTCTCGCCCAATGCGCGACCTAATCCCAGCATAATTCCGCCAATCACCCCTACTTTGGTATAAGGCAAGACTACTTTCCACATGACTTCAAAAGTAGAAGCTCCTAAGCCATAAGCGGATTCTTTCATCATTGGAGGGACGAGTTCAAAAACATCTCGCATGACTGCAGCAATAAAAGGAATCACCATAATGGCCAAAATAATGCCCGCAGTGAGCAAGCCAATCCCAATCGGAGGGCCTGCAAAAATTTGATTTAAGAGGGGAATAGGACTGGCTACTTTAATAATGCCGGGTTGTACAAACTCCATGAACAGCGGTGCAAATACAAATAGGCCCCACATTCCATAAATAATGCTGGGTATGGCGGCCAGCAGTTCGATGGCTGTAGCTATAGGTCTACGCAGCCAAGTAGGCGATAGTTCTGTCAAAAACATCGCGATAAAAAAACTAATGGGGATAGCAATCATTAAAGCGATCGCGGAAGTAACGAGTGTCCCATAAATGGGAACCACTGCTCCAAAGCTTTCTTTTATAGGATCCCAGTCTTCAGTCCAAAGGAACTTTAATCCGATCTGCTGCATGGAGGGCCAGGCTCCGCCTAGTAGGGAGATCAGGATGGCTAGCAGAAAACCCAATACACCCAAAGCAAATAATCGAGTTGTCCATTCAAAAAGCAGATCTAAAATCTTATTGCTTGAAGCTAAAGATAATTTTTGTTGTGACATCATTAGGCGACTGTTGTTCTTACCGTAAACATTGTGCTGCAAGTTAGTGAGAGGCAGAAAATCTGCTGTTCTTACTTACAAAATAAGCTTCAGGGAAAAATTTATTTTCTCCCTGAAGTTGCTAATAAGCTGGCCGTCTTTAAAAAAGAGCTTTTCCAGTGCTATCCTTAATATTTGCTTTCCACTGGCTACGGATCATGCTGGCTACGGTTTCTGGAATGGCAACGTATTCCAGCTCTGAAGCCATTTTGGCACCATTAGCAAATGCCCAGTCAAAGAATTTTAAGACTTCTTTTCCTTTTTCAGGTTTTTCTTGCTGTTTGTATAGCAAAATAAAAGATGCTCCGGTAATCGGCCAGGTTTTCTTTCCCGGTTGATCAGTCAAAATTACATAATTTCCAGGTGCTTTTGCCCAATCTGCACCCGCGGCTGCGGCCTGAAATGTTTCATCATCAGGGAACACAAACTCTCTCTCTTTATTCTGTATGCCCCCGTAAGAAAGCTTATTTACTTTTGCATAGGCATACTCGACATAGCCAATGGAGCCGTCTAGTTTCTGAACAAAAGAAGCAACGCCTTCATTACCTTTACCACCTACTCCTACAGGCCATTTGACCGAGGTACCTTCACCGACCGTAGATTTAAATTCCGGACTCACTTTAGAAAGATAGTTGGTCCAAATAAAGGTGGTACCTGAACCGTCTGAGCGCGAAACCACGGTAATAGCTTGATCAGGTAGTTTTATTCCTGGATTGAGTTTAGTAATAGCAGGATCGTTCCATTTATTGATTTTTCCTAACCATATATCAGCTAGAAGAGGCCCTGTGAATTTAATTTGCCGTGTATCAATACCTTTTAGGTTATAGACCGGTACATTGCCCCCAATGATTGCGGGAAATTGATAAAGACCAAATTTATCGAGTTCCTCGAGTTTCAGTGGCATATCGGATGCGCCAAAATCCACTGTCTTACTTTGAATCTGCTTGATGCCCCCACCGGAACCGATGGATTGATAGTTGAGTTTGACGTTAGTGGAGTTTTTGTAGGCATCCGCCCATTTTGCGTAAATAGGATAAGGGAAAGTTGCACCTGCCCCTGTGATTTCTTGAGCAAAGCTACTGGTTGCAGCTAAAGCAGTTATTGCTAAGCTTGATTGAACAAAAAGGAAGAATTTTCGATGCATTATCTGCTCCATATAAGCGGAAGGGGAAACAGAGCGAATACTAGAGACTTTATATGTCACTTTTATGACAAGGAGGGCTTTTACCTGAGGCAAATTTTTATAAACTAAAAAAATACGCTAAGACTATTTAAAATTCAATATTCAAACAGTGTGTGGGCGTGTAACTGTATAGTGACTCTTCTGCTTTATTTCTGTTTGAGAAGTTGCAGGGATGATATTGTTCTTGCAAGGGTGAGTCTGGCTCTTTTTAGTTATTCAGGTGCCTATTTATGAAACAAATCAAGCGTCCTCCTATATCAGTGCAATATGCTAGTGTTAGTGATATTGGGGGACGTAAAACTAATCAGGACGATACAGGCATTGCCAATTATGGTAAAAGGCAGCTGTTCGTGGTGTCGGATGGTGCTGGAGGGCATGCCGGTGGTGCAATAGCCGCACGTTTGGCTGTAGAAGCTGCACTGATAGCTTTTCAGCATTCGGCAGAACTTGAATTAGATGAAATTGTAATGACTTGTTTACATGCTGCACGCAGAAGCATTTTAACTCAGCAGGTTAAACTGCCGGATATGCAGGACATGACAGCCACCATTGTAATTGTGGTGCTGGATCTGCAGATGCGAAAAGCGAGTGTTTTGCATCTGGGTGATTCACGTTTATATGCCTTTAGGCGAGGCCGAACAGTACATATTACTCGGGATCATAGTTTGGTACAGGGCTTGATTGATGTGGGAATGTGGCCAGCCGAGCGCCTTTTGGAGCATCCCCAGCGCAGTGTTTTGTATGGAGCGCTGGGCTCGGAAGAAGAACCTGATCCGGCGATGTTGGAAATTGAGCATCTGGATTTGCGGGATGGAGATGCTTTGTTGCTATGCTCTGATGGTTGGTGGGAGTCTGTTAGCACGCCTATGATGGAACATTATTTAATGCGATCTACTTCGGCCCAGGAGTGGATTACACAGATGCTAAGCGTTGTGCAAGGCCCTTCTACCCGAAGTCGTGATAACAGTACTGCGATTGGTGTATGGCTAGGAGAGCCACATCGTGTTACTTTGCAACCATTTGGAGATACAGTCCTCATTGCTAATCCCCGGGATACCTGAGGCTTTTAATTTAATAACTATACCTTCTCGAAAGCAAATTTACGGTGACTTTTACAACCGACTTTTCTGGGCAACACTTTTTGCCAATAGGCAGTTGTATCGCCGAGTTTGAGATTAAAGGGCTAATCGGTGAGGGTGGCTTTGGCACTGTTTATCTTGCTTTTGATCATTCTTTATTGCGGACCGTGGCTCTTAAGGAGTTTTTGCCAACGTCCTTGGCACAGAGGGGAGATTCATTAAAGGTAGTGTTGCTTTCGGAGCGCAACCGTGAAACTTTTGAGGCGGGGATGAAAAGCTTTATTAATGAAGCTCGACTTCTCGCCCAGTTTGATCACCCTGCACTGGTTAAGGTCTACCGGTTCTGGGAGAGCAATAACACCGCTTATATGGTCATGCCTTTTTATGAGGGCGTTAGCCTAAAGCAGGTGATACATGAACATCCCGAGCGAATTGATGAAGCTTACCTGAGGGGTATTTTGGCACCCTTGCTAGACGCTTTGGAATATTTGCATCAATCGCAAATATATCATCGTGATATTGCACCCGATAATATTATGATATTGGACAGTGGCATGCCGGTATTGCTGGACTTTGGGGCAGCTCGTCGTGTAATGAAGGATATGACCCAAGCCTTGACTATCATTTTGAAGCCAGGGTTTGCTCCTATTGAGCAATATGCGGACGATGTAAGCTTAAAACAGGGTAGTTGGACTGATATTTATGGGCTTTGCGCGGTTTTATATTATGCAATTTTGGGTAAAACCCCCCCGACAGCAGTATCCCGTATGGTTAAGGACAATATGCAGGCCTTGGTGAGCAATCCTGCATTAGCTCATTTCAGCCCCAGTTTTTTAGCTGCTATTGACGCCGGTTTAGCAGTCAATCCAGAAGATCGAATCCAAACGACCGAACAGTTTCGTCATCGGATAGGCTTACGTACTTATATTTTACCTGGGACTAATCCTCCGTCTGTTGTTTCGGACAGGGAAGCGGTTGGAAATTCTCAAAAATCTGAAGGATTAATAACGAGCGAGCCGGAGCCTGCAGAGGATCCGGCTGCTACAAAATTATTGCTTCCCGAAGAGCCTCTACCTAAAAAACAAGCTGAAGGTATATCGCATCAGAGCAATAGTACTAAAGATGAGCAAGCTTCAGCACCTAGTCAACACTCGGCTGAAAAGTTAGAAGAAACTGCAAACTCTGATCAAACTATCGTAATTTTTAAGTCGCCCACGCCATCAAGCCTGCCTGAAGCTTTCAGCGTAGATGCTGCTGCCCCGACAATTCACTTGCCTTCGCTTGATTCGTCTGCTTCCAAGCAGTCGTCCTCAGACTTTTTCACAAAGGCTTCGGGCCCCGACGATATTCAGGCTCTGCCAGCTGCAGAAGATTTGCTGGCCACTCGCATATTAAATCCGGAGGCTTTGCGTAAAGTTATGGAAGCTGAGCGCGAAGAGGCAAAAAAAAGAGAGTTTGATCAGGATAACAAAAAGTCTTCTTTAGAGGTAAATCCGCCATCCTCGTCTAATGCTAATACCCAAGACTTGCCTACCCGCATTCTTCCTTCCTCAAACATAAAAGCAAAGTCCGAGCAGGCTATGAATAAGCCAGCGCTTAGCAGACCCTCCAGGCCCAAGCTTGTACATCCTCCCTCCAACCGGCCTAAGTTGGATTCTACAAAGGCAAAAATCCCCAATAGTCTCATCAAACCGGTTTCAAAAGGAGTGACAAAGAGTAAGCGCCCCACCTTGTTTATTATTTTTGGGGCACTGGTTTTAATGGCTTTACTGGGAGCTATTGGTATAGTTAGTTTACAAAAGCAAAGCAAAACAAATAACCCTGTTTCTACTGCGGTAGTAACTGTACCTCCTGTTCCCCCGCCACCGGCAGCAGTAGAGGTGCCTCCTCCTTCTACTGCCCAGGCTTCCCATCCATCAGATTTAAATGCTGCAGCTACAGCGCCTTCTGCTCCACCGGTAGGCAATGAAGTTTCTTTACCCGTTCCGCAGCAAACAGTTCCGCAAGTAACCCCCCAGGTCTTGCCTGAGCTAGCAGCTCAAGGGGAAAAACAGCAAGAAAATCCTCCTTCTGAAGTAGTGAAGGCTGATCTTCCAGAAAAATCATCTCAAGCAATTGCCGCTTCCGAGAAATCAAAACCCCGCGTAGGGACGGTCCACTTGGCGGTTAAACCCTGGGGAACGGTCACTGTGGACGGGACTAACCAGGGGGTGAGCCCTCCATTAAAAACACTTACTTTGCCTGAGGGCCGGTATGCAGTAAAAATAGAAAATCCAGGATTTACTCCTTTTGTAACCACCATTGAAGTCAAAAAAGGAAAAACTCTACCATTGAGTTATAACTTTTCCACTATTAAGAAAAGCCAGACGCCATGACTTCAAATGTTTGCTTAGCGAATGTTTACCATGAATGCTAATTTTTTGCTGAAGATTGCAAGCTTGTTATTACTTTCAGTCACTTTTGCCGCTTGCGAGACACCACCTGATCCAGAAGTCATCGCTGCCCAAGTGCGGGAAGCCCGCAGAGTTGCTTTACGTGCTTCGGCAGAAGCAGTGCTAAAAGAAGGTAAAGAGTTTTATGATCGGGGGGATTACAACAACACCATCAAAAAGTTGACCAGTACCCCGGAGCTATTTCAAACCGATATAGATGTGCAAGTGGAAGCTTATAAGTATTTAGCGTTCAGTTATTGCCTGACTCGGCGTCAGGCTCAGTGTGCCGATAGTTTTAGTAAAGCCTTTACCTTGAACAATGCTTTTGAGCTTACTCCAGCTGAACGTGGTCATCCCATGTGGGGACCGGTCTTTGAGCGAGTCAAAAAAAGTCGACCTCAGTAAAGACCTAGATGATATTTTAAAACTAGCGCCGAAAACCTTAAATATTTTGGAGAATCGATGCTAACCCTCAGAGTGACTGCTGTTCACGGTATTGCGCCTACTACTGTGATTTCTGCTACCTTTAATGAGCAAGGCGGTTCTATCGGACGTAACCCGGGCGTAACGCTGATGTTGCTGGATGAGGCGCGTACTATTTCCCGCCTACAGGCAATGATTCGTTATATTGGGAACCAGTTTTTTTATGATGAACAAGGTTCAAATCCAAGTTTGATTAATGGTGTGCCTGTCGGCGCAGGTAAATCGGTGCCGCTCAAGCATGGGGATATTTTGCGCATTGCTTTTTATACGCTCAGTGTTGAAATTCCTGTGACGCCGCGGATGCCTGCACCAAGTGAGATGAGCACGGCACATCCTTTTGCTCCGCCGCCGCCATCCCCCCCCGTTTCTGTGCAGACACCCGCGGCAACGCCTTTTTTTGCACAACCATCGCCTCCGCCTGAAGAAACCAGCCTGCACAGTTCCCCCGTAAGTGTGGATGATCCGCTAGGCTTGTTTGGAAGTAAGGCCCCTATCAGTAGTAGTCCCGGGCAGGACCCTTATCTTGCTGCTTTTGGTGCATCTTCACCAGAACTAGTGGCTAAGCCACAAAATCCCTCTACCCCGGATGCAAAGTTTGATCCTGTGGCGAGTGCATTATTTGGACTACCCGGTACATCTTCAGAGTCTACCAAGTCCGATCCTTTATCATTACTTTCGGATCCAATGGGTTTTTCAGCTCCTATCGCTACTCCTTCTGCTGCCCCAGACAATAAAAGTATCCCTGATGATTTTGATCCTTTCTCAAGTGGCAGTTTTGATGCTCAAGTAAATCCTGTACAGGTGGATAGTTTCCGCGAGATGAGTTTTGGTGCTCCTTCTCACGATGAGAGTTCGATAGATAGTTTATTTGCCTTGGGGGGGAGTTCTGCTACAGCAAGCGCTATTTCTGCGGATCCGGTCGATGCGTTTAAAGACATATCGCCTGATCAAGGGCTCATCAAAGGTGCGGATCTGAGCAATGATCCTTTAGCACTCTTTGGGGGACCTGTTCCCGCCGCAGGGCTGGGACCTGCACAAAGCAACCACACCCCTGAAATACATGCAGTGTTTACTCCACCCAAAGTGATGAACCCGGCGCCTGTGCCTGTGCCCCATCATCCTCAGCCAGTAGAGCAAACGCAAATGCCAGCAGCATCTGTTCAAGCTACTGCTGCCGCAATGCCCGCTTCTGCTCCGCTTGTTGAGAAACAAACCGCTGCAAGTTCTGCTGAAAAAGAATTATTGCTGGCATTATGCGAAGGGCTGGGAGCCCAATTACATTTGCCTGATGGCTTGACAGAGGAGTTTATGTATCGCATGGGCGCGTTAGTACGCGAATCTGTACAAGGCACTATAGATTTACTGGGGGCTCGTGCAGTGAGTAAGCGTGAAGTAAAAGCTCAAGCGACAACCATTATGGAGCGCTACAACAATCCGCTTAAATTTGCACCTGATGTCGCTAGTGCGCTACCTTTTTTATTAAGCGGCAAGCTCAACCCTGCTTTTCTGCCTCCCATCAGTGCCATGCGGGACGCTCATAATGATCTAAAAAGTCATCAGTTTGGGGTGATGGCGGGAATGCGAGCAGCCTTAGAGGGAGTGCTGGCCCGGTTTACTCCAGAACAGCTAGAAAATCGCATTTCCAAAAAAGGAGTACTTAACTCAGTGCTACCTGCTACCCGTAAAGCCAAACTGTGGGATAGTTACGTAGAAATGTATAAAGACATTGCTCAAGAAGCCTCCGATGATTTTCAAAAATTATTTGGGGAAGCATTTCGCCAAGCCTATGAAGAGCAGGTGCGCTTATTACAAGAAGCTGAACCAGAAGAAGATTAAATCTAGAAACAAAACACTTATAAGGGTAGTTGCAGCAGAGTTTAGCCCTGTCTTTTATTTATACTTAACAATTTTTCAGGATATTTATGGCTGCAACAGGTTTGCTAGCGTTGCTGGATGATATTGCAACGATACTGGATGATGTAGCTGCGATGACAAAGGTAGCGGCTAAAAAAACCAGTGGTGTTTTAGGCGATGATTTAGCTTTAAATGCTCAACAGGTTGCAGGAGTAGCGGCCGATCGCGAGTTACCGGTAGTGTGGGCGGTATTTAAAGGTTCGCTATTAAATAAGGCGGTTTTAGTACCGGCTGCTTTGGCGATTAGTACATGGGTACCTTGGTTGGTAAGCCCATTATTGATGCTGGGGGGTGCCTATCTATGTTATGAAGGCTTTGAGAAACTCGCCCATAAGTTTTTCCATGGTAGTGCACAGGACAATGCTCATCAGCAAGAACTAGTAGATGCTTTAAAAGATCCTGGAATTGATTTTCTTGTCTTGGAAAAACAAAAAATCAAAGGTGCCGTAAGAACCGATTTCATTTTGTCTGCTGAAATCATTGCCATCACTTTGGGTATTGTGGCTGCTAAACCCTTTCTAACCCAGGTTGTTGTTTTAAGTAGTATTGCAGTACTGATGACGCTTGGAGTCTACGGTTTAGTTGCCGGGATTGTGAAACTCGATGATTTAGGTTTACATCTGAGCAAAAACAATAGAACTATATTTAGAAAGCTGGGAGAAAGTATTCTCCGCTTAGCGCCTTGGTTAATGAAAAGTCTTTCGGTGCTGGGAACGGCAGCCATGTTTTTGGTTGGAGGCGGTATTCTGACGCATGGCATTGCATTGCTACACCATCAGATTGAAGTTTGGACAAGCTCGATGAGCCAGACGATTAAAACCATTGCCTCTGCCGCGGCGGAGGGTTTCATCGGGGTTATTGCAGGGGCGATAGTCTTGAGTGGGGTAATAATGATTCAGAAAATATTTTTTGTATGTAAGAAATCAGTTTAAAAACTCAATATAAAAAGCAGATTCGTTCTGATTTCCTGGCTAAGACAGACTTTTCTTTCCCATAGCTAGGGCTTTGTTATGTTATTGCGAAATCATTCATGTAGTGGCCGGTAGAGTAGAGTCTTCAAACTCTGTACGACACCGAAGAATTAAAAAGAAAACTAAGCAAAAGGAAGTCATACCGCTTTTATGGTAAGACTGACCCTAGATTGTATGAAATAAACGATAAGCTTTTTTTGCATCGCAGCAAGTTAAGAGGCACAATCTTTCTCTTCCAAACACAAGCGCCGTGGAGCTAATAATTCCGGGGTGCACTGCATGGGTCAAATTCAGAAATCATCCCTTCCAGCATTAGCCATTGCCGCTATTGGAGTCGTTTACGGAGATATTGGCACTTCTCCTTTATATGCGCTTAAAGAAGTTTTTGCCCCGAGTCACGGAATTGCACTAACACCTGCCAATATTATTGGGGTAGTGTCGATGATCCTGTGGACACTAACCATTGTGGTGTCTCTTAAATACGTTAGTCTCATTTTACGAGCAGACAATAACGGTGAAGGGGGGATTATGGCCATGATTGCCTTGGCATCCCGGGCGGTAGGCCGGGGTTCTAAGGTCTATCCCATCATTATTGTAACTGGCCTGGCAGGAGCGGCTTTGTTTTATGGTGATGGTGTAATTACCCCCGCTATTTCTGTGCTTTCTGCAGTAGAGGGCTTGGATGTTGCGACCCCTGCTTTTAGGCCCTATGTATTGCCCATTACGATTACTGTAATTACAGGCTTGTATTTTGTGCAAAAAGGGGGTACTGGAAAGATTGCGGTAGTATTTGGTCCGATTATGATGCTCTGGTTTGGTGTATTGGCACTCCTGGGGCTTTATAACACTAGCATAGGCGATCCCCGCATTTGGTCAGCTTTTAATCCAGCCTGGGCGATAGATTTTGTGTATCGTCAGCCTTTAATTGCATTTATTGCCTTGGGGGCCATTGTATTGGCCGTAACGGGAGCTGAGGCCCTGTATGCTGATATGGGCCATTTTGGCAAAAAACCTATTCGCCTAGCTTGGTTTGCTTATGTATTTCCCGCTTTGGCACTCAACTATATAGGTCAAGGTGCTTTATTACTTGCTCGGCCGGAAACCATCACCAATCCCTTTTTTAATCAGGTATCGCAGGCTTTCGTGCTGCCTTTGGTCATCTTGGCGACTGCAGCAGCCGTCATTGCTTCGCAGGCTACTATCTCCGGTACTTTTTCTTTAACCAAGCAAGCGATTCAGCTGGGTTTTTTGCCCCGCATGACTATTTTGCATACTTCGGTTAAAGAAGCCGGTCAAATTTATATTCCCTTTGTAAACTGGGCGCAATATTTACTGGTAGTTGCGGCTGTAGTGGGTTTTGGTTCAACGACAGCAATGGCTTCAGCATACGGCATATCAGTGACTGGTTCCATGATGATAGAAACCATCATGACTTTCTTTGTCATTCGGTACGGGTGGAAATATAGTTTGATACTGTGTGTGGCAGCCACAGGAGCTTTTTTGTTTATAGACATCCTGTTTTTTGCTGCCAATTTTTTAAAAATAGTCCAAGGAGGGTGGTTCCCCTTGTTGTTAGGAGGCATGATCCTAACCATGATGTTGACCTGGCAACGGGGACGTAACCTCATCCGTAAAGCTACAGAAGATCAGGCTATCGAGCTAAAAAGTTTTCTGAAGTCTTTGTTTCTTGCCCCGCCAGCCCGTGTTGAAGGGACTGCAGTGTATCTCAACGCAAAAAGCGGAATAGTGCCGCGTGCCTTGATGCATAACTTGCTCCATAACAAGGTGCTACATGAGCGCAATGTTTTCTTGTCGGTTCGCAATATGGATGTACCATGGGTGCCGTTTAGTAATCGGGTTACCGTCACCCCCATGGGAAATAACTGTTTTGCCATTGAGGTACGTTACGGATTTAAGAATACTGTTGATATTCCGAAAGCCCTTAAGTTATGTGAGACGCATGGTTTGGAATTTGATGCCATGCAAACCAGTTATTTCTTGTCTCGTCATTCTCTCGTATCCGACCGCTCGGCCGGGATGCCTTTATGGCAAGAGCAAATTTTTGGGGCAATGCTGCGTAATGCCTCAGATCCCGCAGAATATCTGGGCCTGCCTACTAATCGCGTGATTGAACTGGGTGCACAAATCAGAATTTAAACAGAAGAAGTTAAGCGTTGAAAACTTGCCCTAAGCTGTTGGTCGGCATCAGGTAGGCGCCTCAGGAAAATTCTCCTCAAGTGCGTAGCCGGTGCCACGATGCGTACGAATAGCCTCTACCCCAGGTGCAATGAGTTTTAACTTAGCGCGAAGCGTTTTAATATGCGCATCTATTGTCCGATCTGTACTTTCTCCTGGTTCATCCCACACCAGGGCTAAGAGCTCATCCCGGGTATAGACCCTACCTGGTCGTGTAATCAAGGTTTTAAGTAGACCATACTCGTAGCGAGATAAATCCAGTAGCTGGCCGTAAAATCGAATGGCCCGCCGTTCGTCATCGATCTGCAAGGCTGCAGGGCAGGGCATCGAAAAGCCGTTAGCAGTTACCCGGGTTTTATTAGTACGGCGCAAAATAGTCCGAATGCGGGCCACTAGCTCGCGTGGAGAGAAAGGTTTAGCAATGTAATCATCTGCGCCTAATTCCAAGCCTACCACCCGGTCAATTTCATCACTGCGTGCCGTTAAAAATATGATAGGGGCAGTGCTCAATGCCTGGGCGCGTTTAAATACTTCAAAGCCATTCATGTCCGGCAAGCCAATATCCAGAATACTCAAGGCAGGCAATTGGGTTTGTAGCTGCGCCAAGCCTTCCTCTCCGGTTGTGCACCATATAGCTTCAAATCCCTCCGTTTCTAATGCATAGCGGATAGTGTCTGCAATCGCGGGTTCATTTTCAATGATCAGGATTTTCGGTTTCATATCAACTATTTAATTAAGGACGCTAGCGATTTATTTTTTCCACTGTTTGTGCATACAAGGTTTAGTTTTGTTTTGCCCGCATGGCCCAGCAGTTTATGCACCCGCTCCTGAAAATCCTTCTCTGCCATCTGTTTTCCCCTCATAACAAAATATGCAGTTAGCTTTTAATATAGACGTTTAAAGATGTCTCTAAAAGCGCCGAATGCTGCTGCTTTTTTTATCCAGACAAAAACATTCAGTAAAAGCCCCTCTTTTTAGAAGGGCAAGTACTTCAAGTATTTGTTTTGTTAGGATTGCTTAAAAACAGAAAGTACAATTTCTTTAATACTGTTTAAAGAGCAGAGTTTTAATTCAGTCTAATATCCGGGCTTACCTATTTTCTATGCTTCCGTCTCCCAAAAGTCTTACGATCGCTACACGTGCTTCTCGTCTTGCGTTGTGGCAAGCGGAGCATGTTGCCAGCCGTTTAAAAATACTTTATCCAGATTGTGCGGTGTGCTTGCGGCCTATGAGCACCCGAGGCGATGAGGTGCTGGATAAAAGCCTCTCTGCTGTGGGGGGAAAGGGGTTGTTTATCAAGGAGCTTGAATTTGCGCTTTTAGAGGGCCGGGCTGATTTGGCGGTGCATTCTCTTAAAGATGTGCCTATGGAACTTGACCCAGCCTTTGTGCTTGCAGCCGTTACAGAACGGGAAGATCCCCGAGATGCCTTAATTGGTTGCGAAGACCTGTCTATCCTACCTGCAGGTAGCGTAATTGGAACCAGCTCTTTGCGTCGGCAAGCCATGATCCTGGCAAGCTTTCCTCATTTAAAAGTGCAGGCCTTGCGTGGAAATTTGGATACACGACTGAGCAAACTGGATAGTGGAATGTACAAGGCTATTGTGTTAGCAGCAGCAGGTCTGAAGCGTTTGGGATACACCCAGAGGATTGCAAAAATCTTCTCTCCTGAAGAAATCTTACCTTCTGCAGGGCAGGGAGCGTTGGGCATAGAAGTGCTGGCTGGCCGACAGGAGCTGGTGGAGGTTTTACAAGCTTTGGCAGATGTGGATACCACCTGCTGTACCCTGGCTGAACGTGCGGTAAGTAAAACCTTGGGAGGTTCTTGCAGCATGCCTCTGGCTGCCCATGCGGTACTGCAGGCCGATGGAAAACTATGGCTCAGGGCCTGGATAGGTGTTGCCGATGGTAGCCGCTCTATCCAGGCGCAGGCGGTGCAGGCCCAAGCAGAAGCTCCAGAAGCCTTGGGTAAACGCGTGGCAGTCCTCTTGCAGGAACAAGGGGCTCAGGAGTTACTCTTGCCATAAGATCTCAAGTATTTACGTAAAAACTCTTTTTTTAGGCGCGCTTATGCTGTTTTGCTCATGACTGTCCACACCATTGCCTTGACGCGTCCCCAGTGTGATTTTATTCCGCTTGCAAACTCCTTGCAGCATGGGCTGGAACAACGTGGACATAGAGTCTTGGATTGTGCATTGACGCAAATTATCCCAGCAAAGGAACAGGATCTTAGTCATGCTCGACAGCTTCTGCAAAAGGCCGATGCCTTGGTTTTGGTCAGCCCTGCTGCCGTCTATGCGGCCTTATCCTATTGTGCTGCTGAGCTGCAAAATAAGTGGATTGGAGTCATGGGGCAAGGCAGCGCTCAGGTTTTGCAATCGGCAGGGCTTAGCAGTCCAATATTGGTCATTTCTGACTCCCATGATGCGATGGGATTGCTACCCCCAATATTAACAAGGTTTTCCAGTCAAAAATGCCTGGAAAACCGCATAAAAAAACCGCTAACGGTTATTGGTAGAGCTGCTCAAGGAAAAAATGATCTGGGCCAGGCTTTACAGGCCCATGCTATTGAAGTGCAATATGCTACCTTGTATCGGCGAGAGCCCCGACGCTGGCCGGAGCAGCTTGCTTTTCAGCTGGCTGAGGCGGCTACGCAAAGCTTGTCAGTATTGTTTACAACGGCCTTAGCGCCTGCAGATTTTCTGCAGCGCTTAAATGCAGAGCAGGCTGCGCTTATGCTAAGCCGCTGTAATGCCGTGTGTACCCATCAGAATGTTGCAAAATCAGCGCGACAGGCAGGGTTTAAAGAGATTATTTGTGCTTTTGGACCCCAGGATGAATGGATTAGCGCTTTAGAATTGAAAGTATGAGCGATTTACCTTCTCTTTCTTCTCCATCACCTTCTGTACAGCCCACTGTCAGCCAACCTCTTGGCGCCTGGGCGCAATTTTCAGTAGCGCAGCTGTTGTTGTGGATGATTTCTCTTGCGGCTTTGTTAACGGGGGCCTATGGATATTTAACCCGGGCTCAGCTGGCTGAGCGTGTTGCACAGGACGCTGCCCGTGCTATTAGCCAGTCTCAGGCCTTGGCAAAGGATGCACAACAGTCGGCCCGCACTGCCCAAGACCTCAGTCGAGATGCTTTAAACAAACTGCAGGCTTTAGAAACTCGTCTGGCTGAATCACAGAATCAGCAGCTTGCCTTAGAAAAACTATATGAAGATCTTTCCCGTAGTAAAGAGGAATGGGTGCTCATTGAAGTAGAACGTACGGTGGAACTGGCAGCCCAGCAATTGCAGGTAGCCGGCAATGTGAACGGGGCAATTGCTGCTCTTCAAACCGCTGATGCCCGATTGGCACGGGCTAATAAACCACAGTATGCCAGTATCCGCAAGGTGATCAATCGCGATATTGAGCGGCTGCGGGCTATGCCTGCTGCGGATATTACAGGTCTAGCATTGAAACTATCGGCCCTTAGCGAACAGGTCGATGAGTTAGCTTTAATTTCCGATCCGGCTGCGCTGGAAAGAAGATCTACTCCTTCTACTTTACGGGCCTTTGAAAACCGGTCTTGGTACCAGCGTATCTGGGATGATGTTAAAAGTGAACTGGAAGGCTTAGTCAGAATCCGTAAATTTCAAAATGACCAAACTCTCTTATTATCTCCAGAACAGGGTCGCATTGTACGCGAAACCCTTAAACTGAATCTCTTGCAAGCCAGATTGGCTCTGCTAGCGCGTAATCAGTTGTTATTGGCGCATGACCTGAGCACTATTGAGCAGTCTGTTAAGCAGCATTTTGATGAGAAATCTGTGGTGACACGTGCTTTTCTTGGCACGCTTAAGCAGATCGCTTCTGCCCCGGTCGTGCTGGAATATCCAACCCTTAATGACACTTTGTCTGCTATTGCAGCTGCCTCTGGAGCTGCTGTAGCCAAACCCCTTCGCTAGCCATGCAACGTATTATCTGGTTATTGTTTTTAATGGTTCTGGCAGGCGTACTGGCTGTTCTTGCCCGCTCTTCCAGTGGGAATGTAGCGATTCTTTTGCCTCCTTACCGGATCGATGTTTCAGTGAATGTGGCAGTAGTGCTGCTAGCCTTAACTTTTGCAGGGCTTTATTTTTTGCTGTCTTTGTTAAGTGCGGCACGCCGTTTGCCTGAACGCTCAAGAGCCTATCGAGCGGCTAAACAGCAAGATCAAGCCATGGCTTTTCTGGCAGGGGCGATCAAGGCTTTTTTGGAAGGCCGTTTTGCGCGTGCAGAACAACTGGCTAGCCGTGCGGGTAAAGAGCACCGGATTGAAGGGGTTGCGGCATTAGTAGCAGCCCGGGCGGCTAGCCAACTTGCAGAACATGAACGCGCAGAAAAATGGTTGATGCAAGCAAGGGCTACTACTCAGGTGGATGCTGCGGCCGATGTAGTGCAAGCTGAAGTATTGCTGGAAGCCCGTGCTCCGGCTGAGGCGCTGGAGCATATAGAACGGCTGCATAAAAGAGGGGCGCGTCATGTCCATACGCTTCGCTTGAAGCTGCGAGCTGCCAGCCAGCTGGATCAATTTGAAGAAATTATTAAGCTAACCCGGCGTTTAGAAAAACATCGAGCCCTGCATAGCGCTATTGCAGCTAAAACCCGTGCCGATGCTTATAAGGGATTGTTCGAACGTCTGGCCAGCGATGCTTATGGTCTTACCGGCTTGTGGCAGCAAATTCCAACGATTGAAAAAACTGATCCTTTAATTGCACTGTATGCGGCCCATGCTTTTAACAATGCCCAGCTGGGCGTGCAAAGCAAAATGCTCCTGGAAGCGGCTCTAGCCCAGCACTGGGATGCACGGCTTGTACAGGCCTATGCCCAGTGTCCAGAAGCCAGTGCGCAAGGCCGTATTGCCCAGGCGGAGCAATGGCTGGAGCGTCATCCGCAAGATCCCAACTTGCTTACTACCTTGGGTACGCTGTGCATTAAAGATCAGCTTTGGGGTAAAGCACAGCAATATCTGGAAAGTAGCCTAGCTATTCAAAAAGGGGCACAGCCGTATTTATTGTTAGCGACCATTGCTGAGCAGGCCTCCGATACCCAGCGGGCACTGGAACACTATAAAGCTGCCGCTTTGTGGGCAGTAGAGTAGGACTTTTCTACTTATCTTTACGAGTGTAAAAAGGCCCTGCTGCTTTGTGCAGCAAGGCATAGCAACCCCCGGGGATCAGCTTAAAGAGAAGTTATTTAGCGCGCCGCTTGCTCTCATCAATATCCAAATATTTAAAAAAATCCCGGGCAAAAGGGTGTCGCTTATAGCCAATGACCCAAGGATGGGTCAGATCCGTCACAATCCGGTGGATATGGGCTTTATAGGGTAAATAGGCCAGCGTAATGTTACGAGCCTGATCCATGAGGGCCAGGCGTTCCGCGCCGTTTGGCAAGCTTTTTTGTTGGTTGTATAGAGCGTCATAAGCAGGCAGCTCAAAGCGGGCCAGGTTGTTTTCTCCTTTAGCCGGGCCGTAAGCAAGTTGTAGAAAGCTGTAGGGATCTGCTTCGGTTGCAGAAAAACCTAAGCGCCACATTTGCAATTTACCTGCGCGTGCACTTTTAAGGTTTTGAGGCCATTTGGCGGGCTTGAAATCCACCTTAATGCCGACTGCAGCCAGATTCTTTTTAAAGATTTCATCTAATTGCCGGGTCACCTGATCAGGCTGGCTGGCACACTCAAGCTGCAAAGGTTTTCCATCGGGAAGTTCCCGCCAGCCATCCTTATCGCGATCTTTATAACCATAGAGTTCAAGAAGAGCCTTAGCGCGCGCAGGATTGAATTCTCCCATTTCACTTTTAAAAGTAGGGTCATAGCCTGTGGTCATGGGCGGCAGCAGGGATTGTGCAGCAATAGCTTGATTACGATGGGCTAGACGAATTTCTTCTTCAACGTTTATTGCCAAGGATATGGCACGTCGCAAGGCTACTTTTTCCGGAGTGTATCCGCCCACGACAGGATCTTCCATATTGAAGTAAGTTATCCGAATATCCGAGGCAGGCTGGCGAGAGAAATTGATTCCGCGCTTTTTTAAGTGCGGTGCCAATTGGTTATTCGGAATCGCAATAGGAGCAAAATCATTAGGGAGTTGCTCTAGAAAATCATGCTCCTCATTTAAAAAGGCTAACCAGCGGGGTTGCTGCTCTTCAATAATGCTGATTTCAATGCGATCGACAAACGGCAACCGTTTGCCTTTAAGTTTTTGATAAAACTCTTGAGCTTCCTTATCTTCTGCTTGAGGCTCGGATTGATACAGAACCTCACGATATTCAGGGCTTTTAAGCAGAACAATTTTTGAAGAGCGCCGCCATTCTCCCAGTTTAAAAGGGCCTGTTCCTACCGGATGCTCCATGATTTTATCGCCATAAAACTCTACAACTTCCCGCGCAACGACCCCATAAAGAGAAGGATCCGTAAAAATTTCATGAAAACGGGGGGCGGGATCTTCCAGCTTAAATTGCACGGTATAGCGATCTAAGGCCCGCGCACCTTCTACCTCGATATCGTAAGGAAAAGGAGTTTTGTTTTTGATAGCTTGTGCCCGTAGTGCGTTCAAGCCAATAACTTTACTGCTTTGCAAAGTATTAATCGCATAACTTTTAAGCTTAGGATCGTAATGCCGTTTAAAGGAATAAATGACATCTTCAGCGGTCAGCTCTCGTTTAATCCCTTTGAAAGCAGGGTCGTCTGCAAAATAAATGCCTTTTTTAATTTTGAAGGTAATCGTTTTGAAGTCTGCAGAGACTTGCGGAAGCTCGCTGGCCAGGTTGGGGACGATTTTGGCAGGTCTGGCTAAATGATCAAATTGCAGCAAGCTTTCTAAAATTGCCGTGACCACTCTGTGGGAATAGGCATCGCTAATCTGGGCCGGATCAAAACCGGTTTCCGCGATTGGAAAGGCATATCTAAAAACTTTAGGGGATGTTTGGGCATAAGAACTTAAAGGAGTAAAGAATAAAAGTGTGATAGCAACACAATGACTTATTGCAATTCGGAGCATAAAAATCACCCAATATCAGGATTTACCAAGAAAATTTTGCTGCAAATGCTCAAGTCTAGAACAATTTCTGGTTTAATCCTTGGCTTTAGCCTCATTTCAAAATAAGTAGTTTTCCGGAGTAGACAAAAAATGCTTGCCTATGTGTTGCGCAGACTGTGGCAAATGATTCCCACCTTGCTTGGGGTGATTTTGCTAGTGTTTTTCTTGTTCAAATTTTTTGGAGGTGATCCGGTAGAAATTTTAGCGGGACAAAATGCTAGCGCCGCTAATATTGAGGCGATACGCCAGCAGTTAGGTTTGGATCAGCCTTGGTTTGTCCAGCTGTGGGTATTTTTTAAATCCATTATTACCTTTGACTGGGGAAAAAGCTGGGCTACCAATGAATCTGTGGCTAATCTGTTTGCTACCCGGCTGCCCGCTACGCTGACGGTCATGCTACCTATTTTGATATTGGATGTGCTGCTAGCTCTGCCTCTGGCCTTAACCGTTGCCTATAGGCGCGGTTCTTTAAGCGACCGGATCGTGATGATCATTACCACCGTGGCCTTGTCGATCTCATTTCTGGTCTATGTCATTTTAGGGCAGTATTTTTTTGCTTTTAAGCTAGGGTGGTTTCCCGTGCAAGGTTGGTCAGATAATGTGGTAAAGAACCTTATCACTTTTGCTCCCTTGCCGGTGTTACTGGCAGTGATGGTAGGGGTAGCCCCACAAACCCGACTGTATCGTAGCTTCTTTCTGGATGAAATTGGCCAGGATTATGTGCGTACTGCGCGTGCAAAAGGCTTGAGTGAGCGGGTAGTTCTCTTTAAGCATGTGCTGCGTAATGCCCTGATCCCTATTCTCACTAATATTGGAGTGCAGCTCCCGGGGATTTTCGTGGGGGCTTTTCTAATTGAGGTATTTTTTTCGATTCCCGGGTTAGGCCGTGAAATCCTGCTGGCTGTGAATCGCAGTGATTATCCCGTCATTCAGGCAGTAACTGTTTATCTGGCTGTCATTACGATGGTGGTGAACCTTACCACCGACCTGCTTTATAAATTGGTAGATCCACGGGTGGTATTCAAATGAGCAGCATTATTGCAAATAGGGATCCGCGGCTAGCTGGACATGCCCATCATTCTTCCCACAAATCCAAAGGCGTATGGGCTGCAGCCTGGCAACGTTTTCGTAATAATCGGGTGGGAATGATCTGCTTGTTGATTGTTGCTGCATTTGGATTCATGATTGCCCTTTCAGCGCTGGGCCTTATTGCCAAAAACTGGCAGCGTGAAGTAGGTGTGCCCGATGCGAACCCGACATTTTTAGGGCCTACCGTTGAGCTAGACCAAATGGCCATTGAGCAAATTCCTGGGCCGAATGTAGATATCTCTTCGGTAGATCCTCTGGCTCCTCGTTATAAAGAATGGGAAGAATTGACCGCAAAAATGCAAGTCGATACCTTGCCCCGCGCCAACACTCTTGTTTTGGGAGGTGACCGACTAGGACGCGATGTATTATCCAAAGCGATTAAAGGGGCCCAAATCTCTATCTTTGTAGGAGTATTTGCTGCTTTGCTAGCCTGCACTATTGGTACCGCGTTGGGAGCGATCAGTGGATTTTTTGGCGGAAAAGTGGGCGATATACTGGAATGGCTCTACAACGTCTTTACTTCTATTCCCGGTATTTTGCTGATCTTTGCTTTTGCAGCTGTGTTTGGCCGCGGTATTTCAACCGTGGTATTCATCCTGGGCTTAACAGGCTGGACCGGAATTTACAGGCTAATGCGAGCCGAATATTTAAAGCATGCTTCACGCGAATATGTGCGTGCAGCTGAAGCCATAGGCGTTTCTGTGGGTAGCCGAATGTTTCGGCATATCCTGCCTAACGTGAGCCATGTCATTCTGGTACAGCTTTCTATTTTAACCGTTGCCTTTATTAAAGCAGAGGTAATCTTGTCTTATCTAGGCCTGGGCGTGCCCCTGGATGCCGTCAGTTGGGGAACCATGCTAGCCGAAGCCCAGGGTGATCTTTTACGCGGAAAATGGTGGCAACTGGCTGCAGCCACAGCTTTTATGGCTGTGTTTGTAACAGCCTTCTCCTTGATGACGGATGCCTTGCGTGATGCGCTGGATCCTAAACTGCGTGGTCTGGAGTAAATAAATGCTGCTTTCTATTAATGATTTACGGGTAAGTTTTCGCACTCAACAGAAAACTCTGGTACCGGCAGTTGGTAGTGCAAGCCAGGGCATCAGCTTTGAGGTACCCGAGAACAGCACGACGGCTTTGGTGGGAGAATCCGGTTCTGGCAAAAGTGTAACGGCTATGAGTATCTTGAACCTTTTGCCTGATAATGCCGTACGGCAGGGTTCTATCCGATTTCTAGGTCGCGAAATGCTACTGGCCGAACGTGGGGTATTACAAGAGATTCGGGGCAAAGACATTGCCTGTGTGTTTCAAGAACCCATGACCTCTTTAAATCCCGTGTTTACCGTGGGTAACCAAATTTGCGAACCTTTGATTCGCCACCTAAAAATGAGCCGCAAAGCCGCTTTGGAAAAAGCCGAAGCACTTTTGATCGAAGTAGGTATGCCAGAGCCCAAACGCCGTCTATCCGCTTATCCGCATGAACTCTCCGGTGGGCAGCAGCAGCGCGTCATGATTGCAATGGCGTTGGCTTGTGAACCCAGGCTGCTCATTGCAGATGAACCGACTACGGCACTGGATGTCACCATTCAGCGGCAGATTATGGAACTGTTAGGCAGGCTTAAAGAAAAACATCGCATGAGTATGCTATTTATTAGCCATGATTTGGGTGTAGTGGGAGAAATTGCTGATCGTGTAGTCGTGATGCGGCACGGCCAAGTGCGGGAGCAGGGCGATGTGCGTACAATTTTTTTAAACCCTCAAGATCCCTACACCAAAGCTCTACTGGCCTGTAGACCCACTCTGGATACGGTTGAAGCAAGCCGCCTGGTAACGATCGACCGGTTTATTGAAGAGTCGCAGACTGCAGTAGCTTTTAAGCCAAGCACCCAAGCAAAAAATCCAGATGCCCCAGTCATTTTACAGGTCAAAGCTTTAAAGAAAACCTTCAAGCTCAAACATGGCTTTTTTTCTACCAGAGATTTCCATGCTGTAAAAGACGTGAATTTTCAGCTACGGAAAGGTTACACACTAGGGGTAGTGGGAGAATCGGGTTCTGGAAAAACCACCATGGGGCTTACTCTCCTGCGCTTACATGAACCGACGGGAGGTGAAGTGCTATTTGACGGGAAAAACCTGTTGACTTTAAAGGGCCGGGAGCGCGAGCAGATGCGGCGCCGCATTCAGATTGTGTTTCAAAACCCTTACGCTTCGCTCAACCCACGCTTCACTGTGGGGCAAACCTTGCTGGAACCCATGCAAATTCACGCTGTAGGGCAAAATGATGCAGAACGCATTGTCAGAACACAGGCACTGCTAGAAAAAGTGGGTTTGCCCCCCGACGCCTTCTATAAATATCCGCACGAATTTTCTGGCGGTCAACGTCAGCGTATTGCGATTGCACGCTGTCTCACCCTGAACCCAGAAGTATTAATTCTGGACGAGGCTGTTTCTGCCTTAGATGTTTCTGTACAAGCGCAGGTACTGAATTTACTGAAAGATTTGCAAGACGAATTAGGTTTAGCGTATGTCTTCATCAGTCATGACTTAGCGGTTGTTCGTTTTATGGCCGATGAAGTCCTGGTCATGAAAGACGGGGAGGTAGTTGAACAGGCCAATGCCGATACTATTTTAGTGGCCCCTAAACAGGAATACACTAAAGGTTTACTAGCCGCGGTACCCCGGGGTTTAAACCATTAGCTGACAGGATAGCCGGATTAGTTTTGTAACATTAACGTTAGGAATTGCAGATGAACCTTTATCTAAAACTGGTTTTAGTATTGCTAGTGGCAGCGGCTACCGCCTGGCACTTTTTAGATACACGACCCTTAACGCAATGGTTTGCTCCTAAGCAGTCAGCTAATTCTGCAGTTACTGTTCAAACTCCACCGGCTAAAACGGCTGGGGCCTTACGCAAATGCAAGAAGGCAGAGACGATTGTTTATACCAATTCCAAATGCCCGCCAGGCAGCGTAGAAGAGGCTGTGAGCGGAGGTACTGTCAATATTGTAAAAGCTCAGCCATCCTCCTCTAGTCCGGCTAAGCTAAACATTCCACCCATTCCCCATGCCCGTGAATTACTGGGGCAGTATGTAGAACCTACTTTACGCGATGAGCAGCTACAGCAGTCAGGTAAGCCTTAAACCTAATTTCCCCATTAGGCGCGTTTTCCGGGCGGCTGGGGCATTAGCAGCGTATTTGCCTTGTTTTCCCCTCGTTGGCCTTGTGGTAGGCTGCAGGCTCCGCAGTCGGGTTAAAACTGCCGCGCAAAGCCCTCTTCTACCATTCCAAACCTAAGGGGAAATCGGGGTTACCTGTGTGTTGAATAAGATAAATGCCCCTTAGCTTTCTTTGCGTGCACGATCTATTTCTAGTTGCCTGAGCATGCCCCGCTGCACTTTACCAGTGGTAGTCATCGGTATTTCATTAATGAACTCGATTTCTTTTGGATATTCATAGGGGGCAAGTTTATTGCGTACATATTTTTGCAGTTCGTAGGCTAGTTCAGCGCTAGGTTTATAGCCTGGAGTTAACACCACAAATGCTTTAATACTATTGCCCCGTTCCTCATCGGGTTTAGGCACTACGGCTACCTGCCCTACGGCAGGATGGCGCATCAGGCAATTCTCGATTTCCCCCGGGCCAATGCGGTAAGCGCCAGCTTTAAACATATCATCGCTACGACCCTGGTACCAGAAATAACCATCGGTATCCATTACAGCCAGGTCGCCCGTGCGCCACCACTGCCCACTGTAGCGGGTAGCTGTGTCTACCTCATGGTTCCAATAGCCTAGGAAAAATACGGGATCAGGGTGGTGATGGATATCACTGCGGTGAACCGCCAGCTCACCTATTTGTTCTGGCTCACATAAGCTGCCGTTTTCGTTTAAAAGCGCGACACGATGGCCTGGGTAGGGTCGCCCCATGCTGCCGGGTTTAGAGGGCCAGCGGTCGCTATTACCAACGATATAGTTGACTTCTGTTTGACCAAACATTTCGTTGACCCGTACACCCAGTGCTTGTTCGCACCAGTCGTACAGGGTTTTACCTAAGGCTTCTCCTGCACTCATAATGGCGCGTAGTTTTAAATGGAAGTGTTGCCGTGGATTTGGCCAGGCTTTCATCATCATTTTTAATGCGGTGGGGAACAAAAAGGTATTGCTTACCTGATAGTCCTGTAGAAGTCTGAAGGCGGTATCGGCTGAAAAACGACCGCGATACCCCACAATAGGCATCCCAAAATACAGGCAAGGCAAGAGGGCATCCATCAAGCCGCCTGTCCAGGCCCAATCTGCGGGGCTCCAGAAAACATCTTGTTCTTGGGGAAACCAGTTTTGGCTGGCTACAAAACCGGGCAGATTGCCAATCAAGGCCGCATGCGGTAGTAATGCTCCTTTAGGTGGACCGGTTGTGCCACTGGTATAAATGAGCAGGGCAGGATCCGTGGCTAGCGTATCTGTTAGAGGAAAGCTGCGATTATGGCTTGCTAAAAAACTATCCCACTGGGTAACGCCATAAGCTTGCAGTGTATTGATGCCAATGACTTTTTCAAGTGCCGGGCATTTGTCTCGGACTGACAAAAGATTGCTAAGTCCAGCCTCATCAGTCAGCACAATTTTTGCGGCAGAGTCTGATAATCTGAAGCTTAGTGCTTCGGGGCCAAACAGCAAAGATAAGGGCATGCTAATGGCCCCTAGCTGAAACGTTGCAATATGGGCAACTGCGGTCTCAAATTGCTGGGGTAATAAAATAGCGACTTTATCCCCTTTTGTGACTCCTGCGTCTCGCAAGGCGTAGGAGAGTTGGTTAGCTTTTTTTTGAAGATCGCTAAAGCTGTACTGAGTGCGGTTTCCCGCTGCATCTTCGGTAAGTAATGCAATGCGGCAAGAGTCATTTGCCCAGCGCCGGCAGCAAACTGTGGCCATATTAAAATGGGCGGGTACCTTCCATCTGAAGTCGCGATACAGTTCATCGTAATGATCACCGCCAGCAAAATGCATCAAAAGCTCTCCAGTTTTTTGAGACTAAAGCTAAGTCACTAAAGCGTTATATTCCTGGCATTGCACTAAATAGGCAAGGGGTATTGCAAGTAGTTGTTAAAGTAAAGGGTAAGTCATTGATTTACAAAGAAAAATTTCAGTCAAGCTCACGATTTTTAAAGGTGCGTAACTTAAACTACCATGTCCGTGAATGGGGGAATCCCACGCTGCCTGCCCTAGTGATGTTGCATGGGTGGATGGATGTGTCGGCAAGCTTTCAGTTTGTGGCAGATCAGTTGGCACATCGTTTTCATCTTTTTGCCCCCGATTGGCGTGGTTTTGGTTTGACTCAATGGTCCTGCAGTGACTGCTACTGGTTTGCAGATTATTTGGCAGATCTGGATTGTTTGATGGATGCTTTGGTGGGAGATAAACCCGCTATTCTTTTGGGGCATTCAATGGGTGGGAATGTAGCGATGGTGTACGGCGGTGTGAGGCCTGGACGCATTTCTCATCTGATTAACCTGGAAGGATTTGGTTTGAATATGTCTTTTGCAGAGCAGGCCCCCGCTCGTCTGGCCCGGTGGATGGATGCAGTCAAACAGCCTCCTGCACTAAAACCCTATGCGACTGTTCAGGAGGTTGAACAGCGTTTGATGAAGAATAATCCCAGGCTTTCTGCCGATAAAGCTGCCTTCTTAGCACCTTACTGGGCAGAATTAAAAAAACATGGGGAGATTGAGCGTTGGGAAATTCGGGCAGACCCAGCGCATCGGCTGATGAGTCCGCTTCTTTATCACGTAGAAGAAGTATTGGCATGCTGGCGAGGTATTACTGTACCCACCTTATGGGTAGAGGCTGTGCAAAGCGATAGTCGGGAAAAACTAGGAGGGATTGCTGATTTTGAGGATCGCTTAACTCATGTAAAAAACCTGAGCACTCATAAAATCGATCAGGCGGGTCATATGGTGCACCATGACCAGCCGGAAGAGTTAGGGCAGGTCATTATGCACTTTCTAGATAGGGCTGTAGTGCAAGTATGACTTATCTTGATCCACATGGGATTAATGCTGATTTGCACAGCCATTCCACTAGAAGCGATGGAGTATTAACACCCGAGGCGTTAGTAGAGCGGGCACTAGCCAATGGGGTGGAACTATTGGCTTTGACCGATCATGACGAGGTGAGCGGTTTGCAAGCTGCAAGGCGCCGGGCACAGGAGTTAGGCTTACGTTTTATTTGCGGCGTGGAAATTTCAGTCACTTTTGCACATAAAACAGTCCACATTGTGGGTTTAAACATTGATGCAAATAATCAAGTGCTTTTAGAGAGTTTGACCGCAATCCGCACAGGTCGTACTCGTCGTGCCCAAGTGATGGCGCAAGGTCTGGCTGAGTATTTAAATAAGAATACTAGAGCTAGTAGTGCGCTCGCTGCTTTTCAGGGACACTTATCGGATGAGCAACTAGCTGAAGTAATTTATGCCGGGGCTTTGCAGTATGCGGGTAATCCCGATTTGATTTCCCGTACCCATTTTGCCCGCTACCTTGTGGAGTGCAAACTGTGTAAACATCTTTCAGATGTATTTTTACACTACCTTACTCCCGATAAACCGGGGTATGTGGAAACTTCTTGGGCTAGCTTGACAGAAGCGGTGAGCTGGATCCGCCAGGCCGGGGGTCAGGCCGTGATTGCGCATCCTGGACGATACCGTTTCAGCGAAACAGAAAAAATCGCTTTATATGAAACTTTTAAAGAGTTAGGGGGTGAAGCCATTGAAGTCATTACCGCCAGTCATACTCGGGAACAATATTCAGATTTTGTACGAATTGCAAAGCACTTTGATTTTTTGGCTAGTCGTGGCAGTGATTTTCATGGTCCTTATGAAAGTCGGGTTGATTTAGGCGAAGTTGGATTGCTGCCTTTGTTGCCTGATTCAGTCATTCCTATTTGGCACAACTGGTAGTCTTTTATGCTAGCGTATTATTTTCGCAGGAAAACAGAGTTTGTTTATTCAGGCAGACAGGGTACTGATAGGGCGGGAGAACGATGAGCTATTTAAACCGGAAGCAGTGGCTCAACATGGGCTGGGCTTTAGAGTGGGTACTTGTGGGTCTTGCTGTGGCAGTAATGAGCGGCTGCTCTAGCTTGCCCTCTATCACAGGGAGTAAGCCGGTATCGGAGGCTATTGCCTTATCTACCCAAACTACGTTGGGGAAAATTGCACATAGTTCACAACCCTCAGCAGAGTTATCAGGTTTTCGCTTGATGCCACTGGGAACCTTCTCGCTGGACACGCGGGTACAGCTGGCCCTTCGGGCTGAAGCCACTTTAGATGTGCAGTATTACCATGTTGAAAATGATGAAACCGGTCGTTGGTTTTTGCGTGCTTTACGGGATGCCGCTAAGCGAGGGGTGCGGGTTCGCTTGTTGATTGATGATTGGTATACCGGCGGTCAAGATGATTTTTTTCTTGGATTTGCTGCGCACGACAACGTTGAGGTGCGCGTTTTTAACCCTTTTGTTCATGATAGAGAAAGAGGTCAGCTGGGCCGTTTTTTAGCTTCTTTTGGAGACTGGTCTCGCCTTAACCATCGTATGCATAACAAACTTTTTATTGCGGATGGTGCGATGGCCGTGATTGGAGGCCGCAATGTTGCCAATGAATATTTTTTACGTAGTACAAATGAAAACTTTGTCGATGTAGATACCTTTACAGTGGGTTGGATTATTCCTCCTTTGCAAAGCTTATTTGACCGCTACTGGAACAGTGAATATGTCTACCCCTTTGAAAGTGTGGCTAAATCCGCTTTGAACCGAGATCAATTACGCGCAAAATTTGAGAGAATAACAGGCCCCAATACTACCCCAGTACCTGCTCCTTTACCGCCCAATGATATATTGGGATATGGACCTATTGCTGATGATCTTGATGTCGGTCGTTTAGGTTTGATATGGGGGCAGGCCTATGTTTTTGCAGATCATCCAGACAAACCTTTTGACGGCAAGGTAGGCGGGGATTTGTTGGAGACTAGCGTAGCCTATAACGTTTTTGAAGAAATCCGAAAGGCTAAACAAGAGGTTATAGCCTCCTCTCCTTATTTTGTCCCTGGACAAAGAGGGCTTGCTTTGCTTGGTGAGTTACGTAAGAAAAATATCAAACTAACAGTGCTCACGAATTCTTTGGCGTCCACTGATGAGCCAGTAGTGCATTTAGGTTATAGCCGTTATCGAGAACAAATGCTGGATATGGGTATTGATTTGTATGAGCTAAGTTCCTCGCGCATTAAAGAGAATAAGCGAATGTTTTTATTTGGCTCTTCATTGGGGCGCCTGCACGCCAAAGTGGTTGTAATCGATAAGAAAAAATCGTTTATTGGATCTATGAACCTAGATCCGCGATCGGCAACCATTAACACCGAATTAGGTGCAGTGATTGATAGCCCGGAATTAGCGCGTGAATTATTACGGGTGATTGATATTGATCGTCTACAAAGCGCTTACCAAGTCCGTAAAGCGGCTAATGGAGGGGGATTAGAGTGGGTGAGTCAGGACGATGAGAAGGAGATGATTTTAACTACAGAACCAGACTCTTCCTTCTGGCAGCGGTTTAAATCTATTTTACTAAGACCATTTGTTCCAGAGCAGCTTTTATAAAGTACTGCTTAAATAAAAATTTCTACATAGCAAGCGCAAGAAAAAAATTAATACGTAAGAGTGATTGTATAGCTTTGTGTTGCACTGCAGGACGCGCTAGAGCAGTTCCCAGATTGGTTGGCAGGGATGCTACCGCTAACAGTATAGTTTTGTGGGGAGCCGTTTCCCGTAGCGCTACTGGTATTTAAGCCAACGGTGTAGGGCAGGCCAAGCAGAGTGCCTGATGTAGCATTCAGTGCCAGAGTGTAGGGAGTACCACTAGAGCAGTTAACAGAAAAATTAGTGCTGCTTGTTACAGGACTGCTTGAAAACGAGGCGTAATTCAATACTATTGGCCCAGGCGCAGTGCTAAAAGAGCAGCTGCCTAAAATGGTAGCGACAGGGGTAAGGATAGCGGTGGCTTGAGTGGAGCCACTTTGAGTAAATCGCATAGTGACTGTTGCTGTATCGTCGTAAATGCCCGCTGGTTTTCCAATTTGTAGTCTGGTAATACGGAAATAATAAGGAATGCTTGTGCTGGCACTGGTTGTTGTCGGGCTACTAAAACTCAACGTTCCAGTGGCTCCTCCTCCCGTGTCATTCCAAGTTTGGTTAAACCCGCTGTTACGGAAAATTCTATAGTTCAGTGTCTGATTACCACCCTGACGGGTTAAGCGGCGTTGTGGGGCGGATTCTCCCTGGCCAATTCCAATCCAGTAGGAAGTGGAAGTTGCATCCGCTAGCCCTCGCGTGCAATTTAGCGTAATAGACCCTGTGGAATCGTTGTGAACGGAAGAAGCCGGATTATAGGTTTGATTAATATTACTGACGGATAAACTGCAGGTAATGGCGGCCTTAGCAGCGCTTGCACTCAAGAGGATGGATAAAACTGTTAATTTCAAGATAAAAGGCTTCATGATTTACCTCTTGATTCCTGGACAGCTAACAGGGCCGATCCGAGCAATTTCATCTGTCTGACCGGGTGGCAGTTCAACAGCAAAGCTGCAGGATGCTCCATTCCATCTCAGACGTAAATTGTTTTTAGCTTGCAAGCCGGTAATAAATGCTTCCCCCCGCCGAGCAACAAAAAACTCTTGTTTATCCCCTATGAGTTCAATTTGAGCGCCTGCTGGAGCAGGTTCCCCATCGTCCAATACAATCCGCACTAAGGCGCCGCGCCCGCTACGTACGGGGAAAACAACTTTTACCCCGCTGCGCGCCGCTGGCACAGCGATTTGTTCAATCGTATCCAGCTCAGCATTGATCGGTAGCTCGCTGGGGTTAAGGCGAATACTATTATTTTGATAGGCTAATAAACGAGGTAACAAGGCTACGCCCTCGTTATTGGTCCGCGTTAATGTGCTTCCCTGAAAGCCTACTCCTACATTGGAATAACCTGGTACTTCAACTAAAGCAAAACTATCTTGTATACGGCGGGAAGAAAATAAACGTCCATCCATGAAAACTAGCGCGGTTTGCGCTCCTAAACGTAAGGTTTTTTGAGCGGTGGCAGCGCTTACATCTGCGGTCAGCAGCGCTTTGCTTCCTTGATAATAAAGACCGCCTTCTGCATACCCCGCACCTTCACGTACACCACTGAGTGCACGCCATCCTAAGCCGGTTTCTGTGCGTAATCCTTTACTGATGCTAGTGTATCCTTCGGTCTGGTCAGGTTTGCGGGTAATGCTGCTGGCCCACACGAGTTGACTGTCCAAGGGTACAGTTAAAGATAGACCTACTGAAGTACCAGAGCTGCTGCCCGTAACACGAGTAGCTGTAAAAGTCAGAGTGCTATTCTTGTCTAGCCTTATAGAGTAATTAGCGTTATAACTGCTCAGTGTTCCGCGATCATAAGTGCTGATGCGTGCCAAGGCGATTCCCAAGGAACTGCGTGAATCAGCTTGGTAGGAATAATAAGCGGAAAATTCTGAGCGATTAGGTAAGGTGTTGACATCCAATCCAATATGACGATAGTTTCGACTGGCGGCACTGATCCGCATAGCAAAAGCGTGTTGCAAATTATCGCGCTGTACATTGAGTATCCAATGGTGGCCCGAGCCCAGACTTTTATCCCGGCTTAAAACCACTGCAGTTTGCCCCAGGGTTTCCCAGGGCAGGGTGTAGCTTGCTCCTATTCCAGCGTTTTGCAGGCTACTACTGACTTCAGCACGACTTTCTAGCGTGAAGTTGCGATTTATTCCATAGCGCAGCATTCCCGAGGCAAAGCTTTTCCCATATTCAGCGTTAATCCCTCCTAAATTACGGCGGACTGCCCCGGCTTCTATGCTCCAGTCGCTTAAGCCCTGCTCAAGCAGATCCGCATGAGTAAAAAATGGCTGAACTACTACGGTTTCACGCCCTAATACATCCCGTACAACGATACGTGCATTGCCTCCTCCAGTGATTAAAGGGAAATTATCAATCGCAAAGGGGCCGGTTGGCACATTAGAAACTTGTCTTAATGCATCATTGATATAAAGTTCAATGGTGCTAGGGGCACTGGCGGTGCCGCTGAGGCTAGGAATAGGCTGAGAAATAAAACCAGGCGTCAGCCCAAAGTTGCGGCTGAGCTGTATGCCTCCAAAATATACAGAGCTACCCCATAAGCCACTGCGAGTTGAGCTGTCCCCTAATCTCAAACTAAGATTTTTGCTAGGAAAATCTATGTTATAACTAGTCTCTAGTCTACGCCAGCTGCGTGGTGTAGTAGGAGTAGGGTTGCTTGGGTTTTGTGCAAGATAGCTAGAGCTAAATACTCCCCAGCGATTGGAGAAGCCTAACTCTGTTAGCATTCCAAACTCGTGCAGGTGGGGCCCTCCCCGCAGAGAGGTTGATGTCAGATTCGCATCAAAGTTCACGAATAGCGCTGGCTCGATAGGAGAGAGTGCTGGCCTATTGATAACTTCACTGCTTAGCCGTGTTGATGCGAAAGCGGCGGGAGAAAACAGTAGAGCTACAGATTGACTAGAAAAGTCAAATTGAGCTTTGAATCCGGGCACTGAGTTTAAAGCATACCAATTTTGACCACGGTACAAAATAGCAGGGGTTTCTGGTTTTCGGTTGACACGCCATTCATCAAAGGCTTCAGCAGGTGCATAGAGCTCTCCATTTCGTTCTAGCAATATCCAATTACCTCCTTGAGTGCTATTGATAGTGACTTCCAGGGGCACTAGTCGATCTTGCGTAAGAGTTTGAGTCGTTTGTGCTAGAGCTAAATTGATAAGAAATATTAACCCCAACCCACCGCCAAGTGACTTGAGGCGCAATGACTGGCGTGTATATTCGGTTTTCATTGCTATGTTTAAAACAAAGTGACATCAAAGAGTTGGCTTTTACCATCATCAAACGTAACACTTAATTGAGCGGGGCCTGCACTAATGGGCTGTTCAGTTTTTAGTAAAAGCGTTTTCTGAGCACCAGGTAGTATGTAAATACCGCCGTCAAGCTTAGCTAGGGGCTGTTCCTGGCGTCTGAGCTGTACCTCTCTTAGTTGTGAATAGGCATTTCCTCTGTTTTCACAGATGACTTGAAGTGCTGATTGAACTTGAGTGGCTTTGCAATTCAAGTCACGTTTTGCACCAGGCGGTGTGATAAACACGGGCATGTTTAAAGCCAGTGCAATCGGTACTTGCATGGAGTTGCTCTGGCTCGGGATAGCTTCAGGAACCTCTCGCATAATCATGCGGTAAGTTAGTTGCTGTTGTGCATCCGCAGGTTTGAGTAAAGCTAAACGAACAACCTGACGAGCTTTAGGGGCTAATTTGATAATAGGGGGCGATAAAATCATATCTTCTGTCAAAGTAAGCTGATCTTCTCCTGCTTGTGTTTGGCTCCATGTATTAATATCAGCTTGTAAGACTATTTGGCTGTCACCTTCGTTGTTGATAGTAATTGCCACTGCTCGGTCTTTAGGCGACATGAAAATACGAATGGGAGTCACCGAAAAAACTCCCGCTGATGCAGGGGCGATTAAAAGCAGTATTAGCGAGGGAATCATTGCTTTTATTAACAGCAAAATTTTTGAAGTATTCATAGTTAAAAGCTGAGCCACATTTCCAAGGGGCCATCCAAGTAATTCAGATTAATTACTCGAAAGAAGCTGACTGTTCCATTTCCGATATAGGTTTCAACTTCAGAAACAAAACCTGCAGATACTCCGGATAAAGGACTAAACCAAAACTGGTGAGCTCCCCCCTGAGTCCCTAAAAAAGGTCGATTTGGTAAGGCTTGGATACTAACAAATTGCCCACTGCTGCATACTACTTTGACTATTGCATTGCTAGCTTGACTGTCTAATTGATGGGTACATAGACCTTCGTTTGTTCTCGCATTTAAGGTAATGCGGACTTCAAAGTTTGCACTTTGTGTCTCACCCCAGGAGTTTGACATACAAAGGCTAATGACAGCAGCATTAGCCAGTGTATGTAGCCAGCGCAGGGTTTTCATTATTAATAAGTAATAGTTAAGGTACGTTGTTTATTGGTGGCACTGGCGTTAGTACAGCTTGCTGAAGCGCAAGTACCGCTTTGATTAGCAGCCATACTACCTGTGATACCAATGCTTTGTGCCACTCCCGTACCTGCTGTGGGGACACTACCCAGTGTCAAGGTATAGGCTAAGTTAGTGGCATCATCAGTGACTGAGGTTGAGTCTAAGGCAATGGAGCTGATAGGTAGAGTATTGGTGCACAGAATATTAAAAGAACTGCTAAAGGTGGCTGCACTTGACTGAAAAGAAGTATAGGTAAACGCTGCAGTAGGTGTTGTAGTAATTTGGCAGGCGGATGTTAGATTAATAGTGACATCAAAATTACTAGTGGCTGTTGTTGCATTGGCTGAAACGCCCAAAGAACTCAAACCTAAAAAGAGAGTAGAAAATAAAAAGTGCGGATTTTTTTTCATGGTAAAGCTCCTATAAAAAGAGAGGTAAAAGAGAAGGTGTGCTTTGTTTATAACAAAAATATGCTTTGTATGCAACTTTTCGATTGATTTTATGAGTGAAAGGGTAAATTGTTGCTAGGAAAGCACATTTTTTCTACTGAGTAATAGAAAAAAAGAAAACCGTGGGGAGAAAAATGCAAGCGTTGCGGGTATAGCGCACTTGCTCTGAATACAGTTAGCTACACTTATTTTGTTCACGCAACATAAGTTTATCTGTCAAAGCAATTGCCAAGGCACTCAGTAGAAAAACGGCGTGGATAAGCGTTTGCCACATCAATACTTTCACATCGTAGTTAGCCGCATTGATGAATGTTTTGAGCAGGTGAATGGAACTAATCCCAATAATGGCGGTAGCTAGCTTAACTTTAAGGACAGAAGCATTGACATGACTCAACCACTCAGGCTGGTCCGGATGCTCTTCTAAATGCATTCGACTGACGAAAGTTTCATAACCGCCCACAATAACCATGATGAGTAAGTTAGAGATCATGACTACGTCGATGAGGGCCAGAACAACAAGCATGATCACTGTTTCATTCAGAGAGGTGACTTCAACCTCTGCTTTATAACCAATGCTTGTGATTAAGGCTTGCAAAGCCGTCTGACTACCAAAAACTGCCTCCAGCAGATGCACAAGTTCTATCCAAAAATGAAACACATACACGCATTGCGCCGCAATCAAGCCCACATAAAGAGGCAGCTGTAGCCAGCGACTGGCAAAAATAAAGCTCGCTATAGGATTTAGTCGACGATATTTAGGGGCAGTAGGTGTGGTCATTTTCGAAAAAATGATTATTTCAACAAAGTGAAAACTGAAAAGAAACTAAGCTTTATGAGAGAACTGTAGAGGGCTGAAACAGGTTCTTTTCTATTATGACTAGACTGATGGGATACCGGATAAATTTAACTTAACTTTGACCGTGACTTCATTAGCGACTAAGGATGTGTCATTCCATTCTCCATCGCCAATTTTAAAATCCAGCCGTTTTAATACAAAACTGCCTTCAGCTTTAGTCACACCCTCTTTTTGTGTAAGACTTACCGGGACTGTCAGATTTTGTGTTAGCCCCTTGATCGTCAGTTTGCCGGTAAATTCGTATTTACCCGCGCCTATAGCTTTAACACTGCTAGAAGTAAAAGTAGCGACAGGCACTTTAGCAGAATCAAACCAGCCCGGCTTTTTCAGTTCTTTTTCGGTATCGGCATTGCCCAGGTTTGCGCTGGTCAAATCTACTGTAAAGTTAACCTTGCTCGTTTCGGGTTTTTTGGGGTCAAACGCTAATTGGGCATCAAACTTGGTGAACTTACCCTCTACAGGCACTCCCATTTGTTTGCTTACAAAGCTGATTTCACTTTGAGTCAGTAACTTTTGTTGAGCTTGCGCCGTGATAATTGCGGACAAGCTGAGAAGTAAAACGGTAAGTAGTTTTTTCATGGGGTAGTTTTCTTTTTGGAAAAGAGGGGTAGCATGCGTGTTAGCACCCCGTCGTGGTTTATAAAATGATGCTTGAGTGCAGCTGCTATATGGATAAGCACAACAACAGCCAGTAGCCATGCGCTAATTTCATGAAAAGGTTTAATAGCTTCAGCTAATTCTCGGTCTTTAGGGACCCAGTCTGGTAAGGGTAATACTCCAAACCATACAATCGGAAAGCCAGCTGCTGAGCTATAAGCCCAACCAATCAGGGGAACTGCGAAAAAAAGAACATACAGGCTTAAATGGGCAAGATGAGAGGCCCGAATTTGCCATAGAGGCATCGTACTAGGTAAGGCGGGAGGTGGATGGGTTAATCGCCACAATAGCCTGAAAACGGAAAGAGTCAAAATCGTTACTCCTGCCCATTTATGCCAATTATAAAGTTTGAGGCGTTGAGGACTTAAAGGTAAATCAACCATGTACAGACCTACTCCAAAACTCCCAATAATTAACAATGCTAAAAGCCAGTGAAAAACAATGGCAGTAGTGGTGTAGCGATTTTCTTCTTGCATGGTAGTTTTGGTAGCAAAAGGGATAATAAAAGGCAATTACGCTGCAAACTGTAATACAGATGTTTACCGAATAAAAGTCTCTAGCATTTAATTTTTGCTATAGAAAATCATAAAACTTATTCTGGGGCAGTTTTTTTACTGATAGGATCGAATATCTTTAAACACGGTCGCTAAAGGTGTTTTGCGGGCATCAAAAACCTTGCCTCCAGTAATTTTTATCAATTCTTCCAGTTCTCTCTCTTTTGCTTCCCCAAAGAGCACCATAAAGACGGGGATTGCCCGTACAGTTTCAGGCAATTGCCCATAATCCTGTTTAAATTGCTCTAGACTGCGCCCACTATTAGCCTGTCCATCGGTAAAAGCAACGACCGAGTAAGCATACTCTGGATGTTTATTTTTTTCCGAGGCCATATTATTTAAGGCAATATAAAGGCCGTCATACAAGGCCGTTCCCCCGTCCATACGAAGATTTTCTGCGAAATTGCGAACCTGCAAAAAAACGGCTTGTTTTTCTGAGCTATCCGTTTTTGCTAATTGCCCTTGTACGGTGGCTTTTGCTTCTGGTACCTGAAAATAGACGGGGTCGCGGACTTTGCTGGAAAAAGTCATCATCCACAGTTTTTCGCGGCTGGTCAGTCGGGAGAATCGACCAGTTAAGGAGTTGTCCGCGCCAGCAATAAACTGTAGAGCTTGTATTAAATCTGCTGCTCGGGTTCCCTCCTTCATTGAGCCACTGGTATCGATTAAAAATGTTGAAGCAATTGGTTTACGAAACTCATTCAGATAAGCCTCAATGAGAGTATCGGCTAGAAGCCTATCTGTAGAGAATGGCAACTCAATTAATAACTGATCCTTAGGAAAAAGATAGTCCACTTGTTTAAGAACTTCCGGACTCAAAGGCCGACGCAATGTCGTTTTTGCCAACCAGATTTGTGCTTCTTCGCTTTTTAAATAAGCGATAATTTTCTGATACTCTTCACGCCGAGACTCATTCAAAAGCATGAGTGGATAATCTGCAGTAGCCACACCCTCGTGGGGGTAAATCAGACGTAGCTTTTCTTTGAGTTTTCCACCATTATTTAAAGCTAAGAGCCAGTTTTCATAATTGATAAAAGCATTAATGCTATCTTTACCTTCGTTGCCTTGTTGTTCAATAAATTTTTTAGCAAGGTAGGTGGAGTTATCTCCAACCAGTCGATAGCCCTTTAAAAAATCCCGGATGATGGGAATATTGACGTCTTGCGCGGTCAGCGCCTCTGTTTTGCCACTACTGGCAGCAACTACCCCCATGACAGCCATAAACCCTTGGTTGCTAGAGGCAGGATTGCTCATAGCGTAGCGTAATTTTCCTGCACTGGCTGCATCAGTTACAGTTTTCCAGCTTACATTAACGCCGGGTTTCCATCCAAGTTGGTCAGCAGCTGACTCCGATACTCCGATGACCAGTGGGGAAAGCATAATTTTTTCTTGAAGCTTTACCCGAGACTGTCCTTGCGGGTCGCTCAGTAAATATTTTGCGTTTGCAAACCAGGCAGCATCAGCCTTTGATTTTCCAGACAATACTTGTTCTGTACTTTCCATGGTTCCACCAAAAGTGAATTTCAGCTCAATACCGGTGGCGGCTTTTACTTTAGCTTCTAATGCTTCAGCATCTTTTAAATCACTGGTAGCTAGCACATTAAAAACAATTGCTGAGCTGGAATTCTCCTTTGTTGTGGCTTGTTCTTTTTTGCCGCAAGCGGTCATTAAGCCAAGGATAAAAAGGCTGGCTACAAAAAACAGAGCAGGTTTTTTAAATCCAAACTGGGTTATGGCACTGCATTTCATTGTTTCATCTCCTGTGTGATGACATCGATCATTTCAGCCATCACTTCGTAAGAGGGGGGATCAATTACTTCGGTGATACGTTCATTCACTGTCAGGCCAGCTTTTTTGGCTTCTGCCGCAAAAGCAGCCGGGTCACTACCGCGAAATCCGTATTCAATTCCTATTTTTTGTAGTTGAGGATCGTTTGCTAACAGCTCCCCAAGAATCTTGGCTTTTTCGTTGGCTGCCACAAAAACCACTTTGTTGAAAATAGTAGGAGCGGGATACATCAGTACCATATCTGCGGCGATACCTTTTTTACTCATCGCATAGCTCACCATTTGATTTTCGTAGATAAACGCAAGAGGAGTTTTTCCTATGCCAATGGAGACATAATCATCAAAGTTTCCATTGACATAATTTTCTTGATACCCTTGTCGCTTGAACAATTCAGCTACTTGCAGAGCGACAGTGCGAGCCGTAGTTTTGTCGGTTACGACTTCCCCTTTGTTAATGGCAAAGCTGCTTAGTGCTAAATACATGGCTGCGGAATTGGATTTGCGCACATCGGTAGTAGAAACCAGAATACTGCGGCTTACCTCATATTCATTTGAGTTGGGCAAATCCTTCCAGCGCTTTTTTTCTAACATTAAGTTAGTCAGTTTTTGTAAATCTAAATTGTAAATTTTGGTTTGTTCTGTGCTGTTAGTGAGAGGTTTTGCAATTTTGTTAGCAGTAAGAATTTTTGCAATCGGGACCCAAGAAGCCACTACCATGGGTGTATAAAAAGGGCTATAACTAACTGTATTGATACTAACTTTTTTGGCAGCATCGCTAATTTGATTTGCCGCTACAATCCCGGAGGGGAAGAAGAAGTCTGTTGTCATGCCTGATTTAATGCGATTAGCCATTTCACGCGATCCTATTCGCGTGGCATTCACAGTAATGTTTTTGTCCGAAAGAATTTTGACTACACGCGGGTCTTTTAAATAGGTTTCAACATCTAGCGCTATCAAGCCTTCTAGCACAATGGCATTTTTAGCTGCAGTTGCAGCATTATCTGCTTGTTGCTTTTGCTTTGAGTGGTCAGCCATAGCAAACCAGATGGCAGCTCCAAAGGTGATGAGTAACCCAACAGAGATGAATGCTTTAACTGAAGGCTTAGCCATGAGGATATCTCCTACTCTGAAAAGGCATTAATGGGCTGCTACGGTGGGTGTAGGAAGTAAGGGCAGGCTGAGTATTGCTAGGGCTCCCCCCTCTGAGGCGTTTTTCAAGCTGATGCGACCGCGGTGCAGCTCAGCAATCTCCTTTACAAAAGCTAAGCCTAAGCCGGTGCTTTTCTTTTTGTTATGGGGTCTAGCTAATGAAAAAAACTTTTCAAACACTTTTTCCTCCGCATATTCAGGAATACCGGGTCCTTTATCATGCACCTGTATTTGTACAGTTTTGTGCAGGATATATAAAATGATGCTCACAGTAGCACCTGCTGGAGAAAAATCAATAGCGTTATCGATCAGATTCGTTACGGCGCGACGAATCAGGAAAATATCTCCCTCAATCCAGGCATTTTGCTGAATTTCTAGCTGCACCTTGACCTGACGTTTGGCCCCGATTGTCGCTGCACTGGCAGCAATTTCTTCAAGTAAAGGCCCTAAGAATATAGGCGCTGCACTATCTAAATGCCGACGGGTTTCTAAGGCCGCTAACTCTAACATATGGTCGACTAACTCTTGAACCCGTTGAGTTTCGCGTGTGATATTACCCAAAAAGCGTTGCCTATCAGCTTTTGGCATGGGCTCTTGCAATAGTTCCGCAGCCCCGCGAATTGCGGAGAGGGGACTTTTTAGTTCATGCGTAAGTGTTTGTACGTAGTCGGCTACATAATTACGCCCTGCTAATGCATCACGCATTTCATCATAGGCAGCGCCAATGGCCCTTAATGCTCTACGAGACAGACGAGGTAAAGAGAAATTACGTTGGGCGCGCACGTAACGAACGTAATCTGTAACCAAACCAAAGGGGCGTACTAGCCAAACCGAAAGAATCAAAACTAATACTATTACTGCGGCAACGGAATATACCCCTACTAACACAGTTTTTTCTCGAGCAGCTTGCACATATTGACCAAAGCTTTGTACTGGTTTTGCTACGCTTACCACCCCAATTATTTCATTGTTCAAGCGGATGGGTGCTCCTACATACATCACGGTGGTGCGGTCATCATTTTTTATATCAGCTGTACTGCGTGCACCATATTGACCGTTAAGGGTCCGGGCTACATCCCGCCATTGGGAATAATCTGCTCCTTCGTCTTTTCCGGTGGAGTCAAACAGTACCCGGCCGGCTTTATCAGTGACATAGACGCGTAATTCGATTTGGTTTTTTTCAACACTAAAAATTTTTGCAGAAAAATTTTTAGCGTATAGGCTTTGAAACACGGGCCTCAATACTTCTGGCCGAACAATACCGTCTCTTATGTTTTGTTCAATAATGGTGGAAAGCAGTTGGGAAGTTTCCACCAGGGAATCTTCCGCAGATTCACGGTAGCGAGGGTCAATCTCGGCTAATTGATTGTATAAAAGAGCTGCTACCCCTATCAGGTAAGCAGCCAAAATACCTAAAAAGATCCGATTACGTTTGGACACAGAATTTAAACATTAAGATCAATCTTTTTTAGATAAAAATTTTATTTTTACACTGTGCCGTTTAATTAAGGATCTTAAAGAATATACATTGCAAAGTATTTAATAGGCTACGAAGTCCTCGTTTTGAGCTACTGTCTCAATTCCTAGCAGTTTTAAAAACTTTGTAATCACATACTGTAAACATTCTTGAATGAGTTCCATGATTATGCTCCTGTCAAAAAACGTATTAGCGATACTTTTCTAAGTATGATGCTGCGACGCAGCAAATCAATGAAAAATTCCCGAGTTTTTACTCTAATATTTATAGACACATATGAGATTTTCTTCCATTTCTAAACTCTTTTGTTCCATGGATGGCTTGCTAAAACTCTTTCTTTGCCTGACTGTGAATACCTCGACAAAAACAAAGATGAAATTAGTTTTGTATCAATACGCGTCGGTATTGAATGCATTCAGCAATATGGGAGGCTGTAATTTTCTCGGAATTAGCAAGATCAGCGACGCTACGCGATAGCTTGAGCACGCGATGGGTCGCGCGTGCACTCCACGCGAATTTTGCCATTGCATTTTTCAGCAGCGTTTCTGCCGCTGCTTGCATCTGGCAATATGTCATGATCTCCCCTGGGTCGAGCAAAGCATTCGGTTTATTTTGGCGCTGCAGTGCGCGTTTGCGAGCCTGCGTAACGCGCTCAGCTATAGCACTAGAGGATTCACCCTGGGGCAAACTCAGTAGCTCTTCTTCAGACAGTGCTGCTACTTCGATCTGAATATCGATCCTGTCCAGTAATGGGCCGCTGATACGGCCTTGGTAACGGGCAATTTGATCTGGTGTGCAGCGACAATTGCGGACTTTGTGACCCAAATATCCACAGGGACAAGGGTTCATTGCGGCAATGAGCTGGAATTGGGCCGGAAAATCTATCTGACGAGCAGCGCGTGATACAGTGACTTTCCCAGACTCCAAGGGTTCACGTAGGACTTCTAATACTTTACGATCAAACTCTGGCAGCTCATCTAAAAAAAGTACCCCTTTATGTGCCAGACTTATTTCTCCAGGGCGTGGATAACTGCCCCCGCCGACTAAGGCTACTGCCGAGGCGGTGTGGTGCGGTGAGCGGAAAGGACGTGTTTTCCACGCTTGAATGTCAAAGCGATTACTCAGATTGAGTACTGCTGCAGATTCCAATGCTTCTTCCTCTGTCATTGGGGGTAGCAGGGAACAAAAGTGTTGGGCTAGCATACTTTTACCAGTCCCCGGTGGCCCTACCAAAAGGGTCGCATGGCCCCCTGTGGCTGCTACTTCCAGGGCCCGTTTTGCAGTGCCTTGTCCTTTTACATCAGCAATATTAAGTGTTTGCTTGCTTCTTGAAGAAATAGTGGGGTGTGCCAGGGGTAAGGGGGTGCTTCCACAGAGCATGGAACAGACCTCTAGCAAATTATCAGCGGCATACACAGCAACTCCACTGACTAACGCAGCCTCATCAGCGCTAGCGCTGGGCAGTACAAATGCAGCACTCTGATTTTCAGTTTTACTCACAGCATAAGCCATAGCTAACGCTCCCCGAATGCGTCGTAATTGCCCAGTCAAGCTTAATTCCCCTGCAAATTCATAAGAGGCAAGCGATTCTGCTGGTATTTGTCCACTTGCAGCCAGTACACCTAGCGCGATAGGAAGATCGAAACTGCCAGATTCTTTAGGCAAATCGGCTGGGGCTAGATTAATGGTGATGCGGCGCATCGGAAATTCAAAGCCGCTGTTGATTAAAGCCGCCCGAACCCGTTCTCGTGCTTCTTTCACTTCAGTTTCTGGTAAGCCTACTAATGTAATGCTGGGTAAGCCATTTGCCAGATGGACTTCAACTGCTACTGCACTAGCCTGCATCCCTGTTAAAGCTCTGCTTTTTACGATAGCCAGATTCATGCGGATTAAGACTGCGATTTTTTTTCAAGTTCTTGGACGCGTGCTTCTAGTATTTCTAATCGAGCGCGTAAACGAGACTGCAGCTCACGTTGCACTTCAAACTCTTCTCGTGTGACCAGTTCAAACTTAGCTAAACCTTGAGAAATAAGGGTTTTGACATTACGTTCTATATCGGCTGCAGGACTGTTTTTAAGCAGTAACGTAAGTTTGTCTTGCAGCTCATCGAGAAAGGCGATTTTTTCCACGCTTAGCTCCATAAATATTGGATATTAAATTGTGTTACTAAAAAGAGAAGTATGAATTCCCCGGTTCTAAAGGGTAGGAATAGGGAAAATTTAAATTTTTCCCTAGCCCATCCAAGCGCACCAAAACAGGGCAAAGAGGTTTTTAGTCATTTTCTTTTTCCAATCAGTGCTCTTTCTTAGGGCGTTTGAAACTTCCAGGCGGATCTGACTTTGCAACATATTTGAGTATTTCATAAAGAACTATCGGGTCTCAATAAGGCTTAGCTTGGGTGTGGCACATCTTATGCTTACTTCCATTAACACAGAGTTAAAAATCCTTATGAAGAGCGCTGCACTGGAGGTTGAAGTCTATTATGAAAATGATTACTGCCATTATTAAACCATTTAAGTTGGATGAGGTTCGAGAAGCTTTATCGGACATAGGTGTTTCGGGAATTACGGTAAGTGAAATTAAAGGATTTGGCCGACAAAAAGGTCATACTGAGCTATATCGTGGTGCCGAGTATGTTGTAGATTTCCTGCCAAAAATACAAATTCAGGCAGCAGTCCCTGAGGCTTTACTCGAACAGGCTATTGAAGCAATTGAAAAGACAGCCCGTACTGGCAAGATTGGGGACGGCAAGATTTTTGTTACTTCTCTTGAACAAGTGGTCCGGATTCGGACTGGCGAAAACGGTATCCAAGCGCTCTAACTTATTAAAAGTTACTTCTATCATGCCTATATTAAAAAAAATCATTATTAGTAGTTTTCTGAGCCTGTTGATGGTCACTTTTGCGTTTTCTCAAGGAAAAGCAACACCAGGGCAAGCGCAATTACCTCTTGAAGCTTTAGGGGAAAGCTCCAGCGAAAAAGCGGGGCTTACGCAGCCCCATCATTCGTTGGCCTCTACGATGGAGTCATCCTCTACAGCCGCATCCTTGCCTGTGCTAATTCCTCATAAAGGGGATACCGTTTGGATGAGCTTATCTACGCTACTAGTGATCATGATGACAGTGCCTGGCTTAGCCTTATTTTACGGAGGCTTGGTACGAAGCAAAAATATATTATCTGTTTTAATGCAGATAATGGTGACCTTCTGTTTAATCACCGTTTTATGGGTGATTTATGGCTATTCACTAGCTTTTACTGAGGGGAATGCCTTTATTGGAGGGTTCTCGCGAATTTTTCTTAATGGGATGTTTAATTCTGCAGACGGTAGTTTTTCAACAGCAGCCACTTTTAGTAAAGCTACGCCTATCTACGAATTGTCCTTTGCGGCTTTTCAAGCCACCTTTGCAGGAATTACTTGCTGTTTAATCGTAGGAGCCTTTGCGGAACGCATAAAATTTTCTGCGGTACTGTTTTTTATGTTCTTGTGGTTCACGTTTGCTTATCTTCCTATCGCTCACATGGTGTGGTTTTGGCCTGGGCCTGATGCTTATACCGCTGCAAACATGATCGAAAAAATGAACTCGACGGCAGGCTTTATTTGGCAGAAGGGAGCGCTCGATTTTGCCGGGGGCACTGTAGTGCATATCAACGCGGCGGTAGCTGGTTTAGTAGGGGCTTTTATGATAGGTAAGAGAATAGGCTATGGTCGGGAAGCGATGAGTCCGCATAACTTGACCTTGACCATGACAGGGGCTGCTTTGCTGTGGGTGGGGTGGTTTGGTTTTAATGCAGGTTCAGCCCTGGAAGCAAACGGTTTTGCTGTTTTGGCTTTGATAAATACCTTTTTAGCTACAGCTGCTGCAGTGTTGGCGTGGTCTGTTGCGGAATGGTTGGCTAAAGGAAAACCTTCCATGCTAGGGGCCGCCTCGGGAGCGGTATCTGGACTAGTGGCTATTACACCGGCCGCAGGCAATGTAGGGATATTAGGAGCATTGGCCATTGGAGTGGCAGGAGGAGTGTTTTGCTTGTGGGGTGTCAATGGTTTAAAGCGTTTAATAGGTGCGGATGATTCACTGGATGTATTTGGAGTACATGGTGTAGGAGGTATTGTCGGCGCTTTGTTGACTGGAGTATTTAACCATCCTTCTTTGGGTGGTCCTGGTTTTATAGCCGACTGGGTCACGATGAAAACGTCTTTTAATCCTGTTTTAACGCAATTGTGGATTCAAACTCAGGGGGTGTTAATCACTGTTCTTTGGTCAGCAGTGGTAGCATTTATATCCTTTAAGCTAGTAGATCGTGTTATTGGCTTACGTGTTAAAGAGGATGAAGAAAGAGAGGGTCTTGACATCAACAGCCATGGTGAAGTTGCCTATCATCTGTAGCTGTTTTTTTTAGTTTTTGCTGTTAAAGCTTTGAGAAAACAGCCTAAATCGTAAGGGCTAAAGATTTTTTTGCTTGCAAAATTACAGGGCTGGGCTATAGCATTTATGATGTCTCTGCTTTGCCAAAGGTATTTTCATACTCAGCCAGAAAACTGTGCATGACTGGGTCTAAGGAGTGTTATAAAGTAAGAATTAATCATTAGGTGTTTCATGTCTTCTATTCAATCCAGTCCTGGTAGCGTTCAGGAAAACCCTTCTACGCCGGGCACAACAAGCAAGAATGATGAGCTTGCTCGATACCAAGCGGAGCGCTCTTTGCTATTGCGGCAAATGGCTGAGCAGTCGCGTTTACTGGATGAAGCAAAACAGCGGGCGGATCTTAATGAACTGCAGGCACAGGCTTTAGCTGAGCTTTCTTCGGCTATTGTTTTACGTGTTTCCAATGATGGTCAAACCCTTGAAATATTGGGTAAACATAAAGAGATGCCTGAGCCTTTTAAAGGGCTGCTGACTGGGGTACAGAATTTACCCTCTACTGTTCTAAGCGAACGCTTGGTTGCCATTCAGGGGGCCTTGCGAACCCAGGAAGTACGTACCCATATTATAAAATTACCCAGCCTGCAAGGGCAGAAGGACCAGGTTTTTGAAGAAAAACTCTTCCCACTCTCAGACTCGGAATTGCTAGCAGTTTTTCGTAACATTTCCCATCCAGAAGATTTAAAACAAACAGCTTCAGCAAATGAGATGAGCCCATCCCATTTGGGTTTACCGGGCGTGACAGCATTGGCTGAGTTTATTCAAAACCAGTTAACAGAACAGCAGTGTGTAGGAATTGTCATGCTGCAATGGCAACAAGCTAAAGCTCAGGCTATCCACTTGGCAATGGACTCTCCGAGAGATGTACTGGCTCCGGTAATCCAACAGTTGGCTAGTATTTTGCAAACTCCAGAATTAATTACGGTAAGCGATGCTAGCCGCTATGCCATTGGATTAGCTTGTAAAGACTCTGCTACTCTCAGATCCCGTGCCCAAGCAATCATGCAACACTCTATTTCCTTGGCAGTGCAAGCCGCGCCTTTGAGTGTGTTTGTTGCCGCGCCAGAGCAAGGAGTGACGGCTCCAGAATTATTGCTCAGCGCGCAACAACAGCTGAAATTATTACAAAATCCTTTACCGGCAGATCATTATGGGGCGTTAGTTCCATCATTGTCACAGGTTCAAATATCCAATGCCCTCAAAATGGGTCATTTGATTGCACGTTTTCAGCCCCTGTTTGGTTTGTCAACAGGGGGAAAGCGATTTGATTTACCTTTAGCCCTTGAGGTTTTAGCGGCATTGCGGCAGGCTGATGGAACGGTATATTTTCCATCTGAGTTTTTCAGAGTACTGGAAGCCAGCCCTTTGCTGCATGAACTCAATAATCAAATCATCACCCTTGGGTTAAAGCAATTGAGTGCTTGGGGAAATCAAATTCCTCCCACTACCCGTCTCGTATTTAATATGACCTTGGCACAACTGGCTCATCCTGGCTTACCTAAATACCTATTGAGTAGTTGCGAGACTTTTCGGATAGATCCCGCCCGTGTTTTGATTGATATTAATGAATCTTATCTGCCTTACGATAAAGAAGCCCTTTTTTATAATAGCCAAAGTTTGCATGCGCACGGGCTGCATTTTGTGTTAGATAATTTCGGCAGTACCTCTATCCATCCCCAGTGGTTTGAAGACATTCCTGTGTCTGTGGTTAAATTATCCCGTCAGTTAATCAGTGCTTTGGGCACTTCCCCTGAGGTTGCCGTAAGAATGCGAGGGCTGATTCAGCTTGCAAAATCTTACAATGTTTCTGTATTAGCTTGCGGGGTCCAAACAGAGGATCAAGCAGTACGCATTTGGGAGGCTGGAGTCATTGGAGCACAAGGCAATTTATGGGCCAGTGCAACTGAGGCAGAAAACCTGCAATGGAATTAGCAAAAACTATCCAGACAATGCCTCTAATTCCTCTACATGAATCCGTGCAGTTGGGTATGGCTTTTTGTTGACAAGCAGCTTTTGCGATTGCTCCTGACGCGGCTCAAAATTGTCCGAGCATCATATTACAGTGCGAATGTGATGAGCTTATGAGATATATTTAGGGAAACCGATGTAAATGTTGGCTTCTCAAGAAAAGGTGGTTGATTCATGCTGCGATTAGGCCTTTCGGGCTTATCGGAAACGGAAAAAAACCTTGTAAGATCGGCGCTGCAACTATTAGCAAGCCGTGTCTCTACTCCTCCATGGGAATTAACCGAACATCCTCCCTGTGATGTCCTGCTGACGGTATCCGGAACATCTTCCGGTTTTGAATTGCAGCACCTCCACAAGATGGGGAAAATTTCTTCAGAGATAGGCCAGACTTTGCGCTTGGAGAAACCATTACGTATCGCTCCCTTGCTTGAAGTTCTTCAAAAGGCAGAGGCGAGATTATCTAAAAATACTCAGCCGACAAATTATTCCAGACGTATTTTTGACAAAATAGGAATGGCAGCGGCGCGAGGCTGGGGAGACATTGTCTGGCATAGCATGAGCGGTAGCGTTGCAAAATCGCTGTATGTAGAGAACAAGCCGCGTGTAATTCTGCTACCCCAAGACAGAGCAATTCATTTCAAGGGAAGTGGGGCAGATTTAGCCTACTTGCTTAAAACTTCAGTACCGCAGCTAAGTCGTGAGAATACTCATCCTTCTACTTTATTGTTTGCTAATCGTTATCATCATGACTGGCTTAAGGTTTTTTGGGGATTTGGTGCAGCTACTCCCTCGCAGTACCACTTGCCCGGAGTCAATCACGGCACTGTCATTCGATTAGAACAATCACGGGATTTTTCGCATCTACCTCACTATTCAGAGTATGGACTTGCGCTTGAATTATTAGCCCGTGAAGCAATGACAATTGGACGTCTTCAGTCTACTGTCAATATGCCAATAATGAAATTCATGCCCATGGTGACTGCTTTACTATTATCGGGAGCGGCTCAAGTACAGCCAGCGGTTGCGGAAACTGAGCAGGTATTTACTAAACCCCGCAATTTTTTTAAACGCTTGCGTAAGCAGCTCCGTAAAAATGTCCCTGCCTCTACTTTATCCACCCATTGGACGGTTTAATCTGTAGTTGCAATTGGACAGCCAAAAGCGTTGCGATAAGGGTCTATCCAAAATGAATAACTCTGCGGGTTTACCTGTCCTTAAGTCAGGTTATTAGAAAAGGGTGAATTGAGCATAATTCCCACCGATATAAAGCGGTTTTTACTTAAGCAGTGCAATCTGAAAGGGCTACGTGCTTAAGTAGGCAAAGAAATTCGAAGAGGAAAAAGCGATTAACGCCGATTTGTCAGATTTAATTTCTGAAGTATGCTTTTAAAACGATGGCTAATAAAAGATTTTCTTCTCTCCTTAAATATGGGGGGGTGGTTGCTGCTACAGTCATAACCCGTATGGGATTTACCCAGGCTGTTCCTTTTTCTAAGCAGCAGGCTACCCTTGGCAATGCACAGGCGGTTTCGGAAGTAGCTATTTTTGCAGGAGGGTGTTTCTGGTGTGTAGAAGCTGATTTTGACAAATTACCCGGGGTATTGACTACCGAGTCTGGCTATATTGGGGGCCGTACGGTTAACCCAACTTATGAGCAGGTCAGCCAGGGCAACACAGGTCATGCCGAAGCGGTACGTATTACCTACGATCCTCAACAAATTACTTACCCCCAGCTATTGGAGTATTTTTGGAAGCACATTGATCCTGGTGTGCAAGACCGTCAGTTTTGCGATATAGGCAATGCTTACCGTACCGCGATTTTTTATCTGACTCCAGAGCAAAAGCAAGCTGCTGAAGAAAGTAAGCTGGCGGTAGAAATCAGTGGCCGTTTTGCCAAGGTGTACACCGAAATTGTTCCGGCAACGGTGTTTACTGTTGCCGAGGAGTACCATCAAGACTATTACAAGAAAAACCCTGTTCGTTACAATTTCTATCGTAGAAATTGCGGACGAGACGGATGGTTGGCGCAAATTTGGGGTTCAAGAAAATAAGCTGCTTTGAAGCATTCTTGAAAGTTTTGCGGAATACTTCTCGCTTATAAGGCTAAGCCTTAATTCCCAAAATGAATTTGGTATTTCCCCCCATCTGAAAACAGGCAAACCCCTGTACCCATTTGATTACCCGTGAGAAGATATTCGCACTGCACATTCACTCCTTTTAAGCCAAAGGCATTCGCAATACCACGCCGCCCTCTGAATTCACGTTGGTTGTTTAAACCCAGCACTTGATCGTGAATGCGGCCAAAAGAAGGATAGCTGGCATCGACTCTAGAGGCTTCGCCTTGCAAAGTATCTCCTAAATAAGTAACGGTGAAGCTACCTCTTCCTGCATGATTATCGATAACCACAGCATTGAGCATGCCATTTTTATTAGCTTGCATATTAAGAGGATATAGTCGAGCACTCAATGAGACAGCTTGTGGGGTAGGAACTGCTAAAGGGTGGGAAGAAGGAGTAAGCACAACTGGCCCATAACCCTGAGATGGATGGCTAGGATTACTAATAGGATAGGCTTGTCCAGTACGAGGATCCACAGGTACCACATAACAGGCAGAAAGAGTGGCTATTAAAATGAAGTTTAAGATGAATCTGCTTTTATTAAGAGTACGTTCAAAATAATGCTGAAACGAATGCATACTAATATTCCTGATAATGCGGGTGATTCCGCGAAAGCATCATTCGGTATTAGCGGTAGCGCGTCAATAATTTTTAGGAGCGTATTAAATTTTGCTGCTATTGGAGTCATGCAGTGGTACGCTGCTGAAAAAGTAAAAAAAATTGTGGAGTGATTTTCTAATTCTCCACGGTCCTATGTTGTTTAACCCATCAAGTTTTTCTTTAGAGATTAACTTTCCATGCTATGAATGATCCTCTTTTACCTCTGCGTCAAAAAATAGATGCTGTGGATCAGCAACTACTTAACCTTCTTAATCAACGGGCGGCTCTTGCAAAGGAAGTTGGAGCCATAAAGCATGCTGCAAATGAGCCTGTCTATCGGCCTGAGCGTGAAGTACAGGTACTACACAAGATTGCCACAGCTAATACCGGGCCATTGACTAATGATGCTGTTCAGGCTCTCTGGCGGGAAATTATCAGTGCTTGCCGGGCAGCAGAAGCTCCAATTCGCGTAGCCTATCTTGGTCCTCAAGGTACCTATAGTGAGCAGGCGGTACGCGCACAGTTTGGGGTACAGGTCGATGCCTTGCCCTGCCTGTCGTTTGATGAAGTGTTTCGTACTGTTGAAACAGGCAGCGCTGATTTTGGAGTAGTACCTGTTGAAAACACGACGGAGGGTGCGGTCAGCCGTACGCTTGATTTAATGCTAACCACACCCTTAGTTATTAGTGCTGAACTGACTTTACCTATTCATCACCAGTTGTTGACACACAATGGAAGCATGGAGGGTATTGAACGTATATTGGCTCATCCACAAGCCTATGCACAGTGCCAGTTATGGTTAGCGCGTCATTTCCCCAGCATTCGCATTGAAACGGTTTCTAGCAATGGGGAGGCAGCCCGTCTTGCAGCTGAAAATCCAAATACTGCTGCAATTGCCAGCAGCTTGGCTGCTGCTCGCTATCAGTTGCAAATAGCCGCTGCTAATATTCAGGATGATCCTAATAACCGTACGCGCTTTGGAGTTATTGGCCGGTATATAACCTCACCTTCAGGTCGTGATCAGACTAGTTTAATTTTATCAGTGCCCAATAAACCCGGTGCCGTTTATGAAATGCTTAAACCGTTGGCCGATTATGGGGTTTCCATGACTCGTTTTGAATCCAGACCCGCTAAAAATGGGCAATGGGAATATTATTTTTATGTGGATATTCAAGGCCATGTAAAAGACCCAACGATTAAAGAGGCTTTAGATACTTTAAAAGCACATACGGCATTTTTTAAAGTTTTAGGCAGTTATCCTGTCTAATCTAATTTCTAAATCCGCCCTGTTGTTGCTGCAGCTTACTGTGCTAAAAGCACGGGTTTTGGCTTTTTGTCTAGATATAAATATCTAACAATAGAATAAGAAGTATTGATTTTCTTGATAAATTCGACGACATTCTTATCGGAAAGTCTTTTATCTAAACTTTAGAAAGATAAGCGATGAGCGCACGTGCAAACTTTACTTCCATGCAGGACAGTACCCAACAAGATTGGCAGATTATTGGCGGCGAATTTATTCAGTTTGCTAAAGCATTGCCGCAGCGAATCATTCAGCATTTACAGCTTTTGGAAGGGGATTACGGTGGCTTTCCCGTAGACCGTTATACCCATTCCTTACAGACGGCTACCCGTGCTCTACAGGACGGGCGTGATGAAGAGTACGTTGTTTGCGCTTTGCTACATGATATTGGAGATACCCTAGGTTCTTTTAACCATCCGGATATTGCTGCGGCTATTCTTAAGCCTTTTGTAAGCGAGGCTAATCACTGGATGGTGCAGCATCATGGCATTTTTCAGGGCCACTATTTTTTCCATCATATTGGTATGGATCGAAATATGCGTGAACAATTTCGCAGCAGTCCGTTTTTTGAGCGTACAGCAGAATTCTGTGCTCTTTATGACAACCCTGCCTTTGATGCGAAAGCGCTAACTTTACCGATAAGCGAGTTTGAACCTATGCTGCAAAGAGTGTTTTCACAACCCCGTAACAGTATTTACAAAGCAGCTGTGCAAGAGGCACAAAAGACCGCCGCTTAAGGGGGGGTTAAACTGCTTTTTGGGTAAAGCTTTTTGTTGCGCAGTGTAGTTGTGTAGAGGAACACTCTGGCATTTAATGCATCCGTTTGTGTTCCGATAAATCCAATTCTTAGCCCTTCTTTGAAGGGCCTTCTACATTGTTGTGAAATATTTTATCGGTCTTTGTTATTTCCCCTGCAGAAAACGTGGGTAACTGTGCAAGCTGGGTGTAAAGATGAGTAAAGTCAGGTGCGGTCGCTTCAAATAATTGATCAAAACTATCTATTACAAAATAGGTATTTTGAAAATCATCAATACGATAGCGGGTAGACATAACGCGCTTTAAATCAAAGCCAATTCTTTTGGGTTTGGGATCAAATAAACTGTAATAAGGTTCGCTTCCTGAGCTCAAAATTCCTGCACCGTAAATGCGTAAGCCTTGCGGGGTATTAATCAAGCCAAACTCTACGGTATACCAGTACAGTCTGGCCAGATATTCCAGTGCCTGGAGACGATCAGCTTTCAAACCGCCTCGTCCGTAAGCCTGCATATAGTCTGCAAATACAGGATTAAAAAGCAAAGGTACATGACCAAAAAAATCATGGAAAATATCCGGTTCAACAATATAGTTAAACTCCGCTTCTTCCCTTAACCAGGTGGTAATTGGAAAGCGCCGCTCGCTCAGTAATTTAAAAAATGCAGTTTCTGGAATAAGTCCGGGTACTCCTACCAACTCCCAAGCTGTGGCATTACGTAAGTTGCCTGATACCTGTTTTAAGTTAGGGATCTGCTCGCTAGCGTCTAATGCTGCAAGCGAGCTAATAAATGCCTCGCAAGCCAGGCCCGGCAATTTTGCGATACGGTCCTTGTAGAGCCGTCGATAGCGATCATGCTCCGCATGGCTATAAGCCTCCCATACTTGTTCACAGGTGTAATCTGCTTGTGCTATGGAATAATTGCCGCGTGGCGGCCTTAAGGACGCCCCATAACTGTAGGCAGGTACGCCCGAACCCAGCTTTTGCGAGGGAGAAGTTTTAGCGGTAGACATCTTGGGAGGTCTCAAATTTTTAAAGCTTAGCTTAAGTACTGACTACGCCTCTGCGGATTTGGTCCAGTTCGATGGATTCAAAGAGGGCTTTAAAGTTGCCTTGACCAAATCCTTCATCTCCTTTGCGCTGAATAATTTCAAAAAAGATGGGCCCTATAACGGTTTTTGTAAAAATTTGCAGCAATTTGCCGCCGCCGGGGGCGCCGTCAATCAGAATTCTGTTTTTGAGCAAGCGCTCTTTATCTTCTTTGTGATCAGGTAAACGTTTATCGATTAATTCATAATAAGTGGCAGGAGTATCTAAAAAAACTACTCCATTTTCGCGCAGCCCTTCGACGGTTTCATAAATATTGTCGCTACTTAAGGCGATATGCTGAATCCCTTCCCCTTGATAATCATCCAAATATTCCTGAATTTGTCCCGCTTTTTCCCCACCTTCTTCATTGATCGGGATACGAATCTTTCCACAAGGACTGGTCATAGCTTTTGATTTGACACCAGTGACCTGTCCCTCAATATCAAAATACCGGATCTCTCTGAATCCAAACAAACGCTCATAAAAGTCAGCCCATTCTTTCATTCTTCCTCTATGCACATTGTGAGTGAGATGATCGACGTTTAATAAACCCACACCAGGATGTACCAAATCCGCCTGTGCAGTACTAGAGTGGATAGACTCAAAATCTACATCATAGATGTCAATATCGCCGATGCTACGGAAAGTGTTAGAGACAGAGGCAATGTTTTTGCCCCGCCAACGGTCTACAAAATAAATTAAAGAATCGCCTACTCCCTTAATGGCGGGAATATTGAGCTCCATAGGGCCACTCTTTGCATCAAAACCCCAGGCGCCTAGTTCAATGGCTCGCTTATAAGCGGCGGCAGCATCCTTAACCCGAAAAGCAATTGCACAAATGCTGGGACCATGTAGACGTGCAAACCGTTGAGCAAAAGAGTCCGGCTCAGCATTAATAATGAAATTAATTTCTCCTTGGCGATACAAGGTCACATTTTTGTGCCGATGGCGTGCAATTGCTTTAAAGCCAAGAGTCTCAAAAATCTGGCCTACTGCTACAGGATCGGGAGCTGCATATTCAATAAATTCAAATCCATCTGTTCCCATTGGGTTATCCCAGGGGATAAATGTTCCACTTGCATCGCTTTTCATTTGTGCCTTTCAAACCATTTTTATCGGAGAAATCATAAGCGGGAATAAGAGAAATAATATTGCGAAATTTTCAAAAAAAGCCGTTTTAACGCAAGTAAATTGCTTTAATATAAAAATATACGCATTTTTTATAAAAATAAGAGGTCATTTTGGAAATAGACCGTATAGATCGAAAAATTCTTAATTTGTTACAGAACGATGCGCGCTTGACTTATCAACAGATTGCCGAGGCGGTTTCTTTATCGGCTAGCCCCTGTCTACGCCGTATTAAGCGCCTGGAAGCTGCGGGTATCATCAAAAACTATGTCGCACTGCTAGATCCGCAAAAACTGGGCTTGGGTTTATTGGCCTACGTTAGTGTCAAGCTCGAGAAGCGAGGAGCTAGTAGTTTGCAGGGTTTTCGTGCTACCGTGCAGGCCTGGCCAGAAGTCGTCGCTTGTTATGCAATGACAGGAGAGATGGATTACCTCTTGCGCGTCCACACGAGTGATTTGGAGCACTTTACTCGCTTTGTGATGGATCGGTTAATGACTCTTGCAGAGGTAATGGATGTAAAAAGCAGCTTTGCTTTAGAGCGAATAAAAGATACCACTGCATTGCCGCTGGATTGAAGAGTGGATCTATCCTTATTCTTAAAGGATCCACCTCAGTATTATTTTGCTGATCCAGAACCCCAATTTTTTGGGTTGTGCCTGGACACCCCTTATTTAAAAATGGAATACACAGAGCCCTTGCATAAGAAAGGTACACTGAAGGGCTATTTTTTTGTGAACAATCAGATAGAAAAAGTTACGCATAATAGATCAGTGAAGTGTTGCAAGGTAGAAAATGAAAGATATCGGTAAATTTATTACTGGCTTTGAACGTTTTCAGGCCAAATATTTTGGGGAAGAACAGGGGCTTTTCTCCCAGCTGCGTCAAAATCAAAAACCCCGGACGTTAGTGATTGCCTGTTGTGATTCCCGGGTAGATCCGGCCATGATGACAGGAGCAGATCCCGGCGAGCTATTTGTGATTCGAAACGTAGCCAATCTAGTACCCCCGTATCGCCATGAGGCACAAGCACCGGGCATTCGAGCCGCTATTGAGTTTGCTACTAAATCTTTAGAAGTAGAGCATATCATTGTGCTAGGCCATTCCAGCTGCGGCGGAATTCACGCTTTGATGGATTGCGAAGGAAGCACCCATACGCATTATGAATTTGTGGGGTCTTGGGTGAGTATTGCCCAGCGTGCACGTGAACAGGTATTGCGGGAGTTACCTCATAAATCTCCTGCTGTACAAGCACGCGCCTGCGAGCAGGCGGCCATTTTGGTTTCTCTGGATAACCTCTTGTCTTTTCCCTGGATACAAGAGCGGGTGAATCAAGGTAGCTTGTTTTTACATGGCTGGTATTTTGATATTGATGCCGGAGAACTTCTTGCGTATAACGCTCAGACTTCCATGTTTAGCGCATTGAATTCTGATGGGTTGGTGGAGTAGAAGAAGTTTGTTTTTTTAGATCATCCAGTTGCATTAAAAGGACAAGCTTGGTGTGACTGTCGTTGGCTATTTCTTTCCAGTCCCGACAGCTTAACGCTCCTTCAAGAGCCCACAATAAGTTCAAACTGGGCTGCGCAGCAGGAGCGGCGGATTGTTGAACCGCAAAAAATGCTGCTACTGATCCGGTTTTTTGTAATTGCTCCGCAGATAAAATCCCTGCGGTTTTCAGCATTTGCTTAGAGCGGAGCCCTAAGTTTCGAAGACCCGAAAAAGAGTCTGACGCGATTGCACTCATAAATAAAAACCTGACAATCAGCGGGAGCTGCTTGCTGGCACTCGTTCTTGGGCTAACTGAGCTGCTCGAGATTGCGGATATTGTTTGCCTAGCTTAGCAAAAGTTAGAGTAGCCCCTCGTTTATCCCCGGCAGCTATTTGAGCATTACCAATGGTTAACAGTGCATCAGGGATGCGAGAATTATCGGGGTAGGTATTTGTAAATTTGCTTAGGGTGCTAATGGCTGCTTTAAATTCTTTATTGCTGTATTGGGCTGTGCCTAGCCAATAATAGGCTTGAGCTAGTAAAGCGCTTTGTGGGTATTGAGTCGTAAATTGTGTAAATAATTTGATAGCCCGCGGCATATCCGCTCCTTTGAATGCTTCAAGTGCTGCATTAAAAGCATTTTGTTCTGGACGCTCAATAACAGCTTCCTTTCCTCCTTCTAAGGCAATTTTTTTAGGCTCCAAAGTTTTCAAGCGTTCATCAAGATCTGTAAATAAATCACGTGTCTTTTTTTGCTGCGCAGTCAGCTCATTGTTGAGCACTTCTACTTGGCCCCGCAGGCGGGCGATCTCTTCCCGCAGTTTTTCAATCGTGTTTGACAGTTCCAGTTGACTGCGCTGGGTTGCTTCCACGCGAGCATTGGCGGCTGCTTGGGCCTGAGTCAGGTTTTTCTCTAGCGCCTCATAACGATCGCGACTCTCCTTTCGTAAATCCAATATGGCCTTACGCGCTTCTTCGTCATCAAAAATACCCGCATACACAGGCAAGCAGGAGGAGGCTAGTAAAACTGCAAACAGTAAATTCTTCATCTCATATCTTTACAATCAGCTTTTTAGCGGGTAATTAGCGGTAATTAATATCGCTACGACGGTTTTCTGCCCAGGCAGCTTCATTTGAGCCCATGGCTTTGGGTTTTTCTTTACCAAAACTAATTGCTTCAATTTGATTTTCCGGCACCCCTAAAAGTGTCATGGCACGCTTGACGGCTTCTGCTCGTTTTTGCCCTAGAGCCAGGTTATATTCACGGCCTCCGCGCTCATCGGTATTACCTTCAATGACCACTCGCAAGGTCTTGTTATTATTTATAAAGCGCGTGTTGGATTCAAGCACGTTTTTGTACTCGTCTTTTATTACAAAGCTGTCATAGTCAAAATAGATCGACCGTTGAACAGGAGGGGTTTTAGCTGTGGTGTTAGCTGAATTTTGAGTAGTATCCACGCGCGCTACGGATCCAACTCCTGTAGAAGTAGCTCCCGACCCAGGGGTATTGCCTTGAGTAGAGGTGGAGGAGCTTGAGGGAGCAGGTTCATCAAGAGGGATATTGGATGCGCAAGCAGAGAGTAGCGCTATATGTGCAGCAATGATTAACGTTGAAAAACTCCGGGAAATATTCATCTTTTTTCTCCTTAACGACTTGTAGAACCTAGTGGGAAATAAAATTTCATAAATTAAGAAGGGTTATCGGTTAGTAGTCCAGGGACCCCAGGCAGGCTCCCGAATATCTCCCGAACCTGCACTAAGCGTTTGCTTGACTCGACCATCAGAGGAAACGACGGCTAAAACCCCGCGCCCCTTGATTTCGGTAGCGTAGATAACTTGTTTTCCGTTGGGAGAAAAACTAGGAGACTCGTCTTTTAAGGTGTCAGTAAGCTGGGTTTCAGTTCCGCTCGCTAAATCCAGGCTGTAAAGCTGAAATTTCCCACCTCGTCGACTAACGTAAGCTAACGTTTTTCCATCCGCTGAAATGGCAGGGCTAATATTGTAATCCCCTTTAAAAGTTACTCGCGCCGCTTCTCCTGTCATGCTCATTTTATAGATCTGGGGAGAACCCCCGCGATCACTGACAAAATAGAGGCTGCCATCCGCTGCATAGATGGGTTCAGTATCAATACCGTTGCTCACTGCCATTCTTTTCGCTTCGCCTGAAGCGATCGTAATTTTATACATTTGAGCTAAACCGTCTTTAGAGAGAACGACAGCCAGGTGTGTACCTTCCGGGCTAAAAGCAGGTGCACTATTGGATCCTTTAAAGTTTGCGACCCGAGTGCGTTTTCCAGTTTCTAATTCATGTACAAATACGACGGGTTTTTTATCTTCAAAGCTTACATAAGCTAACTTGCTTGCATCCGGACTCCAGGCAGGAGAAATGATAGGTTCCCGTGACTTTAAAGCGGTTTGGGCATTTTGTCCGTCAGAGTCAGCCACTTGCAACTCAAAATTATCCCGCCCCAGGCTGACCACGTAAGCAATACGCGTTGCAAAGCTACCGCGTTCTCCCGTAATTTTTTCAAAAATACGATCAGCAATCATATGGGCAGCTAAACGTAGATTACTGGCGGCTGGAGTGAAGGTTTGCACATCAATTTGTGTTTGTTTAACAGCATCAAATAAGCGATAACGGATTTCAAAAGAGCCATTGGCTAAACGAGTGACAGAGCCTACTGCAAGGCTATCAGCACCTCGGGTTTTAAAATCGCTTAATGCAGGGAGGGTGTTTTCGGCAAGAGGGCTAGGTCCAATATCGATCACTCGAAAAAGCCCGCTGCGTTGCAGGTCTGAGCGCACAATACTTGCAATGTCTTGTGGGTTAGCACCCGCCATGTCTCCTGTAAAGGTAGCGATAGCGATGGGATATTGCTGTGAACCTACGCCGGAAATTTCTACCCGTAGCTGTGCGTGCAAATTCTGACTGAAAAGGCTGATCAGAAGCGGGACTAAACCATATACAAGCAACTTTTGAAGCGGTGAACTGTTAATCATGGGTGATTGACTCTCACTATTGTTCTTTGGGACGATAAATTAATTCAAACAGACGCTGCCCACCCGGAGGTTGTGGAAAACCGTTTGTTGAAGCACCACAAGCATAAATAGCCCGTATTACGGCTGCATCAAACCCTGGATTACCCCCCGAACGAATGACTTTAACACTAGCAATGCTGCCATCAGGCAAACGTTCGATTGTAAAATCGGAGGCTGGGTTCCCGTTAATAGAGTCCACCGGAAAATTTACATTCGGCTGTACGCAAGCGCGTACAAAACCTTGCCACTGCACCAAACCCTTGGGGGCGGCTGTGCTTAGGTCTTTGCCTGCTGAGTTTAAGCTAGTCGTGCTGGCTGAGGCAATCAGCCGTTGTCGGTTCTGTTCAAAACGTTTATCAGCTTCTGCCTTTGCTTGAGCAAGTCGTTCTTTTTCAGCTTTCTGAGCCTTTTCTTTTTTTAAAGCTTCTTCAAGTTTTTCTTTCTCGGCAGCTTCTTGCTTGGCAAGCCTTATCTTTTCCTGTTTCTTCATCTCTTGTTCAGCAGCTTTTTGAGCTTGCAGCTTACGAGTCTGTTTTTCTAGTGCAATCTCTGCAGGATCTTTCTGGGTAGAGGGGGTAGGGCGGGGAGCGCTTTTAGGGACAACTGGCGCAGGGGCTGGGGTTGGAGGCGAAGAGGCTGGTAAGGGTGCAGGGGAGGCCTGCTGTAGCGTGGGAGCCCAAAGTTCTGCTTGAATGACGGCTGGGGTTGTGGACTGCCAACGTACGCCTAGCATTAAAAAAATTGCTAAAAGAAGATGAGCTGCCAGAGTAAGCGCCCAAGCGCGAACATCCCTCTGCTTTTGCGAGAGTGACCTTTCTGAATAGGGGCGTTCTTTAGCTTGAGCGAAAACTGTAGCTAGTCTAGGAAAATCTAGCGATATTTTTGCGGTGCTAGGCTCAATATCTGCTCGGGCCATGGTAACTGTCAATACCCCATTGGGCTTACATTACTGAATGTTAAGGACTTTTGACTACGGAAAGTCCTACGCGTTTTACCCCTTCGCGGTTCAAATCTGCTAAAAGCTTTACCACTGCCTCATATCGAACATTCTTGTCTGCAGAGATGACAACAGGCCGCTCAAGATTTTCTTGTTGCGATTTAATAGTTTGAATTGCTTGGGGCTGAGGCAAGCTACCTAAACTTTTTTTGCTAGCAGTATCGATGAGTTCAAGTACTCCCCCTTCACTGCGCATTACAATTTCAATAGCTGAGGGGGCAGGATTATTCGCCTGCATACCCACGGTGGGAAGATTAATGATGCTGGGGGAAATTAAAGGGGCTGCTACCATAAAAATAATCAACAGTACCAGCATAACATCAATATAAGGTACAACATTGATTTCGCTTTTAAAGCGGCGAGATCGCCGATTTCTCCACTCATTCATCGTGACTGTCTCTGCAAGATATTGGTGAATTCATCCATGAAGGTTTCAAAACGGTTGGCGAGGTGATCTATCTGAGCAGAAAAGCGGTTATAAGCTACTGTTGCCGGAATGGCCGCAAACAAACCAATAGCAGTTGCGATCAAGGCTTCGGCAATGCCAGGAGCGACATTGGCTAATGTAGCCTGTTGTACATTGGCCAGGCCGCGAAATGCATTCATGATGCCCCATACTGTCCCAAATAAGCCGATATAAGGCGAAACGGATCCAGCCGTGGCTAAAAATGAAAGATGGGTTTCAATCGCATCCATTTCTCGTTGATAGCTTGCACGCATCGCACGACGTGCTCCATCCACATGAATAGCCGTATCTGCGGGGCGAGATTGGCGTGCTTTCAAATACTCATGCATTCCTGCTTCAAAAATGCGTTCAAGAGGACCCGATTCCTTGCGATGTCGCTGAGCATTGTCAAGCAAAGTGGCCATATCACCACCACTCCAAAAAGCAGACTCAAATTTCCGGGTTGAAGTTACGATAAAGGAGATTAAAAAGAGTTTTTTGAAAATTACATACCAGCTGACTAAAGAAATCAGCAATAGTCCGGCCATAACCAGTTGTACCAGCAGGCTAGCATTGGCAATAAGAGCAAGGAGGGAAAGGTCGGTGTGTGACATCAGAAATTTAAAACTTAGAGAGGGTAGCTACTAATAGTTTGGATATCGTGAGGGGATAAGAGCAGCGCATAACAAGAATGCTTTCCTGCAAGTGCTCCTGTTGCCTAGACATATGCATACTGGCGTAACCATTTTGTAGCGATCCATTTTTCCCCTCGAGTGACCGGCGCTCCACCATGGAGAGATCGGGCATCCAAACTGCCATCCAGCCCTGCATAGGCAAAATAAACGGCACTGCCTTTTTGTGGCATGGTTTGCAGGCCAACGCTAGGAAAAATCGTCTCTCCCCCCGCTTGTACATCATTCAAATACATGACAATCGTGGCAATACGTTGACCACCCCGCTTTAGTTGAGCAGCTTCCCCGTCTTTATTAGGATCAAAATAATCAAAGTGCGGCTTATATTCTCCACCCACGGCGTAATGCAATACCTGTAAGCCTTCGCCATTTTCAACGGGCCAACCCACTAGCTCGGAAAGACGTTTTTCTATAGTCACAAACAAAGGATGCTCCCCACGCTGAAAACCCGCACCATCTGAAGTGCGGGCTTCATCAATGCGGGTGCCCCCTTTGTCGGAGTCTACTACATGCGCCCGCTCCATTTTGCTGCTTGATAATTCAATCATCTGCTCACATTCCGCATCTGATAAGACATTTCCAAACAGAACTATCCGTGGGCTAGCAAGAGAAAGCAATACACGCACTTCCCTATCACTGGTTTTAATAATATTGCCTTCTAAACCCAGAGTATTAATCTGGACAGTTTGATCCAGATTCGCTCCCGAAACCACGCCTGGTCTGCGGCCTATGATGGTTTCTACACTTGCAAAGGAGGCATTGATGATCTGTCGCGCAAAGGTCTGCTCGTAACCAGACTTGATCATCGACTGGACCATCGCCTCGGGCTGACAACCGCGGGTAATTTGTTCTTGTAACCATTCAACGAGTTCAGGAGTAACTTGCATATTTATAGAGGGTAAGATGCTGGCGTACACATTTTTCTTAAAAGTGGTCTGAATTTTAGCGGCTTACAGGCAGTATTCTGCAAGTCTGACAAAGGAGTTATACATCATGCAGGGTTATACCTTACCTTTTACGCCTACAGACGCCAAACTCATTCATACCCAGGCCTATTGGAACGGGGGCTGGACAAATAGTTCAGATGGTACAGCGTTTTCTGTGAGCGATCCTGCTACAGGTAACTTGCTCGCCCAGGTTGCCAATTGCACCGTCAGTGATGCCCAGGAGGCTATTAAGGCCGCACAGCTGGCTTTTCCCGCCTGGAGTGCGCGTACGGCCAAAGATCGCGCTGGCGTATTGCGCAAATGGTTTGAGCTAATGATGACGCATCAAGAAGATCTAGCTCAATTAATGACAGCAGAGCAGGGTAAACCCCTTGCCGAAGCACGGGGGGAAGTGGCTTATGGGGCGAGTTTTGTCGAATGGTTTGCAGAAGAAGCTAAACGGGTAGCGGGCGATACCCTGCAGAGCACCTGGACTGACAAGCGCATGCTAACCCTGAAGCAGCCCATAGGCGTATGTGCCGCCATAGCGCCCTGGAATTTCCCTATTGCCATGATCACTCGTAAGGTTTCCCCGGCCATTGCTGCAGGTTGCACCATCGTGATCAAGCCTGCAGAACAAACGCCTCTGTCCGCCTTAGCTATTGCTGAACTGGCGCGTCGCGCGGGCATCCCTAAAGGTGTTTTGAATATTCTTCCTGCCGATGCTGCTCGTTCTATCGAGATTGGCAAAGTGTTATGCGCCAGCCCTGTCGTGCGTAAGCTATCTTTCACCGGCTCTACGCCAGTGGGCCGTATTTTGATGCAACAAAGCGCGCCTACTGTTAAAAAGCTTTCTTTAGAATTAGGAGGGCACGCCCCTTTTATTGTCTTTGATGATGCCGATCTGGAAGCAGCTGTGGAAGGAGCGATACAGTCTAAATATCGTAATGCTGGTCAAACCTGTGTCTGCACCAACCGCTTTTATGCACAGGAAAATATTTACGACCAATTTGTTGCAAAGCTGGCTGAAAAAGCAAAAGCAATTAAAGTAGGAAACGGTTTCGAAGTCGGCGTAAGCCAAGGTCCTTTGATTGAGCAGCAAGCTGTTGAAAAAGTCCAATCCCATATTAAAGACGCTTTAGCCAAAGGAGCTACTTTATTGACGGGGGGGAAATCCGCAGGAGGCTTGTTTTTCGAACCTACCGTTTTGGGCAATGCAAGCCAAGAGATGCTCATTGCACAGGAAGAGACCTTTGGCCCCGTGGCTGCCGTCTTTAAATTTAAAGATGAAAAAGAAGTAGTAGCATTGGCTAATAATACGGATTTTGGTTTAGCCAGCTATTTTTATAGCCGCGATATCGGACGGGTTTTTCGCGTTGCAGAAGCCCTGGAATACGGCATGGTGGGAGTCAATACTGGCCTCATTTCTAACGAAGTAGGTCCTTTTGGTGGGGTTAAACAGTCTGGCTTAGGACGAGAAGGCTCCGTCTATGGAATCGAGGAATATTTAGAGCTTAAATATGTTTGTTTAGGTGGAATTACCTGAACAGATAAAAAGATTAAAATCGCAAAAATGGCGGGTGTAGTTCAATGGTAGAACGCTAGCTTCCCAAGCTCGATACGTGAGTTCGATTCTCATCACCCGCTCCAGATTATCCTCCTGCTGCCTTATCTCGGCCTGTCTCTTCAAACCTTAGATTAAATTTTCTTTACCGTAATATTCATGCGCTTTTCAGCTTATTTTTGCTCCGAAAAGCCCATGAATATTACGGTAAAACTTTTCTAAGAAACTATTTTCCTTTACGGCTTTATGGGCTCGATAGGCGGTAAGTTCTCCGAGAGAAGGTTTAAAAAACGCCGATAAAATACGATAGCTTTTTCTTTTTGGTTTGCCCGCCTTTTTCTCCACAGGATTTTGCCGTGACTATCTCCCCGTTCAGGTTTTTCTTAGGCATCTTGCTTCTAAGCCTCCTGTGGGTCAGTACTCCTGCGTTGGCGAGTTTTAATGGGCCAATTAAAGTGGGGTTTACATTCGCTTTTCTCATCGGCTTTGTAATAGCCACACCCAACGCGTTGTGTTGTGGGGTAGCTGAATTAGTGGGGGTAAAGCACCGGCCACCGCTGTGGATAGGGTGGATGGCTTTGGCCTTGTTTCTAACTTGGCTCGCTTGCCTGACCTTTAGACTGGATCCGGATATTGTGCCTCTTGTGCCGAATAGCCGGAAAGCAAATCCAGCTATCGTGCAACGTATTATTGCTTATATTCTGCTGAAAATATGGTTCGTGTATTCATTAGTTATATTTTTCTTGCCTGCGCTGATGAGTCTCGCATTAGTGACATTATTACGTTCTCCGCGGTGGCGATTGCTCGCAACCTGGTGCATATCTGGTGGTGTTCTCGCCTTACTCGGTGGTTTTCAAGGAGACGAGGAAAAATTGGGTGCACTGCTCGGAGGTGCCTTAGTTTCAATGCTGATGTGGCACGTGGGGTTTTTTCTGGGCCAGTGGCAGTTGCGCAAAGCGGGTATCCCGCCAACGCCGGGGCCTAATCTGCGTAGGCTGATAGGCAAGACATTTGCGAGCGGAAAGCAGTTTTATACCCATCCGCCGGTGTGGTTTGGTAGGTTTATCGAACGGGGTTTTATGTGGTGGCTTGGCGGCGCTGTTGCTTATTATGTGGCCATCCCTATTTTGGCTGCTTTTGGGTACAAGAGCTGGTTGTGGGCTATGTTGAGTATTGAAGCACTCATCACTCCAATGATGGGGTTTGCACCGGGTAAATCTGGTAGTGCCAAATATCTGACAGGGTGGCCGGTGCATGGTCTGGCCTGGTCGATGATAGTAGGTATTGGCATTTGGGGTATAGCCGCAAGTGCCGGGCGTTTTAATGCAGGCCGCTTAGCTCCGCTTCGACTGGCCGCTCTTGTGCTACCTTTCGGTCTATTACTTTGGGTAGCTTGGGTAGCGAACCTGCGGTATTGAGGCAGAACCAGTAAGCTCGATTCAGCTGCAGTCTTGAGACCACGCCATTCTGCCTTTTATGCTTCGCCCCTGGATCTGTTGCTCAAACAAATGCAAACTGAAGAAATTATTACGGGGTTGGCTACCGATATGTGTGTCCAACTCACAGCAATGGACGGATTTTTACGAGGGTTCAGTTTGAAAGTACCTGCAGACTGTGTGGCTGCCCAAAACAATGTCGCGCATAAGCAGGCTATTGACTACATGGCCCGAGTGTTTAAGTGTGAGATTGTAAGTTCCACTTCTTTTATTTCTTGAGTTTGACAGCTGATTTGAGTGATTTTACGTTATGTTAAACCCATGATAGCGAGGGTTTAGCCGGTTTTAGCAAATCGGTAGTCACATACATCTACTGAGTAACCGCTGGGCCAGAGCTGCGAATCTATAATGGTGCCCAGTTGCTGGCGCAACTTCAGATAAGTCGCTTTATCATTTGCACGACAAGCAAAAGATGCAAATTTATTCATATTCCAAGTACTTTCGGGATAGCGTTTCATTAAGTCTTCGAACCCTGATTTCATTAACTCCCATTCTGGTGTTTTGCTGCCTTTAGGAAATTGGATGGTGTAAGGTGCAGGACCATCTTCTGTCCAGTAAAGCCTGGCATATAATCCATAGCCCTCAGCCTGTTTAGTAATTTTGACCACCTCTCTTGCAAATTTATCGAAGCGTTCTAGATTTCCTCCCCAGCGGGGACTGAGGGCGCTCCCCATAGAGAAATGTATGGGATGGTATTCAGGAAATAAAGCAGCAGCTTCTTTATAAAGCGTTTCTAATTCAACGAGAGGTGATCCGGAATCTCGTAATGTATCAAGCATCAAGCTATACCATAGGGGACAAGATTTTGCTTGATTTTTACTATTCGTGAGGACAGTTTTTGCTTTTTCCATGCGTTCACGGAAAAGCTCCCAACCTTCTTTTGATACGGTGCTAGCATATCCTCCGCCTCGAGCATTCCATGCATAGGTTCGCCAAAAAATTGCTTCTATTAAAGCGCTTGCAGCCGAAGTAGGGTTTTTCACTTTCCATTCTTCAAATCGTTTACGATCATCGTCCCATTTCTTCCATGTTTTAAACATTAAATTAAATGAATATTCGAATGCAATTAACTTCCACTGACCATCGGGGAAACGCTCTGTGCTACTACACCAAGCTTGAAAGTCTTTTTCGATCTTGTCGAACTCCCGCTGATTCCACATGCCTTGTAACGGAAGTCCAGCCTTATTTACTAAGGAAGAGCCATCACATTTTCTAAGCTTTCCGTTGTCATTACACATCCCTACTCCCATAGAACCCGCCGTTTGTGCATAGAGCGGTACGCAAAAATAAGGGGAGACAAATACAGTAATAGTGAAGACTGCTCGGAAAAATGATGTCAGCATAAGATGGCTTTTAAAGAAAATTAAGGTTAAGAAAGTTTTTGTTTTTGCTGATTTTCATTCATTGAAAGAAATGCGTCTCTGAACAGGCGCTCGTCTGGGAAAAACTTATTTGGACAGATCATACTTAAAAAGTGTTGACTTAAAATAAGCCCATAAGATTCGTTTCTGTAACACTTTCATAATTTTTCATACTGTATTGAAAAAGGACGTTAATTCATCAGTTCCTCAGATTGCTGCAGCTTTGTAGAGTACTCCCTCCATCGAGCCAGATTCTCTCCAGCGGTAAACTGGCCATTTGTAAACTGAAAAACATTAAGACTTAAACCTGTTTTTTTAAGAAAAATTTAGCTAAAGCTTTTACCCTATATTTCATGGGCTTTTTCAAGCAAAAATATTTTAAAAGGCGCATAAAATATAGGGTAACTTTAATTGGAGCATGATGTGAGCAACTTTCTGGTTAAAAAAGTCGCAGTGCTAGGAGCAGGAGTCATGGGCGCGCAAATTGCTGCCCACTGTGTGAATGCCAAAGTTCCTGTTATTTTGTTTGATTTGCCCGCTGCCACTGGGGACAAAAATGCGGTCGTCGTTAAGGCGATTGAAGGCTTGAAAAAACTTAATCCTGCCCCTTTAGGCCATAATGATCTGGCGGCACTGATTCAGCCCGCTAATTATGAGCAACATCTTGATCTGCTGAAAGACTGTGATTTGGTGATTGAAGCGATTGCCGAGCGTATGAACTTAAAGCATGATCTGTATAAAAAAGTCACTCCCTTTTTAGCACCTCACGCGATTTTTGCTACTAACACTTCTGGTCTTTCCATTACCCAATTAAGCGAAGGGTTTGAAGGTGAGCTCAAAGGCCGTTTTTGTGGCGTGCATTTTTTCAATCCCCCGCGCTATATGCATCTAGCGGAGCTGATACCCACCGCTTCTACCCGACCGGAAATTCTCGATCAGTTAGAAACATTTTTAACGACTACTTTGGGTAAAGGAGTCGTCCGTGCCAAAGATACGCCTAATTTTGTAGGCAATCGTGTTGGTATTTTTGGCATATTGGCCACGTTTGCCGAGGCGCAAAAATTTGGCTTAAGTATTGATGTGGTGGATGATTTAACCGGCGACAAACTAGGGCGGGCCAAAAGTGCCACCTTTCGTACGGCCGATGTTGTTGGGCTGGATACGATGGCGCATGTCATTAAAACCATGCAAGACAATTTGTCTAACGACCCCTGGGCTGCCCATTTTGCAACGCCAGCTCCTCTCTCTAAGTTAATTGCTGCAGGCGCTTTAGGTCAAAAAACCGGTTCCGGATTCTATAAAAAAGTAGGGAAAGATATTTTGCGATTGGATTTTGCCAGCGGTGAATATGTAGCCGGTGGCGGCAAGGCCGATGAAACCGTCGTTCGTATCTTGAAGAAGAAAGATGCGGCAGAACGCTTAAAACTGCTGCGTGAATCCACTAATCCACAAGCGCAATTTGTTTGGGCTATTTTGCGGGATACTTTCCATTACATTGCGGTGCATCTGGGAGAAATTGCCCAGAGCGCGCGGGAAGTTGACTTTGCCATGCGTTTTGGCTTTGGTAACAAACAAGGACCTTTTGAGCTGTGGCAAGCGGCAGGCTGGAAACAGGTAGCGAACTGGATTAAAGAGGATATTGAGGCCGGAAAGGCTCTTTCTACCGCAGCTTTGCCAGACTGGGTATTTGATGGTCGGGATGGAGTGCATACTCCACAAGGGTCTTGGTCTGCGGCCACCCATTCTTATGTTCCTAGAGCGGATTTACCGGTTTATCAGCGGCAGGTTTTCCGCGCACCGCTACTGGGTGAGACCAGCCTTGATCCTAAAACGGCAGGGACCAGCGTTTTTGAAAACGAAGAAGCACGATTGTGGACTCTGGCTGAGCGGGGCTTAGAAGATGTGCTGATACTTTCCATTAAAAGCAAGCTTAATACCATTGGCGCAGGTTTGGTGCAGGCCATGAACCAGGCGGTGGAGCTGGCGGAAAGCCGGTATAAGGGTCTTGTGCTTTGGAGCCCCACTGCGATCGAAGGAGGCCCTTTTTCAGCGGGGGCTAATTTAGAGTCTATGTTGCCCGTCTTTATGAAAGGCGGCGCAAAAGCGGTGGAGCCTGAAGTTAAAAAACTTCAGGACGTGTTGCTGCGTTGGCGTTATGCGAATATACCTACGGTTGCCGCCGTTTCAGGCATTGCCTTGGGCGGTGGAAATGAGCTGGCTTTAGCCTGTAACAAGCGGGTTGCCAATCTTGAAAGCTATATGGGGCTTGTGGAGGTGGGGGTTGGTCTGATTCCGGCCGGCGGGGGGCTCACCTATGGTGCACGCCGTGCTGCGGAGGAACGCGCTGCTGCGCCAGAAGCTTACTTACTGCACTTTTTAACAAAATATTTTATGAGTGCTGCTACGGCTCAAGTTTCTAAAAGCGCTATTGAAGCCCGCAAGATGGGTTATTTGCAAGAGAATGACGTGATTGTATTTAACGCTTATGAACTGCTGTATGTGGCTGTGCGTGAAGCACAGGCCATGCATGATGCAGGCTACCGGCCACCCTTAAAAGCACAGTTTCCGGTAGGTGGTCGCTCAGCAATTGCCACAATCACTGCGCAATTAGTGGGCATGCGGGACGGTGGATTTATTAGCGCACATGATTTTCATCTTGGCACAAGCATTGCAAAAATTATGTGCGGGGGTGAGGTTGAAGCCGGTTCGTTAGTAACGGAAGAATATCTGATGATGCTGGAGCGTAAGGCTTTTGTGAGTCTGCTGGATCATCCTAAAACCCAAGAACGTATTATGGGCATGCTGCAAACCGGCAAGCCTGTACGTAACTGATCGCGTGGAGAAACTTATCATGAGCAGACAAATACAAGAAGCTTATATTGTTGCCGCTACCCGCACCCCTATTGGTAAAGCGCCCAAGGGGATGTTTAAAAACACCCGCCCCGATGATCTTTTGGTGGCTGCATTGCGCGGGGCACTAAGCCAGGTGCCTACTTTAGATCCTAAAGTCATTGATGATGCTATCGTAGGTTGTGCCATACCCGAAGCGGAACAAGGCCTAAATGTGGCCCGGATCGGTCTCTTGCTGGCCGGCTTGCCTAATACGGTAGGGGGCGTTACGGTCAATCGTTTCTGTGCTTCGGGGCTTACTGCCATTGCGATGGCAGCTAACAGCATTCGGGTAGGGGAAGCTGATGCGATTATTGCGGCAGGCTGTGAATCCATGAGTATGGTCCCCATGATGGGCAACAAGCCCAGCATGAATCCGCATATTTTTGATCGAGATGAAAACCTCGGAATCGCTTATGGGATGGGCATGACGGCTGAAAAAGTGGCACAGCAATGGAAAGTGAGTCGCCAGGATCAGGATATTTTTGCTTTAGCCTCGCATCAAAAAGCCATTGCTGCACAGCAGGCGGGTTACTTTAAAGATGAAACCACTGCGGTCGAAATAGTGGAGAAATTTCCGAATGTGGTTTCAGGAGAGATTGAAATCAAAACCCGGAGCGCCGCTATGGACGAGGGCCCGCGCGCTGATACAACGATAGAGGCCTTAAGCAAATTGCGGGCAGTATTCGCCGCAAAAGGCAGTGTAACGGCCGGTAATAGTTCTCAAACTTCTGACGGGGCCGGAGCTTTAATTGTGGTGAGTGAAAAAATTCTTAAACAGTTTAATCTTGCCCCGCTTGCAAAATTCCTTAGCTTCAGTGTGCGAGGGGTGCCGCCGGAAATTATGGGCATTGGTCCTAAAGAAGCGATTCCTGCAGCTTTGAAAACAGCCGGTTTGAAACAACAGGATATGGATTGGATTGAGTTAAACGAAGCATTTGCAGCCCAAGCGCTGGCCGTGATTCGTGACTTAGGACTGAATACCCAGGTGGTGAACCCCATGGGTGGTGCAATTGCCTTGGGTCACCCTCTAGGTGCTACCGGTGCCATACGTGCTGCCACAGTTGTACATGCCCTGCGTCGTAACCATCTCAAATATGGAATGCTTACCATGTGTGTGGGTACGGGTATGGGGGCAGCGGGTATTTTTGAGCGGGTTTAAATAAAAATTTTTTGATCGTTAATTAACTTATTGGAGTAAGCAAAGCTAATTCGATAGCGACGTATATTGTCGCTATCGGAAGTCTCTGAAAAAGAGCCCTTATGCAGAGTCGCTATTTTTTCAATAACACGGTGTCCTAAACCTAACCCTAGGCGGGGAAATACGGTATCTTTAGAATCAAGATGTTGCGTGTTTTTCAGCTGTTCATTGCTTATCTGTAAATACTGATTATGAGCATCAAGCTCAATGTAGATCACTGATCCTGCGGGAGCATGTCCTAAAGCGTTTTCTACAAGATTGCGTAAAGCTATTTCGAGTAAAACCTTATGCCCTGTCATGGGATAAGTGCCTGATCCTATCAAGGCAAGTTCATGTCCATTGTCCAAGCAAATTTGAGAATATTCTGATAAAACCCCTGCAGTAAGTCTCGCAAGGTCAAGTGGGACAGCTGCTTCGGCTAGTTCGGCATGACTAGTTCGAGCTAAAGTTAACAGATGTTGTAAAACTTGACCAGCTCGTAAAGCTTCTGCAGCAATACGTTCATGAGCCTGTTTTCGTTCTAGAACAGATAATGCTCCTTGCAGCGATTGAGCATGTAGAGAAAGGGAAGTAAGTGGTGTACGTAGTTCATGTGCAAGTTCTCCAGCAAGCTCTCGTTCGCGCGTCATTGCTGCCTGATAGCGGACAATTAATAAATTAATAGAATCTACTAAAATTTGAAATTCTTGATGACGTTGAGCTTTTTGTAGAGGCTCACCAGCTTGAATATTTAAAGTGAGTACTTCTTTTGATAAACAACTTAAAGGATTTAAACCTTTTTTAATCGCAATACTCAACGCAAATGCTACTACTGGTAAGAGCCACAATCCTGGTTCGGCAACTTGTTTTGCTATATCCCAGGCTAGATCATCGCGTTCCTCCTCACTTAGCAATACCATTAGGCGTCTTTGTCGTGTAGGTGAATCCCAACGCGCAAAAGTGCGCCATAGTTCCCCTGTGGGTCCGAGTTTAAGTGTCGCAAATCCCTCAGTAGTGTCGAATAAAGGCCTGGGAGCATTACCTGTACGACTAAGTACTTTCCCCCCTTGATCCCAAATAATTATGCTCATCGATTGTTGATAATCGTGACGTTTCAATTCAGGATTAGGTGCACTAACGTCGCGAGTTCCTACAAATTCATTACTACGCTGGTTTATTAAAAGTGAGGCAGTGCTGGCTAAGTGTCCATCAGTAAGCTCATCAGCTTCGTGAATACCAGTGCGTAAACCTAAAATCACAAAAGCAAGCCAAACTATTAGTAAAGCTCCTAATGCCCATGCCAATAAATGTCCAAATAAGGTGCGATTTTTCATGAAGAGGGATCATTTGGAACAAAGTAACCCACTCCTTTCATAGTGCGGATTACAGTATCACCGAGTTTGCGTCGAAGTCGGTGTATATGTACTTCAATTGCATTACTGTCTAATATCTGGTCAAAATTGTAAAGCTTTGCTTCAATTTGCGTTCTGGAAAGAACGCGTGGTCGACTGTCAACCAGTGCAATCAATACAGCAAATTCCCGCGCTGAAAGCTCTACTGCCTTGCCTGAACGGTGAACGGTCCGTGCTGCTGTGTCAATCTCAAGCTCATTACAATAAATAGTCGAGTTTACTCGACCAGCTGAGCGGCGGTGTAACGCTCGTATACGTGCCGCCAGCTCCTCGGTGTTACAAGGTTTAATAATGTAGTCATCGGCACCTGCGTCGAGTGTAGTAACGCGTGATGTAACTTCTTCACGAGCGGTTAGGATCAATACAGGGGTTGCAGGATTAGGTAAACCTTTTTTCGGCGTTGTGCGCAATTGATGTAGCAGCTCACGACCATCTCCATCAGGCAGACCTAAATCCAATAGCACAATATCAAAGGCTTCTGTCTGAAGAGCAGACCAAGCTGAAGCGATTGTACTCACAATGTCAACAGCCATCTGCTGTTGCCTCAAAGTAGTCCGCAAACCTTGTGCGATACCTTCATTATCTTCAATGACTAATACACGCATTACTGGATTATGCTCCTAGAAATCAAAAATTTAAGGATGATTTAAGATGAGGCTGCCATAAGTGGTATATGGAAACTATATATACCGTGGTACCCCGGAGAAGTGGACCATTATGGCGCGAACAACCTTTAACTTTTTGTTTGCTATTTTTATCAGTGATTGTGTTATGGGAAATCTCGGGTTTAGACCTCGTATTTGCAGAGTTTTTTGGTAATGCTCGAGGCTTTAGATGGCGTAATTATTGGGTTTTTGAGAATCTACTCCACGAAGGAGGACGTTTTCTTTCATGGATGTTTATTTTATGCCTATGTGCTGGGGTTTGGTGGCCGTTTGGAATATTATGCAGGTTGAATTTTTCTAAACGATTGCAATTGGCTGTAACTCCGTTAATTGCCGTCAGTGTTATTAATGCGCTAAAAGCTATTAGTACTACTAGTTGCCCTTGGGATTTGCAAATATTTGGAGGTGCTTATCAGTACGTATCTCACTGGGTCAGCTGGGGTATTGGATGGAGTGGGAATGGGCACTGTTTTCCTGCAGGGCATGCTTCAGCTGGATTTGCATTTTTAAGCGGTATATATACTTTCTCGCAATGGCCACGCATTGCAAAATTGTGGTTGTTAGTAGTATTAATAACTGGATTTATTTTTGGTTTTGCCCAACAAATAAGAGGAGCACATTTTATGAGTCATACCTTATGGAGTCTGTGGATTTGCTGGACCGTCGCGTGGCTGACCGATCGTCTTTGGTCAGAGTAGTCCATATTTTGTATTTAGTATTTATTACAAGGTGTGTATGTTTTTATTTTCGCCATTTTTTACCAATTTTGTAGAACTACTCATTAATTCAGATGCTGTTAAGGATTTTTTCCTTTGCAAAGGAAAGTGTTCTAGAGTTATGCAATTTCTGTGATAAGCATTCTAAAAGTTTAGGGGATTTAATTGGCTATAAATATATATGCTAAAAATAATATCGCAATTATTCAGATTGCTCGGCCGGAACGTAAAAATGCCATTACTGCGGCCATGTATCAACAGATGGCTGATGCCTTAGTTGCCGCCCAAAATGATACGGGAATAAGAGCAATTGTTCTGCATGGTCAGGAAGATATTTTTACTGCGGGTAATGATTTGGAAGAGTTTGCAAAAACTCCTCCTGCTGGCTTGGATGCACCGGTTTTTCAGTTTATGAAAGCGCTTAGCAGGGCTAGTAAACCCGTGGTTGCAGCAGTTACCGGAGCTGCGGTGGGTATTGGCACCACCTTACTTCTGCATTGCGATCTTGTGTATGCAGCCGATAATGCGAAATTCTCTCTTCCGTTCACTTCACTGGGTTTATGTGCAGAATTTGCCTCAAGTGCGCTTTTGCAGTTAAACACGGGTTATGTCAAAGCGGCGGAAAGGCTTTTAATGGGAGAGCCATTTACCGCAGAAGAAGCTTTAGAAATGAATATAGTGAATCGTCTCTTACCTCCCTCAGAGGTCATCGCCTACGCGATAGGTCGTGCTGAACGATTTAATCTTTTACCGCCCGATGCGGTCCGTACGACTAAACAATTAATGAAGGCTTCTTACAGAAACCTTGTCTCTGAGGCTATCACTGCTGAAGCAGCTGAGTTTTCGCGTTTGCTTAAAACAGATCAGGCTAAAGAAGCGTTTGCTGCCTTTTTTGAACGGCGTAAACCCGATTTTGCCCGGTTTGCGTAGAATGTGAGCTTACTCTTTTGGGTGAAACAGTAAAAAGTTTCCGCTCAAAAAAGTTTTTTAAATTCCAGTTCATCAAGATATTGCCAATTACCGGGCTCTAGATCATCCGGGAGAGTCAATTCTCCAATTTGAACACGCTGCAGGGCTCGTACATGATGGCCTGCAGCTGCAATCATGCGTTTGACTTGATGATATTTACCTTCGCTAATGGTGAGCGATAAAGTCTTATCGCCTATTTGAGCAGCAGACAAGGCCGCAACCCGTTGCGGAGAATCCTTCAGTACTACTCCATTTAACAGGCAATCCACTAACGCTTGAGTGACGGGTTCACTAGTGGTGACATGATAAACCTTAGGAACATGATATTTAGGGGCACTGAGCTTATGGTTGAGTTTTCCATCGTCTGTAAATAGCAAAAGTCCACTGGTGTCTTGATCCAGTCTGCCCACTGGCTGTATACCTCTGTTCAAAAAAGGTAAAGGTAACAGTTCAAAAACGCTGCTATGCGCACTAGGGGCACGCGAGCATTCGTAGCCTGTTGGCTTATGCATCATTAGCGTGACATGTGTTTGATATTGCCAAGCTTGGCCATCGACGCAAAAATGCAGACCCTTCAGTTCGTCTGCCTCAAAAGTACTAAATGGATCAGTACGCAAGCTGTCGTGTACGGTTACTCGGCCTGCAAGAATAAGAGCGCGACAAGCACGGCGTGTGCTGATCCCTTGTGAATGAAGAATGCGCTCGAGGGTAAGACTCATCAGTAAACGGTTTTGAGGGGCTTACTCTGGACTAGGAGGAACAAAACCGGCCGCTTGATCCACTTGACCTCCAAAAAAATAATTTTCCATCTGTTTGGCTAAATATTGCCGGGCACGGCTATCGGCAAGGTTCAAACGATTTTCATTGACTAGCATGGTTTGATGTTTAAGCCATTGAGCCCAGGCTTCCTTACTGACAGATTGCCATATTTTCTTACCCAGCTCCCCTGGGTAGGGTGGGTAATCTAAACCTTCTGCTTCTTTATTGAGCTTAATGCAGTGAACAGTGCGTGCCATAAGAAATCCTTTAAAGGGTTTTAATCAGTATTTGGCTTTTGCGTGACCAGTCATAAGTATGTTGTCTGACTGCAGGCAGATCTTCTACCACACCTTGAATAAACCCGCGCTTTAAAAACCAATGCATGGTGCGGGTTGTCAGAACAAAGAGCTTTCTTAAGCCCGCAGCCTTGGCTCGCTGTTCTATATGCTTGAGAATACGCTCTCCATCGCCCGCTCCTTGGGCTTCTGAAGAAACCACTAAACAAGCCATTTCTCCCATCTTTTCATTAGAAAATTCATACAAGGCCGCACAACCAAAAATCCGTCCATCATGTTCCAGAACACTGAATAAATTAACATCGCGCTCTATCTTGTCGCGTCCACGCGGCACCAGGGTACCATCAATTTCTAAAGGCTCAATCAAGCTGATAATGCTACCGATGTCTTCAATAGTAGCTTCACGTAAAGCTTCTAAAGCTTCTTCGGTAATCATGGTGCCAATCCCATCGTGCGTAAAAACCTCTAACAGGCAAGCTCCATCCCGAGAGTAGGGGACCAGATGAGCCCGCTCTACACCTGCTTTGCAAGCTTGAATGGCGTGTTTTAAAAAAAAGCTTTCAATTTCTGGGAAAGTATTGGAGGCTAGTAAACGTTCTGCATCATCATATTCCAGTTCAGTGATAGGCGCGCCTTCGGTATCGCTTAGGGCAGGTGTTTCGGTTAAAAAGATCAGTTTGTCGGCATTCAAGGCTATGGCTGCTTGGGTCGCTACCTCTTCCATCGCCAGATTAAAAGCTTCACCGGTAGGAGAAAAACCTAAAGGGGAAAGCAGAACGACTGATTCTGCATTAATAGATTGCTTTAGAGCCTCCGCATCAATTTTGCGCACTCGCCCAGTATGTTGATAATCGATGCCATCTACAACCCCCACAGGTCTGGCGGTAACAAAATTCCCGGAGATGACCCTTACCCGCGCACCTTGCATAGGAGTATTCGGTAGACCTTGACTAAAAAAGGCTTCAATGTCTAATCTAATTTCACCTGCAGCTTCTTTGGCGCATTCCAAAGCCTCTTTAGTGGTAATACGTAAGCCTCGTTCGAACTGACCCTCAATCCCTTTAAGTTTCATTTGCTCGTTGACTTGGGGTCTTGAACCATGACATACCACTAGCTTGATTCCTAGTGCATTTAAAAGCGATAAATCTTGAACTAAGGCATTCAGGCGATTTTCTGCTACTAATTCCCCACCAAAAGCAATAACAAAGGTGCGGTTACGAAAGCTATGAATGTAGGGCGCCACCTGGCGGAAAAATGCCACAAATTGCGCGTCCTGAAAAAAATCGAGAGGGGAAGGAACAGTTGCTATGCTAATGGGTTCATTCATGGCCAAAAACTATACTTGGTCAGTATAAAAATTATTTTGTTTTATGTAAGAATAAGGAAGCATCCAAGTATGACTGTTTTTTTCTTTTAGCTGAAGTTTTGTATTATTTTTTATCGCATTTTCTACGTTTTTTGCTGTTAAAAATCCTTGACTAAACCATTTATCGAAAATAAGACGCCTGCTACGCGGCGTTTTTCAGCCAAAAAAGCTTCGAAAACCGCATCAAATCTGCGGTTATCTTCCTTATCTCTCTCTACACCTATTCGCAATTCCCTTCCTCCTATTACTTATCCGCAAGAGTTGCCTGTTTGCGAGGTACGCAGCCAAATTGCCCAAGCGATTCTAGAGCATCAGGTAGTCATTATTTGTGGCGAAACGGGTTCGGGAAAAACGACTCAATTACCCAAAATTTGTTTGGAACTAGGTCGTGGAACATCAGGTTTAATTGGTCATACCCAGCCTCGCCGTTTAGCAGCTACCAGTGTTGCACGCCGACTTGCACAAGAGCTTAATACGGAGCTTGGCGTGATTGTGGGCTATCAGATCCGTTTTACTGAGCAAATTAAAGAAGGTGCTTGGGTAAAACTGATGACCGATGGCATTTTGCTGGCTGAAACGCAAGCAGACCCTGATCTGCGTCATTATGACACCTTGATTATTGACGAGGCACATGAACGCAGTCTGAATATTGATTTCTTGTTGGGTTATCTGAAGCATTTGCTTGCTCGGCGGCCCGATTTAAAAATTATCATCACTTCTGCAACTATAGATGCTGAAAAATTTTCGCAGCACTTTGCTTCTCGTAAGGGAAATGCACCGGTGATCAATGTATCGGGGCGCTTGTTTCCGGTGGAGCTTCGCTATGCTCCTTTGCTTAAAGATGAGGAGCTTAATGAGGCGATTTGTCGTGCTAGTGATGAATTAATGCGCGCAGGTCCTGGTGATATTTTGGTGTTTTTACCTGGAGAGCGCGAAATTAAAGAGGCGAGTGAAGCACTGCGCAAACATCATTTTGCTGGATCTACTGCTTTGCACGCCTCACGGCCTGAGTTAATGCCTCTTTTTGCGCGCCTCTCCGCCCAGGATCAGCAACGCGTTTTTTCGCCCAGCCCTAACCGCCGCATTGTTTTGGCAACTAATGTAGCCGAGACTTCCCTGACCGTCCCCGGAATCCGTTATGTGATTGATAGCGGATTAGCTCGGGTGAAGCGTTATAGTTTCCGAAACAAGGTTGAGCAGCTTGGCGTTGAATCCATCAGTCAGGCGGCAGCCAATCAGCGTGCAGGGCGTTGCGGGCGGGTAGCGGCAGGAATTTGCATTCGTTTATATGATGAAGAAGAGTTTGCTAAACGTCCAAAATTTACAGATCCAGAAATTCTGCGTAGCTCCCTAGCCAGCGTGGTCTTACGCATGAAGGCCCTGCGGCTTGTTGATATTGAATTTTTTCCATTTATTGATCCTCCCATCCGTCGGGCTATTGCGGATGGCTATGCTTTGCTGCAGGAGCTAGGGGCACTGGATGAACGTAATCACTTAACAGCGCTGGGCAGGCAGCTAGCCAAGCTGCCGGTAGACCCCAAAATTGGCCGCATGATTCTGGCAGGAGCCGAGCACCAGGCGCTTAAAGAGGTCTTAATTATTGCCTCTGCACTTTCTACTCAAGACCCTAGAGATCGGCCAGCAGAAAAGCAAAACGCAGCAGATGAAGCACATAAAAAATTTGCAGATGAAAAAAGTGAATTTTGCAGTTTACTTAAGCTGTGGGAGTGGTTTTCAGAACGCCTGGCCCATAAACAGTCCCATCGTAAATTCATTGAAGAGTGCCGCGCGAATTTTGTAAATTTTCTTCGTTTGCGAGAATGGAGAGATGTTCACTCCCAGTTAGTGCAGCTGGTACATGAAGCGGGCTTGCGCGAAAACACTGCTGCGGCTACCTATGAGCAACTTCACACAGCCTTGCTAACGGGTTTGCTGGGCAATATTGGCTGCAAAACTGATGAGGATGCGACTTGGCTGGGTGCGCGGGGTATCCGATTTTTACCTCACCCAGGGGTGATGCTGACTAAAAAGCCAGGCAAATGGCTAATCGCGGCTGAACTAGTCGAAACCACGCGTCTCTATGGACGCAATATTGCTCATATAGAGCCTCCTTGGATTGAGAGGGTTGCTAAGCATTTGATAGTCAAGGCGTGGTCTGAGCCACGCTGGGATCCAAAATCCCTGCAGGTTGTTGCCAATGAGCGTGGAACACTCTACGGTATTTTGATTTATCACGGGCGCCGTGTGAGTTATGTTGGGATTGATGCCGGTGCAGCCCGAGAAATTTTTATCCGTGAAGCTTTAGCTACCCGGGAATGGGAAACCCCACTTCCTTTTTTCGCCCATAATAACCGGCTGATTCGAGAAATTGAGGCCATGGAGCATAAAGCTCGTAGACCTGATTTTTTGGTAGATGAAGATTTACTTTATCAGTTTTATGACAGCCAGCTTCCAGCAGAGGTTAATAATGCGATAAGTTTTGAGCGTTGGTACCGAGAGAAAAGCAAAACACAAGACAAATTACTTTTTTTGTCTAAAGAGGACATCTTAAAACGAGATATTACAGGGATCACTTATGATGCTTATCCTAAAAAATTAATCTTGCGTACGCTTGAACTGAAGCTAGATTATCATTTTGAACCTGGAAGCCTTAAAGACGGGGTTACCTTGACAGTTCCCGTATTTGCCCTGAATCAAGTTGACGGGGTGGTGTGTGAATGGCTAGTTCCCGGTATGCTGAAGGAAAAAGTTACCGCCTTACTGAAGAGTCTTCCCCCTAAAGTGCGGCATCGTCTACAACCGCTTGCCGATACAAGCACGGCGTTCATCGAACAAGCCCGAGTACAAGCGTGGCCAGAAAACCGGCCTTTAATTGAAGCTTTGCGGGATTTTTCTCAAGAAAAAACGGGACTGCAGTTATTGCTGACCGATTTCAAAGTGGAGACGCTTGCTGCGCATCACTTCATGAATTATCGCGTCATAGATGAGCATGGCCGTATGCTGGATGCGGGACGTAACCTGGCACACTTGCGCGCTTTGTATGGTAATCAGGCACAGTTAATTTTTTCAGATCATGCTACCCAGCAAGCTTCTGAAACATTGGATATTCCTGAACGTTTTACAGATTGGACCTTTGGGCCTTTACCTGAACTGATCGAGATGGAACGTTCAGGCAAGGTATTGATAGGCTTTCCAGCGTTTCGCGATGAGGGTGAGTTTGTTACCTTAGAAGTGCTAGATGATGAAAATGCAGCTCGCGCTATGCACAAAAGCGGCCTGCGCCGTCTGTTTATGTTGAAAATGAAAGATCAACTGCGCGCCTTAGAGAAAAACTCACCCAATATCAGTACTGTCGCTATGCAGGCAAGGAGTTACAGCTTACCTTATTCTACCGCGTCAGAGTTGCTCACTGAGATTATTGAAGCCACTTTTGACCGCGCCTTTTTGCAAGAACCTTGGCCTATGGATGCCAACAGTTTTCAAAAACAATGTGATGCAGGCAAAGGGCGTGTAACGCTTATAGCGCAAGAAATACTGCGTCTTTTACAAAATATCGTGGCTGAACTGGGAAATTTGCAGAAAAAAATGGCTCTTTTAAAACCTTTTCCTGGTGTATTACAAGATATACAAGGACAAATTGCCTCGCTTTTTCCTAAGCGTTTTATTTGTGAAACCCCTGTTTTACAGTTGAGCCATTATCCCCGTTATATAAAAGCGCTCAACATTCGGATAGACAAACTTAAAACTGACCCTACCCGTGATGCAAGGCTGCAGACTGATTTTTTACCCCTGCAAATCCGTTACCAAAAGCAAAAAGCTGCCCATAAAGGCCAAATGGATAGGCAGCTGGATGAGTTACGGTGGTTATTGGAGGAGCTGCGAGTGGGATTGTTTGCGCAAGAGTTAAAAACGCCAACACCTGTTTCTGTAAAGCGCATTCTTAAGGTATTTGAGTCGCTAAATCGCTAAACTTTTACAAATTCTTTAACTATTGCAATAAGCAAAACTTTATTTTTAAGGTTTTCATGACACACATTAAATTACCGTGGGCCATTGGCTTGACTCTCCTGATGTATGGTGGCGCAGCCTTTGCACAAAATGTTGTAGTGCTTAATTCTAGAGATGCTACCGTCTCCGTGCTTAATCAAAAAAATGGGGAGTTGATACGCACGCAGCCTGTAGGTAAAGAGCCTCATCATCTTTACCCAACTCCTGACAATAAACAATTGATTGTGGCCAATGCTCAAAGTGATGATCTGATTTTTTTAGATCCTTTAACCGGAGAAGAATTGCGACGGGTTAAAAATATTTCAGATCCTTACCATTTAGGGTTTTCGCCCGATGGAAAATGGCTGGTAGTGAACAGTCTGCGCTTGGATCGCGTCGATCTTTATCAAATTGAGAAGGAAAATTTTAAGCTGATCAAAAGAGTTCCTACGAGCAAAATGCCCAGCCATATGGCTTTTTCGGCCGATAGCAAATTAGTTTATATTACCGCGCAGGGTAGCGATGAGCTCAATGTGGTTGATCTGCAGACGCAAACTCTCCTTTGGAAAATGCCTATCGGAGAGACTCCAGCAGGTATTTGGCGTACGCCAGAAGGTCTGCTTTTGGCGGGAATTATGGGCAGTGACTATGTTGCAGTGATTGATCCTATCAAACGTGCCGTCATCAAAAAAATCCAGACCGGCAAAGGCGCGCATGCTCTACGGGGCGCGGGTGATGGCAGGCGGGTGTATGTCAGCAATCGAGAGGCGGATACCATTTCGGTAGTGGATATGCAGAGCCTTGAGAAACTCTATGATTTACCCGCCCCCGGAGGTCCAGATTGCATGGAAGTAACAGCTGATGGTAAACAGTTATGGGTTACTTCTCGGTGGGCAAAAAAACTCACGGTGATCGATATCAATCAACGTAAGGTTTTAGCGCAATATCCGGTTGGGCGCTCTCCTCACGGGGTATATTTTCATAATCGTGCCGCTTGGAAATAGCAATGAATTGTTGGTTAAAACGGTTGGTCTTGCTACTGTTTTTATTAATGGACAGTTTAACCAATACGCCGTGGGCAAAAGCATGTAAATCGACGGTATATTTTACTTTTGATACCGGTAGTCAAAGTCAAGCGGATCTGGTGGCCGATACTTTGGAAAAGTATGGGATTAAAGCTACATTTTTTCTGGCTAATGAAAAAACTGTTAAAGGTGATTCCTCATTGGAAGCAGGCTGGGCAGCTTTCTGGAAGCGTTTAGTTAGGCAGGGACATCTATTTGGATCTCATACTTTTGATCATGTTTATCTGCGAGGAGATGGGCCCCATGGAACCATTCGGGTCCGTCCTCAATTTGGAGTACAGGCCGGTCAAGACCTTGAATGGACCCCGGAGCAGTTTTGTAGCGAACTAAAGCGCGTTAATACACAGTTTAAGATCTTGACCGGTCAAGAGATTGGGCCGATCTGGAGAGCGCCGGGAGGCAAAGTAAGCCCACGCAGTTTACAAGCCGCTGCAGCTTGTGGCTACCAGCATGTGGCTTGGACACCTGCAGGGTTTTCGGGAGATGAGTTAAGCAGTAAAGCCTATCCTAATAAAAAACTCCTAGAAAAGACTTTGCGAGAGTTAAAAGATGGGGATATTTTCGTTGCGCACTTAGGAATCTGGTCTCGACAAGATCCCTGGGCACCCTCCGTGTTAGAACCTTTAATTATGGGCCTTAAAGAACGTGGGTTTTGCTTTGCAACCATCAAAGAGCATCCGGACTATAAAGCACTATGGAAGTGATTGACTGGATTGACAATGCGTTTGGGCTAGCGCAGCAATGGTTGTTTGAGACCGTATTTTCCCCAGTGATTCATGCTTTGGGTTTAAGTATGTTTATTGAGGAGGGTTTTGAGGCGGCAGAATGGTTTTTGCTAGGAGGGATCGAAATAATTGTACTGTTTTTCTTGTTACGGCCTTTAGAAAAATGGCAGCCAGCAGAGATTCAAACTTCCTCTCTTGAGCGGTTTAGAGCGGTCCGTACAGATGTGATTTATACGCTTTTACATCGTCTAGGAGGATTCTCTTTACTTAGTTTTTTTCTATTAACCCCTTTAACGGATGGTGTAGAGGCCCAGTTGCGATTGGCGGGAATATCGCGTTTTTCGCTAGATGCTTTCTGGCCATGGTTGGGAGTACATGCGCTGCTGCAATTTTTTATTTATTTAGTTATTCTGGATTTTGCTGATTATTGGATACATCGCGGTCAGCACCGAATTAAACAGTGGTGGGCCTTGCATGCGGTGCATCATTCTCAAAGACACATGACCTTTTGGTCAGATAACCGGAATCATTTATTAGACGATTTGCTACGGGATATCTTACGGGCTTTACTGGCCTTAATCATAGGTGTAGAACCAGGGCAGTTTATTTGGCTAGTAATTGTCTCCCGTGCTATGGAAAGCTTGGCTCATGCCAATGTGCGCTGCTCTTTTGGACGATGGGGACGCTACTTGATGGTTAGTCCGCAGTTTCATCGACTCCATCATGGGATAGGGGTAGGACATGAAGGATCACGTCAAGGCGTCAATTTCGCAGTACTTTTTCCGGGCTGGGATATTTTATTTGGAACAGCTGACTATAGTGATCAATATCCCCCAACAGGTATCCGTGATCAGTTAATGGGTCGCACCTATGGTGAGGGTTTTTGGGAACAGCAATGGCTAGGTTTGAAACGTTTGCTAGGGAAAGCTTAGCTGGCAAGCCACTGAAGTCGGCCTCTTTTTTAAAGCTTCATCTATGAAAACTTTCGGTTTAATTATTATTGGCGACGAAATTTTGTCGGGTAAACGAGAAGATAAGCATTTTCCAAAAGTGCGGAGCTTACTTGCTGAGCGCGGGTTGCGCTTATCCTGGGTCCGTTATCTAGGAGATGACCGCGACTATTGCACCACAGTTTTTCGGGAAACTTTTGCCTCCAAAGATGTTGTGTTTTCCTGCGGCGGCATTGGTGCTACCCCAGATGACCATACCCGTCAGGCGGCAGCAGCAGCGCTGGGCTTGCCTCTTATATTGCATCCTGAAGCAGCCAGGCTGATCACAGAGCGTTGTGTAGCGTTAGCTAAAAAGAGTCATGGAAGTGCTGATATGAGCACCCCAGAAAATTTGCAGCGTTTAAAGATGGGGGAGTTTCCCCAAGGTAGCCAAATTATTCCTAATCCCTACAATCAGATTCCTGGGTTTAATCTACAGGATCACTGGTTTTTTCCAGGTTTTCCGCAAATGGCTTGGCCAATGGTTCAGGCTGTGCTGGATACTCACTACGCTGATGAATTTAATCGTATTGCTTGGGCTGAAAAAAGTTTTTTGGTGTATGAAATGCCAGAATCTCGCATAACCCCCCTGATGGAAGAGATTCAAAATCGCTTTGCTGATATAAAAGTATTTTCTTTACCCAGTGTAGGCGAGGACCCCAAAAGTCGACATATTGAGCTTGGGGTGAAAGGCCCTCAAGAAAATGTACAGGCAGCTTATACCCTTTTGCTTGAAGGTACCTTAGCATTAAATGGTTCAAACGGTAGTTTGATTCAGGAGTTATCCCCATAGTTAAATAAAACTGACTTGGGCCATTCTCAAGCAGATTTCTCAGGAAGCCGTTGGATTGCGGGAAGAGGGTGCTGTTCTTGCGTTTGCTCCAGTTCCGGTAAGCCCTATTTTTAGGCGTTCTTATAAAAAACCCCGCATAAAAATGCGGGGTTTTTAGCGGAAAAATATTGTTAAGCCCGCTTACGCTTTGGCATTTGTACCACTTCAGCGGGCTGATTTTTATCTAATTGGGCAAACAGCTGGTCGCCAGCAGCAAAAAACTGACGCTGTGCCTGAGAGGCTAGAGTAAAAGCATGCTCATAAAAGGCCAAATTTTGGGCTATCGCCGCTTTCAGGTTTTTAACTACCGGTTCTGCTTGAGGTAGAGTGCTGAGGGCTTCATCCATCAATGCTTCACTGTGTTTAGAGAGGTTTTTTACTGCGGTATGGGATTGTGTGGACAGGGCCTGGGTGGTTTCGCTCGCTAGTTGCAGACCTGCTTTCCCATATTTAGAAGCCTTTTCCACAGTGGGTGCAATAACTTCAGTGGGATTAGTCCAGTTTGCTTCTGAAGACCAGGGTTCATAAGCTTTTGCAGAGGACACCAGGGTTTCGGCGTTTTCCTTTGCGGCATTTAATACAAGTTCAGACGCTTTGTTAACACTGTCTACTACGGTAGACATCATTTCCATACCGTGGGAAATTGCTTCTTGGGAAGCGGCTTTGAGTTGATTATTTAAAGCTTGCATAATTCGTGTGTCTCCAGAAGAATTGAGGCTGCAGAAAGCAGCGCAGTTTGAGAATTAAAATGATGCGCCGCAACATTTTTTCAGTTTAGAGAATAAATCTGAATAGGTCAAGAATATTTTGCTGCGCCGCCGCATTAGTCAAAATGAAAAACCTGCAATTCTCAAAACCGTTTTTTTTGCTAAAGCTGAGTAATGAAAAAAACCTGGTTTTTTGATTTAGACAATACTTTGCATAATGCTAGTCATGCGGTTTTTCAGTTTATGGACGGCCAGATTAATCGCTTTGTTGAAGTTCGGCTGAAAGTTGATAGTCACCAAGCAGATCGTTTGCGACGTGAATATTGGATGCGTTATGGCTCTACTTTGCAAGGCTTGATTAAACATCATGGCATTACTGCGACGGAATATTTTGCAAGCACGCATTGTTTTGATGTAAGACCTTTACTAAAGTTTGAACGAGGATTAGTGCCTCGGGTTTTACGCATACGAGGAAAAAAAGTACTTTTAACCAATGCTCCTCATGTTTACTCAAAATCAGTGATGCTTGCACTGGATTTGGAGCATCGTTTTGACGCCCATATTGCTCTAGACCATATGCAGTTTTATGGGGTCTATGCTCCTAAACCTTCCCGTAGGATGTTATTGCGGATTTTAGCTAAACATAAAATACGTCCCGCAAATGCAATCCTTGTAGAGGATTCTCCCGTTAATCTGAAAGCTGCGAAGGCTATTGGCATGAAAACTGTACTGGTGCGCGGGTTTACACGCTATGCTGTTCGAAAAAAAGGAAGCTATCTGTCGCCCCACAGTGCTCCAAATTTTGGTCGGCCCTTTTATGTGGATTACTGTGTACACTCTGTAGGACAGCTACATCGAATCTAATACTTAATTATGGACAATATGGCTGAACTAGAAAATCAAACCATCGGGGAAGAGGTAGCACCAAGCGCAGCGCGTAAGCGTCCCAGGCCCGGGGAGCGGCGCATTCAAATTCTCCAGACTTTGGCCTTGATGCTAGAGGAACCCAAAGCAGAGCGTATCACTACAGCGTTGCTAGCAGAAAAAATTTCTGTATCCGAAGCAGCTCTGTATCGACACTTTGCTAGCAAGGCTCAAATGTTCGAGGGTTTAATTGACTTTATCGAGAGCAGTGTTTTTGGGCTAATCAATCAAATCACAGAACGTGAATCCGATGGGCGAAAGCAGGCTAGTCAGATAATGGCTATGTTGTTGCATTTTGCGGTGAACAATAAAGGAATGACCCGAGTACTGATTGGTGATGCCTTAATACTTGAAAATGATCGCTTGCAGATCCGCATTAATTTGTTTATTGACAGGATTGAAGCCGCTTTTCGCCAATGTTTGCGTACAGCCGCAGGGCAAGGTGCTTATGCTGAGGAAAAAGATCTATCTATTCGTGCTAATTTAATAGTGAGCGCTATTGTAGGGCGCTGGCACCGCTTCGCTAAAACGGGTTTTAAGGCTGATCCTTTGACAGGCCTGGATCAACAGTTAGGCCTGCTTTTGAGCTAGGTTTGAATAGGACTTTACTCGCATCTGGAAAAAAATTGCTAAAGTATATTTAGCTGTTTTGTGTGCACACACCGCAGTTTGGATGACGGACAGTGTGAATACTTGTAAAGCGCATCGTTCGTGCGTCGATCATTAATAAGCGTCCGACCAACGAAGAGCCCATCCCTACAATTAACTTTAGAGTTTCTGCAGCTTGCAGGCTGCCTATCATGCCGGTTAGGGGTGCAAAGATCCCCGTTACGGAGCAGGGCAGGGATTCTATATTTTCCTCTTCACTGAAGATGCAGTGATAACAAGGCGAGTGTGCGTTTCGTGGATCAAAAACAGTTAGTTGACCGTCAAACTGAACGGCTGCCCCGGAGACTAGCGGTATTTTGCTTGCAACACAGGCTCGATTAACTTGCTGCCTGGTAAAAAAATTATCACTGCAATCTAAGACCACATCGTGCTCAGGTACTAAAGATTTAAGCGATTTTTCGTTTAGCTGTGTCATGAGTGGAACGACTTGGATGTCGGGATTGATTGCCGTGATACGGTTTGCTGCAGATTCTGCTTTGCTGCCGCCAATCGAGGCCATCGTGTGAAGAATTTGCCGCTGTAAGTTGGTCAGTTCTACAGTGTCATGATCTGCCAGGGTAATTGTGCCAATACCAGAGCAGGCAAGATATAAAGCCGCAGGAGAGCCTAGGCCTCCTACACCCACTACTAACACACGGGCAGAAGCGATGCGTTGCTGGCCTTCGATGCCAATTTCATCTAACAAGATATGCCGAGAGTATCTCAGTAAGGTGGCATCGCTTAAATCAGTTTCAGGGCTAAGAAGAGAAGGCATAGAAAGTTTTGAGAATCGCAGGTCTGCTTAGCCGAAAAGGAATCACTAAAAAATCATTAAAAAGAAAATAAATCTGAGCGCAACACTATTTTATTTTCTCTTTTGAGTTATTGGACTTCACAGGTTTTTCTATTGCTTGATCGACAGCCGCTACAGCAGCTTTTGGCTTGGCGACTTGTACTGGTTTTCCTTTAAGCAAATTTAGAGCCTGAGCGAGCTGATAATCATCACTGCTGCCCGGTTCGATGGGTTTGCGGCCTTCAGCACGAAGTTTTGCAAGCAGCTCAGCATCTTCGGCGAGTTCTTTGGCTTTTTGTTCAGGTGTTTTAGAGTCTTTTATTACAGGAGTACCGTCAGTCAAATGTTTTTCAATATCGACTTCGCGGCGATAGAGTTTGCTGAATACATCTCCGTTGGCAGTTTCCTCCACCAGAAAATCAGGTTCAATGCCTTTGGCCTGAATCGAACGACCCTTGGGAGTGAAATAGCGGGCAGTGGTTAGTTTGATTCCGGTGGTGGCTGAGAGAGGGAAAATAGTTTGTACAGAACCTTTTCCAAAACTGGTCGTGCCAATAATTTTGGCACGACCATAGTCCTGCAAGGCTCCAGCGACAATTTCAGAGGCGGAAGCCGTACCTTGATTGATGAGTACTACCATGGGCAAGGTTTTGAAAATTGGATTAAGTTTACGCAGTGGGTCATCCCGTAATCCTCTATAGTCTTGCGGATTCGTGTAGTATTTGCGCCGGTTTTCTTCAGTACGGCCCTCAGTTGAAACCACCAATTCGTCCCGTGGTAAGAAAATGGCTGATACGCCAATAGCACCATGCAGTAAGCCTCCGGGATCATTGCGCAAATCCAGAACCAGGCCTTTTAGGGTTTGTTTTTCTGCCGTTTCGTTGAGTTTGTTGACTAAGTGCTCAACAGTGCGCTCCTGAAATTGAGATACACGAAGATAGGCAAATCCGGGTTCGATATCTCGACTGCGTACCGACTGAATTTTGATAATATCCCGGACAATCGTGAAAACTAAAGGGGCAGGATAGTCTTTGCGGCTAACCGTTAAAGTCACTGCAGTTTTAGGCTTACCTTTCATCAGCTTAACGGCTTCCGAAAGCGCCAGGCCTTTGGTTGATTTGTCATCAATCCGAACGATCAAGTCACCAGATTTGATGCCAGCGCGAAAGGCAGGAGTATCTTCTATGGGGGTTTGAACTTTGATGTAACCATCTTCCTGGCCAATTTCGATCCCCAGGCCCCCAAATTCTCCTGTTGTGCCTGCCTGTAGTTCTTTTAAAGCATCTGCATCTAAATATTGAGAGTGAGGATCTAAATCACTCAACATTCCCTGGATGGCGCCTGTAATTAATTTCTTGTCTTCAACATTTTCTACATAATTGGCTTTGACGGCTCCAAATACATCGGTAAAAGAGCGTATTTCCTCTAAGGGGAGAGGACCGCGTTCATATCGTTGTGCTAGGGCAGTTAGCCCCAGGCTAAACATAATGCCGCCAATGGCGCCCGCCCCTATTAGGCTAATACTTTTTGCATTCCATTTCATGCGATTTCCATCCTTGTACACACTCAATTCTTCAACTTGGAGTGCTCTATCTTTTAAATGTTCAGTCTATTCTACGCTTAGATAAATCTGAGGTATATCCAATGCTGGGAGATAACTAGTACCCAGAAGTGGGTAGCTATAAATCAAGGTATGGAGGAGAGTTACTCGGTTTTCAAGACCTTTGCAGAGCCCATTATGGTTTGACAGTCTCTGTTTTGTGCGAAAAAGCTTTAAGCGCTGCATTAGCGACTGCATTTCTTAGCCAGACATGGTCTGGTTTAGTCTGCTGCCGACGATGCCAGAGCATATCAACATGGACACGTGAAACCTGTATAGGTAATTCTCGAACAATAAGTGCTTGTTGCATACCTGTTGATTCTAGAAAATGCCGTGGTAAAACGGTCAGTAAATCGGAACTAGCGACTACACGGCCTGCGGTATAAAACTGATTAACGGTTAAAACAATACGGCGATGTCGATTGATGGCGCTTAATGCTTCATCAACAAACCCATAAGGACGACCTGAAAAACTTACCAATAGGTGATTGGCTGCGCAATAGACCTCGAGGCTTAAAGGTAGGTGCGCGAGTGCATGATCGCGCCGCATCACACAAACATAGTCTGACTCATAAAGCCTTTGCTGAGCAAAGCGCTCAGGGGTATTGCTCTGCATGGTTTGAGCGGTGAGGGCCGCTAGTGCAGCGGGAAAATATCCAATCGCTAAATCAATTTCTCCTGCCTCAATAAGTTTGCGGGGGTCACGCGTTGTCAGTGGCAAGACCCGTAGAGAGATCCCCGGTGCCTGGGTTTGAATAGAGTTTATGAGAGGTGGAATTAAGAGGGTTGCTGTGGCATCAGCCATGGCAAGAATAAAAGATCGGCAAGCGGTGCGAGCCTCAAACTCGGCGGGTGTCAGAGCTTCTTGCAAGCTAGCCAAGGCTTGCCGAATGGCAGGCCATAGTATTAAAGCTTGGGGCGTAGGACTTACACCATAGCCAGAACGAGTAACGAGTTCATCTCCCAGGGTTTCCCGCAAACGTTTCAATGCATTACTGACAGCGGGTTGGGTCATCGCTAAGTTCGCTGCTGCGCGGGTAATGTTGCGTTCGGCCATGATTTCGTCAAATACACGCAGCAGATTAAGGTCAAGGGAGCGAAAATTCATAGAGCCCTGAATAGTTTCAGCGGGAGAGTCATATATTTTGTGAATAGTTTATATGGCTATTATAAATTGGAAAACTTGAAGCGTAAGCCTTATCTTGTTGTTAAACGCTGCTGACAGCGAAACCTGAAGAAAGTAAATAGCATGAGCAAGACCGCATCTTTGACGTTCCATTCTTATAAACAGCCTGATCAAGGGGTGAAGCGTATTAGCGAAGGATTGACTAAGTTACTGAAATTTAGAGTGTTAAGAACTTTAATGAAAAGATTTATGCAAGGGCTGGCGGCAATGCAGGAGCGTCAACGTCAAGCTGAGGAGCTAACTGCCTATTGGGAAGCGGCTAATCATGATCCTCGTGTGATGGGAGACTACATCGCGGCAAAAGCGCGTAGTGAGATGATTGTCTCAAGCCACCTTGCTTCACCGATTCTGAGCCCTTCTCAGAGCAATCGTTTTATTGCTTATTTCTAGAGGGACAGGTCCTTTCTTACCCCATGTCTCCTCCCGATATTTTCGGGAATTTACAGCCACCGCTTGTGCGGTGGCTTTTTTTATGAGCTACTTATTGCGCTGTAGATAAAAGAAATAAATACCCTCGGCGTTGCCTGCGTGTATGAGCGAGTGACCGGTTTGCTTTGCAAAGGCAGCAAAATCCTGCTGTGAATGGGGGTCAGTGCTTAATATCCGCAAAACATCGCCCGGATTAATAGTAGTCAGCGCTTTTTTAGTACGCAAAATGGGCAGGGGGCAGTTCAAGCCCCGTGCATCGACTTCTTTCGTATAAGCTAAGGTTGAATCCATCATGGATAGAGGCCTGGTTTTATAAGGTTTAAAATACTAGGGTACTGTTGGAGCAGAAGGGTGCAAGCGAGCCATGGAATAAGTATCCATAAACTTTCCTCCCCGCAGGCTATATGCTCGATGAGTGCCTTCTATGAAAAAACCAAATTTTTTATATAAAGCTATAGCTACGGTATTGTCTACATAAACTGTTAGTTCAATTCTTAATATCTGCGCCCATTGATCAGCATAATTGCATAAAGCGGTCATCAGAGCAGTACCTACGCCGCGCCCTTGATAGGCACTACCTACCCCGATGCCCAGCATACTGCAATGCCGCCTTCGGATAGCGGTGGTCGTGGCATGTAACCCTGCAGTAGCAAGGATTTCTTCCCCTTGTGCCGCCACTAACAGAATATCACTGCTGCTGGTTTGACTTCTGTTTTCAATTCTATTGCGCCAAGTTTCTGTGCTAGGGTAGGGTAATTGCAAGGTTGCGCTGTATAACTGTGGATCACTATACAGCTGTGCAATAGCGGCTGCATCGGAGGGTAGGGCACGGCGAATGAAAACACTCATCTGAAGAGCTACTGGCTGCGAATAATAAAGGCCCGCAGATCCTCAGATAAAGACGCTAGGCTGGGTTTGTGAATGTACATCATATGGCCCGCTTCATAATATTTAACAGCAATATTATTGCGCAATTGCGCTCCAATGCGTAAGTGATCGATGGTGTAGTCTGTTGCAAAGTGAGGCGTTGCTAAATCAAAATAGCCACTGGCAATCAATACCTGCAAATGGGGGTTGGCTTGCATGGCTTCTCGTAATTTATCAGAAACACTGGCATATTTGTTTTTATAGTCTCCCCAGCCCCAGGTCTTGTAAAGGCTAGTCATAATGGTATAAGGGCTATCAGACACGTAAGCCAGGGTTTCCCGCATATAGTGGTTAAATGCAGTAGCGCAAGCACCCAGCAGATTGCTTCTGGCGGGATCGGTAAGAGCAAGCTCGCCTGCGCTATCGCGGTCTTGGCCCGTAAAACGGGAATCCAGGCGTCCAATGGTTTTTCCTTGATCGCGTAGCAATTCTGTGTAATAGCGGCTGTCATCTATTCTCAGATCGCAACGTTCGACAAATTGTTCTGAAACTCCCGTAAAGCGGGCGACTTGTGCCACAATTCTTTGCCGTGCTTCCCCTGTTAAAGAACGACCCTTAAACAAAGCCAAGGTGTATTCGTTGGCAGCAAAAGCTTCTGCCTGTGCAACAACCGCTTGCAAGGATTGCTTTTGCAAATCAGCAGGCAGCTTACGGTGGTACCAAGCCGTTGCAGCCATAGTGGGTAAAAACAGCGCAAAGGGTAGATCGTTTACATCAGAAGGTTCTACCCAAAGCGTGATGAAATCCAGAACACAGCTTATCAGTATGAGACCATTTAAATACATGCCATGTTTGGTTTGCAGATAATGAGCTAGTCCACAAGCCCGGGTGCTACCATAACTTTCTCCTGCAATAAATTTAGGGCTGGCCCAACGCTTATTACGGCTGCAATACAGACGGATAAATTCCCCCACACTTTGTATATCGGTTTCAATATCATGAAACTGGGCGACTTTTTCGCCTTCCAGCATCCGGCTGTAGCCCGTACCAATCGGATCAATAAACACAATATCGCTAACGTCCAATAAACAAAACTCGTTAGGGGTTAAGCGATGGGGTGGCTTGCCTGCAGCTCCCTGCTCATCTAGTAATACCCGCTGTGGCCCAAACAGTGTCATGTGTAGCCAAATTGAACTAGAACCTGGCCCTCCGTTAAAACAGAAAATAATAGGCCTTTGCTCCAGGTTGGCTGAACCTGTTTTAGTGTAAGCCGTATAAAAAATAGTGGCTCTGGGTTTTTCTCCCTCCCAGTGGCCTTCTTTTTCACTTTCTTCTCGCAAAACCATGCTTGCGCAGCTAGCACAATACTCTATAGATTGATTGTTAAAAATACCCTTGTGGTGTGTAACTACGGTCTGCTCAGTTGTTGTGTGAGCCTGCGAGCGAGCAAGAGAGCCATCCGCACAGGAAGAGTCTGATTGCAGCATGAGAAATCCTCTATTTAAGTCGGGGAAATTTTAAAAATGGCTAAATCGCTCAGTAAAAATAAAACCTAGTCGCTTGCATGACTGGTACTTAAAAAAGTACTCTTTTTCAGGATTATTCGGGTTTTTTCTTGCCTTTTTGAATACTTAAACCTGTTACGATGGGTGGGGTTAGGCTACCCAGATTCAGAGGTTTGGCGGGAGTTTTTCCTTGTTTTGGTTTTTTTGCTTCTTTGGTGCTACGTAGTTGACCTTTTGCCATAGAAATACTCCTTAAAACATATGATGGATTGCATGGTAGCCTTACCTTGGCAAGGTCTGCAAGCAGGGAAGGTAATCTACAGGTACACTTCTGCGGATCAGCTTATGGAACAAGCCCCTTAGCGGCAGAGGTATAAGGGGACAAAATAATAGCTGTTTTCTATGTTGCAAAGAAAAAAGCATGAGTTTTGGAAGTAGTTACCAAAGATTAACAAAGATACCTAGAGTTGTTTTAAACTAAGCAATACTATCGTTAGCAAATAATAGCTTTCGTGTGGTCAGGCCATTTAATTAATGCCAAAAGGAGCATAAAGATGCAAATTAATATCGAGAAGCTTGAAGCCGCTGTGCAGGAGTTAAAGGGAACATTAAAAGAAGGTTTACTAGCTACTTCTATTTGGGACCGCTCTACAGGGCTTTCCTTAGCATTGATTAATCCCCAACCCGCTGCAGATGCGATGTTCACGGAGTTGACTAAAACCTTAAATAGCACTTTAGTTGATTCAGGTTTTCCCGCACTGAACCGCTATTACTTTTTGGACTTAGAAGGCAATCACAGTGCAATGATTATTAGACACGGTGATGACCTGTTGCAGGGTATTTTGATGAATTCGCTCAAAGTGAATTTAGGGGTTTTGCTGTCCATTGCTCTACCTAGAATGCTGGCTAGTGTAGAAAAGGCACGGACTTAACGCGGTTGTGCATAAGGATCCGTTTGGCGTTTGGTCTCCCCACCGGGACTCTCATTCGGTCTTATCCTTTAAGGCCATGCTTAGGTTGCGTCTTGAGCCTTGGACGTGGCAGGAGCATGCCAGTAAGGCTTCCTGGTGGATTGTGGATGGCACGCGGCCGATTCCGCAAGAGCTCACAGCTGCTTTATATCGGGAAAAGGCCAGTAGTCCGACACACGGAGCATTATTGGCGCCGGATTGGTCGGCGGTGCAGGACCCTGTATGGACTTTTTTTAAAGCCCCGCTGCAGGTCAACCTTGTGTATCGATGGATTGAGGCCTGTCGGCAGCAAAATGCACAACTATCTTCTTTGTCGGGTCGACAATTAAAGCTTAAAAGATGGCCTAACATGACCCGCTACACTGCAAATATTCCTGTAGCCGACAGTATTCAACTGACGGTAGCGTGCTCCCGCTTATTGGGGGAATGGACTAGCTACGAACAAGTATTGGCATTGGTTAACCAATCTGAGGCTTTAGATGCTTTATTAGCAGATGCACAACGCGAAGGTATTTTGGAAATTGGTTCTGAACCTCTCCCGCTTGCGCCTTCACCTCCTCCTTTAGATCCTCAACCAGACGCCCCTAAAGATCGGGGAGCTTGGGCCTTAGTTAAAAGTTTGATCAAGAAATTTACATGACTGAATTAAAAATAGTGCTGGGTCATTCTGTTGCGCATCAAGTGGTCTTTGTAGGGCCTTTTGGTGTTGGTAAAACCACGGCATTGAGGGTAATTTCAGATATCCCTGTTGTGAATACGGATGTAGATAGTAGTGAGGCTATGCTTGATTCAACGGTGCAGGGGAAAACTACCACTACCGCGGCGTTCGATTATGGAGAATGGCGCTTTCCTGATGGTACTCAAGTTGCGCTGATCGGTGTGCCAGGACAAGAGCGCTTTGAGGCTATGTGGGACGTTATGCTTCCTCGCAGTTCTGCCATTGTTTTATGGCTATATGGAGATCGAGATCCAAAACTTGCAGAATGTAGAAAATGGATGAATGCTCTGGCACAGCGTAAAGCCGTGGCTAGACTGGCGATTGCGGTAACTCGCATGCCTGCTGATAGTGAGGCGGCTTTAGAACCCTATCGTGAACTGATTGCACAGTATCATCCTTTAGCCCCCGTTATTACCGCAGATCCTCGGGAGTCATCAGATGTTTTACAAGCCATTACCATGGCACTGACTTCTCCTTATGCTCCGATTGAACAACTTTAAAATCCAGCCCTATCGTGGCCCGTCCGAAAACCTTAAAATTCCTTCACTATAAGCAGTGGCAAATGGACTCTCTAGCACTTGGAAAACTCTTCCTTCCCGCCGTAGAAAAAATGGCGACTCGTATCCCTCAGCTGCGTTGTGCTGTTTTATGTACACCAGATGGTTTTAACCTTTGTTCTTTGGGCCTTACGGAGGATCAGGTAGGGAAAATGGCGGCTTTAAGTAGTTCTCTGATTTCGGTGGGAGATGCTACCGTCAATAGTTTGGCACAGGCAGACTTACCGACTAGCGCATTAGATATGCTCACTATGGAGGCCAATGGTCTTCAGATTGTCAGTGTAAAAATTCCCCGGTCTACAGGGTATTTAATTTTAATGGCTTGTGCAGCAGCTCCTTTAGGTGTAGTGCTCGTAGGGGTGAAAGCGACAGTTTCAGAACTGCGTAAACTCCTGTGAGCAGGCTGTACCTTATTCAGAATGCTCTCGGTATTAAAAACTAAAAATATTCTTGCTTAGTTTTGCTCTGTTTAAAGGGTGAGCGTTCATTTAAATCGTCAAAGTATTGCTCGATACCGTCCGCTTCCCGTTTTAGAAACTGTTCAATTGCAGTGTTAAAAGCAGGATGTCTGAGCCAGTGCCATGAGCTTGTTTCTACAGCTTGAAGACCTCGGGCTATTTTGTGTTCGCCTTGGGCACCTCCCTCAAATACAGAAATATTATTTTCGATTGCATATTGAATAGCTTGGTAATAACAGGCTTCAAAATGCAAACAGGGAATGTACTCCAGGCTACCCCAGTAACGGCCGAATATACAATTGTCCGATCGAATAAAAAAACTCGCTGCCAGAGACTGACTGCCGCGTTTTGCTATGCAAAGTAAGACATGATCAGGCATGCGTTTTGCAAGTAATTTAAAAAACTCTTCGTTTAAATAAGGTGTCGAGTGATGCGCTGCATAAGTGCTTGCATAACACTGATAAAAAAACCTCCAGTCTGTCTCTGTAGTGTCACAAGCGTTTTTCCACTCAAAGTGAAGACCTGCTTGCTGGATCTTGCGACGCTCAGCTCGGATTTTTTTTCGTTTTGATTGTGTCAAAGTTTCTAAAAAATGTTCAAAACTCTGGTATTGTTGATTAAACCAGTGAAATTGCATGCCTTTGCGTTGCATAAAGCCAGCCAATTGCAATGCCTTGGCGCTTGTATTATCCGGTAGCAAAACATGGCAGGAAGACATGGCATTACTTTCAGTTATCTTGATCAAAGTTTTGGCTAACTCCAGTTGTGCTGCCGCATCCCGAGCCAGCAAGCGGGGTCCGGGCACCGGCGTAAACGGTAGAGCACACAGGTATTTGGGATAATAAGAAAGATTATGCCGGTGATAAGCCTCTGCCCATGCCCAGTCAAATACATATTCTCCATACGAATGCGTTTTGGCATACAGTGGACAAGCCGCTGCCAATTGATTCTGAGTGTCCCATAACAGTAAATGATGAGCAGTCCAGCCAGTATTTGCCCCAACGCAGCCTGTATCTTCTAGTGTAGAAAGATAACTGCCCTTTAAAAATACAGCGTCGGGTGCGCTAATTTTCAGTAATTCGTCCCATGCAGGATGCATATCGGCCTTTAGAGCGTTAAGCTGTTGCATGCGATAATTCTCTAAAGCCATAAAGAAATCGAGTCCATGAAGGTTCTTGTAGCAATAGCGCAGCTTAACCTGACTGTGGGTGCAATGGCAGCCAATGCTGAAAAAATAATTCAGGCGGCGTATCGTGCTCACAATCAAGGCGCACATGTTTTAGTGACGTCGGAGTTATCTTTGACGGGTTACCCGCCTGAGGATCTCTTGCTGCGTGACGCTTTTTATACGCAAACGAATAGTGCACTTTCACAAATTAGTGAAGCGACACGCAGCCTGACAGGCTTGCATATTCTCCTAGGGCTGCCGGTACAGCGTGAAGGCGAGCGATTTAATACTTGTACAGTGCTATGTGAGGGCAAGGTGATCGGCAGTTACTATAAGCATGATCTCCCTAATTATGATGTTTTTGATGAGCAACGCTATTTCACCCCTGATGCGCGGCCGCTCGTATTTTCCATCAATGGGATTTGCTTTGGCGTAAATATTTGCGAAGATATCTGGTTTCCCTATGCCCCTTCTGCAGCTCGCGCCGCGGGTGCCCAGGTGCTGCTAGTACCGAATGCTAGCCCCTACCATATGCATAAAAATAAGCGGCGTATCGATGTTGCAGAAGAAAATGTTTGTCAGCAAGGTATGGCTTGTGTGTATGCCAATCTAGTGGGTGGGCAGGATGAATTGGTATTCGATGGGGGGAGTTTTGTACTTAACAGCAAAGGCGAGCTCACTACCTTGATGCCGCAGTTTGTTGAAGCGCTTGAGTTGATTACTATCACATTGTCAGGCGAGCAACCTCAGCCTCAGCTGGGGCATATTGCAACCGATCTGCCCTTAGAGGCTGAGGTCTATGAAGCACTTAAACTAGGGGTGCGAGATTATCTCGGTAAAAATGGTTTTCCGGGCGCTGTTTTGGGTCTATCGGGTGGGATTGATTCTGCCTTAACGCTGGCTATTGCAGTAGATGCGCTTGGTGCTGAAAAAGTACGAGCGGTAATGATGCCTAGTAAATATACTGCCGATATTAGTTGGATAGATTCACGTGAAATGGCTAAACGGCTAGGCGTGCGTTATGACGAAATTTCAATTACCGGCTGTTTTAATGCATTTTTAGACACCCTTTCCGATGAGTTTACAGGTACTGAACCAGGCACTACTGAAGAAAATATTCAGGCACGTATCCGCGGCACTCTGCTAATGGCCTTGTCCAATAAATTTGGCAGCATTGTTCTGACCACGGGCAATAAATCTGAAATGGCAACGGGTTATTGCACTTTATATGGGGATATGGCCGGAGGTTTTGCCGTGCTTAAGGACATTATGAAAACTTTAGTCTTTCGCTTGGCACGGTACCGTAATACGTTAGGGCAGGTCATTCCGGAACGCATTATCACTCGGCCGCCAAGTGCGGAGTTGCGAGAACATCAGATCGATCAGGATTCACTGCCTCCTTATGATATTCTGGATGCGATTATTGGCCAGTATATGGAAGCAAATGTGAGTATGGCCGGGATTATTGCTAATGGATATGACGCAGCAACTGTCAAGCGCGTCATCAAGCTTATCAAAATGAATGAATACAAACGGCGACAGGCACCTGTAGGCATTCGTGTGACTCACCGAGCCTTTGGTCGCGACTGGCGTTATCCGATTACGAATCGTTTCGCTGAATAAAGCTTTTTAAATAGAGGACCTTTTTCATGAAACAAATTACTGCCATCATTAAACCTTTTAAGCTGGATGAAGTGCGTGAAGCACTTGCTGCGGTTGGTGTTAACGGTTTAACTGTTACTGAAGTTAAAGGTTTTGGGCGCCAAAAAGGTCATACTGAACTTTACCGAGGTGCTGAATACACCGTGGATTTTCTGCCTAAAATTAAAATTGAAGCTGTTGTCCCAGAAGTTCTAGTGGAGCGCGCCATTGAAGCGGTAGTTGCCGCTGCTAAAACCGGTAAGATCGGTGATGGCAAGATTTTTGTGACCGCTGTTGAACAAGTTATTCGGATTCGTACCGGCGAGGCGGGCGAGCAGGCAATTTGATCTAAATCAATAAAGAAGTTTCCATTTGTTTTTACTCTACTGTTTTGCCACCTCTTGAGATAAAAAATGCTTTGAAGACTTGATAAATTTTAGAATAAAGTAAAACGTAATTTTTCAATACATTCAGTACGGCCCACATAAGTCCCCGGGTGTGGCACCTTTAAAGAGCTAGTGCCTGTGCACTGTACGCTACTCATCCTTATGTCTTCGGGCTCTTCAAGCTAAAGAACCTCTCAATTGTTGCGGGGGGAAAGCCCGGGGCTTTGGAAAAAAAGCATTTTTTCTTACCTCCCCTCAATAAAACGATGGCCTTTAAAACGCTTTGATTAGCAGATACAGGTTTAGCTAACGTCAGGCTGGAGGGAGCTTGCGGGACTCCTAGCCTAGCAACTTATCAAATGGAAATCTGAAAAATCATGAAAGATGATATCGAAAAGCCCTTACCTTTATGTAAGTTGTGCAATGCCCCCCTTAGATCCCTGCATTCTGCTCAACCAGGCTACCGCGAGGGGAGTTTTTTTCGAGTTCTTCATTGCGCTGTTTGTAATACTTCTTGTGCTGATCCCTTGACGATAGATTCTTTACTGTACGATGTCATTTACAGTCAAATTGACTCTCTCCCTGGCTACAACCGCTATGCCCATTATGCAAGGCAAGTGAGCCTCGAGCATAATCCCCTTGCTTATCTAGCTGAGGCAGAAGATGTGTATTGGTCTATTCGAGAAAGTCTTGCCGACCTTCCTGCTGACTCGAAAATTCTTGAAATAGGCTCAGGCTTAGGTTACATGACTTTTGCTTTGCGCAAAGCCGGCTTTGATGCCCGAGGGATCGATCTTTCGCGCGTAGCAGTAGAAAATGCGATCAAGCGCTTTGGACCTTTTTATGAACAAGCCGATTTGAGAGACTGGAGCCTACGATATCCGCAGACCTATGATGTTGTATTAATGGCTGAATTGATCGAACATGTCCCTGAACCAGGCAATCTGATTCAACTGGCTGCACAATTACTGAAACCCACTGGTAAGTTAGTTATTACAACACCGAACAAATCCAATTTTCCGGAGTGGGTCTTGTGGGAAACTGAAGCACCTCCGATCCACTTATGGTGGTTTTCTGAGTCTTCGATAAAGAGCTTAGCCTACTCAGCAGGTCTTAAGCTTCATTTTGTGGATTTTTCATCGTTTAATCGTAAACATCCGCAACCTCCTCTTCGTGTGATGGATCCTTACCAGCCTACTTTTGGAGCACTTCTAGACACTTCCAATCGTGCTTTAAGCAAAAAAGCCCGCCGTAAAGGGGAGCAGCAACGGCGAAAAAATTTCTACTTCCTTCGGAAAATGAAGCGCTTATTTTTGTGGCGATGCCAACTTTTACAAGAAATGACAGGGTTTTCAAGGCCACATTCCCGGCGGGCAATTCTTTGTGCTGTGATGAGCAAGCCTCAGCATTAAAAAGAATATTGGAGGCTGGAGCAGCACTCTATTTAGAAGTTTTAGAAGAAAGCTTGGTTGTAGAGTTTATTTATCTATAAAAAAGCACAGAACTTTACTTTTAACTCTATCGTATTTTTACGCTAATACTTGATAAGCTTTTTCACCTCTCTTCTTTAACGAGGGCTCTGAAAAATAATGATTTAGGTTTTAGGGGCAAACTTATGCCCTTGCCTTTACACTTATAAGGTATGTCAACAGGAGTTAAATAGAATGGATGATTTAGATCATGACAATCATGAGAAAGAAGGTATTTCTTCCTTCCTTGATAAAAAGACTTTCGAATCACGGTACGTACTAATCTATGGTGAGATTACCCAAGCCATGGCTAAAGATGTGACCCAACGTTTGCTTGCATTAGCTAGTCAGTCTAATGAGGCGATTAATGTACTCATGTGCTCAGCTGGGGGGCATGTTGAGTCAGGCGATACTATTCACGATGTTATTCGTTTTATTAACGTACCGGTGAATATGATTGGTACAGGATGGGTCGCTAGTGCAGGTACCCACATTTATATTGCTGTGCCTAAAGAGCGTCGGTTTTGCCTGCCTAATACCCGCTTTTTGATTCATCAACCCAGTGGTGGAGCGGGTGGTCCAGCCAGTGATATCGCAATTCAGGCTCGAGAAATTATTCGCATGCGAGAGCGTCTGGCCAGAGTTATTGCCAAAGAAACAGGCAATACGGTTGAAAAAGTGTTAGAAGATATTGACCGGGATTACTGGATGGATACCCAGCAAGCGATCGCTTATGGATTAGTAGGAAAAGTTATTCAGTCTCGTAGCGAACTTTCATAATATTTCTGTGCTAAATCGGTATAGGGGACCGATTTAGTGCAGAGTACGCCTCACTTCTCGGAAGTGCAAATGCTCTTCTTCATCAATAACTTCGTCTTCAACCTCTATATCCGGCTCGTTGATAGCTTGTACTGTCATTTCAAAGCGTAAGGCCATTCCTGCTAAAGGATGATTAGCATCCAGCACAACCCCTTGCTCTGTTACATCCGTGACGGTGACAATTATTCCTTGCTCTTCCGGATCTTCGGACTCCGTTTCAAATTGCATACCTACTTGTAAATCCTCAGGGAATTTATCACGATTCTCCAGGGTCACTAATGATGCGTCATAATCGCCAAAATGTTCTTCAGGCTGTAAATACGCCGAGATTTCGTCCCCTACATTTTTGCCTGTAAGAACCTCCTCAAGTTTCTTAAAAATCTGCTGTTGGCCATGTATGTAGATCATAGATTCATCGGGTGTATCGATGAGCTCCCCTTGACTATCATAGAGTTTGACTAACAGAGTTACTTGTTTACCATTGCAAATCATTTGAACCTCTCTTAATGATATTCAATTTCATTAAACCTCCTAATACTACCTCTTTTGATGAGAGTTATTATTGACCTACAATAGCTGTCAGGTCTTTGTTACTACTATTCATATTTTTTATACGGCCACGATGGCAATGCCCAAGAAGTCTACCTTTGCTTCCCTGCAATTGTTAGGTGGCTTAAGTGCCGATAAATTTTGTTCTGATTATTGGCATAAAAACCCCTTACTGATTCGTCAGGCCATTTCTAATTTTACAGCTCCCTTAACGGTGGAAGCCTTATTTGCGTTAGCTGCACGAGAAGACCTTCAAAGCCGTTTGATTACTGCATTTAAGGGTAAGTGGTCTTTAAAGCATGGGCCTTTTAGCAGTTTGCCTTCAGTGAAAAAAAATAACTGGACATTACTGCTTCAAAGTGTAAATCTGTACGAGGAAACTTGTCATGAATTGCTGCAGCAATTTAATTTTATTGAACGTGCTCGCTTAGACGATTTGATGATTAGTTATGCCACTGATGGGGGTGGGGTCGGTCCGCATTTTGATTCCTATGATGTCTTTTTATTACAAGCGTATGGTAAACGTCGTTGGCGGATTAGTACTCAAAAAGACTTATCTTTAGAGGAGTCCTTACCTTTAAAAATCCTGAAAAATTTTCGGTATACAGAGGAGTTTGTACTTGAGCCTGGAGATATGCTTTATCTGCCTCCTCATGTGGCGCATGAAGGCGTGGCTATAGGAGAGTGCATGACCTATTCGATCGGCTTTAGGGCACCGAGTCATGAGCAATTGCTCCGCGAGTTTCATCTGTTTATGGCAGATGTATTGGAGGCCGAAGGCCAGTTATCGAATGCTCAAGCTGTTGCTTCCCATGATTGGACACGCCTGCCTGAAGAAACAATCAACGCTGTGTCAGCGCTTATTGCACGGCATACTCCTAGCCGGACTGACATTATCGAATTTTTGGGGTGTAACTTAACGGAGCCCAAGGCGCTCATACCCTTTGATGAGGTTGATCAACATAAACGGCGCCGTAAAAAATTATCTAAACAGATATGTGTCCCCCGCACTACTTTAATATTACATAGTCCAGGCTGGTTTTTTATTAATGGGACCAGTTGGCGCGTTAAAGGGTTTGATGCAAAATTATTGATACGTTTAGCTCAGGAAGGCTGGCTGTCTGCGGCGTTGATCGCACAAGCAAGTCCACAAATGCAAAATCAATTACAAACATGGATAGAGGACGGATGGCTCATTCAGAAATGAACATTACGCCGCCAAGCGATTGGATCGAGCAGTTACAAGCTGCAATTGCCCAAGCCAGAAACGAGGTCTTGTTTGCATTGACTGAACCCTCTGCCTTTCCTTCTCTAGGCTGCTTAGCAGTGGTCCAGACTGTGCGTGCTATGCTGCATGAACATTCTCACGCGAAAATTTTGTTTTTGGCAGATTCCGTCAATAGTATTCGGCAGGTTTGGCCGCGGTTTACTCAAGCCGCTCAATGGTACAGCCACCAAATGCAGATACAGATTGTTGATGCCAGTTTAGAGCGTCAATATGATGTTTGTGCAGTAGATCGTAGCTGGGTAGCCTATGCACCTTTACGTGATACTGCTCGCAATAGCGAAGTTTGGCGATGCAGCCCTATTGCGGGCAATCCTGTGGCAACCTATGCCATGGAAGAAGCTCTGGAAGCCCTGAAGCGGTCCCAGTTAAGCACCTGGAGTCCTGTGGGTTTACCTTGATGAGCTTTTACTTTCAAAGATGCATAGCTTGCAACGACTGACGATGGTCCGAGTAAAATCGTTATAATGTTGCACTGGAAAATGACTAAGTTATTGCTTTGCACCAAAATTAAACCCAGATTTCCCTAGGGCTTGGGAGAGAAGCGAGGCTCAGGTTTCAAGTACTGGTATTGAAAACGCCATAAGAGAGTATGACTTAACTTAGTTGTTGAATGGATCATACTTTTTAACGATTTTTAAAAAAGGAAATATTTATGAAAAAATCACTTCTTCTCGCCTCCCTTGTTGCTGTTAGCTTGGTGGCTTGTGGCAAAAAAGAAGAGGCGCCTGCTTCTACTCCTGCACCGGCAGCAACTCCTGCTCCGGCACCTGCGTCTGCTCCTGCAGAACCAGCAAAACCAGCCGATACTCCCAAAGAGGCTGTTGAAAAAGCTGTTGAAGCCGCTAAGGACGTGACTCAAGAAGCCAAAGATGCTGCTGAAAAAGCTGCTGAAGCAGCTACACAAGCTGGTAAAGAAGCCGGTAAAGATGCTAAAGATACGGCTAATAAACCCTCTGATGCAAATAAAGACGCTGCTAAACCTGCAGATACGCCTAAGAAGCCTTAAGCTGTAGGCAAGTTTTTATACAAAAGCCCGGCTTTTCTGCCGGGCTTTTTTTATATTAGAGCCTCACTTTCAGGGAGTCGATCCACTGAGATTAAGCCCAAATTTTATAGGCAGCGTTAAGTCATCGCGCCTGTTTATATGTGGCGTAGGGGGCTTATTATTGCACTTATTTGTTGTTGGACCTATTTGGCAGCTTGATCAGCTCAAAACTGCCTTCTCACTGCATGACAGCTACCTCTTTTAAAGGGAAATCTGGATTTTAAACCTCCGTCCATTGACCCACTTGATGTTGTTCAAGTATCTCAATATGTTGAGCATTTAAGCCCCTAATGCTTGCTAAAGATTGCCGAACCAGGGCGGGTGTATTGTTCTTCTGCGATAAGTGCGCTGCAAGCAAGTGCTTTAGATGTGATAGATCGCATGCAGCCAAAATTTCGGCCGCGGCTTGATTGGATAAATGCCCCCACATACCGGAGATGCGGTTTTTTAACGAGGCAGGGTAGTCACTGGCTGCGAGTAAATCTTTATCATGGTTACATTCCAGGACAATCACATGGCTTCCATTTAACATGGACTGTACATGAGGCGTCCCCATGCCTAAGTCCGTTAGAACGGCAAGTTTGCGTTGTTTTTTTGTAAATGTAAATTGAACGGGTTCCCGTGCATCGTGAGGTACAGGATGCGGGGTGATGGTCAGATCTCCTAATGTAAAAGCGCTATGACTGCAAATAACATTCACAGTGCAATCAAAAGCTTCTTTTTCAGTGGCCTTCAGCGTTCCGTAAGTTAAAAACACGGGTAAGTTAAACTTGCGTGCGAGTTTATATACGCCTGCCGCATGATCACTATGCTCGTGTGTAACCACGATGGCGGATAAATCAGCGCCCGATAAGCCCAGCAACTCTAATCGTCGGCAACATTCTTTAAGAGCGAGACCACAGTCAAGTAGCACTCGGCAAGCAGGTGCCGAATCTGCACCTGCTTCTATAACCATGGCATTACCCTCGCTGCCTGAGCCTAGAGAAGCAAAGCGTAGCACTATGCTTATTTCAAGTCTTCTGCAATCAAACTTAAAATCTTATTTGCAGTAGCTGCGGTGGCTGTACTGTCCCCTGCGCTTACTGAAACACGCGATTTATCCCCTTCAGCTTTAATCAACACTCGATATTGCGTCGTGGCTGCCGGTTTACTGCCGCTAGAAAACAACTTGCTGAAAAAACCGGGTTCTTCTGGTTTCCCATCGGGGCCGACCTCAGCATAACGTACATAATAGAGGCCTTGCGTACGATCCCGATCTTCCACTGTAAAGCCAACGCGGTCCAGACTTAGTCCTACTCTGCGCCAGGCGCGTTCAAAACTCTCGTTAACTTCCAGCTGGGAAACACCATTGATCTGAACTAGACGGACCAGGGTATTGGGGCTTGGCGTGCTCGCTCTGCTCTCTGTAGAAGAGCTGGAAGGCTGTGCGACAACAGCTTTTGCAGCTGTTTCTTCATATCCGAAACGAACAAGCAGGCGGCGTGTAAATTCAGCTTCTAACTCTGGATCAGAGGCTCGCCATTCCCAGCGAGTGGTCCCATTAAACTTATCTACAGGGGTTTCTATCATTCCACGGTGGGTTAGATAAATATCACTTCCTCCATCGGAACGGCGTTCGATACGCACTCTATATTTATCGCGCGTACCCGAGTCGTAAAGCCCATCAAATACTTTTCCGATAATTGCGCGGACACCGTCTTTCGGAATATTAGCCCGATTTTCTGCCCACTCGGTTTCCATAATGCCTGTACCAGGAGAGTCTACCTTTAGGCCAAAACCAAAGTCGCCCCAAAAGTCCCGAATGATGGGATAAGCCTTTTCAGGAGGAATGGCTACGGACAGCCAGCGCTGATTACCCAGGCGTTCGATCTTGGCGGTTTTATATTCCGGTAATACCCCACCGGCTCCTGCGTTTAGGGGTTTGCTAGACTCTCGTGCAGTCAAACTACTTGCGCTGATAGTTGTACGATTTCCCGGTACGTTAAAACGCTCTTCTTTTGGTAGTTGTGTTAAATCGGGCGGAATTTCTAAAGTTGAAATTTTACTTGCGCTTTTGTAGTCAATCTTTTCAGTATTGGAAAAAGAATTTAAAACGTTGCAGCCTACCAATGTAAAAATCGAACAGCAGGCTAGGGCGGTAGCGCGAACAATATTGCCTGGGTTAGAGCGTTGTTTCATGCAAGATCCGGTGAAAAAGAGTTTACAGAGAAAAAACAATACAGAATGCTGTATTAAAGCATGCCTGCATCTTTGAGAGCTTGGTGAACGATCGGTTCATTCGCTTTTGATAAAGGTAATAGAGGTAAACGAATTCCTGAACTAATTTTGTTCATTTTATGCAAAGCCCACTTGACTGCAATGGGATTAGGCTCAACAAATAATTGACTGTGCAAGGGCATTAACTGCCGATTCAGTGTGCGAGCATCTTCCAGTTTACCTTGGCGCGCTGCGCTTACCATTGCACTCATCGCATGAGGTGCAATATTTGCAGTAACGGAAATTACACCATGCCCACCTAAAAGCACATAAGCAAGGGCGGTATCATCATTACCCGATAATAAAGAAAAATTTTGAGTAAGGCACATCGTTAATTCGACGTGCTTTGCCAGATCACTACTCGCATCCTTAATACCTACAATGCCGGGTACTTTAGACAATCGCAGGATAGTATTGATCGAAAGGCTGATTATCGTACGACCAGGTACATCATACAAAATAATGGGAATATCTACTTTTTCAGCGATGGTTTTAAAATGCTGATAAAGGCCTTCCTGAGTAGGTTTATTGTAATAGGGCACCACTGATAAACAGGCATCTGCCCCCACTGATTTGGCATATTCAGTTAACTCTACAGCTTCGCGAGTTGAGTTACCTCCTGCTCCAGCGATAATTGGGATGCGTTGTTTAGCCGTCTGCACTGCCACTTTGATTAGCTCACAGTGCTCCTGAACTGAAACCGTAGGGGACTCGCCTGTGGTACCCACTGCAACGATGCCATGCGTACCTTGTGAAATATGCCATTCAATTAAATTGCGGTAGCTGTCATAATCAATCGAGCCATCCTCAAACATGGGGGTGACCAGGGCCACCAAAGAACCTGTGAACATGATAAAGAAGCGTTAGTTGCGCTGTGAAATGATAATTCCCAGATTCTATTCGATTGCACAGGATTCATGGTAGAGCAAGCAATTTAGAAATAATTGGCCGCTTATTGCTCGTACTCTTTGTGAGCGGGGCGGACACATTCCTTAACTTTTCCCCAGTTATTGGTACAGAATTTCTCCATAGCTCGATTTTGACAATACACTTTACTGAAGAAATTATTTCTTGCCTCGCAATGGGCTAATTCTGCCTTTAAATTCCGATACCATTCAGCCTCTGCACTAGCAGGGGGTCTATGATTGCTTGGCGGTGGTGCTACAGGGGGTGTAGGGCTGCTGGGCTGTGGTGCTGCAGGCGTTTTGGGCACTGGCGGTTTAGTAGATACCGGCGGCGGTGGCTTACTTGCAGATTTAGAATCCGAAGATTTAACCTCTGTCTGGGCTAAAACAGGTGACGATGTTGGGGTAGGCGGTTTTACAGAGGGGGTAGCAAGCTGAGTAGAAGGCTCAGCAGGAGGTGTTTTTGCAGACTCAGTACTTTTATCGGGTTCTGTAACAGCAGCTGTCGCAGGTTCCACCTTATCTTTAGGCTCTGCATTATTAGGATGAGCAGGAGGAGTATATAACTCTTGAGTGGAAGTATTAGCGCTAGGGGCTGGTAAGGGATTGTTTGAAATAGGACTGTTTGGTTGGGCACCTCCAGCGTTTTTGTTCTGTTGTAATAGCCAAAAAGTAGCAGCTCCTACAATGAAGGTAACTAGCACTATGGTGCCTACGATTAAGCCATTTCTTATTGTTTTTTTACCTTCGGAGGGAGAAGAAACAGAAACTACAGGCCGTCGTGGTACTGAGGGAGGAGGTGTTGCTTTGGATTTTGTGCTTGTTACTGCGGCTAAAGGTTTATTAGAAGGCGTAACTGCCTTGATCTGTTGTTTTTCGGGTTTTTCGGATTCATCCCCGGGAAAAGTTGCTAAAGGATCAAAGTCTTCGGGGAGAGTTTGTGGAGGATTTACCGCCACAGCTGAATTTAAGGTCTTCTCTGGTGGAGAAACGGCTGAATCAGGGGGCGCAAAAGAAGTTTGACTTTCTTGGTTTGTATGGGTTGCCGAAACAATAGGGTTTAATTTACTGCCGCATTGATCGCAAAATTTTTTGTCTGCTGGGTTAATATGCTGACATTTTCCGCAGATGATGGTGCTGCGGGAAGCTGCTTCGCTTGAAAGCTTACCGGCACTGGCGGATGCTGTGCTTTCAGTTTCTTTTTGTGGCAGACTCGACCCCGCTTTTTCGATATTAGAAGGTTCTAGCGGTAGGCGAGTGCCGCAAGCTTTACAAAACCGCGAACCGGTTTCATTGTCTGAATCACAATTGGGACAGTGCATGAGCCGTTTATCCTATCACTAATAGCCAATCAGGCCCTCTAGCTGTTGACCACTGTAATCTGCTTTATAGCTAGAGAGGGTAGATTCAGCGTTTTATTATGCAACAGCCAATAAGCAAATGCAGCCATTAGGTTAAAGACATTATGCTGATTGGTGGGGACCTCTATTGAGATATTGTGCCCAAATAAATGCTGCTGGCACAGTCACTTATTTATGCGATACTCTTTTATCAATGAAAATCCTATTCCAGGCTTTAGTTTGATTGTTTAGTGGCCTGTATAAAAATGCTTACTCATAATCTAAGAAATAAGATGAGATAAGCATACAATAAACTCGTGTCTAATATTCTAATAGTGGATTCCATAGGCCAGCCAGTACGATGGGCAGCGGCTACTCGTGCAGCACATTACTATGCTGTTGGGAAAGTAATTGCCGATTTAGGTCAGCATCATTTTTCACTCTCAGGCGGGTTTAACCGATTATTGGCCAAGCCCAGCGAAATTACATGCTCTTCCATTGTGATGGTACGGGGAAAGCACCGGCTGGTTGCTCAGCGTAATTTCGTAGGCTTATCCCGAGAGCGCTTGTTTTTAAGAGATCGTTATTTATGTGCTTATTGTGGACAGCTATTTAATGAGTTGCATCTTACGATTGAACATGTCATTCCAGTGTCTCGAGGGGGTACACACGGATGGACCAATGTGGTAACGGCTTGTAGAGGTTGCAATCACCGCAAAGGGAACCGTACTCCGGAAGAAGCGCGCATGCCTCTAATTTATGTTCCCTATGCGGTATGCCGCAATGAAGGATTCATTATCAGTAATCGGAACATTCTGGGAGATCAAATGGAGTTTTTGGCTAGTGCGTTACCTCGACATAGTCGCTGGGCGAAATGTTAACAATTCAAGCGCTTCTTCTCGGTTGTTGAGGCCTTTACTCAGCCAGTTCAGGTAAAAAAGAAATGTCTAAATGATACCGACGAGGATTATTGGGATCGATAAACACAGTCAGCTGCCTTTTGCTAATAAAAGGAGAGGGATCAAACCAGATATTGGCACTTTCAAATAGATGAAGTTTTGAAGTAGCAGGATCTTGCCATTGTGCGATTAAACGAAAAGGATTGCGATCATTTATTGTAATTTGCGTATTACGTTCTACTCCTTGAAATTCAACTTGTATAGGGATTCCCTGGTTGCGTAACTTTTTTTCTTTCGATTCTTTTAAGAAGCGTACTGTGAGAAGGCTAATTCCTATAGTGAAAAATACAAATCCTAAGCCACCAAAAATAAAATGAAGTAGCCAAAGAGAACGAAAGGTATTTATTTTTGCATCTTCTTCTTGGCCTGGAATATAGAGTACAAAAACTTTTTCTCCAACACGATGTGCAGGAGGGTAGCTGGATACTGAGGCAGTAAACTGCCACTCTTCACCTTGTATACTCTTAAACCGTACGACAGGGGTGTATAAATGAGTAGAAGGTCCGCCAGAATTAGAAGAAGAGCTTTTTTCAATGAGATTAATGACAGTCCCTTCAGCAGGAGTAGCTCGGCTTAGAAAGTCTTTGGTAGAGAAATACCCAAAACCTGTACCTATGAGTCCCAACATCCCGATGAAGGTGAATAAATAGGCAATAAAGCTAAGAATTTTTATTGGGCCCATAGGGAAATAAAGTTATATGGTAACAATAGATTGGTTGACTATTTTAAACTGAATCGAATAGAATGAATAACTATTTTGTTGGAAGTAAAAATTCCATAAAACTATCATCTCCTCTGACCGAATTTTTGGAAGATCCCCTCCAAAACAAGTAGTCTAACTTGCAGGTCTAGCCCTGTGTAGTTGGCACCTTAGCAGTGTGGTTAGCGGTGATGGAAGGGTGGCAGTTTGTAATCAGAAAATATTTTCTCGATATTTTTTGAATATACCCTTCTCCCAAAGACCCTTGCGCCCTACTTCAATTGTGAAGACGTGCATAGATCAGTACTTGTCGCAGACGCTGCCGCGCCGCGAGTGCATTTTTCGTTTAGGTATCACAATGCAATTTTCAGAACTTGGCTTAAACGCCAAACTACTTACTGCTTTAAACACTGTTGGCTATCCTACTGCAACTGCGGTGCAGGCTCATGCTATTCCTGCCGCTTTAAAAGGTGGAGATTTATTAGTCTCAGCAAGCACGGGGAGTGGTAAAACTGCTGCTTTCTTGTTGCCTTGCCTTCAACGTATACTTGAAAGCAATAGTCTCTTAAATGCTACCCGTCCGAGCAATAGTGGACCAAAAGTACTCGTGCTTGCTCCTACGCGCGAGTTAGCGCTCCAGGTAGCTAAAGCTGCGCAAACCTATGGGCGTGAGATAAAACGTTTGAGAGTCGCAACGGTTGTAGGAGGCGTCCCTTATGGCCTCCAAATCAAAGCGCTGAGTAGCCCTTTAGATATTTTGATTGCAACCCCCGGCCGGTTATTGGATTTGATGAATATGCGTAAAGCTAATTTATCCAATATTCAAACTCTTGTGTTAGATGAAGCGGACCGCATGCTCGATATGGGTTTTATTGAGGATATCGAAACTATTGCCAGTGCTATTCCTAGCAACCGTCAAACCTTAATGTTTTCCGCCACTTTTGATGGTCAAGCTGGCCAGCTTGCTAAAAAATTGACTCGTGATGCGCAACGTATTGAAGTCAACAGTCAGACAGAAAAGCACAAAAATATTAGCCAACGTTTGCATTGGGCAGATACTCCAAAACATAAAGATGCTTTATTGGATCATCTCCTGGCAGATGTAAATGTACAACAAGCTATTGTTTTTACCAGCACTCAACGCGACGCCGAAAAGCTGGCTTTTCGCCTGGAAGATATTGGGCACAAAGTAGCTGCTTTACACGGGGGAATGCCTCAGGGAAAGCGTAACCGCACTTTGCAGTTCCTGCGCGAAGGCCGTGTCCGCGTATTAATTGCTACCGATGTGGCTGCACGGGGCATTGATGTGCCTACCATTAGTCATGTCATTAACTATGGTATGCCCATGAATCCGGAAGACTATGTTCACCGGATCGGACGCACCGGGCGTGCCGGTCGGGATGGTTTTGCCATCACCCTGGCTCAGCCTGATGACAACAGCATGATCCGCAGAATTGAACGCTTGACCACTCAACGTATCCCTAATGAAGTCATTGTAGGTCTTGAACCCAAATTAGGGACACCCAGTGAGCGTCCAAGCCGTAGCCACAGCCGTAGCTTTGCTGGGAAACCCGGCGGGAGCAGGTCCGCTGTTGGCTCTGGAGGAGGGGCTCGAAACTATCAAAACCGCTCTGACAGCCCCAAACAAAAAATAGCTCATAAAAGTTCAGAGAGAAATTTTCAAACGCAGCGCAACACAACGGATGCTGCAAATCGGCTAACTTTGGGCAGTTTTGGTGGAAGTAATAATTCCTTGCAAGCCCCCCGGGAGCAGCATTACAGTAAAGCTTCAGAAAACCGCCCAATTTCTTCTAAACGTAGTGGGGGGTTCAATAGTTCTGGTAAAACTGGGGGAAAAATTTTTTCAACTAAGCTATCTAGCCGCAATGCGCGGGGTGCGGGGTTTGTGCTCTAGAGAGCGAATCTACTTAACATTCCGGGGTAGGGGTTAGAAGACAGCTTTTAGCTCCTCTTGGAATGCCTAGCAAACTCATAGCTTCGTTAGCAAGCCCATAATGGCCAAGCTGCTGGGCTAGCTTTTTAGCCCAGCATATACTCAAATTCATAGTAGTGCTGGCCCTTCTCAATCGTGATAGCCATTTTTCCTGTTAAACCCGATAACTCAGCTGTTCCGGAGTCAGGTACAACCTCAAGCACCAGTCTGTCACGGCCTTGATGCATGGTGCCGAAATGTTGAAGCACGAAACTGCCTTTTTTGCCAGATAAGCTGCCGCGAACTTGCTCAATGGCTACATACCCGGCTGAGCCTTTTACCGGGGTCATGGCACTGAGCATTTCTCCTTGGCTAGAGGCTTGTAGATCCCCGTAGAATTTCTTATCGATAGACATCCGAGCAAGGTGAATCCCTTCTGTCCCTTGAGTGTAAGCATCCATAGGGTTTAGTTTGATCTCAAACTTTCCTGTAATCTTCATAAGCGATCTTTTCAGAAAATAAAAAATTTTTACGTGGCGTAATTTACCCCGCGTGTCATGTGGAGGTAAAAAATAATAGCTATAATGCCCTTAAATTTTAAAACTTGTGGGCTAAGGCATACTGTTTTTTAGCTCGAGTGTCATGAAGCAACTGTGAGCATCTTCTTGGTAATCCGCAAAAGGCCCGCAAAAAAGAAAACCAAAGCTTTCGTAAAGCTTTCGAGCCGGTAAAAATTGCGCCCCGCTACCTGTTTCCAAACTTAAGCGTTTATAAGCTCTCTGGCGTGCACAGCTAATAATATGAGCCAGAATTGCCTTACCCGCCCCCTTGCGTCGCAGGGCTTTTGGTGTGCACATCGACTTGATCTCTCCGTGGTTAGAAGACAATTCTTTTAACGCCCCGCAGCCCAGTAGTTGCTCCTCTTCCCAAATAGACCAGAAGGTAATCTCGGGCTGGCGAAGTTTTCTCACATCCAGTGCATGCACACTTTCTGGTGGAGAAAGTGCATACATGTTTTGTAAATGCTCATTAAGCAGTGCATGTACTTCGGGTCTAGTTAGATCGTCTATTTCGATGCGCATCATAAAAACAGTTTAGCGGTGTACAAAAGGCGATAAGCCATTCCCTTATAATTTTTTGCAGCTTATCTAAAGCTGAAACTATACGATAAACACGCAAGCAACTTTTGAAATTTCTTAAAACTACCCTGGACGTAAACTATTTCCAGAGAGTTAATGTCGATACTCAAGCTTTGGCGCAAGCCTACAGTACTCAATAGGAACTGTCCATGCGATAGGTCGTGTTGAAGCAGAGCCATTTGAAGAATTTACTTCTCCAAACCACAGAGCCACATGCTCTGGTGGGACTTCAGGATCACCCGGTAACCCAACTACTGCGGCAAGATTGCCATTAAGCACCACTAAGTCACCTTTTTTGAATATTTGCATCCTCTCTCCTGCTTGTGTCTAGGGAAAATACAAAGATACTCGCTGAGTGGCCACTAGAAAGGGGCAAAGCCGCTCTTGCTACATCTCAATCATGGAATTTAAAGCTTCCGAAGTTTCTCTAGGACCCGCTTAAGCTGATGAGCCACGTATCTAGTATCTAGTTTTACAGTTTGGTTTATCGAAGACTCCTCTGCACTACTGTGCAAGCCCCACTTGCTTTCGTCTTGTTTAGCATGCACAGCGAGGAAACCTCTGCTCCTCTGATTCACGCCGGATCGTTTGTTACGGTTATTAAAAGCGTCCTATCCAGCAACCGTAATATGCTTAAACGTTTTAAAGAAAATTTATCTCTGCATATTACGGTGAAAAAATTTTTACCCTCTAATCAATAGTAGAGCCTACTTTATTTTTCCCGTGTAGGGTTGCGGGTGAGTAAATAGAGTAAAGGTCCAAAAGAACCTGCTGCTAGCGTAAGGAAAATCCAGGCCCAAGCGCTGCGGTTATGGGTTTTAGCGTCTTGCCATATCCAGATCATGACTAGAGTTAAAGCAATAACTAAGTCCACCAGGACCTGAGCGCCGGCTAAACTCTGAAAAAGAGGCATGATAAGACCCCAATAGCCATGCTGCCAAAGCGCTGCAGCAGTAAGGGCTCCGAACAAAATAAGAGTTAGCATCAATACAGTACGTTGCATATAGAACCTTTCCTATCGTTGAATATTTAGTATGTAGCTAGCCTGTAATCATCGCAATTACCTTAAAGGTTATTGAAATGTTGACTAGTTATGGTTGAATCTGACTATGAATCTCCTCACGCATAGCTTGCCCAGTACTTTGAAACAGGCGCGTACTGCCTGCCGTTTAAGCCAACTGGAACTGGCCATGCGGATGGGAATATCACAGCGGCACGTGAGTTTCGTAGAAAGTGGCCGTGCCAAGCCTAGCCGTGAATTGTTATTAGTGTGGTTGCGCGAACTAGAAGCGCCGCTAGCAGTGCGTAATGCTGCCTTGCTGCAAGCGGGTTATGCTCCAGCTTATGGTAGTGCTCAATTGGATGACCCGGCGCTGGCCCAGGCTAAGTATGCCTTGACGCAATTGTTACGTACTCATGACCCAATGCCTGCCCTCATGCTCGATGCACAATGGAATGTGCTGGATTGGAACCGAGGGGCTCAATGGTTGGCTGCCACACTAACTCCCTGGGTAGTGAATGCTGTGCAAGAGACTCCCCTGAATATGCTGGATTTACTGGTACATCCCGAAGGTTTTACGAGCAAGATGGTCAATTTGCATGAGGTAGGCCCTTCACTACTAGCCCATCTGAGGGAAGATGTGGGGGCACAACCCACCCTTATTCCCAAGCTTGAAGCTTTTGCAGCCTTATTGGAAGAGAGACTGGGTCAAAAAAACCTGTACACGGGTGGGCTCCGCTCTACAGCTCCTGTGTTGACTACCCGCTTTGCCACTTCTTACGGTGAGTTAGCTTTTTTCAGCATGTTTACTACATTTGGTACACCGCAAGATATCACTCTGGCGTCCTTGCGGGTGGAGCATATGTTTGCTGCTGATGAAACAACCCATGCAGTTCTTAAGGCGCAGTTGCTATAAGTAGTTTCAATGAGCCTGGTAGTGAGTCTTAACATTTTTTCTGGCTGACTATAGAAAGCCCACTATCAAGATCTTCAACCTTCAGGAAGCATTTGCGCAAAATTGCATGGGCGATAAAAGCGTTTTACTCCACATGCGTTGCCATATCCAGGGTAAGCCACATTTAAAGTTTATCCGTGTGCCCATTTGCTCGGGCTGCGCCAGAAGCACTGGAGCGCTATGCCGCTGCGCTACGGCAAAACTGAAAATATAATTAGGCTCTTGGCCCATGCGCAAATCCGTAATGAGTATCCGGCCAGCTTCTTCGCGCAAAGCGTAAAAACCTTTACTGAAAGAGCGTAATAGTTGGACTTCTTCGCTATCCTGCAACTCTGCAGCCAAGGCGTTACCTCGGGGGAAACGTGTAAAGACCAGGGAAATTTGCTGATCTGGAGGGGAATGATCCAGTAAAGAATAATAGGCTTCCAGATATTCATCTCCCACTACTGCCACTATACGCCACAGTATGCTGTTAAAGGGTGTAGGAGTGATAAGTACACCTTGGGCGGTAATACCTTGTGATTGCAGGGCTAGATGAGCTATTTCGTTAACTCGGTGCTGTGCGCTGACTCCCCACAAGAGATAAGCACTGCTTAACAGCAAACCCAAAGCGTTACTTACCATTCCTCCTTTACTTAGCAGCCCCCGCACTTGACCATTAATGTTTACTTTCTCCCTTTTGACCAGGGCCCAGCCTAGCCCTAACAATAAGGGCAGAGTGTATAGAGGGTCGATGATAAAGACACTGCCTACCGCATAGGGATGATTGGTGAAAGGCAGGGCAAGCTGCGTCCCGTAGACAGTCATGGCATCCAATAGAGGGTGTGTGATCAATCCCAACCATAAAGCCAGCCACCAGCGGCGCCATTGCGCCCACTCGCTGTGAAGCTTTGCTACTGCAGCGGCAAAAGGAAAAGAAAATAGAGTCAACCAGAATAAAGAATGTGTTTCGGCACGGTGCAACACCATGTTGCGAATGGCATTGCCGTGATTGATAAAAACATCCAAGTCTGGCAGGGTGCCTGCGACGGCACCCCATAACGCAGCTTTCCATAAAGCTGTACGTTTTCCCATTGTGGCGATAGTGACGGCTGAGCCTAGAGCAATTTGAGAAAGAGAATCCATGATTCAGACAAACTTGGTGAAAGATAAAAGTGTGCTATAAGATTTTAAGCTTCTCATGAATCCTAAGAATAACCCCTATGAAATTCGGATATACGATTATTTATGTGCCCGATGTTGCAGCCTCTTTATTGTTTTTCGAAAAGGCGTTTGGTTTGTCCCGCCGTTTTTTACATGACACAGGCACCTATGGAGAATTGGCGACTGGGGAAACCGCACTAGCCTTTGCAGCACATACTTTGGGTGAGGCGAATTTCCCAGGTGGTCATGTAGCTGCCCATAGCTCAGGGCAGCCCTTAGGTTTTGAAGTTGCACTTATTACAGAAAATGTGGCACAGGCTCATGCACAGGCATTAGCTGCGGGAGCAATAGAGCTTGCTCCCGCAAAACAAAAACCCTGGGGGCAGATGGTTTCCTATGTGAGGTGTCCGGATGGGATAGTCGTGGAACTATGTACCCCTATAGTTTCTTAAGAGGAGAAGCTTGGTGAGGTTTTTGTTTAGAGCTTGCATGCTAGGTTTAACACCGTAGAGGTAAAAAAATAATATGCCCTTTACCCCCTTGCATATGGGTCCTGGCTTATTGGTGAAATCTCTGCTTCAGGGGAGTTTTTCGCTTATGGTGTTTGGGTGGACTCAAATCCTCATGGATATTCAACCTTTGTGGGTCATGCTGACTGGGCATGGGCATCTGCACGGTTTTTCGCATACTTATCTGGGAGCGACTTTACTAGGAATAGCTGCTGCTTTTTCAGGTAAGTACGTAGCGGAGTTTGGGCTTTACCTACTCAGCAAAAGAGACTCTTTACCCATCAGTTGGCCCGTTGCAATCAGCAGTGCATTGATTGGCTCTTTTAGCCATGTATTACTTGATAGCATAATGCATGCGGATGTTGAGCCTTTTTTTCCTTTCGTGCAGAGCAATGTTTTTCTCGGTATTCTTTCCATAGAAACTCTTCATAAGTTTTGCATTTATAGCGGGTTAATAGGGGCTGGCTTATATGCGGCCGTTTCTTATTATCTTCAAAAAACGATTTCTATAAATCATCCATCAGACAAAGCCATCTAAAAAAACTAATTGTTTTCTTATGACTTTCATTTAAAGAATAGTAAAAACATGAATCTGGACAGGTCGTAAAATAAGGCATGGATTTAGCTGCCCTTATTCTTGCGCTTTTAATTGAGCAAGGCCGTGCAATGCCTCACCATAATCCGGTGTGGAATACCGTGCGAACCTTGACGGCCTGGTTTGCCCGCAATTTCAATGCGGGAGAAGTGTCCCATGGACAGACCGCCTGGTTTTTATATGTGGCAATTACCGTTCTTTTTGTGACTGGCCTATGGTGGTTAAGCCATAAAATTCACCCTTTGCTTGAATTTACACTGAATGTGCTGGTGCTCCTATTAACCTTGGGTTTTCGGCGCTTTTCTCATTACTACAGCTTAATTGAGGAGGCAGCGCGTAACAATGATGTCGATGCGGCGAGAGCCGCCTTGGCCCGCTGGCGCATGGATCGTGAGGTTTCGGCAGATACTTCCTTGATGACTTTACCTAAAGTCATGGCAGCGGCTGTGGAAGATGGCCTGGTTGCTTCACATCGCTCTGTATTTGGCGTTATTTTCTGGTTTGCGGTATTGCCAGGCCCTGTGGGCGCCGTTCTTTATCGTTTATCAGAACATATAGCACGCAGCTGGAACAAACCGGCTGTGGCGGGGCATGCTTTTGGCCAGTTTGCAGCGAAAGTTTTTGAGTGGATGGATTGGCTACCGGCCCGTTTAACTGCGCTTGCCTTTGCGATAGTGGGCAATTTTGAGGATGCCATCCATTTGTGGCGTAACCGGAAAAAACGGTTTGGCACAAACACAAAATCTTTGCTAATTGCCGTGGGAGCAGGTGCGCTGGGAGTAGAGCTAGGTCAGCCTACCGATCCTGCCGAACAATCCCAGCTGGATTGGGCAGGCATAGAGCCTAGCCCTACGGCCATGCGCAGTGCTGTAGGTCTGATCTGGCGTGCGACGGTATTGTGGCTGAGCTTAATTGCCTTGTGGACTGCTGCACAATTGTTTGATTAGCAAAATAAAGTGGACAGACCCTAGCTTAGCCGCTTTGCAGCTTCACGCATCAGGCGTTTAAAAACGTCGTAACGTATGCCATTAATGGCGCCGTTTTCAACAGCTTTTCTGATCGCGCACCCCGGTTCATCCAAGTGCCAGCAGTTATAAAATTTGCACTCAGGCGCATAGGTTTCGAATTCTGGAAAACCCCGCTCTAATTGTGTACGGCTTAGATGTGCTATTCCGAAAACTTGAAAACCCGGGGAGTCTATGAGTTCAGTCTCCTCTGCAAGCTGAAACATGCGAGTTGCTGTGGTGGTATGTTTACCAGAAGATAAGGCATCGGAGAGTTCACCCATGACTTGTTTAGCTTGAGGATGCAGGGCATTTAAAAGGGTAGATTTCCCCATGCCTGACTGGCCGGCAAATACTACCCGTTTCCCTTTTAAAGCTTTTTTCAATACTTCAAGCCCTTGTCCTGTACGGGTACTGAGTTCAAACTGACATGAGTTTGCAGCCGCATGGTGCTGCATACGTTGACGCAAAGCAGAAAAAGTCTCAGTTAAGTCAGCCTTGTTAAGAATAAACCAGACAGTAATGCCTGCCGCTAGCGCTGCTGTACAGGCGCGCGCCAAAAGCTCATCATGCACTGGGGGAGTTGGCGCAACTACATACGCTAACACATCTACATTAGCGGCAAATATCTTGCTGCGATGCTCTTCAGCCCGCATCAGTACATTGCGTCGTGGAGCAATTGCCTCAATGACAGCTTCGTTTTTACTGGTTATGCGCAGCTGGACCTTATCTCCCACGGCACAATCGCTACGTTTTCCGCGAGGTCTGGCATGTAACGAATGCCCATCGGCTAACACCGCGGTGTAGTGTCGACCGAATGATTCAACGATGGTAGCTTCGAATAAGCTATCTTTAAAGGGGTAAAGCGCTTTCACTCGTTTTTGCGATGGATCTCAGATGTCAAGCGGAGTAATTTTTATTGCGCTTTATAGATGGAATGAGTTTCTGTTGTCATAGCTTCTATCTGCCAGGGCAGCGATAATAAAATCATTTTCAGAAATACCTTGCACTTCATGTGTACTAAGCGCTACTGTGCAGTGCTTATAACTTACAAACAAATCGGGATGGTGGTCATGTAAGTGTGCAATATTAGCCAGGGTGTTTACAAAAGCTATGGTCTCGTAATAATTGGAAAATTTATAAGTGTGGTTAATCGCACCATCGGCAAACTCCCAGCCTGGGAGAGCAGATAATTGCAGTTCAATTTCTGCTTTGGATAAGGGTTTGCAGTCGCTGCTGTGGATGCAGTGCATTTCTATCAGTTGCTGGCGGGTTTTCATAGCAAAATTCCTTTACACAGAGGAGCTAGGCCGTAAGGCACCTAGCTGTTCCAGTTGCGCAATGCGGACTGGTGCAGGAGGGTGGGAGTCATAAAAGGCTGAATGTAAGGGGTCGGGTGTTAAGGTAGAAGCATTATCTTCATACAGTTTCACTAAGGCACTTTTCAGTGCCTCGGCACCCGCAGTTTTAACGGCGAATGCATCTGCTTCAAACTCTTGCTTACGGGACAGGTGTGCAGCCATTGGCGAGAGAGGGAATATAAATTCGGGCACGACCAGCATAAACAGTAAAATTGCCAAGGCTGCATTACTGCCATTCAGAAGGGGGTTCACCCCCAATTGTTCATAAAACCAGCTTTGAGTTGCTAGCCAGCCTAAAAGTGCAAAGCCCGCTAGGCTCATCAGGCTCATCCAGAATAAGCGTTTACTGATATGTTTGTGTTTGAAATGTCCCAGCTCATGGGCTAGCACGGCTTCAATCTGCTCTGGGTTTAACCGGGCTAAAAGAGTGTCATAAAAAACGATGCGCTTGTTTTTTGATAGACCCGTGAAATAGGCATTTCCATGGGCTGAACGCTTACTGCCATCCATTACAAAAACTCCGTTACTGGCAAAACCGCAGCGTTTAAGTAAGCCATCAATCCGCTTTTTTAGTTCTGCATCAGCCAAAGGAGTGAACTTATTAAAAACAGGAGCAATTACTGTTGGATAAATCAGCATCATCAGTAACTGAAAGGTGAGCAGGCTTGCCCATGCCCATACCCACCAATACGCCCCCGTGGTTTGCATTAGCCAGACGATAAGCGCTGCAATGGGCAGCATAAATATCCCTGAAAGCACAAGGGTTTTTAAGGTATCGGTAGCAAAAGCAGAGGGAGTAGTTCGGTTAAAATTAAAAGAAGCCTCTAGCTTGAAAGTGCGCCATAAATCCAGCGGCAATTCAATTAAAAACCCTATTATTCCAAAGAGAGAAAAAATCGCTAATGCATGGCTGACTGAACCTGGAGTGAACCATTGTGTGGCGATAGCGACCAGCTTGTTTAGACCACCTAATAAAGTAAATCCAATTAATACTGCAGCAGAAATAAAGCTATTGACTAAACCAAAGCGAACCCGAGCGGCCGTATAGTCAGCCGCTTTTTGATGGGCGCTCAGCGTGATCTTATCGGCGAATGCTTCAGGCACGCTATTGCGATGCTTCATGACAGAATGAATTTGACGCTGTGCCAGCCATACCCGTAGAGCCAACCCCAACGCTAAAAAAGCTAAAAATAATACTGTAAACATGAATAGCAAATCTTGGTTGAACCGCTTGTGAGAAAATGCATACTGCGCAGAAAGTTTCTTGAAAACAAAGACTTATCTAAAAATTAAAAACTGACCAGGCAAATGAATTATATGGCACAGAACGAAAATCATCTGATATGGCTAGACATGGAAATGACGGGACTTGAGCCTGAGAAAGAACGCATCATTGAACTAGCCTGTGTGGTGACGGACCAGAACTTAGAGACGGTAGACCAAAGCCCCGTACTCGTTATTCATCAAAGTGATGCAGTGTTGGACGCCATGGATACCTGGAATAAGGCCACGCATGGAAAAAGCGGTTTGATTGACAAGGTGAAAGCTTCCACCTTGACAGAACAAGAGGCACAGACCCAGATGATTGAATTTTTAAAGCAATATGTTCCCCCGGGAAAATCTCCTCTATGTGGCAATTCCGTTCATCAAGACCGTCGTTTTATGTTTGCTTATATGCCTAAACTGGAGCAGTTCTTTCATTATCGCAATCTGGATGTTTCTACTTTAAAAGAATTGGCTAAACGCTGGCGCCCTGATATTGCCAAAAGCTTTGAGAAAAACAGTAAGCATCAAGCGCTTTCGGATATTTATGATTCTATTAATGAGCTAAAGCATTATCGGGAACATTTTTTGCGCTTGAGTTCAGAGAGATAAACCTCTCTTTTTGATATTGATTTAAATGCAGCGTTAAAGAAAGTAATGCTTGTATGGCACTTCTCAACTTGCAGCAAGTCAGCCTGGCTTTTGGCCATGTCCCGCTACTGGATCATGTGGATTTTGCAATAGAGCCCGCAGAACGTATTGCTCTTATTGGCCGCAATGGCGTCGGAAAGACCTCTCTGCTTAAAGTGGTGCTGGGCAGTGTTTTACCGGACAGCGGTAAACTACAAAGACAAAACGGCATTACCCTTGCAAACGTAGCCCAGGAACCTGTTTTTGGGCAAGCACAAACTATTTTTCAAGCCGTTGCTCAGGGAATGGGGGCTGTCTGGGACTTATTGGAGCAATATGAAGCAATGGCCCAGGATCCCGGCCATCATCCAGAACTATTGAATGCGCTTCAGCAAGCTATTGATGAGCAAAATGGCTGGAGCACAAAATCGCGTATTGAACAAACGCTTGGCAGGCTTAAGCTTGATGCCAGCATCCTTTTATCCGAGTTGTCAGGGGGGCAGCGCAAGAGGGTTGCGTTAGCCCGTGCTCTAGTGGCAGAGCCTAGCATTTTGGTATTGGATGAACCCACCAATCATCTGGATGTAGAGTCTATTGAATGGTTAGAAGAAACCCTTAAATCTTTTGCCGGTAGTGTCTTGCTAGTCACTCACGACCGGTGTTTTCTAAATAATGTGGCCACTCGTATTGTTGAGTTAGATCGGGGAAGACTGCGCAGCTATCCAGGAAACTTTGCCGCTTATCAGTCACGCAAGGAGAATGAGCTTAACGCCGAGCGTCTAGAGCAGACGCGCTTTGACAAAATGCTTAGCCAGGAAGAAGTCTGGATACGCAAGGGTGTAGAAGCACGGCGTACCCGTAGTGTCGGTCGTGTAGAGCGCTTACTGCAAATGCGCAAAGAACGTGCTGCTCGCCGCGAAGAGACTGGTAGAGTTAACTTTTCCATAGACAGGGGTGTAGCGAGTGGCAAGCTTGTGGCAGAGCTGAAAAATGTTTCTAAAAGTTGGAATGAAAAACTAATTATCAAAGATTTTTCAGCGGTCATCATGCGAGGCGACAAGGTGGGTCTAATTGGGCCCAATGGTGCCGGTAAAACCACTTTACTTAAACTTATCTTGGGAGAAATTACTCCGGATGCCGGTACTGTTCGCTTAGGGACACAACTTCAAGTAGCCTATTTTGACCAACTGCGCACACAGCTCGAGGAAGAACGTACAGTTATCGATTCCATCACTCCCGGTAGTGACTGGATTGAAATCGGTGGGCAGCGTAAACATGTCATGAGCTATTTGCAGGATTTTTTGTTTGCCCCTGAGCGTGCGAGGTCTCCTGTTAAATCTTTATCGGGTGGAGAACGTAACCGGCTTTTATTGGCGCGTTTGTTTGCGCGTCCTGCCAATGTGCTCGTATTAGATGAACCGACGAATGATCTGGATATCGATACTCTGGAACTACTGGAAGAAATGCTGCAAAACTATGAAGGTACGGTATTTTTGGTCAGTCATGATCGTACTTTTCTAGACAATGTGGTTACAGAAACCATTGCCTGGGAAGGTCCGGGCCAGTGGCGGGAATACGTAGGAGGCTATCAAGACTGGATACGTCAGCGCGAGCCGATGATCAAAAATAGCCCTGTAGTGGCGGTGAAAAATTCTGCTCTTGTGCCGCCAGTCCAGGCTGCAGCTAAAGCTGCCCCAAAAAAATCAGCAAAACTTTCCTATAAAGAACAAAAAGAATTAGATGAGTTGCCCGCTAAATTGGCTGCATTAGAAGAAGAACAAGCCTGGGTGGTAAGTCAGCTAAATGATCCCGCTTTTTACCAAAAAGGATCCGACGAAATTCGGAAGGTAACGCTCCGAGCAGAGGAAATAGAAGCATTACTTACAGAGCTACTCATCCGTTGGGATATGCTGGAAAGTAAATCAGCCTAGATTTTCTTTTGTGTTAAATGCCTTGGGCTAATGCTGGAGAAAAGACTCTTGCAAGGCTCATCCGTATACTTTATGAGCGTTTTGAAGGGCTTTACCCTGGAGAATCCCATAAACACTACGGTAAAAGATCTACCGTTGCTTCTCTTTAGAAGCTGCTCTTTAAGCAGCACTACAATAGGGCCTAGAACACTAAAACATTTCGTGAAGGTTATTTGATTGCGTGCGAATGGACGTTTCGTCAGTCTTTTTGCGGCCATTTTCGGAAGCGCTTTAATGTTGACGCAAGCTCCTTAAAAGTCGAGTGTTGAGCTTTGAGTGGAGCTGTAGACCATAGGCTCACAATGCTTGGAGTTCTGAGAGATCTTGAAAATCTACCAAATTCTATTTTTGTGTAAAAAAAAAAAGCACCGCCGCTTCGTAATGATTCAGTCGCTGCTGCGGTGCAGTTTATTGCCAATATCCAGTAGGGAGATTACCCAGGCTATATTGATGGAAAACCAAAATTCATAATATCAATTTTGCTACTATCTATGCCGGTCAGAATCACCACTTGATCTGCTGTTCCATTACCATCTACATCCTGGAAAACATAACCATTGATAGCGTCGTATTGAAAGCTGATCAGAGAGCCCTCGGAAGCATCGGGGTCCGCGTTCAAAGCAGCTAATGCTGTGTTAGCGGCTTTTAAGGCCTCCGTGAAGTTTTCTACTTTTGCGCCGAGGCTTGGAACATCACTTTGTGCTGCTTCTACATAATTTTTCTCGGTCGTATTTGCTACAAAGGGAGTACCATCCAAGTTAATAAATAGTAGATTACTTTTATCCTTTAAAAACCCATTTACAACATCTGCGCTAGCTTGCTCAAGACTAGAATCCTCAGGTAAAAACACAAAGACATCTAACACTTCGCTGTTGCCGTTGACTACATCCCGACCTGCTCCGCCTTGAAGGATATTAATTCCTTTTCCTCCCACCAGAGTATCGTTGTAACTGCTCCCTGTTAAAAGGGTCGACGTAGTTTGATTAACAGACGTTAAAGACGTTAAGTTAACACCTTGACTCACCAAGCTAGCATCCAAACCTCCCGTAAGCAGGTTAATTGGGAAAATGGGTGTACCATCGCCTTTTAGCAAAGCTCCTTGTTTTGCCGTGTCCAATTGATAAACATTTCCGTGGCTAGCGATGGAGGCATCTGTAAGCATTAATGCTTCAAACTGCCCTTCAATTCTAGAGATGAGCCCCAGATTACCCAGAATCAGCTTATCAGCTTCTCCACTAAGAAAAGTAACTGAAGTATCCCGCACCATAGAACTATCTGCCTTAATTACTAGATTGCCCACTTTGATCGAGGATATATCCAAGATATCAAAATCCATTTTTAAGGTATCGTTTATGACTTCAAGACTAATTGTGTTAATACCAGAACCATTAAAATTAATCGCAGTGCTATTTGCCACGACCGTATCAGTATCATCTGTCGTATTATCTAAAAGCTCCAATATGTCTTTTACACGCAATAAATGGTCAAGTGTGTATTGATCATCCGTCTCAGGGTCCTGTATAGGAATTTTAAAGCCCTGAAACACTCCAAATTTTTCCGCGTGAGCTAAAGCTCCATTACTCAGACTACCCGAGAAATCACTCAAATGGTCTTTAACGTAAGTCTCTACAGCGGGATAGCGCTTTAGATAAAGCTCAGCATCGAAATTCTTAAAATCAGGACTTAGTAATCGCCCTTCCGAAATACCGAATCTCAGAGCATGGCCTATCAGATCAATTTCTTCTATTAGCCCAGCCTTTGCCAGCTCTGGATATTGTTCAGCATAAAACTTTGCATCAAAAATCTTTACGGGAAAGTCTCCTAGAGGGTTGTAACCTGCAGCAGCCCCCACAAACACAAAATGTTCCAGAGCTGTGGAAAATGCCGGTTCATTTGGTTGACCCGTCAGATATTTAGCGGTATAGGCAACCGCATCAAAAGCCTTGTAGCCTTGTTTTTCATAATTATTTAGTAACTCTTGAATATCTGTAAGTTTAAAAAACGACATTGCGGGCATTAGTATTATCCTTTGATTTTTATGAAAAGTGGTTCATTAATAAGAGTTTGATTAAAAAACAAGTATCATTGGGTGAAGCTTTTCAGCTTCCTTTTTTGAGGGACACGTCTTAGCTTAATAGGTGCTGCTTATTTTTTCATTCAAGTTACGCCCATAAAAAACGCGAATTTTATGACAAAAACTAGCAGCGCAGGTTTTGCTAAGAGTTACAGATCAGCCAGCTTAATTTTTTATTAGAGGTTAAAGGGTTTCATTTCTCCCGGAACTCTTAACATTTTGTTGACTTCATCCAGATGTAGCTCTTCAAGATAAATCATTTCCCTGGCATATTCTTCCATGGCTACGGATTTACCTTCCACAATCTGCAAAAGTCTCTGATAAGCATCTGTTGTGTTTTTCTCATGTTCGAGACTCTCCCTTAGGATGTCCCCTATATTATGTTTTTGGGTTTCAAGCAGAGAGCCAATTTTTAGAGAAGGATGCCCGCCGAGCATGGTCACCATCTCTCCAGCCTTATGGGCATGGGCAAGCCCTTCTGAAGCATTATCTTTTAACCAGGAAACGATAGGAATGCGGTTATAACCGTAGACCATAAGAGAGTAGTGTGTATAGCGCACAACTCCAGCCAGTTCAAGCTCCATAATCTCATTCAAAATATCGATAGTTTGCTGTTTATCGATCTCGTTCATGAAAGCTGCTCCTTAATCTGAGAGTGGCTAAAAAATATCAAAAGTATGACCTGTATGTTAGGTCATATCTAATTTCCTGAGTTGCACTACCCCTTATTTATTTTTTGTACCCCCCGCATTGGGGTAGGGAGAGCCAAAACTTTCAGTGGAAGCCACTTTGCTTTTAAGGCTTACAATCCCTTTTTTTATTTCAAATTCGTAAGTGAAAATATCGACCCGTTCCTCCTGTGGAAGAGAAACAATGTAGGAAGTGGAAGAGGCGGCCTTAATAGAGGAAATGCCACCGCCCCATACCTCATCATAATTTGCTGAAAGATCTTCCAAAATCAGTTCAATCATGCACTGGTCGCGATTTAAATTGGTATCTTTACATTTTTTTGAAAGGCTCATGGTTGAGCTAGCCTTTTTTTGAGCTGATTTTGGCGGAGTTTTTGCTGCCGTCTGTTGCAGGGATGGGGGCGGTGTTGAGTTTTCCCTCAATGCAGCTATAGGGGCGGTGGTGTTAGCAGCCATAAGATTACTGGCACTTATGCAGCCTGCAAATAGGAAAGTGAGAAGTGTTTTCATAAAGGGTTGCTTATTTTACGGATGAACATTCCAGTCTTATGCTAGCGAGAAGTAATCATCAGCCCGCTTTCAAGCTCTGCGGGAGTTCGTGGGTAATGTCGTGTCAGTTTCGGAATAAAGTGATCTAAGGGGAGAGGAAGATTTAGCTTTTTCGGGGCCAACGGAATAACTACAAGGGTAGAGGGTTGCAAAAATTGCAGAAAAGGGTCTACTGATTGAGGTAATTTATAAACAGTCGATGGTGGCTCCTGTTCAACAAACGTTTTCATAGCGGATATCCACGGGGCTGCATGTTCAGGCCGTAATTGCATGCCTCGGCCCATTACAGAATACATATCCACATCCGTAATTCCATAACACGCCTTGGCGTTGGTATCGCCTGTAGCAGGGCAATGCGGCTTGCCGATATCTACATGACCTAAACCCAGCAAATGTCCTATTTCATGCACATGGGCCCGTTGCATAATGGCTTTGCCTTTACTATCTTTACCTTTTTGAACCGAGTTTATATCCAGATTATCAAAAAGTTTCCAATGCGATTTAAAAAGACTTTCGCTTGGGTCTAGTCGCACCACATCAATCAGATAGTGGTGAATTCCAGCCGATGCCTCACCGCCAATCAGGTTTAGACGGCACCATATGTTAGGCAGGTAAATCGACTTGTTCGCGATATATCCAAAATAACCATGCGTGTTAGAGAGCCAGAATTTGCCATTCCAGAAGGTTTGAGCGCTGCTGATGAAGTTGGCTTTCCAGCTTGCCCACTCTTCTGGAGTCCATCTAATTATTTTGCGGGGTTTTCCGCTGGGCTTACCATAATCGTTATAGGTTCCTTTTGCGGCGCCTTTTTCTGGGTTGATCTGCCTGAACCCGAGTCTGAGTGTTAAAGTCAAGTCGGCATTAGTCCGTGCATCGCAAATATCTGTATTAAGCAATGCGTCAAACGTCGCAAACTGCAGAGTTTTTTTCATGCAGACTGTTCCTTCCCTTAAAATAAGATTTTTTATGACTATCTGCTATATCAAAATAATTGAACAATTCTACACAGCCACAAACTGGTGGGGTTAAAATTTTAAAAATCAAATCTTTGAACGATACTCCCTTTATTGCTGCGCTTTTTCAGTATTTTTGACCTGAAAAAGCGCATCGAATATTCCTGTAAAGCTTTTTAAATTTCTAGGCTTTCAATAAAGGGGTATTTAGGTAAGGCCGCAATACTTCAGGCACAGTGACACTGCCATCCGCATTTTGGTAATTCTCCAGCACCGCAACCAATGTCCGGCCCACCGCTAAACCTGAACCGTTTAAAGTATGCACAAACTCCATTTTCCCGGCGGCATTTTTAAAGCGGGCTTGCATACGGCGGGCTTGAAACGCTTCACAATTGCTGCAGGAGCTGATTTCCCGGTAAGCATTCTGGCCGGGTAGCCATACTTCAAGATCGTAAGTTTTGCTGCTGCTAAAGCCCATATCTCCCGTGCATAAAAGCATGAGGCGATAGGGCAGTTCTAAAGCCTTGAGAATGTTTTCTGCATGGCCTGTCATTTCTTCCAATGCGGCATCACTGTTGTGCGGATGTTCGATCCGTACCATCTCTACCTTATCAAACTGGTGTTGCCGAATCATGCCTCGGGTGTCTCGACCATAACTGCCTGCTTCTGAGCGAAAACAAGGAGAATGCGCAGTGAGCTTGATAGGCAGCTCTGCTTCTTTAAGAATTTGATCCCGTACGAGATTAGTAAGAGAAATTTCTGAAGTGCTAATTAGATAAAGCTCTCCCTCTTCTTCACTCTCATTTTTTTCATTGCCGCCTTTTTTAACAGAGAACATGTCTTCTTTGAATTTTGGAAGTTGGCCCGTACCCAATAATGTTGCGGTGTTGACAATATAAGGCGTATAACATTCTTCATAGCCGTGCTTTTTCGTATGAGTATCGATCATAAACTGTGCCAAGGCTCTATGCAGACGGGCTACTGCTCCACGCAAAAATGAAAAACGTGCCCCAGCCAGCTTTGTACCGGCTTCAAAATCCAAACCTAGCGGTGCTCCTAGATCGACATGATCTTTTACGGGAAAATCAAAGCTGCGCGGTGTTCCCCAGCTGCGCAGCTGGACATTGCCTGTTTCATCTTTACCAGTGGGGACGGAGGCGTGAGGCAGGTTGGGAAGACGCATGACAAAGTCGCGAATGTTTTCCTGCAAGATATTGAGGTCGATTTCATTGCGCCCTAGTTCATCACCCATCTGGCGTACCTGCTGCATGAGTTCGGAGGCATCTTCCCCTTTTTGTTTGAGCTGCCCGACTTGTTTTGATAGAGCATTGCGCATAGCTTGCAGCTCTTCAGTACGGGTTTGCAGGGTTTTTCGTTCGGCTTCTAGCCTGTTAAATTCGTTTACGTCTAATGGCTGTCCTCCACGATCGGCCAGGCGCGTTGCGATGGGATGAATGTCTTTGCGAAGTTGTTGAATATCGAGCATAAAAAATCTCACTGCAAAAGCTGACGGGTTGGTCAGGAGATGAATGGAAAAACAAGAGGTGGGAAATTTAGTAGTGGCTAGCAGCCCAACGTTTCAAACTGCAGCACTAAGAATAGATGAACTCAGTCCCCCTTGGGGGAGCTAAGGTAAAACTGGGTCAGGCTAAGGGGGGTGAGAAGAAATAACATTTTGGTAGCATAAAACAGAACAGGCTAGAGCGGCAAGCAGCGCTAAATTTTCTGTTGTGTTAAAAGGCTGGCTTCTATTTAGTTTCGAAGTTAAGAGCTCAAAGCTTCTGCCTTAAGTTGTTTGGCGAGCCAATACCCTGTGAAGGCACCAAAAATTTGTGCAGCAACAAAGCCGGGTACATCGGCCGGATAAATGCCGGAAAACGTAGCTGTAAAGCTACGGGCAATAGTAACTACTGGGTTGGCGAAGGACGTAGAGGCAGTGAACCAATACGCGGCTGCGATATAACAGGCTACCCCTGCCGCCACTTGTGTGGGACGCTGCTCTGAAAATAGGCGTATGGTTAATATCAGCCCTGCCGTGGCTACTGCTTCGGCTAGCCACTGTGCCATGCCGGTGCGGGTGTGTATTCCCCACTGCATGAGGGGTAATTCAAACATAAGATGCGCAAGTCCTACCCCTAGTAATCCTCCCCCCAGTTGCGCAGTGATTAGGGCTAGAAGTGTTGAGCCATCAATAGAGCGGTCTTGCCAAGCCATCATACTGACAAGAGGATTAAAGTGCGCCCCTGAGATAGGGCCTAACAGGTTTATTAACACATACAGCCCGCAGGCAGTGGCCAAGGTGTTAGCCAGTAAAGCTATTGCGCTATTACCCCCGGACAGTCGTTCTCCCATGATGCCTGAGCCCACCACGATAGTAAGTAAGAGCAGGGTGCCTAGGCCTTCGGACAAAAGTTTGCGTCCCATACACTATTGCATTTGGCCAATTGCGATTAATTGGGTTCGCAGAGCTTCTTTCTCTAGGGTAGGGGGCAAAGCCATGAAAGCGCTGACCTTGCGATGCAGCTTTTCAAACGCTTGCTCAAAAGCTGCGCGTTTAACAGCCTCACTGCCTGTAATGTGGGATGGGTCTTCGATACCCCAATGTGCACGCAGGCCATTGCCGGGAAAATAGGGGCAGGGCTCTGCAGCAGCTGAATCACAAACGGTAATGATGAAATCCATCCGAGGAGAATCCGCTTGGGTAAATTCATCCCAGGATTTGCTGCGCATCGCAGCACCTGAGATTCCATGTGCTGCCAGCGTGGTCAGCGCTAAAGGATTTATTGCTCCGGCAGGTTGGCTTCCTGCTGAATATCCTCGGAAGCGACCCGCTCCTAAATGATTAATCAGCGCTTCGCCTAAGATCGAACGGGCCGAATTGCCCGTGCATAAAATCAAAATATTACGGGGTGAATGAAGGGGAGAAGGTGGAGGAGCTAGCATTTTCAGAAAATCAGCAAGTTTTTAGAGGACGTTTTTTGCTTTGGGTAGAAGATGTAGAGGGAAAGCCGTTCTTTGGCGCTGTGGCTGTGCAAGCTTTGCCTTGACAGCAGTTTTCAAGCAAGTAGTCAGTCAATAGTTGCATACGGGAAAAGTTTGGTGAATAAATGATCTGGCGTCCACTGCTGTGTGCCTTGATCAACCCAGCTTTGCTCAAGTGTGCAAGGTGAAAAGATAAGGTAGAGGCAGCAATAGACAGCGTTTGGGCAATCTGCCCGGCGGGTAAACCTTCAGGGCCTGTTTGTACTAGTAAACGGAAAATGGATAAACGTATTTCTTGCGCCAATGCAGCCAGCATTTGTACGGCATCGGAAAGCGTAGAGGAGGAAGAGTATGTATTAATTTCCATATTTCCAGAATAGTAGAAATTAAGATTTTTTTCAATACCGATGTTCCCCTAGGACATAGAATAATTACGAGGCAATTTTTGAGGCAATTTGTTTGAATGTTGAAGGTCGCAGTGAAGCGAGGCTCCCCAAAATGCTAGCAAAAAGGGGAAAAAGCCTCGCCAATAGCCGCTTAGGTGCCAAGCGCGGTCTTAGGGAACTTCTAATAACCGTAGCGAGCGGCCCGCAGCGGATTTGAGGAGCGGATGCGTACGCAGGGTACGCTGAGCACCGCAAGAGCCGATCCGGCTTGCGCAGTAGCTTATTAGAAGTTCTCCTTATTATGGGAGGGTTGTGTGAACAGATTCAACCCTCTCTCATAGAAGAGACTCCATGGATGTTTTTAATGTTGAAATTTTCCGTTGCTGGCAATGATGCTTAGATCAACAAATTTTGAAGCGGCATGATTTTTGTTAGAAAATGAAACTTCAAATCCACCCAGATCCAAATTTTTTAAAGTTTCTAAGGCACTGATTAGATTTTCACGGCTAAGATTGCGACCTGCCCGTTTAAGACCTTCTACCATAACTTTGGCGGCAATATAGCCTTCCAGACTTGTAAAGTCATAATCCTTAAACCCCAGTAATGCCATGTGTTTTTGATAATCCCGAACCAGAGGAATAGCGCCTGAAAAAGGAAAAGGTACGACTTGAGAGATCATAACGCCTGGTCCATTTTTACCCAGTGCATCAGCCAGAGCCTTAGAGCCAACAAAACTAACATTGACAAATTGTCCCGTATAACCCCGCTTTCTTGCCTCAAGAATAAAGGCAGCGCAAGAAGTGTAAGCGGAAATCTGTACGATAGCATCAGGCTTGGCGGACAAGATTGACAGGGCTTTAGAAAGATCAATACTGTTTCTTTGCACAGTACCGGTAGCAAGGATTTGCATATTACGTTTTTTAAGTGCCTGCTCTACTCCGGCGAGCCCTGCCTTTCCATAGGCATCATCCTGATAAAACACTGCTATTTTCTTTTGACCAATTGAGAGCAAATGAGCAACAATTTTTTCTGTTTCATCAAAATAGCTGGCCCGTACATGAAACAGATAAGGGTTAAAGGGCTCCCGCAGGGATTGCGCCCCTGTAAAAGGCCCGATTAAAGGAACCTTAGCTTCCGTCAAGATAGGTAAAGCAGCCAAGGTAGTGGGTGTTCCCACGTAACCGATTAAAGCAAAGACCTTATCGTTTTCAATCAGTTTTTTGGTGTTTTCAGCGGCTCGGCTTGCTTCATAACCGTCATCAGCCAGCCGCAAGCTTAATTTGCGGCCGTTAACACCGCCTACACTGTTAATGTATTCAAAATAAGCCCGTATTCCTTGGTTCATTCCGCTACCTAGTGCTGAGGCGGGTCCGCTTATGGCGGCGGATTGCCCCAGAATGATTTCTTTCTCGCTCACTCCGTTCTCGGCTAACACACAGGTTGAGAAAAAAGTTAATACTCCACTTAGAATAAGCTTAAACATAAACCTACCTCCTTTCGCGTATTTCTACTTTTTAAGGTAGAGCTGAAATAGTAGTATGAGTTTTCTATTAAGCAAAGACTGTTCCATAAAAAATTAACTTTCTATTTACTGATGAATAAAATCATTCAAGCCGCTTGTCCTCATGATTGTCCGGATACCTGTGCAATGCAGGTGACTGTTCATCAAGGACAGGCTATTAAAATCGCGGGGGATCCCCATCATCCGACGACGGGTGGCACACTTTGTACCAAGGTGTCGCGTTATTTAGAGCGTACTTACCATGCAGAGCGTTTGCTTACACCCTTAAAACGCATAGGTCCGAAAGGCTTGGGAAAATTTACCCCTGTTAGTTGGGATGAAGCCTTCACGGATATTGCAGCGCGATTGATGGCTATTGCAAAAGAAAACCCTGAGCGAATTGTCCCTTACAGTTATGCAGGCACCATGGGACTTGTCCAGGGCGAATCTATGGCCATGCGGTTTTTTAACCAGCTAGGGGCGTCGCGACTAGACCGTACTATCTGCTCTTCTGCAGGGGGTGCCGGACTGAGCTATACCATCGGGCGTGTCGGCATGGATATGGAGTTTGCACAGGACGCCCAATTGATTATTTTGTGGGGCAGCAATCCCATTGCTTCCAATTTGCATTTTTGGACCCGGGTGCAAGAAGCCAAGCGTAAAGGTGCTTATATTGTTGCAATCGATCCATATAGGTCACTTTCTGCTGAAAAATGTCATGAACATCTAGCTTTGTTACCGGGTACAGACGGAGCATTAGCTTTGGCTTTGGCACATGTGCTGATCCGAGACAGTTTGCTCGATGAAGATTACATCAGTCGGCATACGGTGGGTTTTGAGGGCTATAAAGCCCGTGTGGCCGCCTGGTCGCCTGAACGAGCAGCACAGGTGTGTGGAGTTTCAGCAGCTCAAATTGAAAACTTGGCTGTCCGCTATGGAAAAATTGCGCTGAGCGGGCAAGGAGCCCTCATTCGATTAAATTACGGTATGCAGCGCTCACGGGGGGGAGGCAATGCCACCCGTGCTGTGGCTGTGCTTCCCGCCTTAGTAGGTGCTTGGAAACAGCCTAGCGGCGGCCTTTTGTTTTCTACCAGTGGGTGGTATCCGATCAACAAGGCAGGCTTGGAGCGGCCAGATTTACTGGAGGGAAAAGTTCCGCGTACCATTAATATGACGGAAATTGCTCATGCGCTTAACGGGAGCGGTCCTTATCAGCAGCAAGAACCGATTGCAGCCGTCATGGTGTACAACAGCAATCCGGTTGCAGTGGCACCCGATTCATCCAGCGTTGTGCGTGGATTTGCACGCGAGGATTTATTTTGTGTGGTACTCGAACACTTTATGACCGATACCGCAGATTATGCGGACTATGTTTTACCCGCGACCACCCAGCTAGAACATTTAGATATCCATCGCAGCTACGGGCATTTTTATGTACTGGCCAATAATCCAGCCATTGCACCGGTGGGGGATAGTTTGCCTAATACGGAAATTTTTCGCAGACTTGCCGCCAAAATGGGGTTTAATCACCCTTGTTTTTCGGAGTCTGATGAACAGATTGCAGCACAGGCTTTTGACTGGAAGCATCCTTATCTTGCACACACCAGCTGGCAGGAGGTCAAAGAAAAAGGCTGGGCTAAATTGAATGTAGGTAATCAAGCTCCTTTTGCAGAAGGCGGATTTCCGACGGCCTCAGGAAAAACAGAATTTTTTAGTGCTGCGCTGGCAGCGCAAGGGCTAGAGCCTTTGCCCGATTATCTGCCTCCTTTGGAAGCGACAGATTCGCCGCTAGCCAAAAAATATCCTCTAGCCATGATTTCCCCTCCTGCTCGTAATTTTTTAAACAGCACTTTTGTGAATGTACAAAGTTTGCGGGCAACTGAAGGTGAGCCGCATTTAGATTTGCATCCGCTTGATGCAGCAAAGCGCACTATTGTTGATGGTCAGCGAGTACGGATTTTTAATGACAGGGGTAGTTTTGAATGTAAAGCTCGCGTAACGGAAAAAGCCCGGCCTGGAGTAGTAGTGGCTTTATCCATCTGGTGGAAAAAACTGGCCGCGGACGGAAAAAACGCTAACGAAGTCACAGGGCAAAGTTTGACAGATTTGGGAGCAGGGGCGACGTTTTATGACTGTCTGGTTGAAGTAGAGGCAGCTAATGCCAATAGCGGGCAGGAGAGAGAAAATTCTGTCTAGGCAATGGATAAAACGGCTGGCAGCTTTGGGGATAGTAACGTTTATCGTCACCGGATGCGCCCATTTAAGTTATTACTGGCAAGCGGCTACAGGACAGTTGGCATTAAACGCAGCCAGGCGTCCCATTCCAGAAGTATTAGCAGATCCATCTACCCCTGCGCAACTGAGGCGCAAATTAGAACTTGCTCAGCAGATTCGTGCTTACGCGGTCCGTGAGCTTGGCCTTCCGGACAATAAAAGTTACACCTCTTATGCGGATTTGAAACGACCGTATGTCAGCTGGAATGTTGTGGCTACACCAGAGCTATCTCTACAGGCTAAACAATGGTGTTTTCCGATAGCCGGTTGCGTCAGTTACAAGGGATTTTTTGATGAGAATGCGGCTAAAACTTTTGCGCAAGCATTGCGCAGCGAAGGTTGGGAGGTTTATGTTAGTGGAGTCCCGGCTTATTCCACTTTAGGGTGGTTTGAGGACCCTTTGTTAAATACCTTTATCTATTATCCTGACGTGGAGTTAGCCCGTCTTATTTTTCATGAGCTAGCGCATCGGCTACTCTATGTGAAAGGCGATTCCAGCTTTAATGAATCTTTTGCTTCTGCTGTGGAAGAATTTGGTGTGGAGCGCTGGATGAATACGCATGGGGATGAGACCAGCAGGATGCAGTATGCGGTTTTTACCCAATATAAAAGGGATTTTCATGCTTTATTGGCCACTACACGCAAAGAGCTGGAAGAGGCTTACAAAAGTGGCTCCGATGAGGATAAGCGCATCCGCAAAGCTCAAATTTTTGCAGCCTTGCGAGCTAAGTATGAAAAACTTAAAGGGGAGCGCTGGAATGGGTATGCAGGATATGACCGCTGGTTTGCCCAGCCTTTAGGTAATGCGCATCTTGCAGGGGTTGCTACTTATACGCAGTGGGTACCTGCTTTCCGGAATTTGTTGAAACGCGAAGCCTATGACATTCGCAAATTTTACGTTGCAGCGCAACAAATTGCTATGCTGGATCAAGCTGAGCGTAATGCAGCTCTAGAACAGCTAGTTAATTGGCAAAGTAAGCATTGATGTTGGGGATAATCCCATAGTCAAACTATGGCCATAACTTTTACGCCACCGCATAATACGGGTTGACTATAAATTACTGGCAAGGAGACTTCTCGTATGAATATGCGTTCCGAAAACCTTAGCGAAAGATTCTGGCTCAAGCAGTATCCAGAAGGGGTTCCGGCAGAGATTGATGTCACACAATATCGTTCACTGACGCATTTACTTGAGGAAGCCTTCAGCAAGTACCGTGATCGTCAGGCTTATGTTTGTATGGATGTATTCATGACCTTTGGCCAATTAGATGAGCGTTCCCGGGTGATGGGTGCATGGCTGCAAAGCAAAGGTTTAAAACCAGGCGCTCGTATTGCCATCATGATGCCTAATGTGTTGCAGTATCCCGTTTGTATTGCAGCCATTTTGAGGGCAGGGTATACGGTAGTGAACGTTAATCCCCTCTATACCGCCCGTGAGTTGGAGCATCAGTTGAGCGATTCCGGTGCCGAGGCAATTATTGTTCTGGAAAATTTTGCAGCTACTTTGGTGCAAGCTCTCCCAAAGACCCAAATCAAGCATATTGTGGTGGCTAGTATGGGCGATATGTTAGGGTTCTTTAAAGGCGCTCTTGTAAATTTTGTGGTACGCGCCGTCAAAAAAATGGTTCCTCCTTTTGAATTGCCCAATGCTATCCGTTTTAACACCATGATGAGTGAAGGTGAGCGCCTGACGTTGCAGCCTGTAGAGCAAAGTCGCGAAGATGTAGCTTTTCTACAGTACACCGGAGGTACGACCGGAGTGAGTAAAGGCGCTACTTTACTGCACAAAAACATTATTGCTAATTTGCTTCAGAATCAAGAATGGCTTAGGCCGATGAGCAAGAAAGTAGGCGATAAACCTATGGTGACGGTCTGTGCTTTACCGCTTTATCATATTTTTGCATTAACGGCTTGTGCACTATTAGGAGCACGGGAAGGGTCGCTGAATATTCTGATTCCAAACCCTCGCGATATTCCGGCATTTATCAAGACTTTGCAAAAATATAAAGTTAACTTTTTTCCGGCAGTTAACACCTTGTTTAATGCATTAGTAAACCATGAAGATTTTAAAACCATAGATTGGTCTGAGTTATATATCAGCAATGGCGGCGGTATGTCAGTGCAGAAAGCGACAGCCGATAAATGGAAAGCTGCGACAGGCTGCCCCATTGTGGAAGGGTATGGTCTATCTGAGACCTCTCCCGGGGCCATTATTAACCGGGTGGATTCAACAGAGTTTACCGGCATGATTGGCTTGCCACTTCCTTCCACGGAGATTGCAATTCTGGATGATGAGGGTAACCCCCTTCCGGTGGGCCAAGCCGGGGAGATTGCTATTCGCGGGCCCCAAGTCATGGCGGGTTATTGGAATCGGCCAGACGAGACCGCTAAGGTCATGACAGCAGACGGCTACTTCAAGTCAGGCGATGTTGGAGTCATGGATGAAGACGGTTATATCAAACTTGTGGATCGTAAAAAAGACATGGTGATCGTTTCGGGCTTTAATGTCTATCCTAATGAAGTCGAAGAGGTGGTTTCTAGCTGTCCGGGTGTATTGGAATGTGCAGTGGTGGGGGTGCCGGATGAACATTCTGGTGAAGCTGTAAAGGTCTTTATTGTTAAAAAGGATCCACAGCTGACTGAGCGGGATGTCGCTGAATATTGTGCAAAAAATCTTACGGGCTACAAAAAACCAAAATATATTGAATTTCGTAGTGATCTACCTAAAACCAATGTAGGAAAAATTTTGCGCAGAGCATTACGTGATGAGGGGCTAAAAAAGGCTGCCTAAGCTCACTCTAAAAAGGAGATGGATTGAGGCTTAAAAAGCGTATGGATGACTTTTTTTCGCAATTAAAGTCTACTGGCAACGAGGGACCTAGCGCCACTTTGCTTAGACAGGTTCGTCAAATGCCAGGGATTCGTGAAACGGGCAAGTACCGCTATACGCTTTTGCCTGAGACTAGTTTACGGTTTGAGCTTGTTGAGGGGACGTGGCTAGCATTCATAGATACATCCGGGGGACGTTGCAAAACTTTTAGTCTGCAAAACCCTGTGGATGAACGTAAGCTGATAGATGCGCTTAAGCGCATTATTCAAGGTAGAGAGGAAGATTGATCAAGGAGTTTGTTCATCAAAGAATTTTTAACGTCTATTCTTTAAGGTGCACTGTCATTTGTTATGCTTAAGGGATATTTTCTCTGAGGCGCTTTTTCATCTTTTACTATACAAATGATGTGTTTTTGTTTTTCTTTCTCTAACAAAAAATTTACAGTTTTAGGCAAAACACTGCAAACCCAAGCAAAAACCTGGCTTATAGGGATTTTGCTGGGCTCAGTGTTTACTGCTGCTTCTATCTCAGCGCAAGCACGCGGCGCTAGTGAGCGGTTTGCGGATTTACCTATTACAGTGGAAACCCCCGCATTTGCAGCTGCAAAGCGGGATTTCACCTCCGATGCAGAAATGGCCCAATTTATTGCGCGGCTGGACCTGCAAACTGAACATTTGGTGTGGCGGCTTCTGGGTAAAACCCCAGGCGGCAGAGAGATGCATCTGCTGCTGTTTACTTCCGAAGGTAAAAGTAACGCATTTGATATTGCAGCTTCTCGCAAGCCGATTGTCTGGATTATTGGTCAACAGCATGGCAACGAGCCGGCAGGAGCAGAGGCTTGCTTAGAGATTGCACGTCGCTTGACGGTAGGAGACCTTAAATGGGTGCTGGATCGTATTTCTGTAGTGATTGTCCCACGAGCTAATCCTGATGGGGCTGCGCAAAATCGACGGGAAAGTAATTTAACCGATTTAAATCGGGATCATTTGCTACTGTCGGCACCGGAAACCCAGCTATTGCACCGGGCTATGCGGCAATTACCCCCTCATGTTGTGATTGATGCCCATGAATTTGGGCCGGCGAACCGCTGGATTGAACGGTTTGGCGTCGCGCAGTCCAGCGATTTATTGCTTCAATCCGCTTCCCACCCGGAAGTTGCAGAGCCTTTGCGTGCAGTGGTACGAGAGGTGTTTGATCCAGCTATAGATAGTGCAACACGTCGTTTTGGGATCCGAACCTTTATCTATCATCTACTGAATACTTCCGGTGAAAAACCCTTCGTGCAAACAGGGAGCAATTTCGCAGGCATTGCTCGCAATACCTTTGCACTTTATGGAGCGGTTTCTTATTTGTTAGAGTCTCGTGGCATAGGGCTAGAAAGACAAAATCTGCAGCGTCGGGTAGCGAGCCATGTGATAGCGATGAGCGCCATTTTGCGTGCTGCCGCCAATAACCCCGAAACTTTGATAAAAGCGGTGAAAGCTGCTCGTAATGATTGGCTAGGGGAAATAACGGTGGATCATAATCTGCGTCGGGAAATGCGAGAAATCCCCGCTTATGAGCCTATCAGTGGGGATGAAAAACCCTTAAAGCTTGAGCTACAAAATGCATTTTCCATTAGTCCGACCATTACTCGCCCCGTACCGTTTGGTTATTTGTTAGGAGCAGATCAAGCAGAAGCCGCACAACGTCTGGTGCAACACGGGGTGAGGGTCATACGAATGTTCCAGGCACAAGATGTCAGTGTAGAACGTTATATCATCAGAGCTGTTCGACAAGAACCTTCGGATAACGGAACACTACTGGATCGCGTTATTACCGCCACCCAGGTTTTAAATGTTACGGTACCCGCAGGAACGTTTTACATACCCATCAATCAACCCTTTGCTAGAATTGCAGCCACTGCATTAGAGCCAGAAGGTGCCGGAAGCTTTGTCAACAGCCGTTTAATCCGCGTACCTGCAGGCTTGCAGGTCGGGGTAGAGCTTCCTATTATGCGCTTGGTCTTGCCTGCCAGGTTAGCGGGCCCCCTTCTGGAAGCTTACTGAAAGCTCCCATAAATTTAAAGGATGCCGAGCTGAAACCTCCTATTGCACCTCTAGCAGTGCTTGGTCTAGTGATTAATCTCACCGTGTGGGGTCTATCCTGGATTCCTTTTAAAAGCCTGCAGAATCAAGGAGTACATCCTTTGTGGGCAACCAGCATCATTTGCGCAACTTCCTTTATTTTCATGCTGATCGTTAAACCGACTATATGGCGTGAATTATTTTCCCATCCACAACTGTTTTGGTTGCTATTGGGAGCCGGCCTCACCAACGCTTTTTTCAATACGGCTGTAGCGTTTGGCGATGTAGTGCGGGTAGTCCTTTTATTTTATTTAATGCCTTTATGGACTGTACTGTTAGCCTGGCCTATCTTAGGTGAAGTCATTACTTCTAAAGCAGTGGCCCGCATTAGTCTGGGTTTAGCGGGGGCTATGCTGGTGCTGTATCAACCTGCTTTAGGATTTCCGCTCCCCTCCAATGGTTCTGATTGGGCGGCGCTTGCCGGGGGGGCCAGCTTTGCGCTTAATAACATCATGCTGCGTAAACTCCATACTAATAGCGAGGCTGTACGGGCTTTGTGTATGTTTGGAGGAGCTATGGTGCTGTGTGGTTTGACCGCGGCGATACTTGCTGCAACTGGTCATCTTGCTTGGCCCGAGGCGACCTGGAAAAATACTGAGGCAAGCAGCACGCTAGCGTTCTGGTCTTTGCTGTTTTTGGTGGGGAACTTAGGTTTGCAATATGGTGCAGCTCGTTTACCCGCTAATATCACAGCCGTCATTATGTTGGGTGAAGTTATCGTCGCGGCGTTATCCGCATGGTGGTTAGGCAGCGGTCAAATTCGGCTTCAGGATATTTTGGGTGGACTGCTGATTATTGCTGCGCCTTTACTTATAAAAGATAAAAGAAACACTTCAGTGCATACTGCTTAATCTTCTTTCTCAATTATCCCTAATTTCTATGCGGTTTTTCAAGAAAAAATCTCTTAAAAAGCTGATGAATATTAGGGTAAAGAAAAATCAATTTCTGATAAGCTAGGGTACGAATGATATCGGCCTTTGTGGTGTTCAGCCTACCGGTGGAGAGGCATTCACGATGAGCCGTGCTACGGTGGTTAAAAGTTTCTGGGCAATTAAAATGTATGGCGTAAGCTTTAAAATTTCTTTGAATAACAATCATTCATGGGAATGAGACTATAAGGCATGACACACGTAGAGCGAGGGCTTATGTGGTTTCGCCGAGATTTGCGAATATCGGATAATGCCGCTTTATATCAGGCGCTGAAAACGTGTAAGCAGGTGTATTGTGTTTTTGTATTTGATCGGGATATTTTAGACTCTCTTCCACGCAAAGACCGGCGGGTATGTTTTATTGGGGATAGCATTACTCAGCTAGATGCTGCTCTTAATCTTTTAGGCGGTAGCCTAATAGTACGATACGCCCAAGCTATCCCAACAATTGTTCAATTGGCACAGCAATTACACGTAGATGCGGTATTTGCTAACCATGATTATGAGCCTGCAGCTATCGCAAGAGATCGCCAAGTAGCAGAACAACTTAAAAGCATCACTTGCACCTTCCATACTTTCAAAGATCATGTGATTTTTGAAAAAGATGAAATACTTACGGCGCAAGCGAAGTCCTACAGTGTGTTTACTCCTTATAAAAATGCCTGGTTAAAAAAACTAACAGAACCGGGAGGTGAGTTTTTTACTAAGCCTTATCCTGTCTTCTCTTACCTGCGTGCCTTAACAAAACCTCCAGCTCAACTCGTACAGAGTATTCCTACCTTAGAGCAGATGAGTTTTGACCCTGATTATGCGATGCCTATTTCTGCGGGAGAAAAGGGGGCAGAAACCTTATTTGAAGACTTTAAAGAGCGTATTGAGTTTTATGATGAGACGCGCAATTTTCCTGCCATTAAAGGTCCTAGCTATTTGAGTGTTCACCTGCGTTTTGGCACCATCTCTATACGGGAACTTGTGCGTTATGCCTATGAGCGTAGTTGTGTAGACCTCAAAAAGGGAGCCCAAGTCTGGTTATCGGAGCTCATCTGGCGGGACTTTTATGTCCAAGTCCTTTATCACAACCCCCATGTTGTAAGTCAAGCTTTCAAGCCGGAATATGATCGTATTGCCTGGGAGGAGGGTGCCTACGCTGACACTCTTTTTAAAGCCTGGTGTGAAGGGGCTACCGGATATCCTATTGTAGATGCAGCCATGCTACAACTGAATACCACGGGTTATATGCATAATCGTTTGCGTATGATCGTAGCGAGTTTTTTAACGAAAGATCTGGGTGTAAATTGGCGTTGGGGAGAGCGTTATTTTGCTGAAAAGCTAAATGATTTCGATCTATCAGCCAATAATGGAGGCTGGCAGTGGGCTGCTTCTACAGGATGTGATGCGCAGCCGTATTTTCGTATTTTTAATCCCACCACGCAGAGTGAAAAGTTTGATCCAGAGGGGAAATTCATAAAACGTTATTTGCCTCAACTGCAAAAACTGGATAAAAAAAATATTCATGCTCCCTCGTTAATGGAACCCATGCTGGCAAAGGCTGCGGGCTTAGAAATAGGACGAAATTACCCGCTCCCTATTGTGCAGCACGAGCAGGCAAGGATACGTACGCTGGAGCGTTATGCAATCGTAAAGAAACAAAAGTTCTAGAATTAATTTTTTGATGGCGACTTTTCTCCAAAGGAAATTGATATGCAAAGTGCAGCATCCCATGATTTGGCTCAACGCATTTCCTATCATGGCAAACCACAATTAATTTCTGTAGATCAGTTTGATCGCGGCAGTGTTGATGAGCTTTTACAATTAGCTACTCGAATGGAGCCTATTGCCCAGCGTCGCCAGGTAACACGGGTATTAGAAGGAGCCGTGTTGGGCAATTTGTTTTTTGAGGCCAGTACCCGTACTCGTGTAAGTTTTGGCGCAGCGTTTTGTCGTCTGGGCGGTGCGGTCTGCGATACTACTGGTTTTACCTTTTCTTCTATGGCAAAAGGTGAATCGATTTATGACACCAGCCGTGTCATGTCTGGTTATGTAGATGCTCTGGTCATCCGGCATCCAGAAAAGGGTTCGGTAGCAGAGTTTGCACAGGCCACTAATATCCCTGTCATTAATGGAGGAGACGGGCCCGGTGAGCACCCTAGTCAGGCATTATTGGATTTATATACCATCCAGAAAGAATTTTCGCGTTTGTGCAAACCCTTGGATGGGGCGGATATCGCCATTGTCGGGGATCTTAAATATGGCCGTACGGTCCATTCCCTCGTTAAGTTATTGTCGCTTTACCGGAAGTTGCATTTTCGACTGATCGCACCTGGTTCCCTGGAGCTTCCGCTTGAGCTGGTAGAGTTACTACGGGAACGGGAACATGAGGTTACGCTATGGCAATCCCCTGCAGAAGCATTACAGCAGGCCGATGTCATCTATACCACCCGTATTCAAAAAGAACGCTTCGTGGACGAGAAGATGGAAGCCTATCCGCAAGAATTTCAAATTAATGCAGCGCTGGTCAATTCTGTTTGCAAAAAGGATTGCATCATCATGCACCCCTTACCGCGTGATGCACGCGCAGGTGCGAATGATTTAGCGACAGATTTAAATCATGACCCCCGCTTGGCAATTTTTCGCCAAACTGACAACGGAATTCCGGTAAGAATGGCTATTTTTGCGGTGCTTCTTGGGGTTGAGCAGTTGGTGTTTCGCGATTTAAAACCAGCTAGCTGGCGTGGCCCTGAACGTGTCGGTCCAGATGATGCAGCCTTTTACGGCATATCTTAAGAATACTTTAGACCTTAGCTAAGAGGACAGACTGCTCTTAAGCACTTAAAGCCTTCATTAATTCTTGTTCTAACTGCAGTTGCATCTTGGGGTTCTGGAGAATAGGGCCGTCTACTAAAAAAGAGTCTTCCACACGTTCACCCAGGGTCATAATTTTTGCCATATGCACATTAACGTGGTAATTGCTGAGTAACCCTGCAACAGTGTAGAGTAAGCCCGTGCGGTCGGTAGCAATAAGACTTAACAGTCCAAATTTTCCCTGTTCATCAGGCCGCCAGTCAACGCTTGGAGGGATGGGAAAAGTTCTGGATTTTCGGGATAATTTTCCAGTAGACGGAGGAGGCAAAGGCGCTACTTTTAAGAGCCTCTCTTTGAGCTGTAGCTCAAGTAAAGATAAGATGTCGCGGTAGTGAGTAGCCCGGTCTTTATCATTAATTAAAAAAGTGTCCAGTGCATAGCGCGAGCCATCAGGCAGATGTGTGGTATGAATACGAGCTTCCATAATATTAAAGCCCAGACTGTCAAAATAGCCGCAAATCCTTGCAAATAGATCAGGCTGGTCGGCTACATACACCATAACTTGCAATCCCTCACCGACCTCTGCCAGCCGAACGCGCACAATCGGTTCAGGCGCGCCTACATGCGTTGCGAGAATACGGGTCTGCCAGGCGATATCTTGAGGATCATTACGTAAAAAAAAGGCTACATCAAGGGTGTTCCAAAAAGCAGCTTGCTGTGCTTCGGGAAAGGCGTGGAGACGTAAAATTCGTAATGTTTCTTGCTTGCGAGTTTCAAGCTCTGCACTAGGATCAACTGTTCCTCCACCTAGTACTCGCTGGGTGGCACGGTATAAATCCTCAAGTAATTTACCTTTCCAGGCATTCCACACTTTCGGGCTAGTCCCGCGGATGTCAGCCACTGTAAGAAGATACAGAGCAGTTAAGCGCCGTTCTGTTTTGACCAGGCGTGCAAAGGCCTGTACTACATTAGGGTCATGAATATCTTCCTTTTGTGCGGTTTTGGATAGGGTGAGATGCTGCTCCACCAGAAATACGATCAGGGAAGTATCTTCCCGGGTGAGGCCGTGTTCTCTGCAAAATTTCCGGGCGTCGTTCATGCCTAGAAGACAGTGATCTGCATTTCGACCTTTAGCAATATCATGAAACAGGGCTGCAATATAAAGTAGCCATGGTTTTTCAAAATTAGCCATTAGCCCACTACAGAAGGGATATTCATGGGCATGATCGGCAATAATAAAGCGACGCAGATTACGCAGAACCATTAAGATGTGCTGGTCAACGGTATAAACATGAAATAAGTCATGCTGCATCTGACCTACAATCTTGCGAAATGCAGGTAAATAGCGGCCCAGGATATTGGTCTGATTCATGGCTCGGAAGGCTTTAGTTACGCCGTTTTTGAGCTGTAATATGTCGATAAATCGTGATCGATTGGCTGGATCTTGACGAAAATTTTTATCGATTTTCTGGCGTGAGTCAGCCAGAGCGCGTAAAAGCGGGGCGGCAAACTCTTTAATTTCAGCATGTTGCCCAAAAATCCAAAATGCCTCTAGCATTGCAGCGGGCCGCTTTTCAAATACCTGGGGATAGCTTATATCTAGTCGGCCTTCCCGTATGCAAAATTCTTCATTAATAAAGACCGGCTCGCTTGCTTCCGTATGAAAAATCACTCTTTCAATATTTTGAAGTACTACACGGTTAAGCTGCATGACTGCTTTAGCTGCCCAGTAATAGGCTTGCATCAGATACTCGCTAGCACGGCGAAACTGTTCACCTCTTTGTTGGGCTTTAAAGCCAAAGTACTCTGCTAGAGGGGTTTGCAAGTCAAATACCAATCGATCTTCTCGCCTGTGGCTTACCCCATGTAGGGCGATCCGAATTCTTTTTAGGAATCGTTCATTGCGCGTCAGACGACGCGCTTCCGATGTACTGATAATTCCACTGTGAGACAGCGCAGGAAAGGAGTTCCCCAGGCCTGCTGCATGTGCTACCCACAAGATAATATGCAAATCCCGTAATCCTCCGGGAGCTTCTTTTACATTCGGTTCCAGTGCATAGGGGGTATCCTCAAACTTTAGATGTCGTTGCCGCATTTCTAAAATTTTTGCTTGAAAAAACTGCTTTGGATCAATCGAGGCATTGATCGCATTTTTGAGCTGATGTGCAATTGTCCGGCTACCGGTTAAATAGCGATGCTCTATCAGCGCGGTCTGTATAGTCACGTCTTTAGCGGCTTCAGCGATACATTGTTCAACTGTGCGGACGGAATGCGCTAGTTCCATGCCAATATCCCAAAAAATACCGATAAATTGCTCTAGCTGGGTACGCTGCAGTTGCGTAGGTTCATTTTTAATAAGAATCAGAACATCAATATCGGAATAAGGAAACAGTTCCCTGCGGCCATACCCTCCAACGGCTAATAAGGCCATAGAAGCTGGCATGCCTAAAGATTTCCAGACTTGAATCAAGATCCGGTCTGCATGTTTAGCCAGGCTTTCTAGTAAGGGTTGAGGATTCCCAGTAGGTTTTCGCCCAGCTAGCAGACCTTCTTTTTTGGATTTCCAGCTTTGACGTAGTGCAATCAGGTCTAGTGTCATTACTTATTTAAGATTTACTATTTAAAATTGACGCACTTGAAATTGGCTTGGAACGTTGCGGGTTCCATCTAGGTACCGCTAAGGTATAAAGCTACTCTAGCAGTATATTGGGTTTATTTAAACCTCCTTTTTATACTGTTCTTCACTCTAAGAGCAATACATATATTCCCGATTGAAGGGGTAAACCGATTGCGCACCTTTTATGGGGGTGTTGTTCAGACTGCCGTTTGGTCGTATGGCCAGTAACTGATAAAGGGAAAGCCAGCCTTGCTCAAAGCCGATGGCACTTGCAGCAAGATAAACCCGATAGGCGCGCAGCGTTTTTTCTGCATTGACTGCCTTGCCAGAGCCAGTAAGAATTTGGCGTGCTTGATCGAGTTGTTCCTCCAGAGCAGTAGACCAATCCCATAAGGTGCGCGCATAGTGGGGGCGCAGATTTTCGCTATCTACCATCTCTAAGCCAGAATGGGCAAGATGAGCCATTACTTTACTGATATGTAGTAATTCACCACCGGGGAAAATATATTTTTCAATAAACTCACCCATGCCCGCGTTTATTTTGCGGTTTTCTACCCCTCCTGCGGTGATGCCATGGTTCAAGACTAAGCCACCAGGGATCAATAGGTTCATGATTTTTTTAAAATATAAGTTCATATGGGCTTGCCCAACATGTTCAAACATTCCTACGGAAGAAATTTTCTCGAACGGCTGGTTTTCATCCAATTCACGATAGTCACATAATTCAATACGGACCCGATGTGCCAGATTTTTTTCTTTTATCAACTGCTGTACATAGGTGTATTGATTTTTCGACAGCGTAATGCCTGTGGCGTCTACACCATAATGCTCCGCCGCCCATAGAATGAGACTGCCCCATCCAGCACCTATATCTAAAAAGCGTTCGCCTGGCTGTAGCATTAATTTACGACAAATATGATCTAGCTTGGCTTGCTGGGCTTGAGCCAGGCTCATAGATGGGTTGCGATAGTAAGCACAAGAATAGACTCTCTGTGGGTCTAACCACAAGGCGTAAAAGGCATCGGAGATATCGTAATGAAATTGAATGTTTGCAGCATCTTGTGCCTGTGTATGATTAGCAAGAGATTTCAAACCATATAGCAAGCCTAAGTGCTTAGTCAGATTGCCCTGCCTTTTTTCTTGTGTAGGATCCTCATGAAGAAACTGAATCATGGCGCGTACCAGGGCTTGTATGTTGCCTTCTAACTGTACATGCCCTTCTGCATATTCTTGAGCTAAAGCTCCCACTTGCCCCGTTTTTAGGTGAATCAGGCTAGACCATTTAGAGAACAGAATTTTTACGGGAGCGTTTGCTTCACCCAAGAGTTTACCGTCTGGAAGTTGTATTGCCATTCCTACAGGAAGGCTTGGAAGTGAAGGAAGGGTGTCGAACGGTAATCGTTGATTCATGCGCAAACTCCTTTGGCTGCAAAAGAAGCCGGGCAAGCTTGAGGGCTAAGGTTGCGCGATGGTTTTTAATTTTTAAACAATCTGCACAATTTTTTAGCGCGCCAACATGCCTCCATCAACTGCCAATGCGTGACCGGTAATAAAACTGGCTTGGCTTGAGCATAGCCACACTACTGTGTCTGCTACCTCTACCGCGGTGCCCATACGGTTCAGGGGATGCAGGGCTGAAAACTGAGCCTGAATGGCGGGATCTTTATGAGTAATTCGATCAATCATTTCGGTCTGGATTGCCCCTGGGCAAACCGCATTAACCCGGATGCCAGAAGTTGCATATTCCAATGCAACTGTTTTAGTAAGTTGAATAACTCCGCCCTTAGAGGCGCAGTAGGCAGACAGACCTGAAAAACCCACAAGCCCCGCTACTGAAGCGATGTTAACGATGGCTCCACTGGCTTGACTTTGCATAATTTTTAATTGCTCCTGCAGGCACACGAAAAGCCCGCGTAAATTCACTGAAATAATATGATCAAAATTTTCCAGTGAAGCTTCAGCTGTTAAGCCAGGCTGACCTTCAATACCTGCGTTATTGCAAGCAGCATCTAGCCTTCCAAATGCTGCTACTGTCTGTCTATGTAAACGCAAAACATCGGCGGGCTGAGCAATATCCGTTTGAATAAAAAGCGATTTTCTTCCTAGTTCACGTATTCGTGTGGCAGCCTGCTCCCCCCGTTGTGCGTCAATGTCTGCTATGACTACATCACAACCTGCGCGAGCAAAAGCTTGTGCTGTTGCAAGACCAATACCGGTGGCCGCTCCAGTCACCAGGGCTACTGCATCTTTGGCAAACATCAAAACCCTTTCAAGAATAATCAGTAAGCACCGTAATTATTTTCTTGCCTTGGAAGGCGCAGGGCCTGCTCTTTTGCAGGAATAAAAGCAGGCCAACTTTTGTAGATTTTTTTAGTTTTCTAGCTAATTTATAGAGAGCTTTGAAACGCTAAAAATCAAGAATTAACGAATGGTTAATTGCTTAGCTTCGCCAGCCGTTCGCTTGGCTAAACTAAGGGTTAGCACCCCATTATCCATTTTTGCCGAGGATTGGGCTTGATCAATCTCCAAAGGCAGGGTGAAGCTGCGTGAGAAGCTGGCTATAGAGCGTTCCGTGTAAAGTATTCGATCGCCTTCTTTTTTTTCTTCATTTTTGCTGGAGCTAGCTTCAACCGTTACCCGGCGGCCATCCACAGAAATTTTTACATCTTCTTTACTCATGCCAGGTAAATCAACTTTAACGGTGTAATCTTGCTCACCTTCTGTTACTTCTAAGGCAGGACTCCGTGCTTCCATGTTATTGAGAGACTTTATAGGTGAGACTAGACGGTCAAATAAACTATCATCGAATAAACGATCCCAGGAACGTGAAAGCTCATAGGCATTACGGGTAACGGGAACAAAAAACATTGCTATTCTCCTCTGTCATTAATTAGCTTGCAGTTGCTGTTTAACTAAGCAGCCACAAACCTACCAAGAATAAACTTGAGTTGGCAGCAAACTTTTTATTTTCAAGAGGGAAAATTTTGCGCTACATCAAATAATGGATGGGCTTATAAAAAGCAAGAAGATAAGCAGTAAAAAAATAAGTAGTAAGAAGCTGGAAATGAAGTTTATAACTATTTAAAACTAGTCTCGTTAAGGAAGTTGCATGGCGATTTATCAGCTTAACAATATGGCTCCGGTGATGCATCCTTCAGTCTGGGTGGCTGACAGCGCCCAAATAATTGGTCAGGTTTTTCTTGAGCAAGATAGTAGTGTGTGGTTTGGGGTAGTGATTCGGGCAGATACGGCAGCTATTAGGGTAGGTTGTGGTTCTAATATTCAGGATAACAGCGTATTACATGTGGATGCTGGAAAGCCTTTAACTATTGGGCATAATGTTACGGTGGGTCATCAAGCCATGCTGCATGGCTGTAGCATAGGAGATGGTTCATTGGTAGGTATAAAAGCAGTGATATTGAATGGTGCAAAAATCGGAAAAAACTGCTTGGTGGGCGCCGGTGCGCTTATTACTGAAGGGAAAGAATTTCCAGATGGTAGTCTAATCTTAGGCAGTCCAGCCAAGATGATCAAGGCTCTTTCTTCTGAACAGATCGAGGGTTTAAAAGTAGCTGCGCAGCATTATGTGAGTAATGCCAGGGGTTATCAAACTGGGCTAAAAAAACTGATCTAATGAAGGATTAATTTAAAGTCGTCTTCTATGTCTTCTAAGCTACATAAATTCTTATTTGATGGATTGCCGGTGCGGGGAATCTTGGTGCAGCTGACTGATGTTTGGCAGGAAATCCTCAAGCGTCGCCACGCGGCTGGAGGCTACCCTTCTGAAGTGGCCTGTCTGTTGGGTGAAATGAGCGCTGCTGGCGCTTTATTGCAGAGCAATATCAAGTTTAACGGTACGCTGATTTTGCAAATTTTCGGTGATGGTCCCATTAAGCTGGCTGTGACTGAAGTGCAAGCGGATTTAAGCTTACGTTCTACTGCGACGATTAGCGGTACTGTAGAGCCGGGTCTGTCCTTAAGTCAGCTAGTTAACGCTAACAATAGGGGGCGTTGTGCTATTACGCTGGACCCTAAAAATAAGTTTCCAGGGCAGCAGGCTTATCAAGGCATCGTCCCTTTTTATGGAGATCAGAATGAGAAGATAGAGAATCTGTCTGAAATTCTTGAGCATTATTTGCTGCAAAGCGAACAGCTTGATACAAAACTGATCTTGGCCGCAAACGATAAGGTTGCAGCTGGCTTACTTATTCAGCGGTTACCGGTTAAAGGAAAAGGTAATTTGGAGGGGCGGTTTGACCAAGATGCCAATCAAGATGAAATAGGGCGTAATCAGGACTATCAGCGGATTGCCCTCTTAGCAAGTACCTTGCAACGCGAAGAATTGTTAACTCTGGATGCAGACAGCTTATTACGGCGACTTTTTTGGCAGGAAAAGCTCATCCGTTTTGAGGCACTCACTCCTAGTTTTTCTTGTCGTTGTTCACGCCAGCGTGTAAGCGGCATGTTGCAAAGTTTGGGTGTAGAAGAAATAAACAGTATCCTCTCTGAGCAAGAGAGAATAGAAGTTAATTGCGAGTTTTGCGGTGCGCAATATGTTTTTGATAAGGTGGATGCAGCGCAGCTTTTTATAAGCAGTAATTTTCACCCCGCGGTGGTTTCAACCCTGCAATAACTTTCCCCTATTTTCTATGTTGAAGGTCCAGTGGATGAGGGAAGTGACCATTTGTCTCGTAGGGCTGTAATCGGACGTTCAAAGTACCAATACATGAGAGCGGCCAGACCAATGGTAAGCGTCCAATAAACAAAGTACATTAAGAGCGGTTGTTGGCTGCAAATAGAGCAGGAAAAATTGATTCTGGGAAGTAATACTCCTTGTATTGGGGACAAGTTCAATAAATACATGGAGTAGGAAATCAGACTGATAATGGTAACTATGCGGGTGAATAGATCGGTCTTACGTTTCCAGCCAGATAATGCAGGAAGTAAAAATAAAGTTGCAATGCTACTCACGCTTAGAGTGCAGTAGCTGACATAAAATTGTTGAGTAGCTGGCCAGCGTCCTATTAACTTATCTATTAAAAAAAGCCCAATACCGATTAAAAAAGCCTTCTTGGCTATTTTTTTCCAAAAATTCGAGTGCAAGAGATTCAGATAAGCACCTAAAACCCCATACATTAGCGCGTCTAGTCGCGTAATGACTTGTTTGCGTAAGGTCAGATCCCACATCTGTACATTAAAACTCTCTAAAGAATAAGCTCGATACAGACGGAATAAAGTGATACTCACAATAACAAAAATTATGACTGCCAGTAGTGATCGTTTCCGATCCAGATTGGGGAATTGAGCGATTGCATAAAGCGTAATAGGTAAGCTCAAATAGAACCACTCTTCTACAGACAAACTCCACGCTTCTGGAAAAAAATCAGGGTGAGGGGTAATCAGGTTTTGTATAAAAAAGAAATATTGTGCGAGCTGAGGAGGGGCAGCTTGCCCGGAAAAATGCAAGCTTGCCACCAAAAAAATTAAAACTGCAAAATAATTGGGTAATGTTCGCAACCACCGACGGATCCAAAAAGACCGCAAAGTAGTGCTATCAAAAGCTTCTTGAAACCAGGCTCGAATGAGTATTTTTCCGATTAGAAATCCGCTTAACACAAAGAAGATAGAGACGCCATCAAAAATCGGTAAGGTATAAGCAGGTTCAGAAATATAGGTTTTAAGGAAAACATGGCCATGGCTATAAACCACAAAAAATATGGCCAATGCGCGCAATAAATCCAATCCAAATACTCGGCTCTTGTAGAGAACGGGATGGCTGCGAGCAAACAATTTTATTCGGCCTGATGTAGAGTAATGCCTAGATTTTTATTAGAGAATTACCAGTACAGTTGCAGACCTAACGACCGTCTACCAAGGTTGTCTCTGCAGATTTTTTGTCCTGCAGAATTTCTGGCGCGGGAGGGCTCCCCGCCGAGAGGGTAAGTACTTCGTAACCTGTTTGGGTAACTAATACCGTATGCTCCCATTGAGCGGAAAGTGAGCGATCTTTTGTGAGGATAGTCCATCCGTCAGCGAGTTTGCCAGTGCGCTCTCGCACATCCCGTTTTCCCAGGTTAATCATGGGTTCGACGGTAAAAATCATGCCTGGGCGTAATAATTCACCTGTGCCAGGGCGGCCATAATGCACCACCTGAGGATCCTCATGAAATTTCTCCCCGATTCCATGCCCACAAAATTCTCTGACCACGGAGTAACCATTGCTTTCTGCATGCTGTTGAATAATATGCCCAATATCACCTAGACGGAGCCCGGGCTTGATGACATCAATACCTAACCACATACATTCGTAAGTTACTTCGGTCAGGCGTTTTGCAGCAAGAGACGGTGTTCCTACAAAAAACATGCGACTCGTATCGCCATGAAAACCGTCCTTAATGACGGTAATGTCCAGGTTAACAATATCTCCATTTTTCAGTACTTCTGCTCCTGGAATGCCATGGCAGACCACATCGTTTACAGAAGTACAAATGGCTTTTGGGTAAGGAGGGTAGCCTGCAGGGGCGTAATTTAATGGGGCAGGAATGGTTCCTTGCACCTTAATCATATATTCATGGCAGAGCCGATCCAGTTCACCGGTTGTGACGCCCGGCACTACGAAAGGAGTGATGTAATCCAGCACCTCTGAGGCAAGACGCCCGGCAATGCGCATTTTTTCAATTTGTTCGGTAGTCTTGATAATGGTAGCCATGGCTAAAAATCCAAAAAATTAAAAGAAGATTGTTTTCCACCCAGATTTCTTATGACGCGCATGTTCAGGGTTGTTTGGGCGTCAGCGGTTTATTGGTACTCATTTTTGCCCTTCTGTGTCGCCTGTAGCCCTGTGGCTAGAGGCTCCGCAATCGGGCCAAAACTGCCGCGCAAAACTCTTGCTTTCCTCCCAAGCCCTAAAGGGAAATCTGGGTTCAATATATTCCCTGCTTGGGGTTAATTACTTCTATCTGTTAGAATTATAGGCTGCTTAGAAAAACACGAGCTAAGCAAATTCGCGTGAATTTAACCCATAGGGTCGCCAAACTTGGTTAGTTAGCACGTCAGGCTAGCAAAATGAGTTGGCGAAGTGGCTGAATTCATTAGACCTAACCCTTTTAAAGCAGGAAAATATCATGTCCGTTTCAATGCGTGAAATGTTAGAAGCAGGTGTGCATTTTGGCCATCAGACCCGCTTCTGGAATCCTAAAATGTCTCAGTACATTTTTGGTAGCCGCAATAAAATCCATATTATTAATCTTGAAAAATCGCTACCGATGTATGAGGAAGCGACTAAATTTGTCCGTAAGCTGGTAGCTAATCGCGGCACTATTCTTTTTGTAGGCACCAAGCGTCAAGCCAAAGAGATTGTGGCTGAAGAAGCGCTTCGTGCAGGGGTGCCGTATGTAGACAGCCGCTGGCTAGGGGGAATGTTGACCAATTTCAAAACCGTGAAAGGTTCCCTTAAACGTCTCAAAGACATGGAAGCTGTTATTGCAGATGGTGGGCTGGAGCGTATGGGGAAAAAGGAAGCTTTACTGTTTCAACGTGAATTAGAAAAGCTTTCAAAATCGATGGGGGGCATCAAGGATATGAGCAGCTTACCCGATGCTCTTTTTATTATTGATGTGGGTTATCACAAGATTGCAATTGCTGAGGCTAAAACCCTGGGTATTCCGGTTGTGGCTGTCGTAGATACCAACCATAACCCAGAAGGTGTGGATTACATCATTCCTGGCAATGACGACTCTTCCAAGGCAATTCGTCTATACGCTCGGGGAATGGCAGATGCTGTGCTAGAAGGACGTGCACAAGCCCTTAACTCTGTAGTTGAAGCAGTAGCAGCAGAGGATGAAGAATTTATAGAAATGGAAAGCTCCCAATAAAGGCTGATCCAAACACACAGCGAGGAAGTAAAAAAACCTTGCAGGCCAAAAAGGGGCACTTATTTACGCCCCTTTTTGTTAACCAGAGTCATTTGAACTGTATTAGGAGTAATAAAGATGGTAGCCATTACGGCAGGCATGGTAGGTGAACTGCGCGCAAAAACCGATGCACCCATGATGGAGTGCAAAAAAGCGCTAACTGAGGCGCAAGGCGATATGGCGCGTGCTGAAGAGATTCTGCGCGTACGCTTGGGTAATAAGGCAGGTAAGGCGGCCTCCAGAGTTGCGGCAGAGGGTCTTGTGGGCGTTTACATCGCTCCCGATGGCAAAACCGGTGCCATGATTGAAGTGAACTGTGAAACAGATTTTGTTACTAAAAATGATGATTTTATTGGCCTAGTGAAAGCCTGTGCGGAATTGGTAGCGACTAAACATCCCGTAGATGTCGCAGCCTTATCAGCTCTTCCAATGGGAGAGGGTACGGTGGAATCTACTCGCACGGCACTGGTTGGAAAAATTGGTGAAAACATGACCATTCGCCGATTTAAATACTTTAGTTCGCCCGGTCGCCTGGCAAGCTATATTCATAATGGTCGAATTGGCGTGATGGTCGAGTTTGAGGGTGATGATGTAGCTGCCAAGGATGTGGCTATGCATATTGCCGCTACCAAGCCCTTAGCTTTGGATGCTTCAGGCGTGCCTGCCGATAAGATTGAGACTGAACGTTCTATCGCGACACAGAAAGCCGCTGAGTCTGGAAAACCGCCCGAAATTGTTGCGAAAATGGTGGAAGGTACTGTGCAAAAATATCTTAAAGAAGTGGCCTTGCTCTCCCAACCTTTTGTGAAAAATGACAAGGAAACGGTTGAGCAAATGCTGAAGTCAAAATCCACAAAAATACATAGTTTTACTTTGTATGTGGTGGGGGAAGGTATTACAAAGGTTGTAACTGACTTTGCAGCAGAAGTGGCTGCACAGGTTGCAGCTACCAAAGGCTAGTACAACAGGGTGTAAACAGGCGGCTTGTAGCCGCCTTTTTTCTAGGAATGTTTTGCTTGGAGGGGATAACAATGGTGGCCTACAAACGAGTATTGCTCAAATTATCGGGTGAAGCGTTAATGGGTGAGGACGCCTTTGGTATTAATCGAAGCACTATTGAAAAAATAGTCGATGATATTGCGCAGATAGTGCGTGCGGGTGTTGAGGTAGCGGTTGTAATTGGAGGAGGAAACATCTTTCGGGGGGTTGCAGGAGGAGCAGCCGGTATGGATCGCGCTACTGCCGACTATATGGGAATGTTAGCAACCATCATGAACGCTTTGGCATTACAAGATGCTATGAAACACGCCGGTTTAATTGCGCGTGTGCAAAGTGCTTTACGGGTAGATCAGGTTGCTGAGCCGTATATTCGCCCTAAAGCATTACGCTATCTTGAAGAAGGAAAAGTGGTAATTTTTGCTGCAGGTACGGGTAATCCGTTTTTCACTACGGATACTGCAGCCGCGTTACGGGGTGCGGAAATTGAAGCGCAGCTTGTACTGAAGGCCACTAAAGTGGATGGAATTTATACTGCTGATCCAAAAAAAGATCCGCATGCTACCCGTTATGCCCGTATTAGTTTTGATGAGGCTATTCAGAAAAATCTTCAAGTCATGGATGCTACTGCATTTGCTTTATGTAGAGATCAGAAATTACCCATTAAAGTATTCTCAATTTTTAAATCTGCAGCACTCATGCGTGTTGTACAAGGCCAGGATGAGGGCACACTCGTTCATATTTAATGGGATTAGTTAGCTATTTATAGGTTTACTCTATGCCCCGTTTTCTCTATTTACTCGGAGACCTAAACGATGACTATTTCAGAGGTTAAACGCTCTGCTGAGCAGCGCATGCAAAAGGCGATAGAAGCTTTGAAGCAAAATTTTGCAAAGATCCGTACAGGTCGGGCCCATACAGGTTTGCTGGATCATATCCATGTAGACTATTACGGTTCCCTAGTGCCTTTAAGTCAGGTGGCCAATATTGCTTTAGCGGATGCCCGCACCATTACGATCCAGCCTTGGGAAAAAAAATTAGGTTCAGTTATTGAAAAGGCGATTCGTGAGTCAGATTTAGGTTTAAACCCATCTACGCAAGGGGAAATTATTCGTGTGCCTATGCCTGCGCTAACAGAAGAGCGTCGCAAGGAACTCACCAAAGTGGTCAAGAGTGAGGCGGAAGACGCGAAAATCGCCATTCGTAACATACGCCGTGATGCCAATGAGTCAGTTAAAAAACTGGTGAAGGATAAGATAGTTTCTGAAGATGATGAGCGTCGCAGTCAAGAGGAAATTCAGAAAATTACAGACCGCTATATTGCCGATGTAGACAAACTGACTCAGGAAAAAGATAAAGAAATTATGACGGTCTAGGCCTAAATTTTTCACTGAACAGGCCTTTTATTTCTGAGGTTTTTATCCCGCATGTTTCAATCCTCTACTCGTGATATTCCTGCTACCTGCAGCATTCCAAAACATGTGGCTATTATTATGGATGGCAATGGAAGATGGGCGCAAAAGCGTCATTTACCACGCTTAACAGGGCATCTTAAAGGAGTAGATGCCGTTCGCTCATGCGTACGCTCCTGCGTTGAGCGGGGTATCGAATATTTAACGCTTTTTGCATTTAGTTCGGAGAACTGGCGCCGCCCTAAAGAAGAGGTTTCTTACCTAATGCGTTTGTTTAATCTCGCCTTAGAGCGGGAAGTTGCGCGTATGCAAGAGAACAATATTCGCTTGAGAGTGGTGGGCGATTTGAGTGCTTTTGATGAAGTTTTGCAACAAAAGATTATCAAAGCGCAAAAGTTTACGGAGCTAAATACTGCGTTAACACTGACGGTTGCTGCTAATTACGGCGGACGATGGGATATTTTACAGGCAGTTCGCAAAATAATAGTAGAGCACCCCGCAATTCACCCGCAGGAGCTTACAGAGCAGTTGTTGACCTCTTATATGGTGATGGCGAACTATCCTGAGCCTGATTTGTTTATCCGCACTGGAGGAGAGCAAAGAATCAGTAATTTTTTGCTATGGCAACTTGCCTATACAGAACTTTATTTTACCGACACGCCTTGGCCAGATTTTGGACCTCGACAATTAGATGAGGCTATTAAATCTTACCAGCAGCGGGAGCGTAGATTCGGCAGAACCAGCGCGCAGCTTGCTCCAGAAAGTGCCACGGGAGAATTACCCTGATGCTGGCACAGCGTGTCATTACTGCCTCGGTGCTATTAGTAGCGATAGTTTCTACACTCTTACTATCTAATCATTTATATTTTGAAATTCTGTTACTTATCTTTGTGACGGCTGCATTATGGGAGTGGTTAAGGCTTAATGCTGTGCCCTCTCCATGGCCTATCATTTTGGCACCGATTGTGGCTCTGCTAACCTTTGCTTTTTGGAGGTATTCCTCTGCTGATAGTCGGCAAGTGATATGGTGGATATCAACGATTGCCTGGGCTCTATTAGCCTTGCCTGCTCTGTATTACGGATTAAGAAAACAAACCCGCTTCCGATATTCCCTATTAGCGGTAGTTGTATTGGCTGCCTGTTATATAGCAATCAATGAGCTTCATTTAGCCAAAGGTAGTGTGTATTTGCTTTCGGTATTATTGCTTACATGGATTGCTGATATTACGGGGTATTTTGTAGGGCGTGCTGTAGGAAAACATAAACTTGCACCTAGCATTAGTCCGGGGAAAACGATAGAAGGTGCACTAGGGGCTTTGCTTGGAGTCATACTTTATGGAATATTTTGTATTGCTGCTCAAAACCTGTTCGGCCAAGCTTTATTTCCTGCAGAGATGGCGGCGCGTTTTGGCATGCCGATGACCCTACTTATTTTGATAGGGCTTGGAGTAGCCTCTATTTGCGGGGATTTAGTGGAGTCTTTGTTTAAGCGTAAAGCGGGCGCTAAGGATAGTAGCCGTTTGTTGCCTGGGCATGGGGGAATGCTAGACCGGATCGACGCCTTATTACCGGTTTTACCACTGGCCGCCTTATTAACATTTTCAGGAAACTAAAGCGTTTATGCAGCGAATCAGTATTTTGGGAGCGACTGGCTCTATAGGCGATAGCACCCTGAGCTTGATTGAGCAGCATCCTGAACGGTTTTCTGTGTTCGCCTTGTCGGCAGCTAATCGCATGGAAAAGCTTGCACGACTCTGTATAAAGTTTCGGCCTCAAGTTGTTGCTGTCCCGGATGATGAGAAGCGCCAGCAGCTATTGCAGCAGCTACCCTCGGGTATAGCACCGCATATTCTTACGGGTGCCGAGGGCTTGGTGCAGATTGCTGTTTTAAATGAAGTGGATTCTGTCGTTAGCGCTATTGTAGGTGCAGCCGGGCTCTTACCTACATTAGCGGCTGCCCGAGGGGGAAAGCGCCTGCTGTTAGCCAATAAAGAAGCTCTGGTTGTGGGAGGGCCTTTGCTAACTCGAGAAGCGATGAAACAGGGAGCTTTATTATTGCCTCTAGATAGTGAGCATAATGCCTTGTTTCAGTGCATGCCAGGACAGGCTTGTGGAAAATTAAGCGAACATGGCATCAAAACCTTATGGTTAACAGCATCAGGTGGTCCATTTTTAAATCGGGAATTGTCTACACTGTCTGCAGTGACGCCTGAGCAAGCCTGCGCGCATCCTAACTGGGTGATGGGGCGTAAAATATCAGTAGATTCTGCAACCATGATGAATAAAGGGCTGGAGATTATCGAAGCACGCTGGTTATTCGATTGTCCAGTAGATAACATTCAGGTTGTTATTCATCCCCAGTCGGTTATTCATTCCATGGTTGAATATATCGATGGCTCTTTTCTGGCGCAGCTAGGTAACCCGGATATGCGTACCCCTATTGCCCATGCTTTAGCCTATCCAGATCGGATAAGCTCAGGTGTCAAGACTTTGGACCCTTTAACTTTATCTTCCTTAAGTTTTAGGGCGCCCGATATGTCGCGTTTTGCTTGTCTGGCGCTTGCACGACAAGCGCTAGCCCGTGGCCATGCAGCCTGTATAGTGCTAAATGCTGCAAATGAAATAGCTGTGGAGGCATTTCTTGAATCTCGCATTCTTTTTACTGACATTGAGCCTGTTGTTCAAGAAACTCTCCAGAAAGTAAATCTTAAGGATCCAGAATCTTTGGAAGAGGTTTTATATCTAGATGCTCTTGCACGAAAAAATGCCATTACTTGGATTGCAAATGCAAAGGCAGTATGCAGATGAGACTCTATCCAATTAGCGAGCAAGCATGTTGACTCTGCTGGCCTTTATATTGACCATCGGTATTTTGGTAGTCTGGCATGAGCTTGGCCATTATTGGCTTGCCAGGTTGTGTGGAGTGCCGGTTCTACGTTTTTCTTTTGGTTTTGGACCAGTACTGTTTCGCTGGAAGGCAAAATCTTCCACTACTGAGTGGGCATTTTCAGCGATTCCTCTGGGAGGATATGTTGCAATGTTGGATCAAAGCCAAGAGGCTGATGCATCCTTTACTCCCGAGCAGCTAGCAGGCAGCTTGGAGAAGCAACCCTTGATTAAAAGAGTACTCATTGTGATAGCAGGACCTGTAGCCAATTTTTTACTTGCAGCCCTTGTGTACTGGTTTTTAGCAGTGTTAGGTACGCAAGAGCCCGCTCCCGTTTTTGAGGCTGCTCCTTCCGATACGTTGTTCTATAAGGCAGGTTTTACAGAACCCATGAGGATTTCTTCAATTGATGGGGTAAGGGTGCATTCATTTTCAGACGCCTCCTTGCATTTTACGCAAGCGGCTATAGAGCGCAGCCGAGTTGAAGTAGTGGGGCACCCTTTAACGGTGCTTAATGACTTAAGTAACACACGGGCTGAAGCTGGACGAGTGATAGTCATTGATTTTTCCCAATTAAGGAGTGATCAGGTTCAGGGTGCTTTTCTTCAAGACTTGGGAGCGCGTCTAGCAACGGCATTACCCCGAATTGAGTCTGTGATTAACGGTTCTGTTGCTGCTGGCGCAGGTCTTTTGCCAGGAGATGTGATTATTAGTATAGGGTCGGTTTCTCGACCTAGTGTGGAGGCAGTTGTGAGTACTGTGCAAAAATCCGCTAATCGACCGCTGCAGTTAACTGTAGTGAGGGGTAATAATGTGCTTTCCTTTAATGTCACTCCTACGGTAGATCAAGATGGCTTAGCGAAAATAGGAGTGAAATTTTTTCCAATACCGCCTGTCGTAGTTCAATACCCACCTTTGCCTGCTTTTTGGGTAGCGATGGAAAAAACCTGGGAGATATCGGTATTGACCTTAAAAATGCTAGGACAAATTATTACAGGCCGTGCTTCGCTGTCTAATCTTAGTGGACCGCTGACTATCGCAGATGCGGCGGGAAAAACTGCAGCTATGGGGATTATCAGTTTCTTATCTTTTCTTGCTCTTGTGAGTGTAGGGCTGGGAATTTTGAATTTATTGCCTATCCCTCTGCTGGATGGAGGGCATTTGCTATATTACGGAGTGGAGGCTGTTACGGGTCGTGTGCCATCTGAACGTTTGTTGACTATAGGGCAACTGTCTGGTGCTCTGATTCTAGGTATGTTGATGACTATAGCCTTAACGAATGATGTGTTGCGTCTTGTAATACCCCAGTTTTCTCGCTGAAAAAATACTTTTTAGCAAAAATACTTATATAAAAATTATTTGGGCTTTTTGCTAGATAACTTTTGCAATAATGCTTGGTAGTTTCCAGCAGAAGCCAGTCATTGATTCTTATTAACTGCTATGACATAACTTTGAAAAAGGCCGGTTTACCCTATGTCGCGTCTTCTTTATGTACTAATCGCTGCCTGTTTTGCTGCACCAGCCTTTGCTGTTTCTCCTTTTGTAATTCGGGATATCCGGGTGGAAGGAATCCAGCGAACCGAACCTGGCACTATTTTTTCTTATTTGCCTATTCGAGTAGGCGATACTTTTACAGACGATGCCGCCTCGCAGGCAATTCGAGCTCTGTATGCGACAGGTTTTTTCAAAGATGTTCGTGTACAAAGTGAGGGTGACGTTGTCATTATTTCCATTGAGGAACGACCTGCTATTGCAAGCTTGGATATTTCTGGAAACAAAGATTTTGAAACTGATGCGCTTAAAAAGGCCCTAAAAGAAGTGGGTCTTGCGGATGCGCGAATTTTTGATAAATCGGTTTTGGATCGAGCAGAGCAGGAAATTAAAAATCAGTATTTAGGACGTGGTAAATACGGGGTGAAGGTTACTTCGACAGTCACACCGGTTGAGAGGAATCGGGTAAACATTAGTATTGCTGTGGATGAAGGCCAGGTTGCCAAAATCAAGGAGATCCGCTTCTTAGGCAATAAAGCCTTTTCAGAAAAAGAACTTTTGAACCAGTTTACGTTGCGTACCCCAGGCTGGTTTACCTTTTTTACCAAGAATGATCAATATTCCAAGCAAAAACTTTCCGCAGATTTAGAGTCATTGCGTTCTTTTTATTTGAATCAGGGTTATCTTGAGTTTAGTGTGGACTCTTCACAGGTTTCTATTTCTCCCAATCGGGAAGATATTTTTGTAACTATTGCGGTTACAGAGGGAGAAAAATATACGGTTTCCTCGGTGCAGGCCTCCGGTGAGCTATTGGGCCGAAAAGACGAGATTGAAAAACTTATCAGCATTAAGGCAGGGGATACTTTTAACGGAGAAAAATTACAGGAATCCGTTAAAGCCATTACTGATAAATTAGGAACCCTTGGGTTTGCATTTGCCACTATTAATACGGTGCCTCAAATTGATCGCGAAAAACGAACGGTAGCGTTTAATTTCTTGGTAGATCCCGGTCGTCGTGCGTATGTGCGGCGGGTGAATGTAGTGGGCAATAGTAAAACTCGAGACGAGGTCATCCGACGAGAAATGCGTCAGTTTGAAAGTGCGTGGTATGACGCAGAGAAAATTCGTCTTTCTCGTGATAGGGTGGATAGGCTGGGTTATTTCAAGGAAGTAACCGTAGATACTTCCGCTGTTCCCGGTACGGCGGATCAGGTGGATGTGAATCTGGCAGTAGCGGAAAAAGCTACAGGGCAATTAAGTCTCGGTATAGGATATAACAGCACAGACAAGGTGGTAGTGACGGGTGCAGTATCACAGGCCAATGTGTTTGGTTCTGGAAAGACAATAGGGTTAGAGATTAATACCAGTCGCGCTTCCCGCACACTCGCTGTTTCTACTGTGGACCCTTACTACACCGTAGATGGAGTCTCTCGTGCAATTGATGTGTATGTCAGAAGCAATAATCAGGGTTCCTTGGGTTTAGCAGCGGTCGATTTAGATACCCGAGGCGCCAGTTTAAGATATGGCATTCCTTTTACAGAGTTTGACACCGTATTTTTTGGAATTGGTGCAGAAAGTACCCGCGTAAATTTGCTAAGCAACTCTCCCAAACGCTATATTGATTTTGTTAACACATTTGGGAATCGTCCAAAATCCTTGGTGGGCACGGTAGGCTGGGCGCGTGATAATCGGGACAGTGCGATAACCCCGTCGCGGGGGCGTTACCAGCGGCTTAATGGAGAGGTATCACCAGCAGGGGATATTCGTTACTACCGGGTGGATTATCAGGATCAATATTTCTGGCCCGTGACCAAGGACGTTACATTGGCTTTAAATGGGCAAGTAAGCCATGGTAAAGGTTTATCTGGTCGCCCTTATCCTTTCTTTAAAAATGTATATGCAGGAGGTATTGGGTCTGTCAGAGGTTTTGAGGGAGGATCGCTTGGGCCCACAGATGTGGATGCGTTGGGTAATCCTACTGAAGCTACGGGTGGAACCTCCCGAATTATTGGCAACCTTGAACTACAGATTCCGGTACCCGGTCAAGGCAAAGACAAAACAGCCCGTATGTTTGCATTTATAGATGGCGGCTATGTATGGGGTGAAAATCAAAAAGTAAAATTTGGGGATATCCGATATTCAGCAGGTATTGGTGTAACCTGGTTGTCTCCCATTGGCCCTTTGAAGCTTTCATTTGGTGTGCCTCTTAAGAAGGATCCAAAAGACCGTCTTGAGCGTTTTCAGTTCCAAATTGGTACCGGTTTTTAAGCAGGGTTTCAAAAAGTTTATGGGCTGTATGCTTACAAAAGCTTATTCAGAGATTACAATTTCCGTTCATTTTTGGTGAGTTTATTATGAACAAAATTTTCTTGGCGTTGGGATGTAGTATCGCAATCGGTTTTTGCAGCGTTAGCGCGGCTGCACAGGACTATAAAATTGGTTTTGTTAATTCCGATCGGGTGCTTCGAGAAGCGGCTCCGGCACAGGCTGCACAACAAAAGTTAGAAGCTGAGTTTTCTAAGAGAGGCAAAGAACTGGAAGATATTGCACAGCGGCTGAAAAACCAGTCTGACAAGCTTGAAAAAGACGGTGCAGTTATGCCAGAAGCCGAGAGGAGCAAGCGTCAAAGGGAATTTGCCGATGCAGATCGAGATTTTCAGCGCAAACGCCGAGAATACCAAGAAGATCTTGCCCAGCGGCGGAATGAAGAAGTGGCAGCTGTAGTGGAGCGGGCTAATCGCGTTATTAAACAAATAGCCGAACAAGAAAAGTACGATTTGATTTTGCAAGATGCTATTTACTTCAGCTCTAAAATCGATATTACTGAAAAGGTTATTCGTGCTTTGAATGGAAGCAAATAACCATTGTTGTAAAACATTGGATTATTCCCTTGACTGTTTCTTCTCGTAGTCTGAGTGTCTCTGCGCTTGCACAATTACTGGCTGCCTTTGATCCACAGATTCAAGGGAACGCGACTATTGTTTTAGACCATGTAGCAACGCTGCAAGACGCAGGGCCTTCGGCGCTTACCTTCTTATCAAATAAAAAATATCGTCAACAGGCATTAAATACGTCTGCAGGGTGTTTATTAGTGAGTAGAGCGGATGCGGCTTTATTCCCTTTAGTAAGCACTACTGCAGCGCGCATTCTATGTACTGATCCATACGCGGCTTTTGCTACGGCTGCACAGTGGTTTTCTCCTAAAACTCATTCAAAAGCGGGGGTTCATCCTAGTGCAGTGATTTCACCCTTGGCTTCAGTCAGTACCCATGCTTGCATTGGGCCCTATGTGGTTATAGAGGCCGGGGCTGTGATTGAAGATGAGGTTATTGTGGGGGCTGGTTCTTTTATCGGTTCTGATACCAAAATAGGTCGGGCTAGCATATTAAATGCACGTGTTAGTATTTATGCGGAATGTGAAATAGGCAGCCGCTGCATTGTCCATTCAGGAGCAGTAATAGGAGCAGATGGGTTTGGCTTTGCACCGCATAAAGGCTCTTGGATAAAAATCCCCCAAACAGGCCGTGTTCTTATTGGAGAGGATTGCGAGATAGGAGCAAATACAACGATTGACCGGGGCGCCCTTAGTAATACCATTATTGGCAATGGTGTTAAATTAGATAATCAAGTGCAAATTGGCCATAATGTAGTGATTGGTGATGATTGCGCTTTCGCAGGCTGTGTTGGCATTGCCGGATCTGCCACCATTGGCCAGCGTGTACAGCTAGGAGGTGGAGCCATTGTGCTGGGTCATTTACAAATTTGCGATGATGTGGTGATTTCTGCTGCGACCACTGTAACGCGTTCTATCAATAAGCCTGGTTTTTACTCGGGTATCTTTCCTTTAGATGAAAATGCGCAATGGGAAAAGAGCGCAGTTTTAGTGCGCAATCTGGATAAGATGCGTATAGAAGTGAAAGCTCTGCGAAAAGAATTAGATCTGCTCAAACAAAGGCTTTGAACAGTACAGATACGCCCTTTGGAACAATGTATTAGCGTTAGTAAAAAGGTTCAGCATTGCATGAGCATTTCAATTGACATCCACGGTATTCTCAAGCGCTTGCCTCACCGTTATCCTTTATTACTGGTAGATCGTGTGCTGGAATTGATTCCGGGCGAGCGTATCACTGCTCTTAAAAATGTATCGATGAATGAACCTTGTTTTCAAGGTCATTTTCCGGACTATCCGGTCATGCCTGGTGTATTGATTTTGGAAGCCTTGGCGCAAACTGCTGCTCTATTAGGTTTTAATAGCTCAGGTTTATCTCCTGAAAGTACAGCTGTTGTATTGTTTGTAGGAATTGACAATGCGCGTTTTAAACGTGTAGTTGTCCCAGGTGATCAGTTAAAGATGATCGCCATTCCTGTTCGCAATAAGGGTGGAATCTGGAAATTTGAGGCCAAGGCTTATGTGGAAGATCAGATTGTGTGTGAAGCAGAATTGATGTGTACCTATCGTGAGCGAGAAAGCCTGTAAAGCATGCCTATTCATGCAACTGCGCTGATTGATCCAAAAGCTAAGCTTGATTCTTCGGTAGAAATTGGGCCTTTTGCCATCATTGGACCTTATGTTCAGATTGATTCCGGAACCGTTATTGGCCCCTATGCCAGTGTGATAGGGCACACCACAATCGGCAAGAATAATCGTGTGTTTCAGCATGCCGTGATTGGAGGGCCTCCCCAAGACAAAAAATATGCAGGAGAGCCTACTGCCCTTGAAATCGGTCATGGCAATACTTTTCGTGAATCTGTAACAATCAGTACGGGGACCGTACAAGATAAAGGTATAACCCGTGTGGGAAACGATAACTGGCTCATGGCCTACTCACATGTGGGTCATGATTGTCAGGTTGGCAATCATACGGTATTGGCTAATAGCGTTGCCCTGGCTGGCCATGTGGTGTTAGGGGACTATGTCATTTTAGGGGGCTTGGCAGCTGTGCATCAATTTGTTCGTGTAGGAGCATATGCCATGGCTGGAGGGGGCAGCATTATCTTGCAGGATGTACCTCCTTTTGTATTGTGTCAAGGCTATCCGGCTGTTCCCCGGGGTTTAAATATAGAAGGCCTGAAGCGACGGGGCTTAGCCTCTCATACAGTAGTGCAACTTAAACAAGCCTATAAACTTTTATATCGGGATGGTTTAAGTTTTGAGGCCGCTAAGCAGGCCATCGAACGATTGCGTGCCGGTGCAGATGCTGAAAGCGAACCTTATATTGCCCTACTGTGCTCCCATTTATCTGAGGCTAATCGGGGCATTATTCGTTGATGATGGGCATACCCAGCTTAGGGGGAGTGCACAATCATATTGCTATGATTGCGGGGGAGGCCTCTGGCGATTTAATCGCCAGCCTTTTAGTGAAAGGTCTACTCCAGCTTTCTGGCCAGAAACTTCACTTTTCTGGGATTGGGGGGCCTTGCATGAAAGCTGCAGGGTTTAATGCAAAGATTTCCATGGAAGAATTATCCGTTCGTGGTTATGTTGAAGTGCTGCGGCATTTGCCCCGTTTATTTGCACTGCGTCAGCGACTGGCAAAGCAATGGTTGGAAAGTAGACCCGCTTGTTTTATTGGTGTTGATGCGCCAGATTTTAATTTAGGACTTGAGCAGAAATTGCGGACTGGCGGCATTAAGACTTTCCATCTGGTTTGTCCCAGCATTTGGGCATGGCGAGCAGAGCGAATAAAAAAAATTCGCGCTGCTGTCTCCCATATGTTGTGTATTTTTCCATTCGAGCAGGAATTACTTGCTAAGGAAAATGTTCCTGCAAGCTATGTAGGACACCCTTTAGCCGATATGATTCCTGAACAGACCGATCAACAGGCTGCGCGTGAGTCCTTGGGCCTGGAAATAAATAGACCTGTAATTGCTTTATTGCCTGGTAGCCGCCAAGATGAAATCAACTATATTGCTCCACGATTTATTCAAGCTGCAAAGCTTATCCGCCATGAGCTTCCAGAAGCTCAATTTGTAGTTCCTGCTGCAGGGGCAGCCCGTTATGCGCAACTGAAAAACCTACTCTTACAGGAGCATTGCCCTGTACAGCTGAAGCAGGGGCAGTCGCATAGCTGCTTAGCCGCTGCAGATGCAGTGCTTGTAGCAAGTGGAACGGCGACTTTAGAAGCTGCTCTTTTTAAAAAACCGATGGTTATTGCTTATGTAATGCCTGCTGTGAGTTGGCACTTAATGAAAAATAAAGGCTATTTACCTTGGGTAGGGTTACCTAATATTTTGTGCAAAGATTTTGTGGTACCAGAATTACTTCAAGATCGTGCTACACCGCAGGCCCTAGCAGAAGCAGTGCTCAAACAGTTATTGGATGATGGCAAACGCGCAGCCCTTAAGGAGAGATTTAGCCTCTTGCATACTGCTTTAAAGCGTGATTTTGCACTTACAGCAGCCCGCACTGTACTAGAGAAGCTATGAGCCAATCTGAGCTATTGAATCTTAGGCTTGCCCCTACAGTGGCGGGAGTAGATGAGGCTGGCCGTGGTCCTTTAGCAGGCAGCGTATATGCGGCCGCGGTTATTTTGCATCCCGAAAAACCCATCGTGGGTTTAAAAGACTCTAAAAAACTTAGCGCAAAAAGGCGTGAAGTTCTCGCGCAAGAAATTAAGCGCAATGCGGTGGCATGGTCGGTAGCATGGGCAGGTGTAGAGGAAATTGACAGCATTAATATTTTACAAGCTACTTTATTGGCCATGCAGCGTGCGGTTGAGCGACTTGTGGTGACACCGACTGAAGTATTAGTGGATGGTAACCAGCGGCCGCAGTTATCAGTACCTGTACAAACCATCATCAAAGGAGATGCCTTAGTTCCCGCAATTTCTGCGGCTTCTATTCTTGCAAAATGTGCTCGGGATGCAGAAGCATATCAGCTTGCACAGCAATATCCTGGCTTTGGATTTGAAAGACATAAAGGGTACGGCACAGCAGAACATATGCGTCAATTACATCTATTAGGCGCTACCCCGGCGCACCGGCGCAGTTTCAAACCGGTGGCACTAGCGCCGCTTTGGAAAGCTGTGTCTTGAGCCAGATTCCGTTGATTGCTTCGCGCTCTAATCCCCAAGTCAAACGTTGGCGCGAACTGGCCACTATTCCCAAAATCCGTCGTGATGAAGGACTGGTGTGGGTAGAAGGAGAGCATTTGTTAGTGGAGGCGCAAACTGCAGGCTGGCAAGTAGATACCCTCATCTGTCTTGAGAACTCCCCCTTTGTTGAAGTACAAGCTCGTCAGAAAGTAATGGTTAGCAGCAATGTAATGGCATTGATTTCTCAGCTTGAAAGCCCTTCTAAAGTGGTGGCTTTGTTAACAATACCTGCTTTACTGCCTCTTAACCTTATAGATCACGATGCAGTGGTTATTGATGGAGTACAAGATCCCGGTAATATAGGAACTTTATTGAGGTGTGCCTGGGCATTTGGGGTAAGTAGTGTCATCCTTACAGCAGGTTCTGCAAGCGCCTGGTCCATGAAAGCATTGCGAGCAGGGCAAGGCGCACAGTTTTGGATGAATATCGAAGAGGGAGTGGCTTCCCAAAACATTATGAAGCGGCTTCGAGTGCCTCTGATGGCAACGAGTTTGCAAAAGGATGCCATTGATTTAGATAAGCTAGATCTGCGCAATCCTGTGGCCTGGGCTTTGGGTCATGAGGGGCAGGGCCTTTCTCCCCAGCTTCTAGATCTAGCAGATCATCGAGTTTGTATTCCAATGCCCGGTCAAGCCCAGTCTTTAAACGTTGCGGCAGCCGGTGCAGTGTGTCTTTACGAAACAATGAGGCAGCGCCGCTGAGGCTGCTCTTGCCTCCTCAGCAGCCTTGGAATAGACTTATAGTCCTGGTTTTCTTTTTAAAGGATAAGCCTTTGTTTTTATTGCGTATTTTTGTGCTATGCCTCATCCTTTGCCCGTTTATGACGGGCTTAAAGGCTATGGCACAGCAACGTTATGAGAGCAATTCCTCCTTAAAACCGGAGCAACAGACCGAGTTTACGCTGGACTCATTGATCCAGCAGATCGAAGGTGGCACCCTTAATGTTGTGCAAGGCGCTTCAGAAATTGTGATGAATGCAATGGGCTTACTGGGTGTACGCTATCGTTTTGGAGGCAATGCACCGGAAACTGGGCTAGATTGCTCAGGTTTAGTGCGATTGGTTTTCAAGGAAACTTTTGGTTTGATCCTCCCGAGGCGAGCTGTGGAAATGAGTCAGCTAGGAGATACGGTGGGTAAAGAAGAGCTTAAGCCTGGAGATCTGGTGTTTTTTAATACCCTAAAGCGCGCTTTTTCTCATGTAGGAATTTATATAGGAGAAGGTAAGTTTGTCCATGCACCTTCTAGTGGTGGTAAGGTCCGAGTGGAAAGCTTAAATACACCTTACTGGATTAACCGCTTTAATGGCGCCCGTCGAATTGATCAATCCCGTCAACCCGATGCTTCTGTAAAAGCGCATACGGCTGATCTGCCGTCAATTTCACCTCAAGATATATTAGAAGGTCGTAATAAATAAATTTAGAGTTTGCTACTTTCAGCTGTACTTTGGGAACCTGGGATTGGCAGTGAGTTCCAAGTTCTTGCAAACTACCCTTCTGCTGCATTCTTACTTAAGTTTTTAAATGTCCACTCCTTCTTTTGCCCCACCTTTTTCTGGGCAGTTTACCTCCAGACCTACAGGTAAACTCAATTGGCGTGATCTTTTAGTGTGGCTGCACGAAGATAAGTTGATTAGCGCTGAAGAACTGGAGCGCGTGAGTCAGCGTTGTGCGGCAGCCAGTAGCGGACAGCATCCTCTCATGCGCTTAAGTAATATCGGTACTCATCGGGCTACTGATGGAAAAGTTTTGGATATTGAAGCCCTCACGCAATGGTTGGCTAAACGCTGTGGGTTACCTTACTTACGGATTGATCCTCTTAAGGTAGATGTAGCTCGTGTAGCCGATGTTATGAGTATCAACTATGCCGAGCGGCATCTTGTGCTACCCGTAAGTGTGACTCCTACTGAAGTAACAGTAGCGACCTGCGAACCCTTTGCTACCAGCTGGATTGCAGAAGTAGAGCGGCAATTTCATAAGCGAATAGCTTTAGTAGTGGCTAGTCCTAGCGAAATTAGCCGTTATACCACTGAGTTTTTTTCCTTAGCGCGTTCGGTAAAGGAAGCACAAAAAGCGGGTGGAGCTACTGCGGCTAGAAATTTCGAACAACTCGTTGAACTTAACCGTAGCAGCAAAACCCTAGATGCTAATGATTCTGGCGTAGTTCAGGTGGTGGACTGGTTGTGGCAATATGCTTTTGATCAGCGTGCCAGCGATATTCATCTAGAACCCCGACGCGATATTGGGGTGATTCGATTCAGAATCGATGGCCTCTTGCATACGGTCTATCAAGTGCCCATGGGGGTCATGGCTGCAATGACGAGTCGAATCAAGCTATTGGGGCGAATGGATGTAGTGGAAAAACGGCGTCCCCAAGATGGGCGTATTAAAACAAAAAACCCTGGTGGGGACGAAGTGGAAATGAGATTGTCTACATTGCCCACAGCATTTGGCGAAAAACTTGTCATGCGTATTTTTGACCCAGAAGTCGTAATACAAGACTTAGATGCGTTGGGTTTTGGCGCGCGGGATGCGGCTCGGTGGAAGGAGCTGGTGTCCAGGCCGCATGGAATTATCTTGGTAACAGGCCCTACTGGCTCAGGTAAAACTACAACCTTGTATTCCACTTTACGGCGTTTGGCTACTGATCAAGTGAATGTCTGTACATTGGAAGACCCCATCGAAATGATTGAAGCTTCTTTTAATCAGATGCAAGTTCAGCCTCACTTAGATTTAGGGTTTGCTGCTGGCTTGCGCAGCCTTATGCGGCAAGATCCAGACATTATTATGGTAGGGGAAATTCGTGATTTAGAAACTGCTGAAATGGCAGTACAAGCGGCACTTACAGGGCACCTTGTATTTTCCAGTTTACATACTAACGATGCACCCAGTGCCATCAGTCGCTTAGTGGAGCTGGGGGTGCCTCCTTATCTGATTAATGCTACTTTACTGGGGGTACTGGCACAACGCTTGGTAAGAACCTTTTGCCCCCATTGCAAACGACCTGAAGAAAATTTTACTTTTTCTGATCTTATGCTTTTAGTAAAACCTTGGCAGCTTGATCAGAATGCGCCCTCTGCATTTTTTCCTTATCGGGCGCAAGGCTGTATTGAATGCCGTATGACAGGATTTAAAAGACGTACAGGCTTATATGAGCTGCTAGTAATGACTGATGCTTTGAAAGGCTTGATTACTAAGGCACCAGATACCAGTGCCTTACGTAAACAAGCGATTGCTGATGGTATGTATCCGTTGCGCTTGAGTGGTCTTCTTCGGGTAGCGACAGGAATTACCTCAGTGAGTGAAGTTTTGCAGACCACTCCCGCACCCGACTAAGGTTTTTTTTCACGCACCAAATTACCAGAAGTATTTCAAGACCATTACTAGGCAATGCTAACAGGCCAACTGATTGCTCTCTGGCGGAACCTCTCACTATAGTGGTGAGTAGAAGCGTTCAAGCCCTTAGCCTCGTTGCTCTCTCGCTAGCGAAAACCCATTAAAACTTATCCCTAATAAAGATAGGTTGAAAGTGCAGGGGCGAAGAGCACTCAATTTTTCTAGTTCCAGATTTTTGTGAGGCTAAATCAACTCTTCCCCTCTAAAGAATCTCGCATAGCTTTAATCTGGTCGTGGTTACGTTGTGCACCTTGAGCCTGACGTTCGACTACGGTTCGGATGGCGGGAGGTAGTTTCTCTTGAAGAGCTTTGCGATAACGAGCGACTGCAGCGTCTTCGCCGCGCTCACACTCATCTAACATTGCTTGGTCACTATGAGTACTTAAGGTTCCACGTACCGATACCCAACCTCGATGCAGCATGCCCGTAACTGAGCCCCCTTCATCCGGATCTCCTCCCAACTCTCTGATGAGACTCTGCAATTGTTCGCCTGCCTCACGGCACTGTGTGGAACGCTGGGTTAAAATAGTTTTGAGATTGGCAGAGCGTATATATTCGGCACAGGTTTTAAACCCGTATTCTCCATCGCGACAAGACTCAAGCAGATCATTTAAAACATCAATCACTTCATCATTATCGATCTCATCATCAGTTTGTGGGGTGTTACGTGCTGATGAGGAAAAGGCAGAGGGATTACTAGAAGTAGAGGAAGTAATACTTCCCGCATTTTGAGTTTGTTCGGTTACGCGATTCCAGGCAGCATGGGCAGCTTCTCTGGCTTGGGGCCAACTCAAGGTGGAAGTTTCCTTGTTGGCTCCCCAATCAGCAGACAAGTGGCTTTCAGCATCCTCAAAATTACCTCCGTAATTTGTTCGCGCCAGTAAGCCTAAGCGATAAGCGGGAGCATAATCTTCAAAGGAGCGGCCTGTTTCATAGTAGGATTCACGACTGTAGTTCTCCCGCCAATACGCTTCTTCAGCAGTAGGATTTATGCTTTCAGCAATTGCTTTTCCACCTAAACCTCCCGCTACTGCGCCTACTACTGTACCGGCCACGGCTCCTATGGGTCCTCCCATAGCACCGGCCGCCGCACCGGCAGCTGCGCCTCCCATCGCGGCGCCAACTCCTGTTCCCATAGGATGAGAACCCGGTGCTCCAGTGATGGGGTCTGCATTGCTTGATTTTACTTCTGCCATGAAGAGCTCCTTATGTATTAAAAGTGGTAGTGCTTAAGAATTTGTCTGTAATGAACCGTTTTCTTCCTCTGAGAAGGAAGTATTCAGTACATTTCAATGATTACCGTCCAAGAAAAAATAATCGGTCAGTCATACCCACCAATAAATGTAGGAAAAAATCTTGTCCCAACTTAAAAGATTTTTAAAAATTGGTTTTTCTGGGAAAAGCGTTGAATTTAATATTGATCAAGAGGGGGAAACCTCATAAGCGTGCGCTTAGGAAGAAATTTTTTTTCGGTAATTTTTGCGTTTTGCTCTGCTACTTTCGTAACGCTTCATTAAAGGGGTAACGGATATGCCGTGCGCAATAACAGACGCTACGATGACATAGAGCGTGACCGAGAGCATCTGCTGGGCCAGACTGATCTCTAGCCCATGCGTAATGGCATACATCAAATAATAGAGAGAGCCTATCCCTCGGATGCCAAACCAGGCGATGAGCCGACGTTGAGAGGCCTCTATCGGAATTCCTACTAACCCCAGATAGACGGCTAGCGGTCTAATGATGAGAAAGAAAAGGGGAACAAACCACATCACTTCGACTCGAAATTCGAGGGTAAATAACATAGCTCCTACTATTAATACAATGCACACCTCAGCAAAATGTTCTAGCTGTGTGTTAAATTTTTGTACCTCTTGCATCAGCGCGGCCGGTGCTTCTCGTGGAGAGGGGGTTGTTATAGCCTGATGCCTTTTTGGAAAGTTGGAAGTGGGATCTACCCGTCTTAATGCAAGACCAGCCGTAAAGACAGCAAGGAAACCATAGGCATGACATAACAAGGCGGCTCCGTAAGAAAGTGCGATTAGTCCCAGTGCAATAAACTCATCTGAACCGAACGCTTCGCGGTGATGCGTTCGCAGGTAAAGAATGGTGCGGCCTACACCCGTGCCGAGAAAATATCCAAGGATTAAGCCTCCTGTGATGGCCCATATCACATCAACCGCTAACCAGTGCCACCCGGCTGTACCCATATCATGCAGTGCCAGAAGCCCTAAACCCAGCATTACAAAAGGAAAAGCAGTCCCATCATTTAGGCCCGCTTCACCTGTCAGTCCAAAACGTACTCTATCCCGGTCGCCAGGTTTGGATATCTGTACATCTGAGGCCAAAACCGGATCTGTAGGGGCTAGGATGGCACCCAAGAGTATGGCAGCTCCTAAAGGCAGCTGCATGGCCCATACCCCTACCGCAGTGAGCATTCCTACTGTCAACATCATCGAAAAAGAAGCTAGTTGAACTGGAATCCGCCAGCGGCGATCCTGTAGTGGTATTCCCAGTTTTTGCCCTGCAGTGAAAAGCGAAATCAGTACGGCAATTTCTGTTAAGCGTTCCAATAAATGGGCATCAACCAAAGGGTCGAGTTGTATCAACTCCAGTCCTGCCGGTCCTATTCCTATTCCTACTGCCAGATAAAGCATCGCTGCACTTAGTGGCAAGCGAGCAATGAAGGAGCTCGCCATCGTCATAACAATGAGCAGTATTCCGACAATAAAAAAACCTACAGGAAAAAGCAGTTCTTCAGTCATTAAGCCTTAGTGCAGAAAACAGCGACCTAACTCAGCTGACGGGAGCGGCCTAGCTGAAGCCTCCCCTAGAAAATGCGGCTCAGAATCCATCTTTGAAGCAGTGCTGTGTGCTAGCGTGAGAGCGCCGCACTCGCACGCTTAATCATTAGAAAGTCATTCTTGTAAAGGGGTGATCAGTCAGCAAGCAAGAGAGGCTTCTTTTATTCTATTTCTGTACAGCAGGACGGGTCATCTGTTGAGCCCTCTGTAAATGATTCTGGACAATGGGCAATTGTTTAGTGGCTAGCGCTTTGAAATCGGCATCTTGGGCGCTTCGCTGAATTTTCTCCAATAGTTCGCTTGTACGCTGGTGAGCATTGATTCCCATCCGTTGAATATATTGGGTATCGAAAGCTTCTGCGGTCATCGCCCTCATCGTCGTGATGAGGAGTCTGTGCGTCAAGTCAGGACTATCCGGGAGCTGTATGCCTTTACTTTTGGCCAATGTTTGAAGCTCTTGTAGAGCCTGTGTATGGTCATCCAACATGTGTTGGGCAAATTGTTTAACTTGAGTGTTTTGCGTTTTTTCCAGGGCAAGCCGACTTGTTTGAATTTCGGCTAGGTTAGCTTCTGCCAGCTCTGCCATCATTTGACGATCCCCTCGTGTAACATTTTTGCTTGCGTTTGCAGTAGTAGCATTACTCGCACCTGAAGTGGACGATGGCGTATTTTCCGTAGAAGGGTTTTTAGGAGGTGGACTAACACTACTGGGATTAGAAGGTTTATTGCTGTCTTGTGCGAGGGCTGAAAAAGATACTGGTGCTAAGCCTATAGTAAAGATAATCAGTCCGGTTAGAAAAAAGTTAATCCCTTCCCTCCAGCTAATCTTGTGTAAGTTAAACATAATGCAGACTCCTTCATTGAAATGGGGAACTTATCAAAACCACAGCAGCAAAGTGCTTTTTGAAATGATGGGTGTGGCAAGAAGAAGCTAATAGCAGTCTGATACGTTAAAAGCTGTAGGAGAAATCTTGCTGAGTCGGTTTGCGCAGGAACTCCAGTAATGCGGTTGATTGTTAAAGAACAAACTTTTAAATCCTTATAAAAGAAAGATCTTCTTACGGGAAGAAGTCTTTTCTCCTTACAGCACTCTCAAAAAATTGCACTACCGTATAGGAGTCTCTACAAGTCGATAAAGAAAATGGGAAAAATTTAAAAAACCATAGTCTGAAGATAGAGAGCTGCCGAAGAAAACAATAGCTAAAACTTAGCTGTCATCCACTTAAGATGAGGAGAAATTCCTGATGCCCAGGAAAAGTAGTTTAGAGGAGGTTTTACCTGCAGAGAACAGGAAGAACCAGTCAGAAGAGCTTGAAACCTTTTCTTCCGCTAAAGAAGAAGTAGAAGCTAAGCTCGCTACTGAAGGGGTAAAGCCATCTTATGACAATATGCTCGACTTGGCTCTGGAATATACTTTTCCCTGTAGCGACCCCCCTGCAATTCAAAGCTGTTGCACACGTATCCAGGCACGCACGCGCATGCAGTCTCAAACAGATTAATTTCGCTGCTTAGGGCCGTGCCTTAGCAAAGAGGAGGAAGGCGATAAGACGGAGAATTTTTTGCACTCTACTCTAAAGTAAGAAAATAACGCAGGTCAGCATATTTCAAATCCTTTAGAGCAAGACTGAAGGTTTTCTAGGGACAGGTCTAGTGTTTAAAAAAGGCTGAGAGTTTTATTTCTAAAAAAGAAAAGCCCGTAACTTATGCTACGGGCTTTTTTACAGAGTTATATTACGGAAGAGTTTTTCCGTAACACGGGTTGGGATTACATATCCATACCGCCCATACCACCCATGCCGCCCATACCACCCATGCCTGCACCCATACCGCCTGCAGGAGCAGCTTTATCTTCTGGTTGTTCAGCAACCATGCATTCGGTGGTCAGTAACAAGCCTGCCACTGAAGCAGCGTTTTGCAGTGCTGAACGGGTAACTTTGGTGGGATCCAAAACACCCATTTCTACCATATCACCATAAACCCCGGTTGCAGCATTGAAACCATAGTTACCTTTGCCAGCAATAACATTGTTAACTACAACAGAAGCTTCGTCACCTGCATTGCTTACGATAATGCGCATAGGTTCTTCCATGGCACGCAAAACAATAGCAATACCCGCGTTTTGGTCTGTATTGTCGCCTTTAAGATCCTTGATGGCTTGTTTAGCACGAATCAGAGCAACACCGCCTCCAGGCACAATCCCTTCTTCTACTGCAGCACGGGTAGCATGCAGAGCATCCTCAACACGCGCTTTTTTCTCTTTCATTTCGACTTCGGTAGCAGCACCTACCTTAATAACAGCTACCCCACCGGCTAGCTTGGCCACGCGTTCTTGGAGTTTTTCTTTATCGTAGTCAGAAGTAGCCTCTTCGATTTGAACACGCACTTGTTTGACACGAGCTTCAATGTTTTTAGCATCCCCAGCCCCATCAATAATAGTGGTATTTTCTTTACCGATTTCAGCCCGTTTGCATTTACCTAAATCAGCCAGGGTGGCTTTTTCCAGGGTCATACCGGTTTCTTCGGAAATCACTACACCGCCGGTAAGAATAGCCATGTCTTCCAGCATGGCTTTACGACGGTCACCAAAGCCAGGGGCTTTAACCGCAACGGTTTTTAGAATGCCGCGCAGATTGTTCACCACTAGTGTAGCCAGTGCTTCACCTTCTACTTCCTCAGCCACGATCAACAAGGGTTTGCCCGCTTTAGCCACTTGTTCCAAAACAGGGAGCAAATCACGGATATTGGAGATTTTTTTGTCAAATAGTAAAACAAAGGGGTCTTCCAGAACTGCCACTTGTTTATCCGGATTGTTAATGAAATAAGGAGAAAGATAGCCGCGATCAAACTGCATCCCTTCCACGACATCCAACTCGTCAGACAGGCTCTTGCCGTCTTCTACGGTAATGACCCCTTCTTTGCCCACTTTATCCATGGCTTCAGCAATACGCTGGCCGATGGATTGGTCGGAGTTAGCCGAAATTGCACCTACCTGAGCAATTTCTTTATTGGTGGTGCAAGGCTTGGAGAGCTTCTTCAACTCCTCAGTTGCAGCAACTACCGCTTTGTCAATGCCGCGTTTAAGATCCATGGGGTTCATGCCAGCAGCAACATATTTCATCCCTTCTGCCACGATAGATTGGGCCAGAACAGTTGCGGTGGTGGTGCCGTCACCTGCATTGTCAGAAGTTTTGGACGCAACTTCTTTAACCATTTGCGCGCCCATGTTTTGCAGCTTGTCTTTAAGCTCAATTTCTTTAGCAACCGATACGCCGTCTTTTGTAACAGTAGGAGCTCCAAAAGAGCGCTCTAACACAACATTGCGGCCTTTAGGGCCCAGGGTTACTTTTACTGCGTTGGCGAGAATATTTACACCTTCCACTAATTTGTGACGGCTGGTATCGCCAAACACGACTTGTTTTGCTGCCATAATGAATTACTCCTGAACAAAGAGCGTACGGTTACAAAAGACCGACGCCATAAAAAGAAAAATGGTTTGAATTTATTTAAAAATACGCCTGAAAACGGATTAATTTTTTCAATTCTGCTGGAATGCTTAGGCGCCTTCTACAACGGCCATCACATCATCTTCACGCATGACTAACAGCTCATCTCCATCTACTTTGACGGTTTGACCACTATATTTACCGAATAAAATACGATCGCCTACTTTCAAACCCATGGGGATTAATTTGCCTTGATCATCTTTTTTGCCTGGCCCTACGGCCAGAACTTCGCCCTGATCGGGTTTTTCAGCAGCATTGTCGGGGATCACAATGCCGGATGCAGTTTTACGCTCATTTTCCACGCGTTTAACAATGACGCGATCATGCAAAGGGCGTAGTTTCATAAAATCTCCTTGAAAATCAGTAGGTTAAATAAGTTTTGCTAGGGTTAAACCAATATGGATCTAGGCCTTAAAGTGTATTGTTAGCACTCAATGCCATTGAGTGCTAATTATAAGGTCAAAGATTAGACTTTCAAGGCTTCATGTCATTTTTAGTCAATAAAAAATGAAACAGGGGTTATTTGCAGAGTTTTTGAGGGAAGTTGATGAAGATTCAAACCTTAGGCTTTCGCAGCCATTTGATATTTGCTTATTTTGATGGTTTGGTGATAGATCGGGGTGAGTACCTGCTTGTCCGCACCCCTCATAACCCCACATTTTATTGGGGTAACTTTTTACTCATGCGCAAGCCGCCTACAGATGCCGATGTACCTGTCTGGCTGGAATGGTTTAATCAGGAAATCACGCAGCAGCAACCGCAGTCTTTACACAAGGCGTTTGGAGTGGATTTCAATGGAGACTATAAAGTCCCGGAAGCTTTCCGGCAGATGGGGTTTGAAGCATTTTTTCAGACAACCTTGCTGCTTCATCCCGAAGGTCTGCGTGTCCCATTACACCTGCACCCTCAAGCCATTATTCGGCCCTTGCGCTTGCCGCAGGAGCTTGAGCATGCAGTCGAGCTGCAAGTAATAGGTGATAGTCAGGATTTTGAGCCTACAGGCTACAGAAATTTTCGGCATACCCAAATGCAGCGCTATGCGGCTATGCAGGCTGCTGGCCTAGGCTATTGGTTCGGAGCATTTTTAGGGGATCAGTTGCTGGCAGATTGCGGTTTGTTTGCCCAAAAAGGACTAGGCCGCTATCAGCAGGTCACAACGCATCCTTACCATCGTAAACAGGGGCTATGCAGCAAGCTAATCTATGAGTCTGCGCGTTTTGCTTTTGAGCATATGGGCGTTAAACAGCTCGTGATACAAGCAGATCCTGCCGATATCGCTCAGCGTATTTATGAGCGGGTGGGTTTTAAGCCTGTAGAACAAATCCGTGCCTTGCAACACCGACCCGCTGCAGATAGTGTATGAGAAAGCGGTTGTAGTTTGAGTTGAGCGAGTCATGCGCATGCACCACAGATAGTGCAGCTCAGCTGCACTAAACGCTCAGTTCTCATCAGTTTTTAGGGACTGTCTTTTATGTTATATCCAGCTAGCCTTGCGGCTGCCATGACATGTGTTGGAACATGAATCAAAAACATTTCAGTAGCCGCTTGGAGCTCTTCTTCTGTAAAACGCTCTGGAAACAGGAGAAATGCAACGATAAATGCCGCATCGGTTTCCCAATCGACCATATGGAAAGCGATCTCGTCAGCCAGGAGAGGATCTAAATATTTGTTGGAAAGAGCAGTCCCAAGGATATCATTTGCTGTACGCGCTGCAACTCCACCTTTGAACAGATCTGCCCTCTCAGCAAATGTAGTGGAGAATATTTCCCAGACTTTTTGCCTTACAGAATCATGCGCATCCACTTAATAAAACCTAAAGAATGAAAGAGGTCTTCCTGTCTTGAGTAAAGTGTGCAATTGCGGGGTAGGACAACATTCAGTCACCATGAAATTGCAAGCTTTTCATCAATTTGTGCGCTTTAGGAAGAGGGGTTTATGGAAGGAAAATTCATAGCTATCATAACCGCTGTATTGATCTGAGAAAGAGCTTTATTCCGCCATACCTATTGCGCTCGTAATGTTTTTTAAGGAACTGCATAAAAGATCTTAAAACCAGCAGTCATGAAATAATATTTTTCCTTATTGAACAAGGGGAGATAATCAGGAGCTTCTCTTTAAAGCTCAGATTATCGCTTAAATCAAGGGATTGGCTCTCTCGAGCCCTTATAAAACGGCGCTACAGATAGACTTAGCGTCTTCTACACTTAAAAATCTTATCTAATTCTGTTTATTTCCCATGACTCATGCGTCCTTTGCTTATTTAACCAACACCAGTTTCGGGGGCTTCTGTCATGCACCTAGCCTTGTGCTGCGGGCAAACGCTCCTTTCGTGGTGGCGGGAGTAGCGTGGGATGGCTCTGTCACCAATCGACCAGGGGCGCGTTTTGGGCCACATCAAATTCGTCGTGCCAGTCATATGTTGTGTGATGCAGTACACCCTTATTTTGATGTTTCACCCACAGCCTATTTGGCTGATGTGGGAGATTTGCAGCTGCCTAATACTTCGCTTGAGTCTATGCGTGCTGCCCTTATACCGCAAGCCCGAGAACTCATTGAAAAACATCATATGCTTTGGCTAGGGGGAGATCATTCCATCACTTTGCCACTTTTAAGGGCTTACCGCGCCCACTATAAACAAGCTTTAGCGCTCATCCACTTTGATGCGCATTGCGATACCTGGCAGGATCATTTTTCTGAACCTTCAGGCCATGGAACCTGGACATATGAAGCCATTAAAGAAGGATTGGTCGATCCTAAACTGACTGTACAAATTGGACTTCGCTCCAGTGCAGAACGCTCGGTTCGCGAATATGTGCAAGATCAGGGTGGGGTAATTTACACGGCCCGGGCTTTACGGGGACTTGTTAGTCCTTGGCAGTTGGAAGAAGTTATTTCTGGCATTCGGCAGCGGATAGAAGATAGGCCAGTGTATTTAACATTAGACATTGACTGTTTGGATCCCGCTTTTGCGCCGGGAACGGGTACACCTGAACCGGGAGGGCTAAGCTCCAGTCAGGTCCTCACTTTCCTTGAAGAGTTAGGCGATTTGAACTGGGTGGGAATGGATGTATGTGAAGTTTCTCCTCCTTACGACCACGCAGAATTGACCAGTAACGCTGCAGCAACTTTTGCCTGGACCTACTTGAGTGCTCAGATGCGGCACAAAAGTTTAGCCTAATCTCATCTGTCTAAATCTAGGTTTTCCCATGCTTAAAGCTGACGAAAAGCTTACCCAAAATTCTTATTACGCTGCTTCAGTGCAGCGTACTGAAAGTCATCCTCCTTTAAGGGGAGATTTACAGGTGGATGTTTGTGTGATCGGTGGAGGTCTTGCGGGTATCAGTGCAGCCCTGGAATTGCAGCAGCGTGGCTTTAATGTAGCTTTGCTGGAGGCAAGGCAGATCGGATTTGGGGCCTCAGGCCGCAATGGAGGGCAAGTCATCATGGGTTTGGCTTGCGATATTGAGGTGATTGAAGCCCAACTAGGCTATGAGGCAGCAAAGCAGGTATTTGCGATGACTGCTGAGGCTATTGCGTTAATTCACGAGCGTTGTGCAACCCATGCCATTGATTGCGAATGGCAAGCGGGTTATCTGAATGCAGCCATTGGCCCCAAAAAGGCGAAAACGCTGGAGCAGTGGGTCGAGCAGATGCGGATCCGTTACGGTTATGAGCAGCAGTTTATTGCAAAACCCGAAGTTTCTTCATGGATTCAGAGTAATCGCTTTACCGCTTTGGCATATGATCCTTTAAGCGGGCATTTGCATCCTCTTAAATACACTTTAGGCCTTGCCAGGGCTGCTCAATCGCTAGGTGTACAAATTTTTGAAGAGACAGCTGCCCAGCGTATCACGCAGGGGGAAAATGCTTTAATTTACACGGACCATGGGGCGGTCCAGTGCAAACAAGTTGTGTTGGCAGGCAATGTCTACGGCACAACCTTAGCCCCAGGCCTGGACGCTAGAATTATGCCAGTGGGGACCTATATTATTGGCTCTGCTCCCATGAGCAAAGCGCGAGCAAATGCTCTTATTCCAAGCCGCAGCGCTATTTGTGATACTAATTTTGTATTAGATTATTTCAGGCTATCGGCAGATGATCGCATGATTTTTGGAGGAAGAGTGAGTTATTCAACCGTTACCCCTATGAATCTTGCTCCTACCATGAAAGCAAGGATGTTAAAAGTGTTTCCGCAGTTATCTGATCTGCAGGTGCAATATGCTTGGGGCGGATTTGTAGATATCACGATGAACCGTGCCCCTGATTTTGGCAGGCTGGCTAATAATGTGTATTACCTGCAGGGTTTCTCGGGCCATGGCTTAGCTCTTACCGGTCTGGCAGGAAAACTCGTGGCCCAAGCTATTGCGGGAGATGCAGAGCGGTTTGATGTATTTACCCGCTTAAAGCATCATAATTTTCCAGGCGGCAAACTCCTGCGTTTACCTGCGCTGGTAGCTGCTATGGCCTGGTATCGCTTACGGGATCTGCTAGCTTAAGCGGTAATAGTTAGCCAGTTTGGATAGTGATGCGGTTTGAACTATGCGAATTTCAATTGTCGGATTAATTCTTGCTGGGCTTTATCTGCCTGCCGCTGTTTGGATGGTTGTGGTCGAGCGAGGGCAGCCTGCCGTTGGTGGCTGGATTTCGCTCCGGTATATAGGAAGTTTTATGATCACTTTTCCCATCGCTGCCCCAGCAGAATGGCTTGGGCTACAGTTAAACTTCGCCAAGAATTTTGATGCGGCAATTGCTGTAGTGGGATGCACAGCCTTGTTCTACGGAATTGGCTGGGTAGTGCAAACCGGCTATCTGCTCCTAAGAGACCGTTTCTAGCTGGTTTTGGAGAATCTTCAAGAGTAAGTGTGCCAGCCGTCTTCCCCCAAGTGCAACAGAGTCGGTAGACATATAAGCGTATCCGATGACTAAGCCCTTTCTAATGGGAGGAGCAATGTAGTAGCTGGAGAGTGCACGCACACTTAAAGACTCTTGGGCACAATACTGTGCTATTGCAACATCATCTACCGTATCTGGTAAATAAAGAACAAGGTGAATACCGGTCTCGTTAGGTGATAATACGCACAGTGGCCCTAGCACGCTTGTTAATGCGTTGCTTAGCAGTTTTCTGCGGGTTCCATACAAGAGCCGTTGTTTGCGTAAATGGTTTGCAAAATATCCCGCACTGATAAAGTCAGCCAAAGCAGCCTGCGTCATTAACTGCCCGGGCCTTTGCAGATCATACAGACCACAGCGAAACGGTTCGATTAATGCTACAGGCACTACCATATAGGCAAGACGCAGCCCCGGATACATAACTTTGCTAAAAGTACCCATGTAGATCGTTCGTTCGTGGGTATCTAAACCTTGTAAGCTAGCTAGAGGCCGTCCGGCATAGCGAAACTCAGCGTCATAGTCATCTTCTAACACCCAACTATCGGTTTGTGCGGCAATTTCCAACAGTTTTCGGCGCCGCGCCAGACTCATGACTACGCCTGTAGGATATTGATGACTAGGGGTGACATAGACGAGTTTTGGTGGGTTTGTCATCGATCCAGCCTCAGGGGACAAGCCTTCTGCATCCACCCTAATAGCCTTTAATTTCAAGCCATTGGCATCGAAGACTTTGCGGGCTGCCCAATAACAGGGGTTCTCAATCCACACTGTATCGCCGGAATCCGCTAATAAACGAGCACATAGATCGATAGATTGTTGTGTTCCCGCAGTAATCATGACTTGTTCGGGTAAAACATTCACTGAACGGGAGACACGTAAGTAATCTGCAATTGCCAAAGTCAGGGGCGCATAGCCTCCTGCTGAGGAATAATCCAGCAATGCAGATTCGGCCGCCCGCCAGTATTTGTTTTGCAGACGTTGCCAAACTTTAAATGGAAATATAGAGAAATCTGTGCGTGCGGGTTGTAAAGGCTGCACTTCAAAAAAAGCTTCAGCTGCTTGAGCAGTAAGCAGCTTTCCCCGATAAGAGAGCAAAGTTTCGGGTGAAATTTTTTCTTTAGGGGAAGTTATTTTTTTTGTCAAACGTAGTTGGCCGGATCGCTTGTTGTTGCAAGCCAGTGCTTGGGCAACATAGGTGCCGCTACCAATGCTAGCGTCCACATAACCCTCGGCAATCAATTGCTGGAACGCTGCCATGACAGTATTACGTGATAATCCTAGATCATGAGCAAGATCGCGAGTGGAAGGCAAGCGGTCTTTGGCGCGTAACTGTTGGGACAAAATGGCAGTACGGACGCTGTTATAAACCCGTCGATGCAGGGGTATTTTGTTCTTTCCTTCAACAAAGTTTGCAAGATCACGCGCAATCAGTTCCGCGATAGGGGCAACGGCCATAGTGGCACCATTCTAGTAGTTAAAGTGGTTCTTTAAAATGGTACCAAATTAAGAGCAAACTACCTTAACCCTCTATCTCTAATCATGTCGAAAAAACCACTTGTTCTAATTCCTTGTGATAATCGGATGCTAGGAGAGCATCCATTTCATGTATTGGGCCATAAATATGCGGATGCTATTCGTGAAGCAGCTCAATGTTTGCCGCTGCTGCTTCCTTGCACAGGCCGGGAAGAGTGGGAAGCCTATATTGAGATGGCTGACGGTATTTTTTTAACCGGCTCACCTGCGAATGTGCATCCTTCCTTATTCGGGCAAGAGGTGTATAACCCTGAACTACCCTTAGATGAGGCCCGGGATGCTACGACTTTACCTTTAATTCGCCGGGCAGTTGTGCTGGGACTGCCTTTGTTGGGAATCTGTCGAGGACTACAAGAAATCAACGTTGCTTTGGGCGGGTCTTTATTACAAGCGATTCATCATGTGCCGGGACGCCTAGATCATTATCCCGGTGGTAGGGTGAAGGAGACTAATGCGCAACAAGTATATGGTCCGGCACATCAAGTCCATGTTGTGCCTGATGGTCAGTTAGCGAATCTGCTAGAGCAGAGGGAAATTACGGTTAATTCGGTACATGATCAGGGAATTGATCGATTAGCAGAGGGTTTGATAGTTCAAGCTTATGCACCAGATGGGCAAATTGAAGCTATTAGTGTGCAAACTCACCCCGGTTTTGCTTTGGCTGTTCAATGGCATCCTGAATGGAAGGCTTTGGAAAACCCAGTATCCATGAAAATTTTTACTGCATTTGGTGATGCCTGCCGTTTACAAATGCAAAAGCGCGAGGACATAAATATTAAATTATCACAAGCAGCTTGAGAGGAGAATTAAAAGGGATTTCTGAAATTGCAGTCTAGGAAAAGATCGCTTTTCCAAGGTTCACATCGTAATATGTAGCGTTTTTTACCAAAACACTTCGAGTACTTACAAGTACTTGATTACCTGAAAACCGTATATTTATATAAAGCAGTGTGCAAAACAGGCGCATTGCAGAGGACCGCACACGAACTTCCAGGTGTGGCCGACAAAATAATAGGAGTATGAATGATGGGTATCAGAGAAACTTTTTCTTTTGCTGAGCTAGAAGGCTGGCTAAACGAGCGCAGAGTTACAGAGATTGAGTGCTTGGTGCCAGATTTGACCGGGGTAGCTCGCGGAAAAATCTTACCGCGCGAAAAATTTTCCGAAGACCGTGGAATGCGTTTACCCGAAGTAGTGTTAGGTATGACGGTGACAGGAAATGCTCCGGAATCACCAGAATATGACGCCGTAATTTCCGAGTTAGATCATGACATGATCCTGCGTCCGGATGCCTCTACTGTTTGTCTGGTGCCCTGGGCAGTAGACCCCACCGCTCAGGTGATTCATGATTGTTTTAAACACGATGGTACTTTGGTGCCTTATGCGCCACGTACCGTACTGCGTCATGTCTTAGAGCTGTATGCCAAAAAGGGTTTAAAACCGGTAGTTGCTCCAGAGTTGGAGTTTTATCTTGTAGCACAAAACGTGGATCCGGATTTACCCTTGAAACCGCCTATTGGTCGTAGTGGCCGGGCAGAAACCAGTCGGCAACATTACAGTATTGATGCAGTTAATGAGTTTGATCCTTTATTTGAAGATATCTACGATTATTGCAATGTTATGGATTTGGAGGTGGATACCCTGATCCATGAAATTGGGGCTGGCCAGATGGAAATTAACTTCTTGCACGGTGACCCGCTGGATTTGGCAGATAAAACTTTCTTTTTTAAACGAACATTACGTGAAGCTGCTCTGCGTCACAAAATGTATGCCACTTTTATGGCTAAACCAATGGCTAATGAGCCTGGCAGTGCAATGCATATTCATCAAAGTATTGTGGATGTCTCTACCGGCCGCAATCTGTTTACTAAGGAAGACGGTAGCGAATCGGACGCTTTTCGCCACTACATTGGGGGTTTACAAAAATATTTGCCAGCCAGCATGGCTTTTCTGGCCCCCTATGTGAATTCTTATCGTCGCCTGGTAAGACATACAGCGGCGCCGATTAATATTCAATGGGGAAAGGATAACCGTACAGTGGGGATTCGTGTTCCTGAGTCCAGTCCCGCTAATCGTCGGGTGGAAAATCGTGTTATTGGTGCAGATGCCAACCCCTATGTTGCCATGGCTGCCTCGCTAGCCTGTGGTTACTTGGGGATGGAAGAAAAACTAGAGCCTGCTCCTGAGTCTACAAGTAGCGCCTACAACAGTGATTATCAGTTGCCCCGTAGCCTGTCTGAAGCGATCAAAATGATGGCTTCTACACCACAGTTGCATCAGGTGCTTGGAAAAGAATTTTGCACGGTCTACCGACTTGTCAAAGAAGCGGAATATGAAGAGTTTATGCGGGTAATAAGCCCTTGGGAACGGGAGCATTTACTACTGCATGTTTGACTAGGGCCTGTTCGCCCTAGCCCCCCTAAAGAGTACTGTATTAATAAAGCCCACTATAAATCACATGACTTCACAATATTCATCTACTGCAGAAATTCAAAAACTCGATGCTGCGCATTATTTGCATCCCTTTACTGATCACTCAGCGCTTGCAAAAAAAGGAGCGCGGGTGATTGTAAAGGGACAAGGAGTTTATATTTGGGATTCAGAGGGAAATAAGATATTCGATGCGATGAGTGGGCTATGGTGCGTCAATGTAGGCTATGGTCGCAAAGAATTGGCTGATGCAGCCTATGCTCAAATGCTCCAGCTACCTTTTTACAATAGTTTTTTTCAAACTACGACAGAGCCTGGCGTGCGTTTAGCGGCCTTGCTAACAGAAATTGCCCCCCCGCAGTTTAAACATGTATTTTTTTCAGGCTCTGGTTCAGAAGGTAACGATACGATTGTTAGATTAGTCCGCCGTTATTGGGATTTGCAAGGTCAGCCAGAACGCAATGTCATTATTAGCCGCTGGAATGGTTACCATGGCAGCACCATGGCCGGTGCATCCCTGGGTGGGATGAAAGGAATGCATCAGCAAGGGGGCTTGCCCATTCCTGGAATAGTGCATATAGACCAGCCTTACTGGTTCGAGCATGGACGCACGCAATATCCCAATCTAAGCAAGGAACAATATGGAATAGAAGCTGCGTCTTGGCTGGAGAAAAAAATTCTTGAACTGGGTCCTGAAAAAGTGGCCGCATTTATTGGCGAGCCAGTGCAGGGCGCAGGTGGAGTTATTATCCCACCTTCTACTTATTGGCCAGAGATCCAACGTATTTGTGATAAATACGGCATTTTACTGATTTCTGATGAGGTTATTTGTGGGTTTGGTCGGCTAGGGACCTGGTGGGGCTGCGAAAAATTTGGTTTTCGCCCGGATTTAATGACCTTTGCTAAAGGTGTGAGCAGTGGCTATGTCCCTCTAGGGGGCGTGATGATTGGAGATCGCGTAGCAGATGTGTTGATTAAAAAGGGAGGGGAGTTTACACATGGCTATACCTATTCTGGACATCCTGTGGCTGCAGCGGTAGCTATTGCCAATATCAAAATTATCCGCGAAGAAAAACTCGTCGAGAAGGTGGCTACCGAAACGGGACCTTATCTTGCCAAAGTGTTTGAAGCCTTGAAAGAGCACCCCCTCGTAGGAGATGCTGAAACCTGTGGTTTGGTGGGGGCCCTAATACTGGTCAAAAACAAATCACCTATTCAGCTTTTTGATGAAAAACTAGAAGTAGGAATGGTATGTCGAGGACATTGTTTTAGTAACGGGCTCATTATGAGAGCGGTGGGAGACCGCATGATTATTGCGCCTCCCTTGGTAACGACCCTTAAGCAAATTGACGAGCTGGCTGCTTTAATTCGCAAATGTCTTGACCTAACCTGGACAGAGTTGAACAATCGTGGTTGGCTCACTTAAACCCAAGAGCGTAAAACTCACCGCTATTAGGGAAAACGATTGCTACAGTTTCATAGATTTATGCAAATTTATAGACTATTCCTAAACGTTTTACCGCTTACTCGGGTATGCTAAAAAAACTGATGGGGGTTTAAATGATTTTTAATTCGCAAGACTAGGCAAGAATCAGCAGAAATCAGTGCTACATTAACCTGAAATTTTTTTGGATTTGTTTATCGTTTTTGAATAAGGAAATCACACTATGGGTCAGTTATATGTTGGGGTAAAAAAAATATTTGCTTCACTGGGTACAGGTTTGCTGATAGCTACGATCGCAAGTGTCGCTTCCGGAGTAGCACAGGCTCAAAGCAAGGTACTGAATATCTATAACTGGTCTGATTACATTGCCGAAGACACTATTAAGAATTTTGAGAAAGAAACTGGAATTAAGGTGCGCTATGACACTTTTGATTCCAACGAAATCTTGCATGCCAAGCTAGTGGCAGGTAAAACCGGTTATGACATTGTGGTTCCATCTTCTCACTGGGCAAAAATCCAGATTGATGGCGGTTTACTGAGAAAACTAGATAAGTCCAAACTTCCAAACTATAAAAATTTGGATGCGGGCATCATGGCTCAGTTAGCGAATCTAGATGCAGGTAATGAATTTCTCGTGCCTTGGTTGTGGGGTTACACAACAGTGGGCATTAATGTAGACAAAGTAAAAGCGGCTCTGGGTAACCTGCCGATGCCTGAAAATGCATGGGATTTACTTTTTAAGCCAGAGTATGTTAGCAAACTTAAAAGCTGTGGAGTATCTGGACTAGATTCTGCTGATGAATGGTTTCCCGCAGCGCTCCGTTACTTAGGCAAGCCCCCTTTCAGTAAAGTAGCCTCTGACTATCAAGATGCAGCCAAACTGCTTTCCAGCATCCGTCCCTACGTTACCTTATTTTCTTCCTCGGGGTATATCAATGACATGGCTGGAGGGTCTATCTGTTTAGCCATGGGCTGGTCAGGAGATATCAATATTGCTAGACAACGTGCGATTGAGGCCAAAAACGGCAACAAGATTGAAGCGCTGGTTCCTAAATCAGGTGGTGTATTGTTTTTTGACACCATGGCAATTCCTGCTGACGCTGTAAACGTTGAAAACGCTTATAAATGGATTGACTATATTATGCGGCCGGAAGTGCATGCGGGTTTAAGCAATAAAGTGTTTTACGCTAATCCTAATGCAGCTGCCACTAAGTTTGTGAAGCCGGAAATTTCTTCCAACAAGAGTGTCTTTTTATCTGACGAAGATAAAAAGAAAATGGCTGCTCCTGACGCAGTGAGTAATGACATCCGTCGTCTCAGAACCCGGCTTTACACCAGTTTTAAAACTAGTCTTTAATCTTTAAAAAAATCTGGGCTGGGAGCGAGATTGTGTGCTAAAGCTTCCGGTCCAGGCGTGAGCTTAAAAGCCTGTTGAAACCAACATCGTATTGGTGCAAGCGGCTATGGGTAAAAGGGGCAGGCCTATGCAGCAAGAGGAGCAACTCCTCCATAAGGGAGTCAGTGATTTAAATATAGCTAAGCCTGATCAATTCTTACAGATTGACAGGTTAAGCAAAAATTTTGATGATATGGTGGCCGTTGATGCGGTATCACTGTCCATTAAAAAAGGGGAAATCTTTGCTTTATTGGGAGCCTCCGGCTGTGGCAAAAGCACTTTGTTGCGAATGCTCGCCGGTTTTGAAACTCCCAGTTCCGGCACTATTGTGCTGGAGGGCCAAGAAATTACTTATATGCCGCCTTATCTGCGGCCTATTAACATGATGTTTCAGAGCTATGCCTTATTTCCTCATCTTACCGTTTGGGAAAACGTAGCTTTTGGTCTGAAGCGCGACGGGATGTCAGCCTCTGAAATTGATCAACGTGTAGAAGCTATGCTGGTATTAACCCAGTTAAAACCTTTCGTAAAGCGCAAACCTCACCAGCTTTCCGGAGGCCAACAGCAACGAGTGGCATTGGCGCGCAGTTTGGCCAAGCGGCCAAAATTGCTGCTACTGGATGAACCGCTGGGTGCATTAGATAAGAAGCTACGTGAAGAAACCCAGATAGAGCTTGTGAACATTATCAAGCAGGTGGGTGTGACCTGTGTAATGGTGACCCATGATCAAGAAGAGGCCATGACAATGGCTGATCGCATCACCGTCATGCAAAAAGGGCGCTTTTTGCAAGTAGGGGAGCCTCATGCCGTTTATGAAACGCCTGCTAGCCGTTACGTTGCTGATTTCATCGGGAATGTTAATTTATTCAAAGGCAATGTGATCGTCGATGAGGCTGACCATGTGATTATCGAAGGCCCTGAATGTAAACATTATGTGAGCCATGGCATTACGGGTACTCAAGGTATGCAGGTACACGTTGCGCTGAGGCCTGAAAAAATTGGTTTACAACGTACTCCTCCTACACCAGAGCAGCGAGAATCGGTAGCAGAAGATGGTTATAACTTTGCTCGAGGGGTGATTAAGAACATGGCCTATCTGGGTAGCTATACCACCTACCACGTTAAGTTAGAAACCGGCATGACGATCAAAATCATGCAAACCAATGCGGCGCGCCATGAAGAAACGCGCTTGGAACTAGGGGATGAGGCCTACGCCTGGTGGGATGGCAGTGATGTTGTGGTGTTAACCCAATGAATACAAGCAGCATCAACTGGGGCCGCAAGCTCGTTATCGGCGTTCCTTTTATTTGGCTCATTGCACTGTTTTTGGTGCCATTTCTGATAGTGTTCAAAATCAGTATTTCAGAATCGGATGGCATTCAATTTAAAGACTTATTTAGTTACGCCGAAGGTATTGTTCAGATCAAAATCAAGTTATCTAACTACCTTTTCATTTTTGGTGATGATTTATATATCAAAACCTATCTTTCCTCGCTAACTTATGCCTTTATCACGACAGTGATTTGTCTCGTGATTGGATATCCCTTTGCCTACTTTATGGCGCGTTCCCCGGCACAATGGCGCCCGGCATTAATGATGCTCGTTATGCTCCCTTTTTGGACATCTTTCTTGCTGCGTATTTATGCCTGGCGTGGCTTACTGGATGACAACGGGGTAATTAATGATGTGCTGCTATGGTTGGGTTTGATCAGTGACCCCATCAAGATGATGCATACCCCTTTTTCCCTCACCATAGGCATGGTTTACGCCTATTTACCTTTCATGATTCTGCCCCTGTATTCGAATCTTGTAAAAATGGATGTACGTTTGTTAGAGGCTGCGGCTGATTTAGGTTCCAGGCCACTTACGGCTTTTTGGAAAGTAACCGTTCCTTTATCCAAAAGTGGCATTATTGCAGGTTCAATGCTGGTATTTATTCCCTGTGTGGGCGAATATGTTATTCCAGAGTTGTTGGGAGGGCCGCAAACCCTGATGATAGGCCGTGTATTGTGGGATGAGTTTTTCAGTAATAATGATTGGGCAATGGCCTCTGCGGTAGCCACTTTGATGATATTAATCATCATTGTTCCCTTGGCTCTTTTTAATAAGCAACAGGTACACGCTGCCGCTAAAGAAGCGGGGAGGGCTTAAGTGATGGCGCAGACCCCTCGCAAGAATGTATTTGGTCTTTCTTGGCTGATTGCAGGTTATTTGTTTTTGTATATCCCTATATTCACTCTCATTGTTTTCTCCTTTAATGATTCAAAGATGGTGACCTTGTGGGGGGGATTTACCTTTAAATGGTATGCAGAAATTTTGCGAGATCGTGAAATTATCGAAGGTTTCTTATTGTCTCTGAAGGTGGCGTTTTTTACTGCCTGCGCTTCGGTGGCACTAGGCACTCTGGCTGCTTTTACGATGGTGCGTTATCAACGCTTTAAAGGAAAAACCCTTTTTTCGGGCATGATCAATGCTCCTTTAGTCATGCCTGAGGTTATTATCGGCTTATCTCTGCTCTTAATGCTGGTTTCCTTTCAGCGGAGTTTTGGGTTTCCAGACCGAGGCATGCTCACTATCTGGTTAGGTCACTCTTTACTGGGGATGGCCTATGCCGCTGTAGCTATACAAGCCCGCTTATTAGAGCTACCAAAGTCGCTAGAAGAAGCAGCGATGGATCTAGGTTGCCGACCCTGGCAGGTGTTTTATTTGGTTACCTTGCCGATGATTTCCCAATCTTTAATTTCTGCCTGGTTGCTGACATTTACTATTTCCTTAGATGATGTAGTGCTTTCTGCTTTTTTATCAGGTCCAGGTTCCACAACCTTGCCGATTGTGATTTTCTCACGCGCAAAACTTGGTTTGTCTCCTACCGTTAATGCCGTAGCTTCCATCATGATTTTTGTAGTTGCCTTAGGCGTTGTGCTGGGAAGCATTTGGCTCGCTCGTGCCGAGAAAAAGCGCGCCAGGGAGCAGGCCTTGGCCTACCAACAAGGTACTGAACTGCAGGCTTGAAATAAAGGTTGAAAAATTTAAAGCATACTAAAACTAACAAGGAGAAGCGCAATGTTCAAAATCAAGGTCCTAACCGCCGCTTTAGCAGGCATTGGCCTGGCAGCACCTATTCTGGCACAAGCGCAGTCTAGCGCTGATTTACTTAAAGAGTTGCAAACCCTTAAAGCACGTGTGGAACAGCTAGAAGCACAAGTAAAAAGGCAGCAAGAGACCCCGAAAAATAATGTGGATCCGGCCGAATTTAATCGGATTACTGTAAAAACAGAATCGCTTGAAGATACTTTTGAAGCCCAGGGGTTTAAGGGTTTAAAAATTAGCGGAGCCATTGATCCTGCTTTTATTTACAACCGGGGACAAAACACCAGTGGTTTTCAGCTGCTAAACAAAGACCCCTATTCTTACGATGCAGGTTATTTTGGTATGGCGTTTTTAGACTTCCAAAAAGAAATTGATGGGGGAACAAAATTCCGTCTAACCTTGTCTCCCGAAAGAGGAGTTGGTGCAACTTTCAATGCGGGCTCCATTATTCATGAAGCAACAGCTTCTATTCCTTTGAGTGATCTTTCTACGCGTTTAATTGTTGGGCAAATTCCTGATTGGAGTGGGTATGAATATTTACCTCCCAATCAAAACAAATTAATTACCCATAATTTGTTGTTTGACTTTACTTTACCTACTGCCTATACCGGTGCGGGCGTAGAGCTTTCAAGAGGAAAATGGCTCAGCAAAGTGGTGTTGGCTAATATGAATGCGGCTAAAAAATCGCCTGGCAATAAAACACCTGTAATCGCTTACCGGGTAGATTATTCAAAAGGAGAATATTCAGGTTTTGGTTTTGCTGGCGTACATGGAAAAGCTACTAATTTTAATGATTGTGCAGATATAGATTGCACTGGTTATCGCGACTCCCGAGTGGATTTGTTTGAAGTGGATGGTTATTTTATTCGCGGAGACTGGACTCTTCAGGGCCAAGTGAGTGTGGGGCAGCAAAAGCGTGCTGCAATTACCCCCGACCCCAATACGGCTGAATTGCGCAATGCACGCTGGTGGGGGCTTTCTGCCTTGGCTGCCTACAAGATTAATCCCCGTTTAGAAGCGATTGCTCGTTTCGATTATTTAAATAACAAGAAAAATGGAGGTGGACTTTTAGGTTACACCGTGGCGGATGGCCGTAATGGAATTGGCCCCAACCCTGCCGGAGATCCGGAAATTGGCGCTAACCGCTATGCACTTTCTCTAGGCTTGGGTTATTTGTATAACTCAAATGTAAGCTTTAAGGCTGAGTATCGCCTCGATCGCGCCAGTCAGCCAGTATTTTTATATAACAGTGATGGTAGCTATCGTAAAACTAACAGCTTACTCGGTGTCTCTACAGTCGTTAGTTTTTAAGTTCTTTTTTTTAAGCTACTAGTTGCGCGGCCTAGCCGACTAGTAGCTTTTTAATTTCAGGTATACGTAAATGGATACAAAGATACTGGATTGGCATAGTCAGGCCAAAACCTGCAAGCTAGACGGTCGAGCTTTTATTGACGGCAGGCGTCTAGCGGCGATTGACGGAAAAACTTTTGATTGTGTTTCGCCGATTGACGCAAAAATATTAACGCAGGTTTCTCGCTGCCAAACGGCGGATGTGGACCTTGCTGTTAAGGTAGCGCGTACAGCATTCAATGATGGTCGATGGAGCCGGCAATCTCCTGCCGAGCGCAAACGCGTCTTGCAAAAATGGGCTGAAAAAATATTAGCAGCCCGGGAAGAACTTGCGCTCCTGGAAACGCTGGATATGGGTAAACCTATCAAATGGAGTTTAAGCGTTGATGTGCCTGCCGCTGCACGTTGTATTCAATGGTATGCAGAGGCGCTTGATAAAATTTATGATGAGATTGCCCCTACTGCACATAATGCACTAGCACTTATTCAGCGAGAGGCCATGGGAGTGGTGGGGTGTATCGTTCCCTGGAACTACCCCATGATTATGAGTGCCTGGAAGCTAGGCCCAGCGCTAGCCAGTGGAAATAGTGTAGTACTTAAACCTTCAGAAAAATCGCCCCTGACTGCCATGCGACTAGCGGAATTAGGCTTAGAAGCAGGCTTACCTTCTGGTGTATTGAATGTTGTACCAGGTTTTGGTCAAGAAGCGGGTGAGGCGCTTGCCTTGCATATGGATGTGGACGCGATTGGATTTACAGGTTCCACCCGAGTGGGGCGAAAAATGCTGGAGTATTCTGGCCAAAGCAATTTAAAACGCGTCTTTAACGAACTAGGGGGTAAGTCTGCCAATATTATTTTTGCAGATTTTGAAGATTTAGACCGTGCGGCTAAAACGGCTGCAGGCAGTATGTTTTTTAATCAGGGGGAATCCTGCAATGCTCCCAGTCGTTTATTAGTGCAAGAAGAGATCGCAGATGCATTTATCGAAAAAGTAGCTAGTCAGGCACCTCAGCATGCACCTGGGGACCCTCTGGATGTTAATACGATTATGGGGGCATTGGTTGATGAGAGCCAGCTGCGTACAGTGATGTCTTATATTGAAGCAGGCAACGCACAAGGCGCAAAATGTATTGTTGGGGGAACCCAGGCACGCATTGAAAGCGGCGGCTTTTACGTTAACCCCACTATTTTTGATAGAGTCAATAACGATATGAAGATCGCACGCGAAGAGATCTTTGGCCCTGTGCTATCCGTTATACGTTTTAAGACTGAAGAGCAAGCGATTGCTATGGCTAACGATAGCAGCTATGGGCTGCAAGCGGGCGTATGGAGTAGTAATATTAATAGGGCCCATCGTGTTGCTCGCGCATTGAAAGTAGGGACAGTGCATGTCAATCAATATGATGATGACGATATTACTGTACCGTTTGGTGGCTATAAACAAAGTGGAAATGGTCGGGATAAGTCGCTACATGCGTTTGAAAAATATACGGAATTGAAAACTACTTGGCTGCGTATTGAGGCTGCGTAGATTTGCAATGGAGTGTTTCATGAATCATTCAAAAAATGAGCAATTACTAGCCCGTAAGATTGCAGCCACGCCCCGTGGAGTAGGGGTCATGGCTAATTTTTTTGCAGACCGTGCGCAAAACGCTACGTTATGGGATATAGAAGGGCGTGAGTTTATAGATTTTGCTGGCGGTATTGCTGTACTTAATACTGGTCACCGCCATCCTAAAGTGATGGCTGCTGTGGCTGCGCAAATGGAGCGTTTTACGCATACCTGTTATCAAGTTGTGCCTTATGAGAGTTATATTGCGCTAGCTGAAAAAATCAATCAAATTACTCCGGGCGATTATCCAAAAAAGACAGCGTTTTTCTCTACTGGTGCTGAGGCTATCGAGAACGCTATAAAAATTGCTCGTAGCTACACTCGGCGTAGCGGGGTCATCGCTTTTTCCGGCGGGTTTCATGGGCGCAGTTTATTTGCCGTTTCTCTTACCGGTAAGGTTCAGCCCTATAAGGTTGGGTTTGGGCCTTTTGCGCCGGAGGTTTATCATGCTCCGTTTCCCTGCCATTGCAGTAGCCTAGACGAAGTTAAAAAAGCCGTTTATCACATTTTTAAAAGTGATATAGAACCCAACCGTGTCGCTGCAATCGTGTTTGAACCAGTGCAAGGAGAAGGTGGTTTTAATGTCATACAGACCGCTGCTGTACAGTGGCTGCGCGCGTTGTGCGATGAGCACGGCATCGTTCTGATTGCTGATGAGGTACAGACGGGTTTTGCTCGGACTGGAAAAATGTTTGCAATGGAGCATTTTGGAGTGTCCGCTGATTTAATAACTATTGCAAAATCCTTAGCAGGGGGTATGACCCTTTCTGCAGTAAATGGCAAAGCCCAGATTATGGACGCTCCCGCTCCAGGAGGATTAGGAGGCACTTATGCTGGGCATCCGCTGGCTATTGCGGCGGCCCATGCCGTCATTGAAGTGATTCAAGAAGAGAAGCTCTGCGAGCGTGCGGAACAACTTGGCAGTACACTGAAAAATTTTCTTCAGGCGCAGCGCCCACAGGCACCTCACATCGCTGATGTGCGGGGTCTGGGCTCTATGGTCGCTTGCGAATTTAATCAGCCTGGCACCAATACCCCGGATCCAGACTTTACTAAAGCCGTACAAAGTCGTGCTCTGGCTGAAAATCTGATATTACTGACCTGTGGGGTTAATGCAAACGTCATACGCTTTTTATATCCTCTTACTATTCCTGATGAACAGTTTGAACGCGCTTTGCAAATTATTGGGCGCGTGTTGCGAGTATAAATTGCGATATATCAACGCCTTTATCCTCGGCCTCAGGGTATGCTGAAACCTCCTGGTTCATGAAAGTCAGTTATGAAAATTTTAGTTGCTGTTGATGGCAGTCGATACACCAAAAAAATGCTAGCTTTTTTGGTGACGCATAGTGATACATTGGGGGGGAACGCACAATACACCTTGTTAAATGTGCAGCCTCCGCTTCCTTACCGTGCTGAGCAGGTGGCAGGACGGGAAGCAGTACAAAAATGGCGAGAGGAAGAATCCTCCAAAATTCTGGACCCAGTGCGAAAATTTTTAGCTCGCCACGATATATCTTTTACTGTCAAAGTAACGGTAGGGATAGCAGGTGAGCGGATTGCCACTATGGCCGAAAGTGGGCATTACGACATGGTGGTGATGGGATCGCACGGTCATAGTGCTTTAGGAAGCGTCTTGCTGGGTTCGGTTGCACAACGTGTATTAGCAAATTGCTCAGTGCCTGTATTATTGATTCGTTAACGCTCCACTATTGACTACTCTTACAGCTCTAGAGTGAGTGACTCTGGGCATTGACGCGGCATGATAGTTCTAGGCATAGAGACCTCTTGCGATGAAACCGGAGTGGCATTGTATGACACCCAGCGTGGTTTGCTGGCTCATAGTCTACATTCGCAAATCGCCCTGCACGCCCAGTATGGAGGGGTGGTGCCCGAGCTAGCTAGCCGGGATCATCTGAGCTATGGGATAAAATTGGTGCGCAGCGTATGCGCACAAGCCGGACTGACATTAAAACAAATTCAGGGGATTGCTTACACCATGGGGCCTGGCCTGGCGGGGGCACTGCTGGTAGGGGCTGGTTTAGCTAAATCTCTGGCTTTTGGCCTGAATATCCCAGCTTTGGGTATTCACCATTTGGAAGGGCATTTACTTTCGCCTCTTTTATCGAGTAACCCACCCAGTTTCCCGCACATAGCGTTACTCGTTTCCGGTGGACATACTCAATTGATGGATGTGCTTGAGATAGGGCAGTATCATCTGCTGGGTGAAACTATTGATGATGCTGCGGGAGAGGCTTTTGATAAGGTAGCCAAACTTTTGGGTTTACCTTATCCCGGAGGAGCCAAACTAGCCGCTTTAGCTACGCAGGGAAAACCTAATGTGTACAAATTACCTCGCCCCCTATTGCATTCAGGAGATTTAAATTTTAGTTTTTCGGGCCTTAAAACGGCAGTGCTTACCCAGGTGCACAAGCAAGCACAGCAGAACGATACCGCATGGAAGGCTGATCTGGCGCGAGCATTTGAAGATGCAGTGGTTGATATTTTGACTAAAAAAGCGCTCCGCGCCTTACAACAAACCCAGCGTGATTCTCTGGTAGTGGCAGGTGGAGTCGGAGCTAATAGCCATTTACGTGAACAGCTTAATACCCTGGCAGAGCAGCACAGCTTTAAGGTGCATTATCCAGAACTGGAATTTTGTACTGACAATGGAGCAATGATTGCATTGGCCGGTGCTCTACGACTAGCGCAGGGACAGCAAGACGCAGAGTTGGGTTTTAATGTACGTCCTCGCTGGTCTTTAAGTGAGGTAAGTGCTCTACCTTAACTCTAGATTTTCCGGGAGAGATACTGGCTGTTGAGTGTAAGGGTTTAGGGAACTTCTAATAAGCTACTGCGCAAGCCGGATCGGCTCTTGCGGTGCTCAGCGTACCCTGCGTACGCATCCGCTCCTCAAATCCGCTGCGGGCCGCTCGCTACGGTTATTAGAAGTTCCCTTTAGATACTCACCGAGGTTTTATAAGCTTTTCAAGAGAAATATTGGCGAAAGCACGCATAAAACCTTGGGTAAGATAGCTTTAACTCAGATGGCCCGTTAAGACTGGGAATGGTAGAGAAGAGGGTTGCTCCGCAATTCTAACCCGGCTGCGGAGCCTGTAGGCTTTGCTCCAGGTGAAAAGAGGAGCAAAAATGACTGCAAGCAGGGCTGACACACCAGTAGCCTTGAAAGGCCGCCTGACTAATGAGCCCCCCAAATTTAATGGTATTGTGGGTAAAAAAGCTGCTACCGGACTAAAAAAATTTTAATATCTTGACTCTTTGTTGGATAAGCTTTCTTCAGCGCTTGCTAGCTCCCCCGGCATTAGACCCTGCATTTTTCATATATTTGAAAAATTCGCTAGAAGGATCGATGACCAGTACGTCTGTTTTATTCTTGAAGGCTTTTTGATAGGCCTCCATACTGCGATAGAAAGAATAAAATTCGGGATTTACTCCATAAGCTGCCGCATAAATAGCAGAAGCTTTTGCGTCTCCTTCCCCTTGAATAGCTTGGGCTTTGTTATAGGCTTCGGCTAGGATCACCTCGCGCTGCTTATCAGCGGTGGCACGGATCTTCTCGCTGGCTGCATCTCCTGTTGAGCGCTGTTCATTAGCGACGCGGGTGCGCTCTGCAGTCATGCGATTAAAAACAGATTCGCTGATTTCAGGCGCGAAATCTACCCGTTTTAAGCGTACGTCAACCATTTGCACGCCCAAGGATTTAACCCTTTCTTGAACTCCAGAACGTACTTCTTCCATAATCTTGTCTCGTTCCCGAGAGCTGACATCATTGACTGTTCTGCGATTAATAGACTGCTGCATGGCATCGCGTACTAAGGAAACAATACGATCTTCAGCGGCTCGCTCGTTGCCCTGAAAGCTTTGAAAAAAAGCTTTTGGATCGCTAATACGCCATTTAATGAAAGAGTCAATCTGCAGGTTTTTCTTTTCAGAGGTTTGGACGCGCTCTTGTTCAGGCGTATCGATGGTCAAGATGCGCTTGTCGAATCTGCGCACAGTCTGAAAAGGTGGGGGTAGTTTGAAGTAAAGCCCAGGCTCAGATTTGATGTCCTTGATTTCACCTAAACCAAAAACCACAGCGTATTCGCGTTGATCGACTATATAAAGAGTACTTGAAATCAACATGGCTGCAATGATCAGGCCGAGCATTAAACTCAATACACGATTCATGGGCGACTCTCCCGGTTACGCAGATTTTCTCGATTACGATCTTCGGCGTTATTACTGCGTGGTAAGGTATTTGCACTAGGTTTTGCTGGGGTTGGTGCAGGGCTGACGACCACAGGGTGATTAGCCTCAACCACCGCCTGTTGAATCAGTTTGTCTAAGGGGAGATTCAGTAAATTATTGGAATTCTTATTATCTACCATCACTTTAGAGGTATTTTCAAAAATTCTTTGCATGGTATCGAGATAAATACGTTCTCTTGTAACAGCAGGAGCTTTATTGTATTCAGCCACTACCAAACGGAAGCGAGCCGCTTCACCTTCTGCACGCTCGATAACCTGTGTTCGATAGGCCTCTGCTTCCTGCAATAAGCGGGCAGCGGTACCTTCTGCGCGGGGGGTAACGTCCTTGGCGTAGGCTTGTCCTTCGTTAATCTTTCTTTCTTTGTCTTGGCCTGCCTTTACGGCATCATCAAAAGCACCTTGAACTTGTTCGGGAGGTTGAGCGTTTTGAATGGCTACGGCTGTAATTTCAATGCCTGATCTGTAATTAAGCTTTGCAGCAGGGTCGTTATTATCAATAACGCGTTGAATCAATTTCTGTACCTCACTGGCGATTTCAGAACGCGACTCATACAACACTGAGTCCATGGTTTTGCGACCTACTACTTCCCGCATGGCAGATTCCGCGAGCTGTTTGACAGCATCTTCGGACCTGCGATTATTAACAATAAAATCTGCAGCTCCATTAGGACGTATTCTGTATTGCACCTCAAACTGAATATCAACAATATTTTCATCATCGGTCAGCATCAGGGCTTCTTGAAGGCGTTGAGGATTAGGCATGTTTTTTGTCCCGACTTCAATTCTCCGTACTCGTGCTACATCGACAATTTCATGCGATTGAATGGGGTAAGGAAGTCTCCATTGAATACCTGCATTTGCGCTAGTTTTATATTTCCCAAACTGAAAAATAACCGCGGTTTGTCCTTCCTGGACAATAAAAAAACCACTCACGGCCCAAAGTAAAATTAAAAGACCTGCTACCAGGCCTATTCCAATACCGGCTGCTTTTGGAGACCCAGGGACATTGCCACCCATATTCCCGTTACCTTGCCCTCCTCGAAATAATTGATTTAATTTTCGATTAAAAGTACGCCACAGCTCATCAATATCGGGAGGTCCCTGATTAAAGAGTCTCTCTCTTAAGGTTTGTACTATTTTCATTTGCTTAATTCTAGGTTGAACCGACGATACAAACGGTTTTAGTGGTTAGGGAAAATATGTTTAATTTTAAAAGAAGATTCGCTATGTTACCCAATCGACAGTTCAAAGTAAGATGCTGGTGTATCTATAGCGTAAATTTTATGATTGGTCAAAATAAGGGTTACACTACCCCAGAACATATGACTTAAATTCGCTTGCAACAATGTTCTTGCGCGAGATTTTTGCAAATAAACCTACATCTAGAGTGTTTTCTGAGGCTTGTTCGGTTGAGTAAAAGCACTTCTCAAGCGATGTTCAGCTGAGGCTAAGCGATTACCAACGAAAAGTAACAATAGATGCCCGTGCCATACCGTGCGCGAGTAGGGGATGGGGAGGTATCTAGGGATGCAACTTAATGAATAGACGGCTAAACCGGAAGCGGTGAGGGCACATCTCTTGCTTAAATGATCTGTTGCTTGGATTTTCTTGCATATGAATTCAGTTGGGGCAGTATTACCGGTAGATTTGCATTTTGATACACCACTGCAGTTAGCAAGTGGTGCGAGCTTGAACGGCTACAGTTTAAGAGTTGAAACTTACGGGATCTTAAATGCGGCTAAAACCAATGCTGTCCTGATTTGCCACGCGCTTAATGCCTCTCATCATGTAGCCGGCTATTATGCCGATGAGCCTCATAATATGGGCTGGTGGGACAATATGGTGGGCCCAGGCAAGCCGCTGGATACCAATCGCTTTTTTGTAATCGGGGTTAATAACCTGGGCTCATGTTTTGGTTCTACAGGTCCTGCTTGCCTTAATCCGCAAACTGCTCAGCCTTGGGGTAAAAATTTTCCCCTGATGACAGTAGAAGATTGGGTTAATGCGCAAGCAAGGTTAGCTGATCGCTTTGGGATAGAAAAGTTTGCAGCGGTAATGGGCGGGTCTTTGGGTGGGATGCAGGCTCTTAGTTGGGCTATCCAGTATCCGCAACGGCTTGCCCATTGTATTGTGATCGCTTCTGCGCCGAAACTCTCTGCACAAAATATTGCTTTTAACGATGCTGCACGGCAGGCCATTTTGGCCGATCCGGATTTTCATGATGGAAATTATTACGCATATAAGGTGCTACCCAAAAATGGTTTACGGGTGGCCCGCATGATTGGGCATATTACTTATCTGTCGGATAACGATATGGCCGAAAAATTTGGCCGGGATTTAAAAAATGGGTGTTTTGGTTTTAACTTTGAGCCTGATTTTGCAGTAGAAAGTTATCTGCGCTACCAGGGTGAAAAATTCTCCCATTATTTTGATGCAAACACTTATTTGCTCATTACCAAAGCTTTGGACTATTTTGACCCCGCGAGCGCAACAGGCGGTAATTTAGCGCAGGCACTTGCTCCTGCGCGGGCTAGTTTTTTTGTATTAAGTTTTACGACAGACTGGCGTTTTTCTCCGCTGCGTAGCCGCGAAATTGTTCGGGCTTTGTTAGCTAATCGCTGCAAAGTAAGTTATGCGGAAATTGATGCGCCTCATGGTCACGATGCTTTTTTACTGGATGATGCACGCTATCACAGCAAGATTGCCGCTTATTTTGAAAGAATATTTTTCAGTATTCACAAAGGCTTAGGATGAGTTTGCGTGCAGATCAGCTTTATGTGACTAAATGGGTACCCCGTGGAGCGAGAGTTCTGGATTTGGGCTGTAACGATGGTCAACTGCTTGCCTGGTTACGGGACAATAATGACTGCTCAGTATTAGGGGTAGACGTAGAAGACACTGCAGTGTTGGCCACTTTGCAAAGAGGGGTCGATGTCATTCAGCAAGATCTTGAAAGCGGTCTTTCTTTGTTTGAAGATAATGCTTTTGATGTGGTCTTGCAGCTAGAAACCTTGCAGCAAATGCGCCATGTAGAAGCTATTTTGGCCGAAATTGCGCGTGTAGGGCGCCAAGCCATCGTAAGTTTTCCAAACTTTGGTTACTGGAAACACCGCTGGCAATTGTTACGAGGTCGTATGCCGGTCAGCAAGAGTTTACCTTTTCAATGGTATGACACCCCTAATATTCGTTGTGCTACCTTACACGATTTTTCGGACCTAGCTAGAAGACAAGGCTTAGAGGTGCAAGACAGAGTTGCAATGCATGAAGGTAGCCGTGTAGAGTTCTTGCCTAATTTGCGCGGTTCTTTAGCGGTTTTTCATTTAACAAAACTTTAAGTGCAGGGATTATTTTTTCCTAATCGTTTATGTTTTGACCTTCAGCATAAGGGTTGTGCGCTATGCAGGGTAAAGAAACAACGACACAAAGGATTTAGCAAGTCAAATAAGGGTTAAAGCTAGAGTTTTTACCCCACTTGCTGGATATGCTGATTTCTTAGCTCAAGGCTTTTATCAGGGAATCAATAGCCTCTGCGGTTACTACTGGTTGTTCCAGGGGAAACAAATGTCCCCCGGGGACGTAACGGATCATATGTTGGGGTATAAATTTTTCAGTGTAATGCAGGCCTACTAGGCGCATTTCTTCGGATTGCTGCCCAGCAATCAATCCAATAGGGAAATCAGGCCGTTTAGCTTTAAGCTTTTTTGTGATGCTTACCAAATGATGGGGTAGGCCCCCATATACTTTTGTTTCTGTATCCCGGTTAAAAGCCAATGCTACACCTTCTGGGTGGGGGGTGGTCCCCGCATCCACATAGTGACGCAAGGCTGTATCAGAGAACCCAGCAAATACTTTCTTGCCTCGAAAATGTGAAAAAGCTTGCTCGCTAGACTCAAACTTTTCTCGCCGCACTTTTGAAAACTTAGCGGGCGCTACACGCCAGACTAAGCCAGTTATTTTAGAGAGTTGCAGTACTTTAGCTTTCCATCCCCCAATAATTGGGGCATCTAATAAAATTACTCCTTGCGCAAGATCAGGTCGTTTTTGTGCCACCATCAGGCTTAAAAAACCGCCCATGCTGTGACCGATTAACCATCGTGCAGGTGGGTGGGTAGCATCAGAGTGGGCTTCTAAAAAAGCTATATATTCTTCCACCAGATGGGGCCAGCCGTTGGTAACAGGATAATTTTTGTGATGAGCTAATAGTGCAGGAGTAATGAGCTCATGCTGCTGCTTAAGCAGCGTGAGCAAAGAGCGGTAGCTCTCTGCGGGAAAACTGTTGGCGTGTGCAAAAGCAAGCTGCATAGGGTAAAAATCTTTTCTAAAACAAAAGTAGAATTTTAGGCGAATCAGATTTTCCGGGATGGATGCAGCCACCTTTCCAGCGGTCCTCGTAAATGATGTCGGGCTAAGACGTAAGAGGTAAGGGCAGCCAGACTATAGAGGGCAAGAGCAGCTAACAACAACTCATCAGTAGTGACCTTTTTGGCCCAGGCTAAGCCTGCGCCAGATAAAAAAATCATCATTATCACGGATAAACCCACATACATTGAAAGTGTGTTGCGCCCCGCGGGTGCAATTTTTTTTACTAGCCGCATTGCTAGACTTTTAGGAGTGGTGCTATTAGCGCTAATCCAGCTGACTATTCCAATTGTTAAAACAGGGCCGATAAGAGTAGCAGCAGAATATAAAGCATATTGATAAGGGAGGTTTTTCCTATGCACCATGACGGTGGCTACCCCATAAATAAAGTTCAACACTAAACCTGGAGGCAGCATCCAGACAGTGACTTGATGAAATATTCTTTTATACCGAGCAGGGCGCTCCAGTAGCCTGAGTCGGCCAGCAATAACACCGCTACACATTAGTACAAAAATTTCGGGCAAAAAATGAAAAGGTAAAACGAATAAAGTCGCTAAGTAAGCTTGCATGTTAAGAAGTAACTGTTCACCCCATCCAGTGGTGTGGGCGTAGTTCTGCAAGGAATAGGTTGGAGTATCTTGTGCAAACAAGCCCGATAGAATGGTTAGCAGCCAAACTGCCGCAGGAAGAATCAGGATCTTTTTTAAACGCTTTAGTTTCCAGCGATGTATAGAAAGAAGTAACAATCCTGACAAAGCATACGCCGTTAAGATGTCTCCAAAATAAATGAGAAAGCCATGCGCTAACCCCAGTAGCAATAAATGGTTTTGTCGGCTCTGAGCCTGTTGTAGGCGTTTTTCCAAGCTTTGATCTGTCCGGGATCGTAAAGAAAGGGCCAAGCTATAGCCGAACAAGAAAGCTAGCAAAGGATAAGCTTTGTTTTGAAACAGTGCGGCAACTATCCCGCTGGCTACCATTGCAGTAGGGGAGTTGCTTGGATTGGCAGGAGAAACGGGTCCCCCCCACGGTCCTTCTGGGTAAGCAACAACATTGACTACAAACACTCCCAATAGGGCAAGTACTCGTAAAGCGTCTACTAATTCCGTGCGGGAGTGAGTCATTTTCTTTGAGCTAAAGCTTAGCAAACCTCTAATTTTTAAAGAGTTTTGAGGCAAAAATCTCTGAAAGCCCGCATAAAATATAGAGCTCATTTGTTGGGAAATTCTAATAACCTACTGCGCAAGCCGGATCGGCTCTTGCGGTGCTCAGCGTAGCCTGCGTACGCATCCGCTCCTCAAATCCGCTGCGGGCCGCTCGCTATGGTTATTAGAAGTTCCCTGTTGTGGACTTTTAATTTAGCATATCCACAACAAAAAGCGCCTTGCTCTAGCTCAGAGCAAGGCGCTTTTTATGAAAAGCTTTGGGTAGTTAAACTAATTTGCTGCTCATCCGAGCTGCACGTTCCTTGGGGGCAGGGTGGGTTGATAGCCAGTTACTCTCACGACCGCCGGAAAGCTTATCCAGTTTTTCTAGCGCAGTGACAGCAGCCTTTCGTTGAAAGTTGCGCCGAGAGAGAAATTCCATCGCGTAATCATCTGCCTCATTTTCATTACTTTGAGAATGCTGAGCCTTGACGACTTTGACAATCAAATCCCCTAACTCTGAGTTTGCTAATGTGGCTACTTGCGCGTTTCCAGAGGATGCGGCTGCTGTTTGTATGGCGCTGGCAGATAATGCAGTTTGCATACGTTTTTTCGTATGGCCTGAATGAACATGTCCAATTTCATGGCCGAGGACATAGCGAATTTCGTCATCTGTCATCATGTCCATCAAGCCACTGTAGAAGCGAATAGTTCCATCGGCCATGGCAAAGGCATTAACTTCCGGTGTTAGATAGACCTTGTAGTTCAAACGCAGACCTTTATCCTCTTGCAAGCCAGAGGTTAAGGCAGTCAAGCGTTGTGCATACTTATTGTTCACAGGGGCAATTTTGGCTTCTGCATCCATTTTTTTAGCCATTTGAGCAGCGTAGCCTCGCACTTCATCATCAGTTAATGATAAGGCTTTGGATGCCGTGCTTGCTGCACGGATAAGTCCTGAATTATCTGCGGTTGCCAGGCAACCGGCTAAAGCAAAAGAAGGTAAGACAAGAATACTTTGACGTCGGGTGATCACTTTAATGTTCCTGTAAAAATTACGGTAAATTTTTTGTAAGCAGTATTAATTCAGTATGACTGGCAAAAACCCTTACCTAGAAGTTTATTGCCTCAAGTGCTTAATGGTGTTTTTGCAGACAGCGCCTGGTATTTTAAATTGTGCCGGATTGTTGCACTGTTCTTCCAGCTTTTTTTGTGCAAACTTATCCCCTAAATGAGCGGCACGGATGAGTAGTTCAGGAGCATACCAAGGTAGAGTATGTTGCGCAGCCGCTTGGGTTTTCTCAGATGTTTTAAGGGTTTGCTTAAAAGTGAGGGTTGTTGAGCCTAGAGGTCCTAGCGCGGGTTTTCCCTGTAGTAAAAGTTCATAATCACGCATTAATCCTTGGGCATCGCTGGCTACATAGCTAGCTGTAGGCTTTGTAAGCCAGGCTTTGACGCCCATATCTTCTACATCAGCCAGAGTTTTTCCAGGCGTATGAATCATCAAGGCCGCTATATTATCGGGCACGGCTTTACCTAAGCCTGAGGCTTTAGATATTTCTTCTGCGGATATGGCACGGGATCCCGTTCTTGCGGCGCTAGCAGTATTGTCTGCAGACTTAGCGACTGTTTTTGTAAGTAATCGCAATAAAGAAACCTGAGCGGCAGAAGGATTAACAAAGCTCAGTAGTAAAATACAAATGGAAATCGCCAAAAACGTGGGGTTTCTTACCGAGCCTTTCATTCAGAGATCTGCTTTACGTCAAATATCAAACAGGTGGTAGTAGCATGGGCATAAAGCGTACCATCAGGGCCATATAGTCGTGCCTGGGCGGTGGCAAGCTGTCGGCCGCAATGCAGGACGGTACCTTCGGCCCTTACCCGCTGTGCTTTTTTTCCTATGCCACGGACTAAATTTACTCCGAGCTCTGCGGTTGTATAACTGCGTCCCGGGGGCATCAAGGTATGCACTGCACAGCCTAATGCTGAATCCAGTAAGGTGGCATACCACCCGCCGTGGATCGTCCCCATAGGATTAAGATGAGCTGAGCCCGGGGTACCTTGAAATATTGCCCGACCTTCCTCTACTTCTAGCAATAAGAAGTCCAGGGTCTTTGCAATAGAAGCATACGGCAGTTCTCCCCGTAACATGGCTTGCATCATTTGCAAGCCATTGAGGCCCTTGATTTGTTCGGGGCTGGCAACACCTGGGCCTACTCCTTGCTCAAGACGTCTACGAACAGTGGCTTCTTCTTCTAGCCAGACCTCTAAAGTATCGTTTTGCATATATTTGCGCTTAGTCAGCAACTAAGCAGCTACAGGTGCGGTATCTATAAAGCTTTGGCGAGAGCAAAGTTTTTCATAGAGTCTGGCCAGATTAGGGTGGGCATTGCGCCACTGGATGTGCGAAAAACGGAAGTCTAGATACCCTAACGCTACAACGACACTAATATCAGCCAGGCTGTATTGGGTACCTGCACACCAAGGTCTTTCGCCCAAGCCTTTTGCTGCCGCAGTCAAACTGGTATTAACTTTCTCTAGCTGCCTCTCTATCCAGGCCTGGCAGCGCTCGGTATCTTTACGGAAGGCTCCTGTTTGTTCTAGTCTGGCCAAAATAGCGGCGTCACAAATGCCATCGGCTAAAGCTTCCCAGGTTTTTACCTCTACACGCTCGCGGCCAGACGCAGGAATTAATTTACCGACCGGAGTGAGCGTATCCAGATATTCAGTAATGACACGGCTATCAAAAATAGCTTCAGCATCTTCCATGATTAAGCAAGGCACCTTGCCTAAAGGGTTGGATGCGCTGATCGTACTGTCTTTATCCCAGACATCTTCCAGCTCAAGTTTGTAATCAAGTTTTTTTTCTGCCATTACAATGCGCACTTTGCGCACATAAGGGCTAGATAAAGATCCAATTAGTCTCATTGTTTCGAATGTAATGCTTTGTTAATGCCGCAGAAAAACCGCAGCTTCTGCCAAAGAGTGTAGCAAAGGTGTCAACTTCCTACATCCCTTAAATGTGGGAAGCACTATTAAAATTATGTTTTACTTCTGTCTTTATTGCTAGTGGACCTTTTTGAAAGTTTGTTTAATGCCATCGTTTAGTGAACTTAATCCATTAACTGCGCTATCTCCGCTGGATGGGCGTTATGCTGCCAAAGTGCGTGAGCTGCGACAGTGGCTTTCAGAACATGGGCTGATGAAAATGCGTGTTCAGGTAGAAATTGCCTGGTTTATCGCCTTATCTGACGCTAACTTACCAGAGTTGCCCCCTCTATCCTCTAAAGCACGCGACTTTCTGCGCCGACTGATCGATCAGTTTTCCCTGGACTCCAGTGCTGCTATTAAACGCATTGAAACTGTTACCAATCATGATGTAAAAGCAGTGGAATACTGGCTTAAAGAGCAAATTACCGCTGAGCCTGAAATTTCTAATGAGTTAAGCGCTACCAAGGAATTTATCCATTTTGCCTGTACTTCAGAAGACATTAATAATGTAAGTCATGCGCTGATGTTGCGCGGCGCAAGGCAAGTTTGGCTAATGCAGCTGGATGTCGTGGTAGCTACCTTGCGCACGCTTGCGCATACTCATGCGGCTGAACCCATGCTGTCTAGAACCCATGGTCAGACCGCCAGTCCTACCACGCTGGGTAAAGAGTTGGCCAATGTGGTAGCCCGTCTGGAGCAAGCCCGTCATGCCATTGCAGCTGTTGCACTGCAAGCCAAAATGAATGGAGCTGTAGGTAACTACAACGCACACCTAGTGGCTTACCCAAATATAGATTGGCAGGCTTTTTCTCGCCACATTATTGAAACACTGGGTTTAAATTTTAATCCCTACACCATTCAGATTGAACCACATGACTATATGGCTGCCTTATTTGATGCTATTGCGCGTTGTAACACGATATTGATTGATTTTTGTCGGGATGTATGGGGTTATATCAGCATTGGATACTTCAGACAAAAGCTTAAACAGGGTGAGGTAGGTTCTTCCACCATGCCGCATAAGGTAAACCCCATTGATTTCGAAAATGCAGAAGGCAATTTCGGGTTGAGCAATGCGATGCTTAAACATATGGCTGAAAAACTCCCCATCAGTCGTTGGCAGCGGGATCTAACGGATTCAACCGTTTTGCGCAATATGGGGGTTGGCTTTGGCTACAGCTTGCTAGCGCTAGACAGTTTGAACCGGGGTCTTAGCAAATTAGAAGTTAACCGAGAACGTTTGGCACAGGATCTAAATGCTTCCTGGGAGATTTTAGCCGAAGCAGTTCAAACGGTCATGAGACGCTATGGTGTGCCCGAACCTTACGAAAAACTTAAAACCTTGACGCGTGGCAAGGAAATTACCCCTGAGGGCTTAGCTGCTTTTATTAGTCAGTTAGACATCCCGGCTGAAGCTAAAGCAGAATTAACCCATCTAACTCCAGCCAGTTATACGGGCTTGGCGGCCCTGCTTGCTCAAAAAGTATAGAGTCTGTGGGCCTCTTACAAAATTCTACTCTAGCAAAAACAGCGTAAACTGTTAAAAACGCAGCTTAAGTTAGCTATAAAAAATTGCAAACGCGCTAAATAATCTACAATTTTCAAAATCAGATCGTTACAGACAGGTAATAAGCTGTCTAGTGTCGAAACTAAAAATGCGCTCGTAGCTCAATGGATAGAGTACTGCCCTCCGAAGGCAGGGGTTGCTGGTTCGATCCCAGCCGAGCGCGCCAGTATTAATTTCTGTTCTCATCTATAGAAACTGCTTAGAAAATTAAAGCAGATTATTTCTTACCAACTTCGTTTTTGCTTGTGGCTAAGGAGACAGCATTCATGGAAAAATTTTGGCTTAAATCCTATCCACAGGGGGTTCCTGAAAACGTGGATATCACCCAGTACAGTTCAGTGGGTGGTTTAATGGAGGAAGCCTTTACAAAGTTTGCTTCCCGGCCCGCTTATGAATGTATGGGCAAAATTTTAAGCTTTTCCGAGGTAGATAAGATGAGCCAACAGCTAGGGGCCTACTTTCAGAGCCTAGGGTTTGTTCGAGGAGACCGCATCGCCATCATGATGCCTAATGTATTGCAATACCCCCTTGCATTGGCAGCGATTATGCGCGCTGGCTTTATTGTGGTGAATGTCAATCCCCTTTACACCCCACGTGAACTGGAGCATCAACTTAATGATAGTGGTGCCAAAGCGATCATTATTTTAGAAAACTTTGCCTCAACTTTAGCTGCGGTTATTGATAAGACTCTGTGTAAAACTGTGGTCATCGCAAAGATGGGTGATTTGCTGGGCGCTTTGAAAGGCACTTTAGTTAATCTTGTCGTCAAACACCTAAAAAAAATGGTGCCAGCCTATAAATTGCCCAAAGGAGTGAGTGTTATTGAATTTAATAACGCTTTGAATCAGGGAAACTCCCATCAATTAATCAAGGCGCAACTGTCTCATAATGATGTGGCCATTTTGCAATATACCGGTGGCACAACCGGTATTAGCAAAGGGGCAATGCTGCTTCATAAAACTTTGATAGCTAATCTATTGTCCTCTGAAGCATGGATGCAACCCGGATTACACAAAAAGGGCAAAATCGAACAACCTACTTTTGTGTGCGCACTACCGATGTACCATGTGTTCTCATTAGTCAGTTGTGTGTTACTGGCAATGCGTACTGGGGGGTTCAATATCCTTATTCCTAACCCTAGAGATATTCCGGCCTTTGTTAAAACCTTGCAAGGGCGTAGTTTCAATATATTCCCTGCTGTGAATACCTTATTTAATGCGCTAGCCAATAATGAAGAGTTTAAAAAATTAGATTTTTCCGGCTTGCGTATCAGTAATGGGGGTGGTATGCAAGTACAAGAAGCGGTAGCCAAGACATGGTTAAAAGTAACCGGATGCCCGATTGTGGAGGGCTACGGTCTGACGGAGTCCTGCTCTGGCGTCACCTGTAACCCTACAGATAGTGATACTTACACCGGTAGCATAGGCTTGCCGCTGCCTGGAGTGGAGATTCTGATTCTTGACGATGCCGAAAAGCCCGTCCCATTGGGGGAGCGGGGAGAAATTGCTATTCGCGGACATAGTATTATGGCGGGCTACTGGAATCGCCCAGATGAAACCGCTAAAGCGATGACCTCGGATGGTTTTTTTAAATCCGGAGATATTGGAATTATGGATGAACGCGGCTACATCACCATTGTGGATCGTAAAAAAGACATGGTGCTGGTCAGCGGATTTAATGTTTACCCCAACGAAGTAGAAGGGGTCATTGCCATGCATCCGGGCGTACTTGAATGTGCAGTCATTGGTGTGCCAGATACCCATACAGGCGAAGCGGTCAAAGCCTTTGTAGTCAAAAAGGACCCGAAGCTGACAGTAGAAGAGCTCAAAAAGTTTTGCGATGAGCAACTCACTGGCTACAAAAAACCAAAATATATCGAGTTTCGCGACGAGCTGCCTAAAACCAATGTAGGCAAAATTTTGCGTCGTGAATTGCGTGAGGCTGAGCTAAAGAAATCTAACAATAGTTAATAGGCTGAATAAAGGTGAGACTCAACACAGCTAGAGCCTCATCTTTACTTGTTAGAGATAAAAATCTTTGGGTTTCCTTCCCATAAAGATAAATGAACGTTTATCATTGGAATATGCCTAGTTCGCACACTCCAAAATCGCTGGATATCGCTCAAGTACGAGTAGACAATGCATTAGCGTTGTTTGATGAATATGTCCGAAACACAGTATCGCATGCAGATGCAGCAACCCTGCGGGGTTTAGAGCGACGTTTTGCGGAGCGCCTGCAAATTCAGCCTAGTTACTGGAGTCAGATTAAAAGCCGCAGTCGTCAGATTGGCGAACGTTTGGCGCGCCAATTTGAGGTTCTATCAAAAAAACCTTACGGCTGGATGGATGTTCCGCATGCCCCACAGGCTCCGGATCAAGGTTCGTTTTCAGAAAATAATGTTTTGGATCGAATGAGTAACGGTACTGTTAAGAGATTGCCTAATGATTCCAGTTTTGAACAGTTATTCAACGGTCCAGTGTTAGTACCGGTTCCCTCTGACTCTTCACTGCCTCACGATGATGATGAACGTTTTATAGTAGGTCTTGTGCTTGCTTATTACCGCCGTAATCCGGGACGAGCAAAAACCCGTCTGATGGAATTACTCAGTGAAGTGCTTTTTGATCCAGCAGTCATTAGAAGCGGTGCTGCAGCAAAAACACAACAAGCAGCCCTTCCTTTAAAGCACAAAAAATAAACAATGATTGTCAAATGATAAATATTTATTTATCATTTGATTATTGAAAGTAATAAAACCAAACAGCAAATAATTTGCAGTAAAAATTAAATGCCCCATCCGTTTAATAAGTTTTTCTTCCCATTAACCCTGTTTTTTAAAGAGTAACTTAATGCTTCAGTACCCTAAAAATTTTACCGTTGCTAGGCTTTTGCCTTTCGGGACCATTTTGGGTAATGGAAAAGAAGGGCTATCGATGGATGGAGCAATAACTGATTTTTTAGTAGTTAATCCAAACAAGATATTGTCCGGAAAAAGGAGTGTACAGCCCCAAAGCTGAATAACTCCTAAGCTTTAAAAAGCTTGCCTGATCAAAAAGGCCCGGATGCTGAGTAGCTCCGGGCCTTTTTGTTTTTGACTATTTAGATTGATGGAAATGTCGCCTTACAGAAAGGCGCAAATGGCTAACCGTTTGATCTCCAGGCGTTTATTCATTTGTGATGGATGTATCTGTATTTTTACAGCTTAATCCCTGCTCCTTAACAATTTAAACAATAGGTATATGTACAGGCTAATGTTTGTGTTGGCTTGTATCGATACCTGTTCTCTGAAGGCCACTAGGGTTTACACACCCTAGTGGCTGTATGAGGAATGTCTTTTTTGAAGGCATTCCTCATACAGTAATTGACCAACTACTAAGATTTATCAATCTTTATTTTTGAAAAATGAGGCTCATCATGATGACCAAAAATGTGTTTAAAGTCCCCGGGTTAAAACCCCGCAATCCCCACGTGGTTGCAAGCTTGTTTCGCAAAGCTGGAGCACACGAAAAAATACCCCGAACCGGCCGCCAAAAAGCACGTATTGAACTGGCACAAGACCTGCAGGCTAGGCACTGGAAAGAATTGGATTAATAAAGCCAATCCTTGTAAGTATTTAATAAATGCAGTGAATAAGTAATGTAGATATTTTGCAAGCCGCGTACAAAGGCGGCCTGTATTAAAGAATCTGTCACCAATCTGACTGCTAACGGTTCAGGGTTTTAGTCCTGGCTGGTGCGCTGCCCCAATGAGAATTGTCGGGCGGGCGTATGCCGCAGTTTGAAAGGGATAGATGTGGATGAAGTAGCTCAGTGGCAGAGCGCAGCCTTAATAGCTGAGGGCGCAGGTTCGATTCCTGTTTTCATCACCTTGTTCCATAGCTCATTGGTAGAGCAATCGACTCATAATCGATGTGTAGCGGGTTCGAATCCTGCTGGAAAACCATGACCCTGTAAAGGTCACCTCCCTTCCAAGGAGAGCAAACCGGGCTAAGGTGCCAAGTTCGCTTGGTGCTAAAGCCCACCATGGGCCAGTTGTGGGAGTTTATTAGCATTGCAGTTGAAATGTAATAAACCCGGCTCGTATTTCGCTTGATTGATGGCTAATGCATTCATACGGTGCAGACCCAGCCAGAAGTTTATGTAGCGTTTTTGTGGGGGAACCCCTGTAAAGCACTACCGAACGGAAGGCGCGGCTGTGACTCTGTGCTTGCATCCCATCGTTCCGCGATATACCTGTGCAACTGGCCCTCCTTATTTCTCATCTGGACAAGACGTGTTGTCGGCAATACGACAGCCTCACGGAGGTTTTGCTCCAGGTTTCTCAACGCGCTCCGTGTAAATAATTCAAACAAAAAAGGAAAAACCTATGTTTCGCACATTTCTAGTGAAAAAAGATGAGCGCGCTTTGTTATTTAATCGAGGCGATTTTGTTCAAGTCTTAGGCCCGGGAGAACATATTAAGTTTGATCCCCTGCAGCGTTTTTCTATTGAAAAATTTTCATTGACTCAAACCGCCTTTGTGCACCGTTTAGCAGAATACTTTATTAATACTGAAACGGATTTAGTAGAGCGTGAGTTTTATCTTATTAAGCTGGCTAATGATCAGGTTGGCCTGCGTTATGAAAACGGGGTGCTTGTGGAAGTGTTGGCTCCGAATACTCGGCGACTCTACTGGAAAGGTTTTGTAGAACTCGCGCATACAGTAGTGAATATTGCTACTGATTTTCGGGTAGAAGATAACTTGGCAAAACAGCTGGTTGAGTCTACTGAGGCTGGTTTTAAAGCACGGGTTGGAGGTGCAGCCCAGGTATTTGGAGTGAAAGTTCCACAATATAACCTGGGTATTTTATTTGTCGACGGTAAACGTACCGTTTCACTGGAGCCTGGAGTCCATGCTTTTTGGCGTTTTGGCCGGGATTTACAGGTGCAGTTTGTCGATTTGCGCCTGCAGGTTTTGGAAGTAGCCGGTCAGGAAATTTTGACGCGTGACAAGGTAGCTCTGCGGGTGAATCTGAGCGCAGCTTATCGTTTCACAGATGTGCAACTTGCCTTTGCTCAACAGGCTAAACCAGCTGAATTTCTTTATAAGGAGCTGCAGTTTGGTTTACGGGCCGCGGTAGGAACACGCACCTTAGATGAGATTTTAGAAAATAAAACGCTCATTGATGATGTAGTGAAAGCCTATATTGCTAAACGCTTGGAGGGTTTTGGTCTAGAGCTTGAATCGGTAGGTGTGAAAGACATCATTTTGCCTGGCGATATGAAAACTTTGCTGGCCAAAGTGGTAGAAGCCGAAAAGATTGCTCAAGCCAATGTGATCCGTCGGCGTGAAGAAACTGCTGCAACCCGCTCTTTGTTAAACACCGCCATGGTGATGGAAAAAAATCCAACAGCATTGCGACTCAAAGAGTTGGAAGCACTAGAAAAAGTGGCCGAGAAAATCGACAAAATTTCTGTGTTTGGTGGACTCGATGCTGTGCTTAAGGATCTGGTCAATATTCGACCACAGTAAAGCAGTACCCCTGCCTGGAGGTAAAGCATCTTCGAGCAGGGGTAGTAATACTTATCTTAATTAAGGAGAATAATCATGTTTTTACGAGTTATTGCAGGTGTTGGGCTAGCACCTACGGCGCCTATAGGTGCAGCGCTGGCTACCCGACTGGCCCGCTTGCTGCGCACTTACGCCAGCAAACATGCAGCCGCGCGCCGTGCTGCTGCCAGACGCGCGGCCGCTATCAAACCTCCCCGACGTGAATTTGGCACGGTACAAATTGAAGGCATTTCCTTTGGCGCCATCTATGAAGGTGATGAATTAATTGCCGTGATTCCTGACGTTAGTCGGCTTTAATCATCACGGGAGCGGTTTATGAAGTTAGAAACGGTTTTTTTGGCCCAACGAAGCGGGCAGCATGTTTTAAAGATGTGCTGCTTGCTTTACTTTTCTAGCAGGCAGGGCTGTGCGAGGGATTTTGAAAAATAAAAAGCTTACCGTAATATTAATGCGCTTTCTGAGCCATTTTTGTCTGAAAAAGCGCATCAATATTACGGTAAGAAAAACCAACTCATCAACTTAAGAAGGGAGCCTCTATAAATTAGTTGCTATGTAAATTCCTGCGTTGGGGCACTGGCTGTGCTTTGTATATGTTGTACCGTATGGTGAGAACCCCAATCTTAGAAGTTTTTCTACAAGACGTTTTTAAAACAGCTGCTCCTTGGCTTCTTCTTTCTTTTTATCTTCTGTGGCTGTTCCTTCTCCCAAGCCTAATGAAGAAACACCTTGACCGGGGATATTTTCTACATAAAAAATTTCCCCCCCTATTTTTGTTAAACCTTCAGGAAAAGGTCTTTCCACTTCAGGCATTTTTGGCAATACTTTAGCCATATAGTTGATCCACATGGGCAGAGCCACTCCTCCTCCAGTTTCCCGTTCACCCAAGCTTTTCGGTTGGTCATATCCCACCCAACTAATTCCTACAATTTGATTGTTGTAACCTGCAAACCAGGCATCAAAAGCATCATTAGTTGTACCGGTTTTGCCCGCTAAATCCGGCCGTTTAAGTACCAGTGCTTTAGTAGCTGTGCCTGCACGGATTACGTCTTGCATCATGCTCCAGATACTATAAGCATTACGGGCATCAATGGCCCGGTTTGTTTCATCACCCGCTTGTTTAGGCTTAGCCTGCATCACTACATTGCCCTGCTGGTCCGTGACCTTAAAAATAATGAAGGGATTGATTTTGAACCCCCCGTTAGCAAAAACACTATAAGCATCGGCCATCTGCCAGGGTGTAACGCTGCCTGCGCCCAGGGCAATAGTGAGATAAGGAGGATGTTTTTCGGCTTCAAACCCGAATCGAGTGATCCATTCTTGCGTATATTTTGGTCCCACCGCCTGCATCAAACGGATGGAGACCATGTTTTTGGATCGCGCCAGGGCTTGACGCATACGCATAGGCCCATCAAACTTTCCATCGTAGTTTTTCGGTGCCCAGGCTTGTCCACCTGTGGTTGAAGAATCGATAAAGATGGGTGCATCATTAATCAAGGTAGAAGGAGTAAACCCTTTTTCCAAACTGCTAGAGTAGATAAAGGGTTTAAAACTGGAGCCGGGCTGTCGCTGGGCTTGAGTGACATGATTAAATTTGTTGCGGTTAAAGTCAAATCCTCCCACTAAAGCCCGTACTGCTCCATTGTTGGGATTGACGACTACAAAAGCGGCTTCAACTTCAGGCATTTGCACAATTTCCCAGTTGCCCTTTAAGTCTTTGAGTACGCGAATTACAGCGCCTTTGCGAATAGATCGTGTTGAAGGAGCAGTTGCGGCCAGCGAAGGAGCTGCAAAGCGTAAGCCTTCCCCTAAAATCGTAATCACATCAGAGTTACGCAATTGGGCCTTGACCTGTTTGGGCGAGGCTTCCAGTACAACAGCGCTAATCAGCTGGTCACTGGAAGGATTTTCCAACAAAGCATTATCTATTGCTTCATCACGTTCCTCCAGATTATCTGGCAGCTCGATATAAGCTTCTGGGCCACGGTAGCCATGTCTGCGCTCGTAGTCTAAAACACTCTTACGTAAAGACTCATAAGCTGTTTGCTGATCTTCTTTTAGAATCGTGGTAATGACGGATAAGCCCAGCGTGTAAGCATCTTCCTTATACTGGTCAAATACGAGCTGACGGGCCATTTCAGCCACATATTCGGCATGAATATCCGAATTTAAGCGACTGTTGCGGATTTTGATCTCTTCTTTTTTTGCAGCATCGTAAGCCCCCTCATTGATATAGCCAAGAATACGCATGCGCTCCAGAATATAAAGCTGACGGGATCGGGCGCGTTTTGGGTTCACAATAGGATTATTCGCGGCCGGTGCCTTGGGCAGGCCTGCCAGCATGGCGGCTTCTGCTACAGTCAAATCGTTCAACGTTTTTCCAAAGTAAGTATTAGCTGCGGCAGCAAAACCATAAGCTCTTTCTCCCAGATAAATATGGTTCATATAAACCTCAAGAATCTGATCCTTGCTTAAACTAGCCTCTATCTTTAGCGAAAGTAGAATTTCATAAAATTTACGTCTTAACTTTTGGCTGAAGCTTGGTTCGTTACTGGTTAGAAAAAAGTTGCGTGCTACTTGCTGTGTGATGGTGCTGGCACCTCCCCCTCCACCCGAGACATGAGAAAGGGAGGCTCGGATAATCCCAACCACATCAATGCCACTATGCGCATAAAAGCGATCATCTTCAATAGATAACAATGCTTTTTTCATGCGATCAGGAATATCATTAATTTTGACAAAAGTGCGTCGCTCTTCGCCAAATTCGCCGATGAGTGCACCATCTGCTGTATAAATCCGCAAAGGGATTTTTGGGCGATAATCTGTTACAGCTTCAATAGAAGGGAGAGTAGGCAGCACGGCTGCAATTGCAAGAGCCAAGCATAAAATTAATGCTAGTGCGATACCTAGCAAACCCAGAAGTGTTTTACCTAATACAGAGGAAACACTTAATAAAGAAAAGTTGCTTTCGGTGCTTTTATTTGTAGAAGCATCCTGAGGTGTTATAGGCATGAGTAAAGATAAAAATATTTGAAGGTGAATACAGTACCAGTATAAAAAGTGTAACGGTCTGCACACGCGATAGGGGTTTATACGGGCCTTTAGAGCCATAAATTGGGGATCTAAATCACAAGTCGTGACGCATAAGCAACGGTTAATCAACTTTATTGCTTAGTTTTGCTTTACATACTAAAAAGCTTGTTGCTACAGTCTCATGTAAATTCTGGAAAAGCACGCTAAGTATCGGTTTTGTCAACAGTATTTTCAGAATTAAGAGCTCAGGGAGAAACCCGGTTGGCCTTTGATCTTTCAGCCCTGTTTGGGAGTCGTAATGCACCACTGGTAGGAGTGGATGTCAGCGCTACTAGCGTTAAGCTAGTGGAGCTGTCTTCTGGCGCCAATGGACGTTTACGACTCGAGCGTTACGCCATCGAGCAGCTGCCCAGGGGCGCAGTGGTGGATGGCAACATAGAAAAAGTTGATGTGGTAGCAGACGCTACCCGTCGCGCCTGGCGAAAAGCCGGTTGTCGCACTAAAAATGCGGCCCTTGGATTGCCGCTACAGGCGGTGATCACCAAGCGGATTTTTCTTCCGGCTAATTTATCGGATGAAGAACTTGAGCTGCAAATTGAAAGCGAAGCTAATCAGTACATTCCTTTCGCGCTGGATGAGGTCAGTATTGATTTTTGTGTTATTGGACCTGCACCTCAATCCAAAGATGACATTGAAGTACTGCTTGCCGCTGCTCGCAAAGAGCGCGTAGAAGACCGTGTTGCCGTGGCAGAAGCAGCAGGCCTTAAAGCCATGGTCATGGATGTTGAATCCTATGCTTCTCATGCAGCGCTTGCACTAGCCAGTGCACAGCTGCCAAATCGTGGTGAAGGTTTATTACTGGCGCTGTTTTACATAGGTGCCAATACCTTAAATGTTTCAGTGATCCTGAACGGGCAGGTTGTCTATGAACGCGACCAGGCCTTTGGAGGCAATCAGCTAACTCAAGATATTGCTCGTGCTTATGGTCTGTCTTTTGAAGAGGCAGAAGCTAAAAAGCGTGCGGGTGATTTACCAGAAGGCTGGGAGAAAGATTTTTTACAGCCTTTTACCGATGCGTGTGCACTTGAGATAGCGCGTGCGTTGCAATTCTTTTTCACTTCCACCCCTTATAGCCGTGTAGATCAAATTATGCTGGGAGGTGGATGTGCGGTATTGCCAGACCTTGTGGATGCAGTAGTGAACCGTACCCAAGTGCCGACTTCAGTAGTATCACCCTTTAAGGCCATGGAAATATCTCCCAACGTACGCGAGCGGCAATTACAGGCCGATGCTCCGTTGCTAATGGTAGCTTGTGGCTTAGCCATGCGGAGGTTTGACCAATGACCATCCGTATTAATTTACTTCCCCACCGCGAAGAGAAGAAAAAGCAGCGGCGTAGAGACTTTTTTGTTCAAGCGGCCCTAACTGCCTTTGCTGGTGCTTTAGCCGTAGTATTGGTGGGCCAATTCTATGAGGGCTTGATCAGTAAACAAAACGCTCGTAATAGTTTTATTGAAAAAG
>JAIBAO010000053.1 GCA_019695155.1 Burkholderiaceae bacterium | reverse complement strand
AAAATGCTTCCAACCCTTATGCAGCCTTGCTTGAAGAGGTAGCCCATGCGACTGCAGAAACGATTGCACAATGGCAATGTGTAGGATTCATGCACGGGGTAATGAATACAGACAATATGAGCATTTTAGGGTTGACCATAGACTATGGCCCTTTTGGTTTTATGGATGCTTTTGATGCAGGGCATATCTGTAACCATAGTGATGATCAAGGTCGCTACGCCTACCATATGCAGCCCCAGATTGGGCATTGGAATATTGCTGCCTTAGCTGAAGCATTGTCTCCTCTTATAGAGGATAAATCCTCCCTTAAAGCTGCGGTTCAGGCTTATGTGGATTCTTTCGAGCATGCTTACAGCGAGGGCTTGCGGGCCAAGCTGGGCCTGCGTCAGACACTTCAGACAGATGCTGAGCTTTTTACAAGTTTGCTGCAATTGCTCCATACCACCCACACAGACTGGACCCTGTTTTTCCGTGCTTTAAGCAGTATTCAAGTGGGCAATCGCAAGACTGATGCAAAGGTGCGGGATTTGGTCGTGGATACTGAAGCGATCGATAACTGGCTAGCTCACTATCATCAGCGGCTTATGCAAGAAGCCAGTCTGGATAGTGTCCGCGCAAGCCAGATGAATAAAGTGAATCCCAAATTTGTCTTGCGCAATTATTTAGCAGAACAAGCCATACGCAAAGCTAGAGATGAGCAAGATTTTTCCGAAGTGGCAAGCTTATTAAAAGTGCTGGAAAAGCCTTTTGAAGAGCAAGAACAGTACGATCATTACAGTAAACCACCCCCGGATTGGGCGCAGCATTTAGAAGTCAGTTGCTCTTCTTAAAAAAAATAGGTCTCTAGCCTTTGAGTCCTTGAAATAAGCGCTCAAGCTGATTGAGCCGCTTGTACTTTCGTGATCGTATTCCCAAGGTTTAATAAACACGCTTATGGATGGCACGACAGGGATGTAAATCAAGTCCATCACTAATTGCCTCGTTTTAGCACCTGCACAGGCAGGATGCAGGAGAAAACGCACGCTACGACGCGCAGCACCAGCCTTTGCAAAAGTTTTCGCCTTTTGAGCGGATCAGTCGCTTGCCCTGGTCAGAGCAAGAACCTTATGGCTGCATTATCGAGTGGAAAACGCCTGTCTCAAGCCCAAGCAGTGGCACGGTATTGCAGCCAACTAGGCTAATAAAAGAATGGTTTACTTGCGGGCAGCGTAGGGAACTTCTAATAACCTACTACGCAAGCCGGATCGGCTCTTGCGGTGCTCAGCGTACCCTGCGTACGCATCCGCTCCTCAAATCCGCTGTGGGCCGCTCGCTACGGTTATTAGAAGTTCCCCGTAGTGTAAATCCGGGTCTGGCGCTAATGTCGCAGCTCTTGTAGCCAACACTGCCCCAAGGCCCGACTATAGAAGGTCTTAAACCTGCCCTCCTACCCCTTTGAACTTCTCAACGAAAGCAGCGATTTTCTGGAACACGTTTTGTTTTTTGCTCAGATAGTGCGGATTAAGCGGGCTCATCTTGGGTAAAACCGCATTAAGCTCGGTGCCATTGTCACTGGCAAATTCCCGTTTTAGCGAGATATTAATATACCGTCTGGCCGCCTCTGCATTCAGAGCCTCAGTGCTAATCAACTCTTGTGCCTCACGTTGTTGTTCCGCTTGGGCAAAAGTAAAGAAGGCATCAATCACACTGGCCTTATCGCCAATCTGGTCCAGGTCCGTTTGATTAATAAAATCGACGAGCAGGCTTTCTTTGGCGCGGTTGCCAAGGCTGGCGCGAATGACTCGCCGTACGTCTTCAACCAGCGCGGCTTTGTCTTTAATCTTTTTGTTGTTCTCAAAAATCAATTCCAGAATATAGTCCAGATTAATCTCTTGCGACTTTAGCAGGTCTATCTCAAAGACCACGTCATCCCAATCAATAGTGGACTTCTCTTTCTCAGCAGAAAATTTTTCCCGGCGCAGCCAATCCCGAACATCGTTATAAGTCGAACGGTAATCCTGGATTTTCCGTTCAGCCGGTATGTTGATCGCTTGCAGCGCTGCCAGATCTTCATCACTTAAATAATGCTTAGTCTTAAACGCATCAACCGCTGCAGGGTCATTTATTTCTATATTTTGTAAGGCCTTCAAGCTAGCAAATTCATCGTAATTTTGCAGGACGTTCTCAACGCGCAAATATTCACCAAACAGTTTTACGAAGGCTTTTTTTTCTGATTCTTTCTCAATAGCAGCGGGATCCGGAAAGCGCTGCTCTAACTCTCTGACCACTTCAATAAATCCCCGCTGTGCCTCACCCGTCAACACATCGGTAAAACCTCCCATATATTCCTGGTAGCTTTTTTCCAGCACCACATTCTTGGTGTTTTTGTCCCCGAACAGGGTGATGGCGTCGATAGTCGCCTGCTCTAGATCCCGGAAGGTGACGATATTGCCAAAGGTTTTGGTAGCATCAAAAATGCGGTTGGTGCGCGAATAAGCCTGCAGCAATCCGTGGTAGCGCAGGTTTTTATCCACAAAAAGGGTGTTCAGCGTAGGCGCATCAAAACCCGTCAGAAACATGCCCACCACAATCAGCAGGTCGATTTCCTTGGCTTTAACTTGTTTAGCCAAATCAGTGTAATAATTTTGAAAGCCATTGCTATCCACACTAAAACTGGTTTTGAATAGCGCGTTATAGTCGCCAATAGCCGCGCTCAAAAACTCCTTGGCGCTGCTGTTCATGGCTGAAACCTCAAAGCTTTCATCCAAAATATCGCCTACGGCATCCTGCTCTTCATTGACGGAAAACGAGAAGATAGTGGCTATTTTCAGCGGTTTATCACGCCCTTCCTGCAACTTTTTGAATGAGGCGTAATACAGCTTAGCCGCCTCCACACTGCTCACGGCAAACATGGCGTTAAAACCTTTGCCTCCTGGTTGAAGGCGATGGGTTTTCTGCCGGAAGTTATTTAGGATGTACTGGGTAATCTCACGGATGCGGTCGGGGTGCAACAGGGCCTGCTTGTTCTCGGCAGCGCTGAGCTTTTTCTCGTCTTGCTCACTTTCTATGGCCTTGAACTGCGGGCGTACATCGTTATAGTCCACTTTGAACTTGAGCACCTTTTCATCCCGGATCGCATCGGTGATCACATACGAATGCAGCTCACGACCAAACACACTGGCAGTGGTTTCCGCACCCAAGGCATTCTGCGGAAAAATCGGCGTGCCGGTAAAGCCAAACTGATAGAACTTCTTGAACTTCTTCTTTAAGTTTTTCTGTGCTTCACCAAACTGGCTGCGGTGGCATTCATCAAAAATAAATACCACCTGCTTGCCGTAAATGGGTAGATCGGGCTCGCTCTTCATCAAGTTGTTTAGCTTCTGGATGGTGGTAACGATGATTTTGTTGTCGTCTTTATCCAAGTTACGCTTAAGCCCAGCCGTGCTCTTAGAGCCATTTACACTATCTGGTGAAAAGCGCTGGTATTCTTTCATGGTCTGATAGTCCAGATCTTTACGGTCTACTACAAAGAACACCTTGTCGATGAAATCTAGCTCCGTAGCCAAACGTGCCGCCTTAAAACTCGTCAGAGTTTTGCCCGAGCCGGTCGTGTGCCAGATATAGCCCCCGCTTTCCGTCTTGCTCCAGTTTTTGGTTTGGTAAGCGCTTTTGATCTTCCACAAAATGCGCTCGGTGGCCGCAATCTGGTAGGGCCGCATGACTAGCAAGGTGTTGCTGGTGTCGAACACCGAATAATGCAGCAACACAGTGAGCAGGGTATTCTTCTGAAAAAAGGTGGCGGTAAAGTCTTTCAGGTCTTTAATCAAGCTGTTATCGGCCTTCGCCCAGTTCATGGTGAAGTCAAAACTGTTTTTGTTACGCTGCGTGGTGTTGGCAAAGTAGCGGCTGTCAGTGCCATTGCTAATCACAAATAGCTGCAAATATTTAAAGAGAGAATGGGCGCTGTTAAAGCTTTCCTTACTGTAGCGGTGCACCTGATTAAAGGCTTCTCGAATCGCCACTCCCCGTTTTTTCAGCTCTACCTGCACCAAGGGTAGGCCATTGACTAGCACCGTCACATCGTAGCGGTTGGCGTGTGAGCCCGTTTGCTCAAACTGCTTGATAATCTGCACCTTATTACGGGCAATATTCGTTTT
>JAIBAO010000060.1 GCA_019695155.1 Burkholderiaceae bacterium | reverse complement strand
GTCCCGTATCCCTAACCAAAACTTTCCCTTCTTCAACCGTAATGGTCAGGTTAGCGTTTGGGTGAGATTTGAAGTAATAAAGAGCATTCTTAATTAGATTAAACAAAATAAAAATATAAAGCGTTTCCTCCCCTTTAAAAATAAAGTCTTGCAGAATCTGGACTCTTACTTTTTTACGCTCCTCCTGGGTCTCATACCCATATTCATCCACCGCTTTTTGGGTAGCAATCGCAGCAGAGACATAATCAAAATGACTGCGGTCTATAGCTTGCGAGCTCACTTCGCTTAAAGTCATAGAAATGACTTGCAAACCGCGCTTAATCGCAATATGGCCTTGAGCTACATTGCGATATAACTCATGTAATGTTTGAGCAGCTATTGGATGAGCCAAATCGGTTGAAGTAGGCGCTGGCAAACTATTACCAATACAATCCAGACTATATTTGATCTGACTGAGCGGGTTGCGCATCTCATGGGCAATTGAGCCACTCAGGGCTTGCAAAGCTTTGTTCTTTTCTTTGCTGAAAGTTAATTCCGCTTGTCGGGCATTGGCTGAAGAAGCACCCATTGTAAGTGCTGTTGCAAAACTAAACAGAATCACTATTGCATTGATGGTTGATTGTTCACCACTGATTATCGGAACAGCTGGCCCCAGTGCTGTAAATAGGAGCCAAGCTACAATTCCTCCAAGCAGCAAACCTACGGTGGCAATTCGCCAATCCGTAACTCCAAACCAAATCAAAATCATTACGCTGAAACTCGCTAACCAAACTGAATTTCCACTATTACTTAAATACATCCAACTGAAAAAAACGGGTAGTTGAAGCCAAGTAACAATAGTGAAGATAGTTATTGTGAACAAACTAAAGGGATCGCGGTTTACAGCAGGAAGAATCAAAATAAGCCCCATTAGGCTTACTGCTAAACGTAAGGTAAGGCTTTCATAAGGCTGTACTAGCCAATAGGCCCAAATCCAAAAAAATAAAGGGTGCCCCACAAAGGTAAAAAAACCTAACCACTGAATACGCCGTGGAGAAGGATGCAATATAGGCTCTACAGGGAGCAAGATCCAATTCTCATGCCATAATTTCCGCAGGTGCCTGATAACAGCTTGAACACCTCTTGTAAGAGTAGATATCATCTTTGAAGCTTCCCCCTCTATGTGGGTATAGAAAGTGTTCTGCTATATAGGAGATAAAATCTCTTTTTATGTAAAACTTATTCTGAATTATTCGAAAATCAGAATAGTTTTTACGTACACTATTTTTATCAAGTTAATCTATTGAGACAGGGCAATAGAATACGTTTAACTATTTCTATAAAAATAACCTTTACTTTTTCAACTCTTGACCAGGTCCAAGGTCTACAGACCGAAATATTTGCAAGAGTTTTTAAAAATTACCCGACCTCTTTTGATAAGAGTTTTGCATTTAAAGCACTCAAGCTTCATTCCAATGCGCTAAAATTTTATCGAATCCCGTAGCACAAGAACGAACATATAGCAATCCCTCATATTGAGAACGATAATATTAGAGATTTAGCAATTAAGTCTTAATAAAAATATTCTATGTGACTTTGCTTAGCTGCGCACATTCCATATAAAAAGTTTTATTTTAATTCTGTCGTTTTGCTACGTGAAGAAATGGCAGTCCACTTGCTTTAATTTTTACAGCTTATTTCAGCAGAAAGGCGGGAGTGATGCTCACCATTGACCAGCCATCTCATGTAACAGTTAAAAAATTTCATAACCCTCCCTTAGGTACACAACTGCTTAAGCGCATTGCACGCGACTTTACTCCGCGCTGGGAAGAGCAATGGGGTGGAAAATCCATTCTTCACGGGGGTCAGCCTACTTCTGAGGCCATCAGACTAGATGGGAATGATTACCTCAATATTACGGGGCATCCGGAAATCGTGCACGCCCAGATCGAAGCTTTACGCAAAAATAATGAGTCTGTAGTACAGTCCGCGGTTTTCCATTTAAGTGAAAACCCTGCGCGCACCTTGGGTGTTAAGATCGCTAATTGGCTGGGTAAAGAAGAAGGTTTTATCTGCCAGTCTGGCTTTGCTGCCAACGTAGGCTTGCTGCAAACTATTGCAGACGCACAAACGCCTGTGTATTTAGACTCTTTAGCCCATGCCTCTTTATGGGAAGGGGCACATGCCGCACGGGCACCCGCTTATGCATTTCGTCACAATGATCCGGAGCACTTGTCGCGAGTGATCCGAAAACACGGCCCTGGCATTGTGGTAGTAGATTCTGTGTACAGCACCACAGGCGCCCTCTGTCCTTTAGCCGCCATGATTGAAGTGGTAGAAGCTAGCGAGAGCATGATTCTGGTGGATGAATCTCATTCTCTAGGGACTCACGGCCCGCAGGGGGCGGGTTTATGTGCTGCCCTGGGTCTGACTGATCGTGTACATTTCATTACGGCTAGCCTGGCTAAGGCATTCGCAGGCCGAGCAGGGTTTTTCTCAATTCCTGCGGCCATGCGTTATTACATGCTAGTTACTAATCATTCTAATATTTTTAGCTCAAGCCTTCTACCACATGAAATTGCAGGTCTGGCCGCAACCTTAAATGTGATAAGCAAAAGCGATGAAGCACGCATTCAACTACACGCGCATACCAAACGCCTGCGTAACAGCTTACTGGACCTGGGTTACCCCATACACCACGGCACTGAGCAAATTATTGCTCTGGAAGCAGGTAGCGAGCCTGATACCATGGTGTTGCGTGATCATTTAGAGGAACGTAATATCTTTGGAGCTATTTTTTGCGCCCCTGCTACCAGCCGTAATCGAGCAATGGTTAGGCTCACCCTTAATGCAGGTCTTACTCCCTTAGAGCTTGAACGTATTGAGAAAGCTGCTCAAGAGATTGCTCCGATTCTTAAACCCTGGGACTGGCCAATAGCAAAACGGGCCCGTGCTCAAAACCGTCTGCCAGAGGTTTAATTGCCTTGCAAAAGGCTAACGTCAAGAAAACTCTTCTCCAAACCCGCTAGACTACAGAACATGCGGGTTTTGAGAGGATTTGAGACGAGGTGAGTGGATTAGCTGGTGCGGAACCGGAACCGAAAATTACTAAAATACCTTTTGTTTATGGGGCTTCATACTTTTTATATGAAAAAAAATACCGCCAAAAATACCGCCAATTGTAAACATACCTTTTCTTTTTATTTTGAAGATGGTCCTAGCCACAACTGGATCTGACAGACGTTGTTAAACCGCAGCAACTAACGAAGGAGCTGTCGGAGCAGTCTGATCCTGTTGCTTTTCTAGTGCCAGGGCTTTGCTATCCCGTAAGGTCTGCCACGGTGTTTTGCCAAAGCAGTGTTTTCCTGAATGGGTTCGCTCTCGATTGTAAAAGTCCATCCATTGGTCCACATCGACCTGCAATTGCTCCAAGCTGCTGTACACCTTGTGCCTGAAAGCAGTGGCGTAAAACTCGTTTTGAATCGTCTGGTGGAATCGCTCACAGAGGCCATTGGTTTGCGAGCTCTTGGCCTTGGTTCGAGTATGCTCGATGTTTTCCAAATCCAGGTACAACGCGTACGCGTGGTGCTCACGATTGCCGCAGTACTCACTGCCCCAGTCAGTCAAGAGGCGCAACAGCGGGATGCCTTGCTCCTCGTACCAAGGTAGCACCTGATCATTGAGCATGTCCGCTGCCGTGATGGCGTGTTTGCAGTCGTAGAGTTTGACCAGGGCGGTCTTGCAGTAACTGTCGATGAAGGTTTGTTGGTAAATCCGACCTACGTCTTTGATATTGCCGACGTAGTAGGTGTCTGCAGCCCAGGTAACCAGGGTGCTCGGTCTGAATCTCGCCGTGGGCAAGCTTTTCTTCCCGCGCCTTCTCCAGTGTCCGCAGCTGATCTTGGGTCAGAATCAAGCCATCCTGCGCTACCTGGGCCGATAAGGTCTTCAAGCGTTTGGAGAAACACTCCAGATCGTGGCGCTGCCAGATCAAACGAACACCACCGCCGCTGACAGACACACCGCGCTTGCGCAACTCGTTGCTCACCCGGTACTTGCCATAGGCGGGCTGCTCAAGGACAAAGGCCATCACGGCTGACTCCACCGGCGGATCAAACCGATCGGCCACCATGGGCTTTTTACGACTGATCTCCACCAGCGCCGCCTCACCGCCTTTATCGTAGAGTTCTTTGACTCGGTAAAAGCGGTAACGGCTGAATCCCATGACCTCGTAGGCTTTGGAGACGCTTTCCAGTTGCTGGCCAGTTTCGACAACCCAGCTTGTTTTTAATCACTTTACTCTCTTGCATCGTGTTCCTCTGCATTTCCTTTCTGGCGATCTCTCGCCAATAATATTGAAAGATCAGAGTAAGTTTAGACTAGTTCACGTATGCTAAATAACACTTAAAAATACTCACGTTACAATAAAAATCCCCTCTTTAACGCTGTCTAACTGTTCGAGCGGCTTACACTGGTTTAACCACCACGGGTTGCTGGGGTCCATCGGCTATATCTCGCTTGCAAAAGCTGAGGCAGACACCTGCATCTCGCCAGTCAAGAAACAATGATGGAGGCCTGACTTAAACCAACCAGTCTCTACGAATCCCGGGACGGCCCAAACTTGGATCAGGTGCGAATTAACGCTTGTTGAATTGAAATCCTGCGGATAAGATTAAAATCTTTCGGTAGTAAATTGCTTCTTTTTTTTAGGTTCCACTCTTACCGGCAATCGCAATATGCATTTCTCTAGGTCTATTCCAGCGCTCATTACACCATTTGTTAACGGCTCAATCGATCACGACGCGTTGCGGCGACTGATCGACTGGCATGTCGATCAAGGTTCATCCGGGCTGGTTATCTGCGGGACTACAGGGGAATGTCCAACTCTAAATCACGAAGAGCATATTCATGTGATCCGCGAGGCGGTCAAGCTCGTACAAGGCCGCATTCCCGTAATTGCAGGTGCAGGGTCAAACAGCACCGAGGAGGCCGTGTTTCTGAGTCGATGCTCGGAAGAGGCCGGCGCCGATGCATTACTACATGTGACCGGTTATTACAACAAGCCAACGCAGAGCCAAATCATCGAACACTTTCGTGTGCTTGACCGCGCCGTTAAATTACCGATTATCGTGTACAATATTCCGTCGCGTACGGGACAGGAGTTGAGTGTCGACACGATCTCGGCGTTGGCTCAGCTTGAACACATCGTCGGCGTTAAAGACTCAACTGGCAATGTTGCCCGAGTAACGATGGAGCGATTGAGGGTACGAAAACCATTCTCGTTTCTGTCAGGTGACGATGCCACTTGCCTGGGATATGTAGCTCACGGAGGGCACGGCTGCATCTCCGTTACGGCCAATGTGGCTCCCAAGGTCTGTGCATCAATGTTCGATGCTATGCAGCGAGGCGATATAGCGGGAGCGCAGTCCATACACAACAGTTTGATGCCGCTGCATACTGCGCTTTTCATTGACCCAAGTCCGGCGGGCGTCAAGTATGCGATGTGCAAGTTGGGTTTGTGCGCAAACGAACTGCGTCTGCCACTTTCACCGGCAACAGAGACTGCACGAGTAGCAATAGACAAAGCGCTTGAAGCGCTCGAAGCGTCGACATGCCAATAATTGCCGATCAATGATCTACTCCCTTGGAATTTCTTAATCATAAGTAGAAAAGATTACCTGGAAGATGAAGATTCCTGAGAATATCAAACTACACTTTCTGCCACCGTATAGCCCCGAAGTGACCCTCAGGAGCATCTATGGGATGAACTTTGCGAGAAGCACTGTCACAACAAGGCATTTGAGAGCAGGGAGGCACTTGAGCAATCTCTTGTAAAAGGCTTGTTGGCACTCGAAGGTCAGCCGCAGCTGGTCAAATCGATTGCAGGATGGCAGAGTGGATCATTAATTCAGTTTCTAATTGAAATTGGAATTAAAAAAGAGAAGCAGGGAGAATATCACGTGGTGGAAAAAGAATTTCGATTGGTTAATACTAGGCTCATCAGCTTACTGCTATGGATCGTCAATCTCTGCGCCATCTGCGCCTCAACGCTCAGCTATGTCTACCTGTCTTACTACAGTTATAAGTCCACAGGCAGCATCATTTTCTCCCAAATAGTGCTCTTTTCTCCAATGGTGTTGCCGGTGATTTTCGTCGCGCAGATCCAGAGGTTGGCAGATCGTGTGGGAGCGCGGACATTGTTGATGCTTTCGAATTTTCTCTCCTTGGCCACCGCTTTAATTGTGTATGGACTGCTTGAGCATGTACCGCTAATAGCGGTGGCGGGTGGCGTGCTAATTGGAGCACTCGATGCTGTCCAGCGGGTGGCGCGAATCGTTGCTATCAAGCGTTATTTTAGTATCCAGGATGTGAAGTTCACCGGGCCGCTGACACTCACGGCGCAGTTCATTGCTGGTGGACTTGCTGGTGGTGCAATCGGATTGATTCGAGGGGAGATGACGCCGTTTGTCGCGCTTGCCTTGACGTGCGCTCTTTTTTCCGGAGCGGCCGTAGCTGCCACTCTCCTCCCGAGCGTCTCACACCTGTCGACAAGTGCCCAGCGCGTGAGGGGGATCTGGCCTACGTTCCGTGGATTGCTGCAAACCAACCCTGACTTGCGCCGTAGCTTCTGGGTGTTTATCGTCTTCGTCAGTATTTACCAAGGGTTCTTTAATGTGTCACGCGTGACCCTGCCGGCACATGTTCTGCAATTGGCGGAGCGCTATGTGGGACTCCTTCAGGTCGTCAACAGTGCGGCCGCATTAATTGGGGCGCTCCTGTACCACGTGCTCGGCAAGCGTGGCGTGTGTTTCCCGCCGCTAGCAATGACTCTAGTGAGCGCGGTCTTTATGGTCTCAGCGTCGTGGGGCATAACTGCAGCATCAAGTTACGTTGCGTACTTTTTGTACATTTTTTTCTTCGAGCTCGCCTTTTTCAAGCTGCAGTCCGATGTAGTAATCAATAGCCCACCAAAAGAGATGGCACTCGTGGCATCGGTTCAGTACGCCATGGTTTATGCAGGGATGATCTGCACGATCTTCATAGGGTCCCTTTTGGTTGAAGGGATCGGACTGATGTGGACTAGTATCATTTTTGTCGTGCTCTACATCACTGTGATCATCCTACATCCGAACGCTTTTCGTCCCACGGGGCGGGCTGTGATAGAACATCAATAGACTCCTTTCCGAGAATGATTTGTGATAATCAACCTATGCTTTGCGTAACTCAGCTTAAAACAGGGCGCAGCGTCCTGCCAAACTTCATTTACCTCGTCTATGATCAGTTGTCAAAGGATGCAGTCCTTATTGATCCTGGCTGGGACCATGACGCGCTGCTTGATTTGATAGTACGAGACGACCTGACGTTGCGAGCCATCCTTCTGACGCATGCGGACAGCGATCATGTGCAAAACATTGATCTAATCACTTCGAAAGTCCCAGTCCCGGTCTACATGACAGGTATTGAAATCGAAGACAGCGGGTTTCGCACCCCAGGGCTTATTGCGTGTGCGCATGAACAGGAAGTTGCGGCCGGCTCCGTCAGATTCACCTGTCTCCACACCCCGGGCCACACCCGTGGCTCGGCGTGTTTTCTTATGGGTGATTTATTGTTTACCGGCGATACGATATTTATCGAAGGTTGTGGTTACTGTTGTCCTCCGCGAGGGTCGCCAGCTGCGATGTTCGACAGCGTTAATTTTCTCAACCACAGGGTCTTATCGGATGTACTGGTGTACCCGGCACATCAATACGGCCTGGAACCTGGAGTATCGATGCATACCGTTAAAAAGAGAAACATTTACTTTCGCATCAAGAACAGAGAGGCGTTCATCAATTTTAGCGAGAGGCGTGGACTGCCGGACTTCGACACCTGGGCGTGATGACGAGTATTTACATGTCAAAAATTTCTACATTCACTTCCGAGGTGATCTGTCTAGTCGACGGCACCAGCTCAGGAATCTATCTCGCGCCGGCATTCTTAGCCGCAGGCTATCGGTGCGTGCACATCACTAACACCTTCGAGTCTTTTCCTGGGCCCTCATCAGTTCCGCTCGACTATTTCGAGGAGGATATCCAGTTTGATGGCGACCTTCACGAGCTGCAGAAAAGGCTCGCGAAGTACCGCATTGCGCACCTCATGGCCGGTAGCGAAACCGGCGTCGAACTAGCCGACCAACTGTCAACGGCGCTGGGTCTTCGATCGAGTAATGGGATAGAGCTTTCTCTCGCGCGACGCGATAAGTTCGTCATGCAAGAGGCACTGCGACGCGCGGGGGTGCCTAGCCCGCAAACTAAGACGGTCTTATCGGGGGAGGAAGTCATTGCCTGGGCAACAGCGTCAGCAGGCTGGCCGATCGTAGTTAAACCACCCCGCAGCGCTGGTACAGACCGTGTACGGATCTGCAAAAACGAAGAAGAGGTACGTGGTGCATGCGACGCGATTATTGGCAAGAAGAACATGCTCGGTGTTACTAATACAGGAATACTCGCCCAGCAGTTTCTTGAAGGCAATGAATTCATGGTGAACAGCGTCAGTGCGCAGGGCGAGCATCGAATCTTAGAGATATGGCGATCGCACAAATATATGACCGGGGGCATTCCTCTGTACGACCATCTAGATCTTGTCTGCCCGAGCGAACACGACTATGCCGTCCTTGCGTCATACACAGTCCAGGTCCTCCAAGCGCTTGATATTCGGCATGGGCCCGCCCACGCCGAGGTGATGATGAAAGGCGATAAACCGATGCTCATCGAATGCGCGGCGAGACTGCAAGGAAATATCAATCCGGCGGCCCTTTTAAGAGTCACGGGCTCGAACCAGATAATCGATTCGGTCGCAAGCTATATCAGTCCACATCGATTCCTAGCGAGAACGAAGCTCCTTGAGCCACTTAACGAGCATTGCAAGATCGTACTGCTCCTCTCTCCGCTGTCAGGAGTTCTCGCAGGTCCACTACCGCTGGAGCGAATCGAAGGCCTCGCGTCGTTCCACTCCTTGAGACTCAGGCAAAAGGCAACCGCCGGAAGCCCTATTACCCAGACAACGGATTTGCTGACGACCGTGGGCAGTGTCTATTTGGTGCACGACGATGCAATGCAACTCGATCGTGATTATGCAGCGATTCGCGATATCGAGGGGAACGGCTTCTACGCCAATATACTTTGAGCATGAAGCTCAACATATCAGTACGAAATTTTTGTAAATGATCAATACCAAGAAAGTACCAATATATGGAAGAATGTGTTGCAACAACTCTACGATTTCAAAAATTGACGGATCTGTCTGTCAAAGACAAATTCTGCCCAGTTACTGATCTCGACTGGACAGATATACCGCGGAAGGACGTTCCGTGGATGCCATTCGAACTATGCAGCCTGTTCGGCACACCCTACTGGAACAATCTGAGTCCAAACCAAATGTTAACACTTAGCCAGCTGGAAATGATCAATCTATTCTCGATGACGCTGCGGGGCGAAAAGGAAATCCAGGCCGATCTTCTCGAATACCTCTACCTACCGGAGTTCGCCGATGATTCGGACTATCTCAGCATCTTGCTTGGAGAAGAAAGCGACCATATTCTTATGTTTGGCAAGTTCTGTCGAATGCATTTTGGGCGAGTAATTCAATATAAGCATGTTCGCCTCACGCAGTTCGCGGACAAAAAGATTGCAACGCTCAACGCCTTTCTGCAGACCTTGGTTGCAGAAGAAATACTTACGTTCTACAACGTCGAGATCGCCAAGTTCGTTGACGCTCCGAATTTGGTGCGCAAGATCAATGAGCGGCACTACAAGGACGAGTCCCGTCACATCGCTATGGGGCGACAAGTAGTGCGGTCGCTGTGGAGCAAACTCGAGGCTGATCTTTCAAGCGAAATGCTGCAGAACTACAGGATCTATGTTGGCAGGTTTATCCGCTTCTTTATTGCCGATCTGGCGAATGTCGAGATTTACAAGATCATTGGTTTAGCGAATCCACTGAAAGTCAAAATAGCGGTGGAACGCGAGAAGTTCTCGAACCTTGACACATTCAAGCCCGCCGCGAAGATTCAAAAGTACTTACTCAGTGTCGGTATTGCTTAGTGGCATTAGCTCCACGAACGTTTCAACTTGATCGTCGCGTCCGTGTGAGATTGCAGTTTTCAGTGGAAAACTTAACATAGGAAGGATCAATTTATGACCAGAAATGATTTCATCACCGCAGTTATTGCGTTCTTAGTCGAAACGACAGAAAAGTTGTCGATCGACATAACGCCTGACACTGATCTTATTGAAACAGGTGTTGTCGATAGTTTCTCGATCACGCAACTGATTTTGTTTATTGAGGACACTCTTGACATTGAAATCAGTCTTGATGATCCAAACCTCGATTCGATCCGAACAGTGCGTCGAATAGATATGACGTACAATGTCAAGGCTGCTTGACGTGGGGCCATGGCAATTCGCCAGCCGTCGGGACCGTGAAGTGCAACTTGATTCTGCACTTGCCGAGTTATCGTGCTTTGCATCTGCCACCGAGGTGCGTTTCTCGCCGTTGCTTCCTGTCGATTTCGTCTTAGCGAAGCACTATATCGACTCCTTTCCCCATCAGGCGCTGGTTGTTTTCAACCGTCAGAGGGATTCAGAGGGATTTCTACTATCTCCCACGTGTTGCTACCCGGTCTTCCACCACTTGAAAGGAAGCGTTGTTCAAGAGCCGGCGCTCATCACACACAAGAACACTTGCTTTCGGCATGAAGAGCACTACAAGGTCGGCGTGCGGCAGCAGGCATTTGTTATGCGCGAATACATTCTCTTCGCAAGCAACATCGACTATGTTAAGTCCTGGATTGAAACAGTGAAGAATGAGGTGCTTGGTATACTTCTCGGTCTGGGCGTCGAAGCAAGTGTTGAGAAGGCCACCGATCCGTTTTTTAACCCGAATGACTTCAAGCAGAAGTTCCAGGCGAACGAGAACTTAAAGTCTGAATTTCTTGTCGAAGGCCTCGCTGTTGGTTCCCTCAATCTCCACTTGAAGTCCTTCTCGAAGAGTTGCGGAATCACCTCTCACAATGGCGAGCCGCTTTATAGCGCCTGCTTCGGATTGGGATACGACAGGGTCACAGGCATTTTGGATGGCATCTCACAGGCCGTCTGATCCCGGCAAGTCGAACAGAAATTCCACACGGAACCGCAAATGTACGAAATCTACTTCTCCCAAATCCGCGAAGACTCCAAGGTTGAGCGGTACTTCAAAAATCCCCACGCTTCAGAACGGATCGTGTGTATCGGATCGGGGGGATGCACCGCATTTTCGCTGCTTGACGATAGTGTCAGGAACGTCTACGCGGTCGACGTCAATCGCGCGCAATGCGCCTTGATCGAGCTAAAGCGAGCGGCTATTGGGAAGCTTGATCGCAATGCGTTCTTGGGCTTCATCGGTGAAATCTCGATGCTGCACCGAATTGAAGTCTACGAGGACCTCAGAGATTCGCTCCCCTCCTATGCGAGAAAGTATTGGGATCAACACCGGGTGAAGATCGCTCACGGCATAAACTACGTGGGTGTCACCGAGCGTTTCTATAGACTCGTGGGCGAGAACCTACGAAATAGCGTTTGTGGCGAGGCGGCGATCAAAGCTCTCTTTTCTTGCGCATCCGTCGAGGAACAACGCCAACTATTCCAAAGTGAATTCAATACCGAAGCATGGCGGACTGCCATCCGCGTGTTGATGAGCAAGTCGACCCAGTTGGTCTTCTACCCATCGTTTTGGTTCGCGGATTCCGGTGAGGGCGACTTTGGAGCCTTTTTCTTGGAGCAATTTGATAAGGAAATCCAAACTAAGCGAATCTGCGACAACTACTTTCTGTCACAACTATTTTTTGGCTCATATATTCATAACCAAACCGAGGGAGCGCCCCATTATTTGAGCCCCGAGGGATTTGCAAGCGCTAAGCGCAATCTCGATAAGCTAACTGTGATCAATAACTCGCTCCAATCCGGGCTTCAGAAGCTCGCTGACATTGATGCGTTCTTCTTGTCCAATGTGTTCGACTGGGGAAAAGAAGCCGACCGGTTCAGTGTCTGCGACGCTGTGCTAAAGGCGAAGTCCGATGAAGCACTCCTTCTCTATCGCAACATGTATAGCCAAGTTTCGCTGTCACCGATGCTGGTTGATCGGTTCGACGCTGATGAGGTGCTGTCTAGAGAGCTCCACTGGATGGAGCGCTCAATGCTTTATCGAAGATTGACGGCTGGCGTTCTGCGATAGGGTCGGATTGGTTGAAGATAGATTGCTGCTCACTCTGAACCGTCCCGGGATTCGTAGAGACTGGTTGGTTTAAGTCAGGCCTCCATCATTGTTTCTTGACTGGCGAGATGCAGGTGTCTGCCTCAGCTTTTGCAAGCGAGATATAGCCGATGGACCCCAGCAACCCGTGGTGGTTAAACCAGTGTAAGCCGCTCGAACAGTTAGACAGCGTGTTCTAGCCAAGACTTGATCTGACAGACAAGGCAACTAAGAAGAAACCGAATCAGACGTTGCCTGAGTCTGATCCAGTTGTTTGGCCAATGCCAAAAGGATGCTGTCTATCCAGGTCTGCATGGGTGTTTTTCCAAAGCAATGTTTTCCAGAATGCGTCCGATCATGGTTGTAATGGTAAATCCAATCGTCCACATCGACCTGTAACTGCTCGATTGAATGGTAAAGCTTGCGTCGGAAAGCATTGGCATAGAACTCGTTCTGCATGGTTTGATGAAAGCGCTCACAAATTCCATTGGTCTACGGTGATTTAACCTTGGTGCGTGTGTGTTCAATGTTCTCGATATCCAGATACAGTTCATATTCATGGTGTTCGCGGTTGCCGCAGTACTCACTGCCCCAGTCAGTCAAGAGGCGCAACAGCGGGATGCCTTGCTCCTCGTACCAAGGTAGCACCTGATCATTGAGCATGTCTGCCGCCGTGAGGGCATGCTTTTGATCGTACAGTTTGAGCAGGGCGAGTTTGCAGTAGGTATCGATAAAAGTCTGTTGATAAATGCGACCCACGCCTTTGATGTTACCGACATAGTACGTGTCTTGGCTTCCTAAATAATTAGGATGTTCAGTTTCAATCTCGCCGTGAGCTTGCTTTTCTTCGCGGGCCTTCTCTAACGCCCGCAACTGCTCTTCGGTGAGAATCAGGCCATCTTGCGCCACTTTGGCTGACAAAGCTTTTAAACGCTTGGCAACGCTCTCTAGGTCATGGCGTAGCCAGATCGACCTCACGCCGCCCCCCCCAGACACCATCAGGCCTTTCTGACGCAACTCATTGCTGACCCGATTCTGGCCATACGCTGGCTGATCGATGGCCTATTGCACCACCGCCGCTTGCACCATCGGATCGACTCGGTTTTGCAAAATCGGCTTTTTCCGACTGATTTCTTGCAAGGCGGCTTTGCCGCCTTGCTCATACAGTTCTTAAAACGATAAAAACTATCACGGCTAAAGCCCATTGCTTTGCAAGCTTTGGAGTCACTGCCCAGTGTCTCCGATAGCCGCAATAAAACCAGCTTGTTCTTGATCATCTTATGTTGACTTTGTGTGTTCATCTGACATCCTTTCAACATTTACATAGTAATAAAAATGTCAGATTAAATCTTAAGCTTTACACTTTGAGCTGCTCCAGTTTGACAATACCCCTGTCATATCAAGTTGTGGCTAGAACACATTGCTTTTTACGACCTCAACCCCTTGCTTCTGCTCCCGCAACGCCGCATTTAATTGCTTAATAAATGCACGTAGCTTTATGAGGTGGCCACCCGTCCAAGCATTTTGAGAAGTCACTCTTTTACCGTCGGCGCTTTTGGGACCGGTGGATTGTTCCCAGGGTTTCCACCTTTGAATCATTTCTCGTTGTCGCTGGCGTTGTTCTACTGTCCATTTGCGGGCTGCCATAAGCTCCCTCCTCTAATAGTTCGTTATGTTCAGATTTAAATTGTTCCGCGAAGAGGTCTTTAGGACTTTCTCCTCTTTCTGTAGACGCGTCTTCCTGAGTGGGTACTTGCCCGTTATTCACCTGCTGATGCCCCTGCGCAATATTCGCCTGCTTTACAAACAGCGCATGGCGGGGATATTTCAACTCGACTAGTGCTGAGATCGTGGCCCGACTTTGTGCCTGCGCTTTTAACGCCAAACCTAAGAACGCTTCTAGATGCTTTTGATACTCTTGCTGTTGCGCGCGCTTGGCTAGACTGCTAAAGATAGTTTGTAATGCACTGGCTTGTCCTAATAGCATGGCTTCTAAGGTAGAGAGGTCCCCTGCTTTGGTTTTATCGGTACTTTCTTGTAACGCTTCTACTAGCGCTGTCATTTCAACTCCCTCCCCTATTAAATTGGCTTGATAGGTATCAATTACTGTTGCCGCATGAAAGGCTGGCAGCAGGGAGACACCCGCTAAAGCTTGGGCTTGGGTTTGATGGGGCAACTGCGCCACTTGCAGGGTTTTAAGGTTTGTAGGAATAACGGGTACTACATCGGCAGACTTTTTCATACCGCCTCCTGAAAGCGCTCACAGCGCTGTAATTGATAGACGTACTCCATGGGTAAGACTATAGGTTGTCGTGTAATGGGATGAGCTGCAGGAAGATTCTGCCGGCTTTTATACGGATTCCCGTACCTTACCTTTGCACAGCGCCAGCCTCGTTGTCTATCTCCTTGCAAATGAACACACTCCAAACATAAGCGCCGATTGTCGATATCTCGATCCCGAAGAAGGAGAGTTTCTGCTACACCTTCAGCCTCCTCCAGGTCTAATCTCTTTTCCGTCAATATGTGTCGACGATGAATAAAGGTGTCTATCTCTATAGCGCTCCAAGAAGAATTACCATTACTTAAATTTCCAGAAGTGCCCAAAGTAGACCCTACAGAAACTACTAAAATCTCTTTCTGTAGTTTTTGTAGGTTAGGGATTGGAGGTGAAGGAGGTTTTTGAAGTCTTTCACCTTCTTCGTGGTGGTTTATCTGTTTTAGGTTTTTGACCTCTTTCAGCTCTTTTAACCTTGCCAGCCAGCTCATACTGACCTCCCCGCCAACACTGTCGGATGAATCAAATACCGCTCACTCGGTCTACCTCTGCCCAAAGCGTCATTCGACAGCTGCGTCTCCCGCATTAACCATCCATACTCACTTAAGAGCTCCGCCGCTTTGCGCACTGCGTCAGGGGTGGATAATCCCGCCCATCCCTTTTGTGCTATTTGCCGGGGAGTAAAGCTGGAGAGTTGTTTTATATCTGGGTCACGATCAGTTAATTTGCCTGCTTTAAGCTTTGCAAGGAGAATTGCAGCGCCACTCGTTTCAGGCACCAGGGCTGCTGCATACAAGCGTTGTGCATGGCTCCGAAGATAATCACTCCAAGCTAGGGCACGGATCAGTTCATTTTCTTGAATAATTCCATTGTTTTCAGGGGTATCGATTAAGGCAAACAGTAAAGCTAAGGCGGGAATGATCTTTCTGTATTTAGCTAGATGAGAAATCAGAGCGGGATGAAGTTCTTCTTTGCGTAGTTCGGTTTCAAAGGGAACTAACCATTCTACAAAGCAGGCTTGTGCAGCTGCATCAAAACGCCAAAGAATGGGATCGGTTTCATTGGCAGGTTCAAGTTGAGCCAATCGATCAAAGACGGCCCACGCTGTTTGTTTAGCGGGAGTATCGGGCCATTGATCGACATGGATATAGTCAGTGGGGAGGTCTGGCCAAACGGTGAGACCAAAGCGCTGTAATAAGCCATCATCTGCATTTCCGCCGGCGACGGCATTTCTGACATATTCGTGAAGTCGACCAGGTTGGATACTTCCTAGCAGTGCAAGACATACTCTGGGAATAGGGATGGTGCCTCTTCCAATCCGATCAAAGGTGTAGCTTTGGTTGCCATCATAGCTTTGTAGATAAAAAGCACGGGAGCCTTCTTGTCCGGATTTGTCTAGACTGGTGAGTAGACCGTAAAGCTCGTCTCGATAAGAAAGGGTACCCCAGGAGTTATGCTGCAAGATTTCACCTAGTTTTTCTACGGTGGCATCATTAACGATGAAACGCCTTGCAATAGGTTCTGCTGAAGTACCAAAAGAATCTCTAGTAGTATTAGGATCCAGTAGTGCTCTGGCGGCAGCCGGGTCTTTACCGGCTAATGCTTTGGCTTTTTTCTCATGGGCGTCGGCTTGCATTTGTGCAACTTTGTTATCTAATTCCCAGGCGGCATGGGCTGTGTCCCAGTGTTCGTATTCTGTTTTTTGTAAACGGTGAAGGGGTTTTAGCGCTTCGCTTAAAGCAGGACTTTTTTTAACGCCAGGTCTTCCTACGACGGCTCCCCAGAGGTTGGGAACAACTTGCCAGTCGTCTTGGGCTTTGGGTTGGATGACGGCCCGAGCGCCCACTAAGCTGGAGAGGGCTACTAGGGCAGCGACTGCAGGAAAGTCGATGGGACATTGCATGCGATGGGCGATGTCTTGGATCCAGGGGCGGAGGCTTTGAGGTAATAGCTCTGGATCGAAGGGATGGACGGCAGGTAAGGCGTTGGGGAGCGGCGTGGGAAGAGACCAGGGATCGAGGCTTTCTTTACCTAGCCTAGTGATTTCAGGATGGCTAGTCACTGCTGTATTTAATGCTGCTTGTATGCAGTGTTTAACTGCGTGCGCTCCGGCTAATTGATGCAGGTCATTGAAATCGGTGGCTTTTTCTGGGCGGGGTGTAGGAAAGATAGGAATAGCTAGGTGCCCGTGGATGGCTTGCGCAGCTTCTGTTGCTTTAATGAGGCCGGGATTTTGCTCTGTTTTCCAATCATCATCGCCTGCGATGAGAAGGGTTATGGAGGGATATTTTGCTTTTAAAGCGGTGGCTACGGCTTGAAGGTTGCCTGCGTTGAAAGCGATGGCGACTGCATGGCCGGTGCATTCATAGAGGCTAGCGCCCGTGGCGTAGCCTTCGCAGACGATGAGGATGTCGTTGGGGGTTCCGATGAGGTGATGGCAGGTTTTGACTTTGCCACTAGGTAGGAAACGTTTTTCTCCTTCGGTAGTGATGGTTTGGAGGCTTTGTAAATGACCGTCCGTGTCACGCAGAGGGATGAGTAAAGTGTCGACATCTTCTATGCGTAGACCGTAAGGTTGGATGGCTTTGGCTTTAAGATAGGGGTGGCTGGAAGGGTCTACGCACGCTTTGGCTGTTTGCCAACGGTGTTGGGCTTGAGTAGCGGCGAAGGCCTGGCGAGTGGTTTGCTCTATTTCCCGTTGGGTTTGGATGGCTGTAATGCGTTGTTGATAGGCTCTTTGTTCGGTTGGAGTCATTGTGGCAGGAGATTGGGCGCTCCAGGTGGAGTGCACTCCAGTACGCCAGCAGCCAAAAGCACCGGCTGGGATGCCGTCAGTATGCAATACGTACCAGCCAGAATCGTCTTTTTGTTTGCCTTGTGCACTGAATCGGTGGAGTTGGCCGTCATCTTCAATCACGTCAGGAACGTATAAACCTGTGTCGGCTATAGCTTGTCGAAAGGAGTCGAGGGTCTTATCCATGTGCCCTCTCCCTATATTCTGCGCGCACGAAAAAGGCTTTACTGTTGCAAGTGATTATGGAAAAGTCTGATATGTTGTTATCAGTGAGAGGGCCCTCAGTGTTAGTAGCACGGGGGGCTTTTTTTATAAGTTTCATTGGCGCTCCCTCACGCTTGCGATTGTTTGGCCATCCAAGCGCGTACTTGACCTACTTGCCAGGCGGTAACGCGTTTAGAGAGTTTGACGGGCTTTGGAAAGGTGCCTGTTTTGACTTTGCGCCAGAGGGTGGGGGCACTAAAGGGTAAGGGAGCGGGTGTGTGGGGCCGTTTGGGGCTTTGGACTAGTTGAGATTCTCGAATGAAGGCGCTATCGGGGAGCTTGTCAAAGGAGGGAATGACTCCATACGGCTTGAGAAGCTGGGCTGCAGTTAAGGTAACTGGTGTTGGCTTGAGATTGTGCGACATGAGGATCCTTGTGTTGGTATAGAAGGCTCCACTGTCGGGCTTTATTGATAGGATGAATAGAAGGTAAAGGGGATATATTGATTGTCCGAAATAGCCCCTCCTTTAGCTAAACCCGCATGAATGCTGATTTTAATAGTAGACCTATTCTTTGTCGTTTTTTTTGCGACCCCGTGTTTTATCAGGATTTGCTACAGTTGCTATGCGTTCGATAGCTTCCGATTTTAAGTGAGAATAGTTTTCTTCTAAGAAAGCTAGCAATCTGTTTCTAAATGTTAATGCTTTATCTCCATATCCTCTAGAGACTCTTCGAAACGCTATATTTGCCGCGTCAAGCTCTTCGGGTTGATCGACAGGATCTATATCAGATTCAGTGGCAGGTAAAAGTGTAGTTACGGTTTCAACATTGGCTAAGGTCTTCTCTAGTTCTATTAAAGCCTCAACGCGTACTACTAAAGCTGCATCTTCAGGTAACTGTATAGTAGGGTAATACTGAGAGTCTACAGAGTTTGATTGTGCATCTACATTTTCCACTTGCAGCTGAAAAAAATATTCACCTCTTTTAAGAAAAATTCCATCGAGGTGTACATAATCTATGCTGCCTAATCCTCTCAAGTCTTGCAACTTCTGCTGTATTTCGGATTTTTCACCACCTAACATAGTTAAGTCATAGATACCGTCCAATTGATGCAGCTCATCTTCCCAGTCAATCACTTTTCCATCTTCAAGTTCTAAACCTAATACTATTATGTTGTTAGAGACGTCCTGATCTTCCTCTTCACTCTCAATTTGGTTAGCAGCTGCGCGAAAAAGATTAGTGGGGACCTCCACGTATCGAGCATTTTCTATCGGTACAACCTTCCCACGTCGAGCCATTTGATGATTTACAAAATAAATGGACAAGTCTAAATGCCCATCTAAAACTAATTGCAATAAATCAATTTCGGTTATTTCTTCCTCTAAAGTAATCGTAAGCTGCTTCACTGCTTCAGGAATCGTTAACCAATTTTTCAGTTTTAATAACTTATTCACATGCCTACCCTGATAAGATGAGAAAACATCTGCTATAAACTAATGGCGAATTTCATTAAGAATTGATAGATCTTAAATTTAAGATTTGCATTCTTTATGAAAATTATTTATGTGTCCATACGCACCCCCTCCAAATAATCCCCCCAACGCTGCATCATCTTTATCCTGGCGGGTAAATGTGCGGTACGGTTATAAGCTCTTCCGTTTGGATCTTTCACCGCATGCGCTAACTGATGCTCTATTAAATCTACTCGTTCACCCAAGACTTCATCCAAAATAGTGCGTGCCATGGCTCTGAATCCATGGGCAGTATGAACCTCTTTGCTATAACCCATCCCGCGTAAAGCTGCATTTAAGGTGTTTTCAGACATAGGTCGTTCGCCAGTCCGTAGACTGGGGAATAAGTAGCGACCGTGACCCGTGAGAGAGTGGAGATTACGCAAAATATCTAAGGCTTGGGTACAAAGCGGTACTAGATGGTCGACTTTCATTTTCATTTTGCTCGCAGGTATGCGCCACTGCGCTGCTTGCAGATCTATTTCTGCCCATTCTGCGGTACGTAATTCTCCTGGGCGCACAAAGAGTAGTGGAGCAAGTTTGAGGGCAGCAATAGTGTAAGGGTGACCTTCATAGGCAAAAATAGAGCGCATTAAATGACCCACTTCTTTCGGGTCGGTAATGGCGGGGAAATGGGTAGAAGAGACAGGGGATAAAGCGCCACGCAAATCGGTGGTGATATCGCGCTCTACGCTGCCTGTAGCTACTGCAAATCGAAAGATCTGACCAATAATTTGCTTAATACGATGCGCACTATCTATGGCATTTCTAGCTTCTACTTTACGCAAGACTTCTAATATATCTCTAGGCCCAAGATTGGAAATAGGGAACGTACCTATATAGGGGAAGACGTTTTTTTCTAGCCAGCGTTGAACTTTCGTTTGGGTGCTTTGTTTTCGGTTAGCTTCGGTTTTAATCAACCACTCTTGGGCGATCGCTTCAAAAGTATTGGCAGCAGCATAAGCTTTATTTTGCTTTTCTTGGCGCTTGGCTTTATTGGGATCGATGCCTTCTGCTAGCAACTCTCGGGCAGCATCGCGCCGCTTTCTAGCTCTAGCGAGTGAAACTTCAGGGTAAACACCCAGCGCTAAGGTTTTGCGCTTGCCTGCAAAACGGTAGTTCATGCGCCAGTATTTGCCGGCTGCCTTGACTAGTAAATACATAGCCCCACTATCGCTGTATTTATCGCCGGCAGAAGCACCGGTGTATTTAACGTTTTTAACAAAAGTATCCGTGAGTGCCATCTGTCTTCTCTCTTTTAGTTTGGCGGTACCTTTAGATACAGGCTTGCAAGATACCGCCAAAAATACCGCTTTTTTGGCGGTATTTCATGATACTTCCTGAGACTGTTTGAGACAACAAAAAACCCGCTAGACTACAGAACATGCGGGTTTTGAGAGGATTTGAGACGAGGTGAGTGGATTAGCTGGTGCCCGGAACCGGAATCGAACCGGTACGCCCCTTATGCAGGTAAGCGGCGGATTTTAAGTCCGCTGTGTCTACCAATTTCACCACCCGGGCAGCCATTGATATGAAAGAGGTCATATCAATTACAAAAAGAAGATGTGATTTTAACTCAGATTTCCCCTTAGGGCTTTGGATGGCAGCGAGGGCAGTTGCTAGGCAGTTTTGGCCCGACTGCGAAGCCTGTAGACATTGCTACAGGCGACAGAGAGGGATAAAAATGACCGCCAATGCACCGCTGACACCCAAGCAGCACTGAAAGGGCGCCTAATGGGAAATTTGGGTTAAAACTAATTATGTAGCGTTAAAGTTTGCCAAAAACGAGCTGGATGATAGCACTTTATCGCCACTTCTTCCGACTCTCAAAAAATAGGGTAAAGAGACCCTGACTAAGCTTTTGAAAGTAGAAAAGATTTTACCTGTTATTTAGTTGACCTGGGGTATGAAGGCAGGGGCTAGGGAGTGTTGGAGACGATTCAGGCGCCACCGCATGGCCGCTTATCGCGGTCTGAATTCCATCAAAACTGCTCTTCCACCGCCTGCATCTTCAGCCTCTACTCAAGGAGAATTCTGGCTTGAAACTGCGCTGCAAGCACCTAAGCAGAGACAAGCAGAAACCCACAAAAAATCTTAATCCCCAGTTGCTTTTCTCATTGGCCCAGAAATAAATATTTTTACCAGTCATAAGAGTGTTTTTATTTCCAATCCCCCCGCAAGTGTTGAATTTTCATCTGCAAAGATTCTGGTGTCACCTCATTAGGGGTCATGGGTAAGCCCACATTCAGCCCTACTTTTGAAAATATTCCTCGCCTAAAGGGTTTACTCATCGCACCCCCTCCTTTGC
>JAIBAO010000032.1 GCA_019695155.1 Burkholderiaceae bacterium | reverse complement strand
GGGGGCGCTGAGGGGTTGATCGCCTCCCCGGCTGCGGGGGGAGGGGAGGGTGTGCTCGATGCTGTCTAGGCTGTATTTGATTTGGCCTAAAGGATTGCGCATTTCGTGGGCGATGGAGCCGGCTAGGGTGGTGAGGGCTGAAGATTTCTCTTTTTCTATCCGTTTGCCTGCAAAATGAGATAGGGTTCCAGCTAATATAACTAATAGAGAACCAGCAATTGAGATTACCAGTTCCGAAGGAAGTTCGGGATTAGGTTCCACGATAAAAAAGGCTATCAAACTAAAAAGATATCCCGATAAAAGTAAAACGATCGTGTTACGCCAATCGGCCAATAAAGTAATGAGGATGGCTCCCATGACGGTATTTACTACAGACGCACTACCCCCTTGATTTTGCAGCATAGTAAAAGTGAGGAAGAAAGCCAGGCAGTAGAAAATAGTGAAATAGGAATAGGCAAAGTAGTAAGGTTTTAAAAAATTAGGCCACCATTTACGTAAACCTAGGATCAAACATAACAAAGAAGCGACAATACGCAGTGCAAGATCATCATATAAATGGGCTAATGCAGAACTAGTATGTCGTAGCATGTAAAAGAACGGAAAGACGATAGCACCAATAAAACCCACCCACTCTAATAAGGGTCTATCCATATCATGATATGAACAATAATGTTCATAAAGTATCCTAAATATTTTTCTAAAATCGTTTTGTGTATCCATGAAAAAACTTCGTCCTCAATTGAGTGTAGGATATACAAGATTAAAGGTCATTTAAAACTAATCATTTTTTAAAATTTAAGAGTAATATTTTTTTATGCAATAAATTTAAGTATCTATGAGATTGTTAAAATTGAAATAACTTCAGAAATTTTTTGGTTTAAGTCTAATTAAGGCACAATCTGCGTAGGGCGTAAATGCTGGATTTGCGCTTTCTCTAAGGAGCTCTTCAATACTTTAATACTAAGATTTTCTGTTTTACTGTCTGAAAACGGTAGGGTTTCGGGAATATAAAATCCACGAAAGGCGGGTGCCCTTGAAACGGGTTCGTAAGGTGGATTGAATCCAATATTAAAGCCGACCTGCTGCTTAAGAAAGGTAGACGAAATAGAGGATAAGTTACTCATGAAAACCCCTCTCAAAATAAAAAAAGACAATAAAAACTATATAAAACCGTTCTGTTAAAACAATATTAGTTGCAGAAAGCGAAATTGTGAGAAAACTTTATCGAAAAAACCTTCAGTGGGGAGAGTAAGAACAAATAGGAAAGAGACTGAAAGGCTAAGGAAAAGGGTTTAGGCAGGGGGAGAGTAGGGAAGAAAAGGGTGGATGCTAGGCTTTTGTGGAGGATTTTTTGGCCCGTGGGTGGGCGGCATCATAGATTTTGGCCAAATGTTGAAAATCTAAAGAGGTATAGACCTGGGTGGCGGCAATGCTGGCGTGGCCCAGCATTTCTTGAACAGCGCGTAAATCCTGACTGCTTTGCAATACATGGCTAGCAAAAGAGTGCCTTAGCATATGGGGGTGAATATGTACGCTTGAGCCAGCTCTATAGGCCAGTTTTTTAAAGGCAGTACGAATGCTGGTGCCGCTAATACGTTCTCCACGGGCACCGATGAAGAGGGCGGTTTGTTCTGGTCGTGCCAGGGTGCTGCGTACTTTGAGCCAGGCGCGAAGCGCTGCCAGGGCAGGTTCTCCTGTAGGTATTTTGCGCTGTTTATTACCTTTTCCAGTGACTGTGACTTCCCCTTCAGTAGCGTCAACCCAGCCACGGGCATGGTTGGAAGCCTGTATGTCTAATCCTATGAGTTCTGAGATACGCAGGCCGCTGGAATACATTAATTCAGCAATAGCCGCATCGCGCACGCCCAAGGCAGAATTTACGGGTGCATGGTCTAGTAAGGCCATCATATTATCTACGGGGAGTGCTTTAGGGAGGCGTTTTTCAGCTTTTGGGGCATGAATATGTAGTGCGGGGTTATGGACTAGATTTCCGTTTAATACTTGCCATGAAAAATAACCTCTCAGCACGGAGAGCATGCGAGCCATGGAGCGGGGGGTTAAAGCTTTATGACGCAGTTTACCTACTAAAAGTCGCAAATCTTGTTCGGTGAAGGCATCAGGGTCAAACGCTGTGCTAGCAGCTTTAGAATCAGCAGTAGCAGTCCAGGTTTTTACGAGAGTGGCTAGATCGGTTTCGTAAGTGCGTAAGGTGGTTGGGGCCAGGCGCTTTCCTAGCTGTAGATAATCCAGATAAAGCTGAAACTTTGCGGGTAAGCGGTTTTCAGAGTCACTGGCCGTTTTTGCAGTGGCTGCTTTAAGCGGGGCCAAGGCATTGGAACGGGACTGATTAGGCATGATGGCCTGGCAATTCTGGGAGTGGTTCTGGTAATAGTCTTGAGAGGGCTCCGGAAGCTGCTTGCCCAATATGTACTAACAGTTCAGTGCCCATGCTGGAGGTAAAGCGCTGCGGGTCGGGGGAGCCTAATACCAGTAAACCGAATGCTTGGCTTGTGCCCTGTGTTCGCAGCGGTAGCATCGCCAAGGACAATATAGGGCCTTGTAGCCAGTTTGCGGCGGAAAATCCTGAATTGGGCCCACAATAAGGTGCCATCAGGCCGTTTGTAAAGGTGATCACATCAGAGGCTACGCTGCTAGCACAGGGCTGGTGGATATAGGGGGTGTCAATCTGCCAAAGGCGCAAGGCGACATGAGGTACGTTAAAGTGTTTTAGGATTCCGCTTTCAACCAGTTCAGGTAAGTTTGCAGCATCCCGGGCAGCGATGAGGGTATGAACCCAGTCGGCCATTTTGCTCAAGGTTGCATCATTTTCCTGACCGGCTCGGATCATTTCTGCGAGTTTCATTTCCAGGCTGCGCACTTTGTCTTTGACAGCGAGGAGTTGCCGTTCTATTAGGCTGATGGCTCGCCCGCCGTGAGGAGCGGGAACGCGCATGCTTACAAATACTTCGGCATGGGTTTGAAAAAATTCAGGTTGATCGCGTAAAAAATCAGCAATTTTTGAAGCGCTTAATGTTTCATTCATAATTGTATTTTCCCTTCAAACACGAACTGCGCAGGTCCGCTTAAAAAGCACATATGACCTTCACCTTCCCAGTCCACTAGCAAGCGGCCTCCCCGCATATCTACTGTAACAGGTGATACCAATAAACCGCATTGGATACCCGTAACCACGGCAGCACATGCGCCTGTGCCGCAGGCTAAGGTTTCCCCCGCTCCTCGCTCGTACACTCTTAAGCGAATATGCTGGGAGTTTAGAATTTGCATGAACCCGGCATTGACTTTGGCAGTAAATGCGGGATGCGATTCTATTAATGGCCCTTCTGTTAACACAGGCGCAGTGTCTAGATCTTCAACAATCTGAACGGCATGCGGATTACCCAGATTGACAACGCTAATATCCCGCCAGTTATTGTTCAGCGCAAAAGTGTACATCCAGTTTTTATGCATTTTTCGGGTAATAAAACCCTGGGGATTAAAAGGAATGTCTTCAGGAGAAAAACGGGGTACTGCAATTTGTACACGGATGTTGCCATTATTGAGCTCAGACAAAGTAATGACACCAAAACTTACCTCGACCTGGATACTGTTTTTTTGCGTTAAACCTTTGCTGCGGACGTATCGTAAAAAACAGCGAGCCCCATTGCCGCAATGCTCTACTTCATGGCCATCAGCGTTGATAATTCGGTAGGAAAAATCGTTGACGGGGTCTTTAGCGGGTTCAATAATGAGAATTTGATCTGCCCCTACACCAAAGTGACGGTCGGCCAGGCTACGGTATTGATCGGCGCTTAAGTTCAAGCAGGAATGCGTATTGTCCAACACGACAAAATCGTTGCCAGCGCCTTGCATTTTGCTAAAGTGAATTTTCATCGGCCCATTATCCCATGCGCTGGGTTTTAATAGAGAGGAGCTGCGTTTTTCGGACGAGTTTTGTAGCGCCGATGACTCCATAAATACTCTGCACCCGCCTCTATAGCCCAACCTTCTACGGCCGCATTCATGCGGCGGCAGGCGGTTTGTAGTGGCATTTGATCCAGATCTTGCCAGGCGGGTTCTAGGGTAATGTGATAGCCGCTTGAAGTCATGCGCGTAATGACGGGAATAATTAAAGCGTGGCTGATTCTGGCCAGTTTAGGCAAAACCGTCAAGGTTGCAGCGGGTTGTCCAAAGAGGGGTACAAATAAGGCATCCTTAGGGCCAAAGTCCATATCCGGCAAACAATAAAACATTCGCCCGTCTTTGAAATCGTTCAGAATATTCCGAATGCCTGCATGTCGGGAGTAACAGCGCACATTTCCCTGACGCAAGCGACAACTTCGAATGAGAGCGTCGTTTTTAGGATGACGCTGGGGTTGATAAAGACCGGTTAAACGAAGTCCTTCAATGGCTAGTC
>JAIBAO010000023.1 GCA_019695155.1 Burkholderiaceae bacterium | reverse complement strand
CAGAGCCTAGTCTGGAGACAAAAACATATGAGCAATTAATTATTAACCAAATGACGCGGTATGGGTTTACCTACAAACCATCGGGAGCAGCTCTGCTTGTAGAGTTTGAACCGCAAATCAGTCAGCGAGAAATCCTGGTTCGTGAGCTAAGAGATCCGTTTTACCCCCCAACTTATATGTATGGAGGGTTTTGGCCTGGTTGGCGTAACTCTTCTTTTTGGGGCCTAGGCTGGCAATATCCCCTGGAACGAAGCTATACCACAAGCCTTTACAACCGCAGCCTTAAACTAAATATTACGACAGCCGCTGGAAAACGGCTTTTTGAAAGCCGCGCCGTCAGTGAGGGAACAAGCAAAGAGCTGAGCCTAATCATGCCGGGGCTGGTGGAATCGGTTTTTGAGGGGTTTCCAGGGGAATCGGGGAAAGTGCGTACCGTAAAGATTCCCCTGCAGAGCAATGAAACTAAAAAATAACTCAAGCGTTTGTTCTGTCTTCAACCTTCTTTAGATATTTTTTGCCGCGTCATTGATAATTTTGGTGACGGGGGAGTGTGCTGGCGCTTTGCGCAGCGCATGCAAGAAGGGTTTGGATGGTCTGTGCGCTTGTTTATTGATCAACCATCCCTTATTGATGCATTAGCCCCGCAGCACAAACTCTACGCCCAAGTACGGCCCTGGGAAGCGGCAACTGCGCTTGAGCCGGCTCAGGTAGTGGTCGAAGCTTTTGGATGTGATCCTCCATCCTCCTATATTGCAGCCATGGCAAATAAAAACATTCCGCCAGTATGGATCAATCTGGAATATTTTTCTGCCGAACAATTTGCACTGGATTGTCATGGCTTGCCCTCCCCTCAGCGCAATGGCTTGATGAAATATTTTTTCTTTCCGGGGGTTCATCCGCAAAGTGGGGGTTTACTGACTTCCCAAAAAAAAATATCTGCTTTGTCCGATCTACCTTTTATGCAAGAAATCACTGCAGATACCTTAGTTTGTTTAATGTTTTGTTACCCCTATGCTCCTGTAGAAGAGTTAATGGAAGATCTGCGCGCTAGTCTGCAGCCTATTTTGCTACTGGTTGCAGAAGGAGAAGTAGCTAATCTTCTGCTAGGCTCAAAAAAGACGCATCAAACAGGGTCGGCTACTTTACAACGGCTAGATTTTTTACCGCAATCCAGCTTTGATCATTTGCTAGCCCGTTGTGATTTAGCCTTTGTGCGCGGAGAAGACTCTTTGGCTCGAGCGCTTTTAGCCGGGGTTCCGCATATCTGGAATATTTACGCCCAAACTCAGGAGACGCATTTACTTAAACTGCATGCATTTTTAGACTGGTTTTTAAAAAAAGCACCTGACGATCTGGCTGTACTCAACCGGCAAATACATCAGGCATGGAATCGAGGAACTTGGCCCAAAGGAAGTTTTCCAAAATTGCTAGAAGCCCTACCCGCACTTGGCCAGCACTCTAAAAAAATGGGTCTTGAACTGCTGCAAACGCCTGACCTTGGAGAGCGATTTTCCGAATTTGTCCTGAAAAAGCTAAACTCTTGAATTGATTTGATTTTTGCTGGCAATTTTAATTGTTAACAAAACTCCTGATCAATATACAGTCTTGCTAGTAAACAACCATACGGCAAGCCATCAATAAATTTTTGCAACTTAAATCACAATTACAATTAACTTAGTCACTTAGGTGTTTAAATGAAAATCGCGCAAGAACTCCGCGCCGGCAATGTCATCATGGTAGGCAAGGATCCATTGGTCGTCTTAAAGACCGAATACAGCAAAGGGGGCCGTAACGCCGCCGTAGTCAAAATGAAATTAAAAAATCTGCTGACAGGCTCAGGTACAGAATCTGTTTTTAAAGCCGATGAAAAGTTTGATGTTTTAATACTCGATCGAAAAGACGTTACTTACAGTTATTTTGCCGATCCTCTCTACGTATGGATGGATGCTGACTATAACCAGTTTGAAATAGAAGAAGAAATGATGGGCGATGCCATGAACTATCTTGAGGAAGGCATGGCCGCAAGCGTAGTGTTTTATGAGGGAAGAGCCATCTCAGTAGAGTTACCTACCATGTTAGTACGGGAAGTTGAGTATACCGAGCCGGCAGTCAAAGGTGACACCTCGGGCAAGGTCATGAAACCCGCTCGTTTAAAACCCACAGGCTACGAAATAGTGGTACCAGCCTTTGTAGAAATTGGCGACAAAATAGAGATTGATACCCGCACACACGAGTATCGTAACCGCGTGAAGTAAGCGTTTTAAAAGCGCTCCACTTTGAGAAGAGCAAAGTTAGAAAAGCCGAGTCAAAAGCTGACTCGGCTTTTTATTCTCTACTCCTCTGCATCAATTATTTCACACCTATGCTTTGTGTGAGAGTGGTTAATTTTTGGGGCTATGATGGGTTTAAGTATCAACTATGAAGAGGTTTGTAAGGCTGCCTTACGTCTTAAAACCGTAGCGCATCTTACACCCGTACTACGCTCTAAAACCGCCAATCAAATCACGGGATCTGAACTATTTTTTAAATGCGAAAATTTTCAGCGCATGGGTGCTTTTAAATTTCGTGGAGCGTTTAATGCGCTTGCCCAACTTTCTGAAGAGCAGCGCAGCAAAGGAGTCGTAGCTTTCTCATCCGGCAATCATGCCCAAGCCATCGCTCTTGCAGGTCAGTTACTCCAGATTCCTACCACTATTGTTATGCCTCAGGATGCCCCTCCTATCAAAATTGCAGCCAGCAAAGGCTATGGGGGAAATATTGTTTTCTATAATCGTTATACCGAAGACCGGGAAGCAATTGGGCAAAAGCTGGCAGAAACATATAGCTTGACACTCATCCCTCCTTTTAACCATCCTCATATCATTGCCGGGCAAGGCACAGTGGCTAAAGAGCTTATTGAGCAGATCGGTGAATTAGATATGCTGCTGGTATGTTTAGGTGGGGGAGGCTTACTTTCTGGCTGTGCAATTGCAGCCAAAGCTTTAAATCCTGAGTGTCGCGTCATTGGCGTAGAACCAGAGGCGGGAAATGATGCCCAACAAAGTTTTCGTACGGGACAAATAGTCAAAATAGCTACTCCCAACACTATTGCAGATGGCGCCCAAACACAAGCCGTGGGGCATCACACCTTTGCGATCATTCAAGCTCTGGTAGATGATATTGTGACGGTCAGTGACGCACAACTCATCAAAACCCTGAAGTTTTTTGCAGAACGGATGAAAATGGTGGTAGAACCTACGGGCTGCCTGGCTGCAGCAGCAGCTTTAGAAGGTATTGTGCAAACAGAAGGCAAACGCGTGGGTATTATTGTCTCGGGTGGAAATATTGATCTAAAACAGTTTGCGCAACTTGTTAGTCTCTAAGGTTTATACTGCGCTTATACCTGCGCCACACTCTGAACATTAGATCTTCCATCCTTCCAATTCCACCATTTGAGTAATTCAGGGTCTGGGTGGGATTCTTGTGCAAAATATACAGCACAGCGAAACACATAAAGCACACAGCGGTCTTGGGTTTTTCCGCTTAAAGCGCAAAGCCTTTCGTACATTTCTTGAGAATCTTCCCCCTTTAAATCCTCAACCTTGTAATAACCTAACGTCATTAAGTCAGCTGCCAGCGATTTACCGACTCCTGGAATTCCCATCAAGGCCCTAAGCGCCCTTCTATCGGGGTGCCTGTGTTCAGAAGGAAGTGTTTGCTTTACATGAGTACCCGTTCGATTCAAAAGCCCTAACTCCTTGAAGTATCGTTACCTGTTTCGCGCCGCATCTGCCTTAAAAAATCCGCATACGTTTTCCCTGGTTCATCTACGAATCGACGTCCTGACAAAACAACGGTTTGAATTCTATCTAGACGAAAATTACGAAAATCATTGCGCAATTCACACCAGCTCTCTAAAGACCAGGTACCTCCCCAAAATGCACATGCTAAAGGTCGTACCATGCGTAAAGAGTTTTTACCTTTCATATCGGTATAGTCTAGCTGCACCACTTCCCGTTTCTGAATAGCTGCACGCATGACATCCAAGCGTTCACCCACGGTTTTATCGATAAAAAAATCCGGTGCAAACAAGGGAGTACGTTCCAGAACAATGCGTTTATCTTTCGGTAGTGCTCCTGCAATTTTGGCTAGCGCCAACCCGGCCGCTTTTTTAAGCTGGGGAGAACCCCAGGCTTGCACCATCCGGGCACCAGCCACGAGGCTTTCTATCTCATCATAATTAAACATGAGCGGAGGCAAATCATAACTGCTGCTAAGCCTATAGCCTACGCCTGCCTCAGCCTCGATCGGCACCCCAGAAGCCAGCAGATCCGCCATATCCCGATAAATCGAACGCTCAGAAACTTCTAACCACTCAGAAAGCTGTCGCGCAGTGGTCAGCCGACGCCCGCGCAAATATTGAACTATTTCAAATAAACGATCGGCACGCCGCATCGAAGTAGTGATTTGAAGATTTAATTGACCTTGTCATAGGGAACAATCATATTATCTACCGCAATCTGCAAGGTGGCTCCAAAAAAATTCTGTGCTCCAGTAAACACCTGTCCAATTTCTATTCCGTTTTCAGTCACTTTAATAGGATCATTGCTATGTTTAGAGCTCAACACCCCATCAATCACATAAATATTGCCATCCATCATAAAAGTTAGCCTATCAAAATGCCACCTCGTCTCATTGGATGTAGTGACTGGAATATTAGGATCCACGGTATAGCTGTAAATGGACGTGGACCCTGACAGAAACGTAGCGGTGAGATTACTGCGCAAACTCGTTAATGTGGTATTCAGCAAAGGGCTTACTGTTATCTGATCGGTATTAAATACGCCCTCAGCACGCGTTATTTCCAAATTCACTGGACCATTTAATTTTAAATTCTGCGTAGTTCCCCAAGAATCGCTATAAATCGGCTCAGCCGCATAGCGTAAATTAGAAAAAGCAGCCTTTACACTTGCGTTCCAGCGCCCGGGTTTTTTGGAATAAATCAAGGAGCTAAAACCATCATAGAAAGCAGTGTTATAGTACGAATAAGTAGTGCATTCATTAAAAGTAGTTTCTAGCAGGTTTTCTCCCAGGGGAACAGTTCCTCCAGCAGCTGGCAGGCTCATACCGTTAAGCCGGATTTTCACAGAACCCCCATAAGAACATTGTTCATTAAACATATAAAACTTCTCATCATGAACCGGATAAAAAACACCTCGGCCGATATGTCCTAAATAAATAGCTCCAAATGCTAGGCGTATGATCTCAGCTTTTTTGCTGGGGATATAAGGAATCACCTTCAAAGTAGCTGTTTGACTGATAAGCCGATTGCCATCTGAGTCACTGACCACCACAGAAAACTCAGCATCGTTGTCCTCTTTACTCACTGAATGAAGAGTGAAGTCAGAATAAACGCCCGCTGGTTTAAGAGATACGCCGTTTCTAAACCATTCATACTCCAAGGGTTGCTTGCCCAGCACTTTTACACTAAACCGTGCGGGCTGGTATTCAGATACCGAAAGGCTCTGTGGTTGAGCTGCAATAGACAGGGAAGGCGCAACTGGACCGGAAACAAGCAGGGAAGTATCCGATGAGGAATGTAGGGTTTCAGACTCCATCACTCCGCCACCACCACAGGCGCTAGATAAGCTTATTAAAATGAGCAAGAGAGCTAAAAATAAATTTTGATTCAAGCTATTACGCATTATTTTTCCCATCACTAAAACCACTCAACATACCCTCAGTTTAGAGAAGGTTGTAAGCTGGAAATTTTTGTGGCTCTTTCTCTTGCCTCTCACCTTGTGCAAAGAAATATTTCCCTTTCTCTACAAAAGCAACAGATTGAACAGGCTGCTTTGCTGAAATGCAGAGTTTCTTTATTTTCTAACCTTCGTTTAGAGTAAAAAACTACCCTAATATTTATAAGCTTTTTGAATGAAAAATGCCTCAAGATCCGCATAAAAATTAGGGTAAATGTTTTTGAAATAGCTAAAGCTCGTTTTACTTTAGCACGCCCCTAAACCATTGGGTTGATATTCCGGCAAGGTAGGTTTGCCGCTTTGAACAGTCAGTACCTGGATGGGTTTAGTGGTTTTGGGGAGTAAAAGGCCAAAGGTAACCGTGGCCCCATTGTTGTAAGGATCAGAGACCATGCATTTAAGTACACTAATGCTCATAGTATTAGCTGATTCTTCCACCTTTTGTAGGGTGTAGTGATACATGACACCCGAACCCTTGTCTTCGAGTACAACGGCAGTCTTGCTGTTGTAATCAATAGGTAGTTCAGCATAAAGTTTGTCATTGTAAGGAGGCGGCCAATGTGCTGGACTTTTCCGTTGAGGCAACAGATTTCCTAACTCAATCCCCGACTGTGCTACTTGAGCTGTAATACAAGTTTGGCATTCGCTTTGAGCATAACTATAAAAACCTATAGTGAAATTGCTTTGCCCTCCTGTAAAATCTGTAAAAGCCACAGATTGTGGCCATTGCTGGACGGGGGGAGGGGGTGTTGGACTGTTTTCTCCTCCCCCGCCTCCGCAGGCGCTTAAAAATGCAGTCAAAACCAGTGTATAGCTTGCCAGGTGCGAAGATCTGATGATTCTCATGTTCTTGTGTTCTCCTTTCAAAACTGATCCACTGGCAGTATTCGGTTAAACAAGGGAGAATGCTGCAAAATATGTTTCAGCAATCCCCCAATTGTCCGGGAACCGGAGGATTGGGACTAGGGAGAGTTACAACCTGAACTGGCTTGCTGCTTTTAGGTAAAAGCAGTCCGAAGAATACGACTTGCGGAAAAGAGATTAGGGGAAATCCGGAATCACATTTAACTACAGAAACCGTAATCGCATCTGCAAACTCTTCTACTTTTTGAAAAGTATATCTATTTCTTCCACTGGAATTATCTTGCAAGATCACCGCCATTTTACTGTTGTAATCAATCGGCAACTCCCCATAAGGCTTATCATTGTAAGGGGCGGGCCAGCTTGCAGGGGTATTAAAAGAATCCTTGTGTAAAATAGCCATCTCAGCGTTTGAACGGGCTATTCCTCGCAAGCCGACACAAAGCGGGCACTCTATCTGGCTCAATCCACCTATATAGCCCCCTATCCAAAAGTAAGTTTGCCCACCCGTAAAATCTGTAAAAGCCACAGACTGTGGCCATTGCTGGGCTGGGGGAGGTTGTACGGGAGGTTGGGCTGGTGCATCTCCTCCCCCGCCTCCGCAGGCGCTTAAGAGTAAAGTCAAAACCAGTGTATAGCTTGCCAAGTGTAAAGATAGGATATTTCTCATGTTCTTATCGCCTCTTAGAACTGATCCACCGTCAGAATTCTGACCGGTAGGGGGGTAATCGGAAGGGGATTGCCCCAGCCTCCATATTTGTCCTTAGGCGGCGGCAAGATTTTGATCTTAGCCATTAAGGTTGGTTCAATCTCAGCAGGAGAGGGCAAGGGCTGGTTCATGAGCTGACGTCTTCTAGCCAGCAATAAGGCGGCTCCCGCCACATGGGGAGAAGCTAGAGAAGAACCCGAACCTTCCAGATAATAGTGCAGCCCGGCTGGCATATTGCTGGTATTAGGAGGAATCGGCACACCAGGACCCCAGGCTGGGATTTTTTCATTGGGGTAAATTGTATTCGGAAAAATTTCATTTTGAAGCGAAATTCCAGGAAACGCCCCTGTGCTTTGCACACTTTGACCTGGTGCCCAAATCTCTACACAAGGGCCATAGGCAGCGACTTTGCCGGCTTCACCGAGCACAAAGCGCATGGGCTCCCCGCTATTAGTTAAAGCCCCTACCGCCATGGCTCCGTTCAGTTGACTGCCTATTTTGGCAGGATAAAAGCCACAGGCATCGACGTTAGCATTACCTGCAGCAAAACTAAAAAAGATGCCTTTGGCGACTGCTGCAGAGATGGCATTGCTTAAAGCGACTTGCGCTGCAGGCGAAATATAGTTGGAATTGGTCTCTGGCGAGCCGCCGCCTCCCCATAAAATACTCATATTGGCCACGGCACTTAAGCGACGGCGAAATTGAGCATCCAGACCGTTATTGGGCACTTGTGCAGCAATCCAGTTAATCGCAGCGACCACTCCGGAAAGATAGGCTAGACCTTTGTATTTTTTTGCACTTTCCGTTTCGTTTGGAACCACACAATAATTCAACACCTTCACTGACACCAGCTGTGCTCCTGGTGCCACCCCTTCAATGCCTAAGGGATTGTTCTCTCTGTTAGCCCCAATCACACCCGCTACCTGCGTAGCATGGCTGTCACACCCCACATAAGAATAGGCAGGCACTTGCCCTTCTGCACAGTCATTACCCCCTATGTTTTTATGGCAATCAAAACTGATGTGATCCACCTGCCAGTTATAGTTCAGATCAAAATGGGGCTAGATGCCGGAGTCAATGACGTAGGCTTTCACAGGGTAACCCCCCTGGGTACGGTAACTGGGCGTGCTAGCCGGAAGACCCCAGCCGGGGCTGCCCGTAATAGCGTCAATGGCGTACAGGTTATAGCCATGGGTGTAGGTATAGCCTGGGCCAAAACCAGGGTAGTTGAGCCAGTTGGGCGGGTTGGCAGCGGGTTGACCCAAAGGATCTACAAACACCTCCTGCACCCGAGCATCAGCCCGCAGAGCAGCGATTTGAGAGGCGGTAAGCTCAGCACCAAAGTCATGCGTCAGATTTCCGAAGGTGACAAGCGCTTTGGCACCAATGCGGTTTTCAATATCTCGGACTAATAAGGCAGTTTGTAGAGAAACGGCTGACCAGGCACGGGGACGTTCTTGTACGCGCTGGTCGGGGAAGATGTTGTCTAAGCGGTCATTGGGGCCTACCCGCTGGGCTGCTACAGCTCCAGGGGAAAGAATGACCATCATTCTTTGCGTAGGCTCTGGCGCCGCCGTCTGGGTTTGGGCTTGAGCGTTTGCACAGAAAAATAAGAGAAGGGCTAAAGCAGAATTTACCGCAGTACGTCTTGGTGTAGAACGTAAAGTTCAGCCGAAGGCAACGGGATTGACGACTTTAGGCCAGAATGAAATGCAGGCCCAAAGGCGGCAAGCCGTTGACTTTCGGCTACAACGTTGGGTTAGGCATCAGGATTTCATCCATTTGGCAATGATTTCTTCTTGCTCGGGGCCGAGAAAGCTGCGGAGGTCGTCTACAGTCGCCTTTAGTTCAGTGGCGGTCCGCTCTATACTGGTGGACCGGACTATTCGTATGCAGCTGCTGACGGGCTCTGGGAGATAGGACGAAAAAAGAACGCTGGTTGAGCTCACTTCTTTTAACGAGAGTTGATCATTTTCTGTCAGCTCGCATTCGAATATTGGCGAATCAACTACCAAAACGGGAAACGCAAAAGCAAGGCGTGGCGCGTGTGCTGCAGCACGATCTGAGGCGATTGCAGCACATGCCTTCAACACGTTTACACAAGCTGCATAGGCAGGATCGTGATCTTTGGAGAATGCCTGCCGAAGTCCGTAGCCACAACGATCGCTCAGTTCAAGTGCCTTTGGCTTTCTTTTCCCTTGGGTCTTTGCCACTTGCGCAAAGACTGCGGATTTGCCGGCGCTTGAGGAGACGCCCATGGCGTGTAGGCGGTTGTAGCCAACTAGTGTGTCATCGGAAACCAACGCGACCCATGGACTTGTTGAGGCTTTGCATTCAATTACAATTGATATCTCAACAAATCCGTAAATGTCGGGATCAACAGCGAGCACGTCTATTTCGCGACCCTTGTCGGTTTGCGGATCCGAATAAGTGCTTGCTTGTCGAACTTCAAAGCCCACTGAGCGAAAAGCAGAGGCCGCACACATCTCCAGTGGAAAGCCTGTGCCGACGAGCCAGTCGTGTATTCGTGCAGTGAGGTCGGGCATGTTTGTATTCTGATGCCTAACAGTGATTAGGCATCACGCACTCTCCTGAAAGTCAGATTAGGCACTATACCGTAAAGAGGGTAGCGTAAACATACGCCTTTGGTATTAATAAGGGAACTTTAGAGATTTGTCCTTATAAGGATTTTCTCTTAAAGAGAAAGAGCTGTGAACACGGTAGCAGAGTACATGGGCAAGCTCATTATTTTTTTGCCACTTTCATAAATGCCCCTCGCACTTCTATTCCTGCCCTGTCCAGCTCAGCTCCGCTAGCGTCATGCAGGGTAATGAGGTGTTTACCTGGTTGAGGCAGCCAAAGAGTATTGCCTTGTGCGCTTTTTACTGGCTGATTATCAATACGCCACAATACCCCTTTGCGTTGATTACTGATGAGCTTGACTCTCTGCCGCGAAGGTGGAATATCCGGGTCCAAGGCAATAACGGTTCCTTCTACTGGAGCAACGATAGCAACGCGCGCCGCGGGAGCCAGGCTAATATGGCTGCGTTGGGTTCCCTCCAAAAACCATTCCTGGCGCGCAGCTTCTCGCCCATCAGAAAACGTGATAGAGGTATTGATTACTCCAGACGGTGCTTGGGGAGCCTGCGAAGGTTTTCTGGCATGCAAAGCATTCATCACTTCACTCCAGACGGGGGCAGCCCCATGTACTCCAGAAACATCCCACATGGCTTCGCCGGTGGCATTTCCCACCCATACCCCTACGGTATAACGGTCGGAGTAGCCTATACACCAGTTATCCCGCATATCTTTGCTAGTGCCTGTTTTAACGGCAGCCCAGCTATGGGTATTCAAAACACTATCTAAACCAAAAGTGTGCACACGCGCAGTAGGGTCAGCCAAAATATCACTCACAATAAAAGCGGCTTGTGGGTTAAGCACAGGAATTTTCTTTATGGCAGGGAAAGTCGTTTTGGATGTTCCACTTCGTTTAACTATGGAAATTGCTGACCATTGCCCTGCATTTGCCAGAGCACGATAGGCGTTGGTAAGTTCTAGCAAACTGACCTCAGCGGATCCAAGGGCAATGCTGTATCCAAAATAATCACCACTTTCCCGCAGGGTAAAACCCAAGGATTTGAGCTGCTGAAAAAACCGCTCAGGGCTAACCATCACTGCAGTGCGCACGGCCGGAATATTCATTGAAGAGGCTAGAGCCATCCGCACCGAAACAGGGCCCGCAAATTGCCTGTCATAATTTTGGGGCATATAAAGACCCGCTGCGGTAGAGAGATTAACAGGGGAATCATCAATCAAAGAAGCTGCGGTGAGTTTCTTTTCGGCTAATGCCTGAGCATACAAAAATGGCTTTAAGGTTGAGCCTGCCTGCCGCCGTGCAGTGACAAAATCTATTTGAGAGGCTCCAGATAGCGTACCTGTTGAGCCTACCCAGGCAAGCACTTCCCCTGTAGCATTATCTAATACCAACACCGCGCCGTCTTCTACGTTTTGCCTCTCTAGTTCAGCCACCTGGCGTTTCAGGGATTCGCTAGCTATTCTTTGCAAAGGAGCATCAATAGAAGTTTGCAAATTACCGTTTTTAACAGCGGTACGGGCTAAATGTGGGGCAAGCATGAAGCTGCGATTACTGCGATCTGCTGCCAGCGCCAGCCGAACAGTCCCTTCCAGAAGCTCGCAGGCTGCCTTATTTGTAGCGCCTGCAGATAAAATCTGACAGCTACGCTGGGCCACTCTTTGCACAGAAGCGTTAGGGCCCCGGAGTAAAGCAGTCAAAATAGCCGCTTCAGTTTTATCAAGCCCATGAGGTGCCTTGCCAAACAATACTTCTGAGGCTGCAGGGATCCCAACAAGCTCTCCCCGCAGCGGGACGCGATTTAAATAAGCTTCTAAGATTTGCGCTTTTGTCCAACTACGTTCAATCGCCAAGGCAGTGGCTGCCTGGTCAATTTTTTGCAAAACACTACGTCCCCCTGCGCGTTGTGATAAATCTTGCTGTAGCAGTCCGGCTAATTGCATGGTTAAAGTAGAAGCGCCACGCTTGATGTTTGACCCAGTAATATTACTTTTAGCACTACTAATTACCGCTCGCCAGTCAACGCCAGCATGTTCAAAAAAACGTTGGTCTTCTGTGCGTATGAGGGTATCCAGTAGCGCGGGAGAAAATTCTTCCAGAGACAGCCAGGCAGCCCGTCTTTGTTTAAAATCAGTTCGAATACGGCCTATGGGCGTGCCGTCTCTGGCCAGCGCTTGTAGCTCGGAAGCTTGATGGGCACGGCGAACTTGCTCAAAAGATTCCAATGCGCGGGCCACCCGTGGTAAGCCTAGGCAGGCTATCAGCAGGATGCAGCCTAAGAAAGCTGCGCAAGTATTGAGGAGTTTTGCGTTTTTCACTCTACCCGAAGTTTTGGATTAGGTATTTCCCCAAACATCTCGGGAGCGTACATCGCTTCAACCCGGGTTTGGGGCGTTTGAAACTCGCCAACGCTGTTTAGCCGAATGGTGTACTCCACAACGAACTGGCCTTTGGGTACAAATTCATAATAGCTACGGAAGGCTTCAAATGCGCGTTCTTCATAAGCGGGCCATAGTCGCCCTTCCCGCTTTTCATCTTTAATGGCAATTTGTGAATCACGGCCCAGCCCGCTACCGAGAATAGTAGCGCCAGAGGGAATGGGATCACTCACCACCACCCAGGTCATGTCAGTCTGTGCATCAATCTGCAGCCGCACTCGCACGATATCGCCACGTGATAATTTTCCCGCCACCTTTGGCTCTACAGGAGTAAAGGTTTTGCTGATCCGATATCCGCTAGAAAAAGGCTCTTTGAGGCGGATGGCTGCCAGGCTGCTGATAGTAGCCCAGGGAGCGCCTGAACCTTCATGGCTAAGGCGCAAGTTAGCGTCAGTAGCGGGTTTTTCCCCAAAAGGAAAACTTAAAATCCCCTGCGATCCTGCTTTCCAGGCATAGGTTTGGAGAGCAGTTCCCGATAGCTCTGCTTTCGTAATGCCATTGACCGGCAACGATTCAAACTTGCCTGCAAACTTTTCAATGGCAAGGCTACCCCAAACATTGGCAGTCGTGGTTTGCCAGGCTCCTTTAATCTGACGCTGTAAAGTACCATTTACCAGCCGACCCATATCTTCTTTCCAGGCAGGGTCATTCAGTACCGCTAGAATGAGTTTGGCTGCATTAACATCGCCGCTGACCATCATCCACCACCAATAATCGTTGGTTTCTGTTGAAAAACCTAGTCGGGTTCCCTGCATATTCAAACGACTGCGCAAAACCTGATTGGCTTCTTCCACTTTCTTTTGTTTATCAGGAATTTCTGGCAGGCGATGCAAAATTCCAAGCCAGTCAATTACCGCATGAGTAGGCCATGCATTAGGATTAATTCTCAAGCTGTCCAACATCTTTGCCTGGGCTTTTCCGCGCCGTGATAAAGCCTCAATAGCCGCTAATTTACGCGCGTCTAAATCTTTTGCAGGACTCCAAAACTCGCGCTTAATTCTACCTTCTACAAACCCTGCCAAGGCCGTCTGCATGCGGTTAAGAGACTCTTCTGGAATCTCATAACCCACTTCTTGGCTAGCCGCTAGTAGATAACTGGTGAGCACATCGCTCCCCCGAGCATCTTCTCCTGCGCGGGCGGGGAAATACATTGCTAAACCTTCATTATCTAAATAAAGCGGCAATTGTGTGCTTAGCGTTTTCCAAAGTGCCACATCGCGCAAACCGATGGCTTTGCTAAGTTTTTGCTCTAAACAAATGAAGGGATATTCCTCAAAATAACGGCGAACCCCTGGCATAGGCTTGGCAAGCGATGCATTGAGTCCTACCTCAACTCTCGCTTTTCCGGGCAGACTATCAGCAGGCGCAACTACGGGCAGTGTAACTGGCTTGTCCAGTTGCAGCAGCGTGGCTTGCTGGACCGTGACGGGAACAGAAGGGGCAATTTTTTGCGTAAAACGAATACGATCTGCTGCATTGGGTGCCGCTAGTTCCCGTGCAGCAATTTCCCACTGTACGGCGCTTAGAGCCGGCGGTGTAATAGTCCAGCGTACTTCGCTAGCAGCGTTAGCCGCCAACTTAATCTGCTGTGCAGGCAGCGCGATCTGGTCAGCTATTTTCGCCGTCACTTCAACTTCCATGGCTCGTGTAGTGGTATTGCGCACGGTCACTCCTGCCTGATAACTATCTCCATCCCGCACCAGGGGTGGCAGCCCATTCACAAGTTGCAAATCTTGTGTTGTTTTAATACTGGCCTGACCGGTACCAAATAAGGCATAGTTGCCTTGCAGTTCCGCATCGGCAATTGCTACTAGAGTGAAAGTAGTCAAACTATCGTTTAGAGGTAGCCGAAGCTGGGCTTCCCCGTTAGCATCGAGTATGACATTGGGGTTCCACGCTAATAAGGTATCAAACAACTCTCGGGTGGGGCTAGCGCCTCCGCCTCCCCCTGGCGTTACAGCTTTTCGGCCAAAGTGGCGCTTACCTACCACGTACATCTGTGCAGTGTAAGTTTCCACTCCGTAATCACGACGGGCCATCATAGCCTCCAGGAGCTTCCAGCTCTCGTTGCTGGAGAGTTCAAGCAAAGCCTGATCAACTGCAGCAAAAGTAATGGGAGTGCCCGCTGGCAAAGGTTTTCCATTGGGCAGGCGCACCTTAACCTTCACCACAGAAGTGCCTCGAACTGCATAGCTCGGTTTGTCAGGGATCACTTCTACTTTAAGTGCATTTGCTTGCAAACCCACGCTAATTTCAGCAATACCCAATTTATAGGCAGGCTTTGTTAGATCTACCAAGCTGCCTGGCGCCTGATATTCACGGAACTCTTTCCACCAGGTGAGAGGTTCTCTCCATCCCCAAGTGAAAATGCTGTACCAAGGCACTTCTCGTAAACGCTCCCGTACCGCTAAAACACTTATATAGACATTAGGTCCGTATTCTGGTTTGACGGGTACTTCAATGGTGGGATCTTGTCCGGAGAGGCGAACTACCTTGGTTTCAATAATGCCTTCACGTTCAATACTAACCAGGGCAGTTGCGTATCTAAAAGGCATACGGACTTGAAATTTTGCAGTTTCCCCTGGGTTATATCGCCGCTTTTCGGGTAATAAATCCATGCGGTCATGGTTTTCACCTTCAAACCATAGTTCCCCTTTTTTTGTTACCCATACGGATGTCGCTGCTTGTGCCGTATTGCTGGCCTCATCCTGTGCAGTCGCAATGAGTTCGATGTTACCCGGCTCATCTAACTTGATTTCACAAAAAATCAAACCGCGTGTATCCGTTTTTCCTGAACACACTTTACCTATACGTTTATTTTCTGTTTGGTTCTCATAAGCATAAAAGCCGCCAACTAGACGTTTACGATAGCTACTTGTGCTGCGGTTGATGGCCACCACTTCAATATTTTTCCCTGCGACTGGTTTGCCATTGGTATCTAGCACGACTATCTGCCCCGACAAGGCTTTATCCACCGACACCCAGCTTTGCATGTTGATGCCGACAATGACGGAGGAAGGCCATAAATTCACGCTGTTAGATAAGGTCTGTATCTCTCCATTGGCATCTGCATAGGTAGCTTCCAGCAATAAATTGGCCGCTTGAGTCAGTTTTGGGAGGCCTTTCAAAGTAATGGTCCCACTCCCATTTTTATCGAGTATTAAGGCTTGTTTGTTAGCGACTAATCGCTGAGCGTCCGCATTTTCCGCGTCTTCAGATTCAGGTGGAGAGAACGAAAAATTTTCATAAGTTTCAAAATTTAAAAATCTGGTATTTTGCACAGCAGATATTTGTACGGGATGCCCTGCAGCTGGACCGCCCGATAAATAGTCCAGTTGAACAGAGACAGGTAGCTCTTTAGCCGCCACCAGTGTTGTTTTGCTGATTGGCTGGATGCGCCCGGTCATAGTTGGAAGGCGAAATTCTTCCACTCGAAAACTACCTAAGGCAATAGAACCATGACTATCCGCGAAATCTTCTGATTCTTCTTCAGATTCAATGACTTGTTTTCTCGGCTTATTGGAAGAAAATTGCAGGGACAGCTGGTATTGCCCCAGCTTGGCCTCTTTTGCAATGGCAAACTGGCCTGTAGCAAACCGGGCCCCATTCCAATTTAGGGGAACTTTAAACTCTTGGTTACTCCCTATGTGAGTGATTTTCACCTCTTTTGGCAAGGTATCAACAGGCAAAAGCGCCAAACCTTTAAGAGTTTCTGTGCGTGCATAAATTTTGAAAGAAACAGTCTCGCCTGCGCGCAGAAGAGTGCGGTCCAGTACCGCATGCCCGCGAATTTTGCTATCCCTACCGTAAGACATGGGTAAATTAAAACGATAAGTCTCTATACCTTGATTCCAGGTACTTAACACAAAAGCCATATCGTCTTGCGTGCGGGCACTCACCAAATAACGTGGGTTTTCATAATCTGGATAGTCCGCCTCGCGCGCTGGGGGGCACAAGGGCGCTTCCAGGCGCACTGGAACTGCTGCCACGCCATTAGTATCGGTAAGGCCCTTCCATACGTGCTTACCCGTGCAATCGGTAATATTGATAGTGGCATTAGGCACTGCTTTAGCCTTATCCAGTGTCGTTACCCATACCGAAGCGTTTTCCCGTCCAATTTTTAAATGCACCGCTAAATTAGTGACCAAAGAACTGGTTCGTACAAACATGGACTTAGGTTGAGCCAGCAAAGCCGCCCCAAGTTTTGCTGATTCCAGCTCGGATATATAAAAACCAGGCGCCTTGAAAGGTAGGCCAACCACTTCAAAGGGATACAGGCCATTACTACTGTCTGTTTTAGGGGCGGGCAGTGTAGTTGTAACTGCACCTGCAACATTTTTTAACAGACTTTTGCTGCGGGTATCTCTTAAGCTATCTTCAGATGGCCCATCAGTCCAAGTGCGTGCGCGCAGCGTTGAGAGCCACTTCATAATCGCAGCATCCTCAGTTACTTTTAACTGCCGCACAACAGGAGAAGGCGATTGCGAAGGTAATTCAATCCGCCGCAAGGTTACGGGAAGAGCAGGCTCGGCCTTGCTTTCAACCACCCCAAACACTCCGCTTGCAAATTTTGCTAGAGGAGGCGCTGCAGCGGTGCGAAACTTTAAAGGAAACAAGCTAGCATTGCTAAGCTGTCTTCCTGAGTCGTCTTTCAGCTTGGGAGGTAGCTCTAGTGTGAGTTCGGCATCTTCATTAAAAGGAGGGGAAAAGACCACTCGGCTAAGAGCTCCGGTATCTGTTTTATCAAAATGAGGTTTGCGTGCGCCTTCTGGCGTTCGAAGCCGAAAATCCTCGGCGTCCTTACGGGTGATAGGGCTCGTTAAATTTAATACGATAGGTGCAATTGGCGTACAAGCGGCCTGTGCATTTTCACGCTGACAACTCATGCTGGCGGAGAAAACATCTCTTACCTGATATTGCAGTGTTTGGGCTTTACTGGTAGCAATACCGGATAGCGTTTTAATACCAGGCCCCCAGTTCAGCGTAATTTTTGCTTTTGGAGCAGCAGTCTGGGCGCATCGCACCAAAAGCGTACGCGCTTTGCGCGCCTCAGGCGTTTCTGCGCCAGGATAGGAAGTTGCAGTCCGCTTACCGAAAATAGATTGCAAGATGATATTGCGATCTTCTCCCTTCACAATCTCTAGAGGAACACGATCGGCTGTACCTTCAATCGCGCACCAGGCATTTTCCTGTACAGATTGTTCCTGAACCGGCCCGCTCAAGGTAAGCGCAAACACTTGCGCCTCATCCACATCGCTACTACCTCGATAAGGGCGAGTATCCCTCACATAAGGTCCACCGGTTGTGAAACGAAACTGCGTTTTTCCACTAACGGTTTCTCCCTTAAGGGATTGAACATCGGGTTTCAGCGTAAAACGACAAGCAAGCCCAGCGGGCAGATCTTTCACAAAATCATAGCTAAAAGTTTTTTCATCAATCCATCGACCTGTTCCCGCCTCGCTACACTCTACCGTAAAAGGGGATGGAGCCTTAGGATCTCCAAATCGCACCATAGGTTCAGAAAAAACGGCAATGACCTGCCGGATTTCACTAACCTCATCTTGCGGCGTAAACCGGGTAATGGTCGCAGCCTGAGCAAGAGTACAGGTCCATACCCAGAAAATCACTGTCAAAATTTGCTTACTCATAAAACCCTTCCTTTACCAGCAGTTTAAGACAGGAATTCTTCTATCTGCTATACCCCGTTTGAGCAAGGCTAACTGCTATAGAAATATGAATCGAAAACGAATATTGAAATTTTTAAAGAAGAGAAATTATTTAGAAAACTAAAGCATAGGATTTATATTAGGCAGTACACTAAAGTTCAAATTTTTTAATGTAGTATTTATAGGCTTTTTCATGTATTTTTTCTTCAAGAAGGCCATAAAAATTAGGGTACAGCTTTTTAAAAGCTAGTACCAGCACTACTCGGTTAACAACCAGGGACGCATTGCTCCTGCTACACACCTTTATTTATGCTCTGCAATTTTTAAATGAGTCAACAGGAGAAAAGCTTTTAAACACAAGCTTAAGCTGACGGGTACGCATGAAACATTTAACACCCCTTGAATCTTTCGCATTTTTACAAGCAGACCCTAGTGCTGTACTCATCGATGTAAGGATGGAAATTGAATTTATGTATGTCGGGTATCCCGTCGGTGCAATCAATATTCCCTGGTATGAATATCCAGACTTTACGCCAAAACCTGAAGCATTTGTAAATGCCGTATTAAAGGTAGTAGAAAACGATAAAAACCGGCCAGTTTTGTTGATTTGTCGTTCAGCCCGCCGCACTATTACAGCCGGTGAAACTTTGGCCAAAGCCGGTTTCTCCAACCTCATTAATATATTGCACGGTTTTGAGGGTGATCTGGATGATGCGCTACATCGCAGCACAGTCAATGGTTGGCGCTATGATGGTTTGCCTTGGGAACAGATGTAAAAATAAACTCTAAAATTAAATGTTTTTGTAGAAAAAGGGAAATCTTGTTCATGATATTTTTTTCTCGCGGTATTGTTTTTTCTTCATCTTTAATTCGTCAAACGATACAAGGTCTTGCTGCCACTCTGTTGATGAGCTGGGTAGCACTCGCTAACGCTCAGACACAAAGCACTGCTGCTAATAAAATTGAGGCCTGGCCGAATAAACCCCTTAAATTAATTGTAGGTTTTCCTCCTGGTTCTACACCCGATATGGCAGCCCGTACCTTGGCAGAACCCCTGGCAAAGGCATTAGGACAGCCCGTCATTGTCGAAAATAAGCCAGGAGCAGCGGGCAATATCGGCCTTAACAGCGTAGCCAAATCTACCGATAACCATACTTTAGGTGTGGCCATTAATGGAAACCTCACGGTAGCCAAAATTCTCTATCCAAAGATGGGCTTTGACCCTAACAAAGAGCTTGCACCCGTCTCTCTTATTGGCACTGCCCCCTTGGTCATGGTGACCGCAAAAGATATTCCTGCCGGTAACGACTTTATTGCTGCAGCCAAAGCTTCGGGCAATAAATGGAACTTTGGTTCTGTTGGGGTAGGATCGCAAGGGCATTTAGGCATTGAGTTGATGAAATCACTCATGCCTGGTTTCAAAGCGGTGCATGTACCTTTTTCTGGCAATCCCCAAGTATTGAGTGCTTTAGTAGGGGGACAAATACAATTGGCATTGATGCCCCCTGGAGTAGCCCTACCCATGATTAAAGCAGGACGTATCAACGCTGTTGGTCTTCTAGGAGGTCGCAGTGCTCTAGCGCCAGAACTAGGATCTATCAGTGAGCGGGGTATTAACGGTATCTCCTTGGACACTTTAACTGCCGTAGTAGCGCCTTCAAGCCTTTCTAAAGCTAATGTAGAGCGTTTATCTCGGGAAATTGGACAAATTTTGCGCCAGCCAGAGGTACGCCAGAAGCTCTTTCTCCAGGGTTGGCTAGCCTCACCCACTAGCCCAGAAGCCACCTTACAACGTATCCGCTTTGAAGCATTAACAATGAGTGGCTTAGTAGCCTCGCTGGGTATTAAAAGCGAATAAGTCAACAGCATGGCTGCAAGCCTGCACTCTACCGTTTTTGAACCAGGTCGGACTCTAGCAGTTTTTGGAGAGTTCGATCTGGTCGTCATCGGTGGAGGGCCTGCCGGGATAGCTGCTTCGGTAGCAGCCAGTCGACGGGGAAAAAAGGTATTACTGATTGAACGTTACGGTTTTTTAGGAGGCATGGGAACCGCAGGTGGCGTTACGAATTTTGCCGGACTATACGGCAAACGTAATGGAAAAATGCAGCCTCTAGTGCATGGCATAGTAGATGAGTTGCTAGACCGCATCGATGCTCTGAAGGGTTTAAATCAGCCTCAAGATGGTATGGGAGGACGCATCCGGGTACGCTCGTATGATGTTTCTGCTTATAAATGCGCCGCAGATCAACTCTTGCGGCACGCGGGTGTACAGATATTATTTCATGCGGTCTTTTCCAATGTACTCATGGAGGGTAACCGCATTCACGTCATACTGATAGAAACTAAATCAGGTCGGCTTGCCATACGCGCCTCCCATTTTATTGATTGCAGTGGTGATGCCGATGTTGCTGCAGCGGCAGGTGTGCCTTTTGCGGTGGGTGATGGTGCAGGTAGCGGCTTATTCCCTACCACCATGTTTCGGATTGGAAATGTAGACGCAGAAAAAGCCTTGGCCGCGATAGGTGAGTTCAAAGCCATTGATGCGTGGATGGAAAAGGCCGCTAGCCGATATGATTTTCCTAGACGCGGGGCCATTTTACGACCCCAACGTAATCCTAGAGAGTGGCGAGCCAATGTCACTCAGATTCGTAATGCTCAGGGAACAGCAGTAAACGCTTTGGATGCAGAGCAACTATCGCTAGGAGAGGTGGAAGGACGGCGGCAAGTTCAAAACTATATGCGCTTTTTAAAAGCGGAAATACCCGGCTTTGCTGAGGCAGAAATTATTGATATCGCCCCTCAAATCGGGATTCGTGAATCACGGCGAATTCACGGAGTGTATCAACTAACGCAAGCCGACATTATTGAGGGTTCAAAGTTTGAAGATAGCATTGGTTTAAATAGCTGGCCGATGGAGTTACACCTGGAAGGAAAAATCGAATGGATTTTCCCTAAAGATGAAAACAACAGTTTCAATCAACTTCCCTGGCGCATGTTGCTACCCAAAGGCATCCATAATTTGCTGGTGGCCGGCCGCTGTGCCTCAATGACGCATGAAGCTCAATCGGCTGCTCGTGCTAGTGGGAGCTGTTTCGTGATGGGTCAGGCCGCAGGCACTGCAGCTAGCTTGATACACCCCAATCAGGCTTTTGATGACTTAAATCTACAAAGTCTGCAAGAAGCATTAATTTCTGATGGTGCTATTCTCTAGTGAAACCTGGTCTAAATTTTTCTGTTATGGTGAATAAGCTTTACTATCCCATGAATCATTTAATCGGCTAGCGGGGTAACATGTTTAGCCGACCTTCTGTATTTCTTGGCTGAGAAGAAGAATTGTTTGCTGCATTGTTTAAAAAATTATTGTTCTCTGTACCAGGTTCGCTCTGTGCAGTCGGGCTAACGCTAGCAGGTTGCCCAGGCAAGCTTACTGCCGCAGCAGCAGCGCCTGAAGCGGGTAAACCTGTAGTGACTGCAGCAGGAAAAGCCTGTGTTTTGGCTTTTGGCAACGTTAACTGGATTTGCCTGCCCTCCCGATCAAGAATGGCTGTACGGGCCTCCAGGCGCTTGACAATGACCCCAGGGGCCAGCTGTGCACCAGTGGGGAAAGGTTTAGCTGGTTTATCTCCCACCGCAATCAAGGCATGCCCTACCCCATTGTTTTGGGCGATAATTCCCAGCAACTTGAAATCCGAGTCTGCATTAAGCACTACCTGAGGAAACAGCGCACTGAACTCACTAGAACTACTCTTTACAACAGTCTCTTTAATCAAAGTAGTAGGAGCAGGTGCAGGTGGTCCCGCGGCTATGCGTAACCACCAAAACATTACGATACTTGAGAGCAACACGACTAATAAGGCCGTCACCAAGCGGGGAAACCAGGATGTCATTAATTTGTCCATTTAAGAGTGCCCAGTATGATGCTGACAAATTCTCTGGAGTTTAATATGCGCAAACACATAAGTGGATTTACTTTGATTGAAATTATGGTGGTCATTGTGATCATTGGCATCCTAGCAGCACTGATTGTGCCAAATGTGATTGGACGACAAGACCAGGCTCTGGTAGTTGCAGCCAAACAAGACATTTCCTCCCTTAAAAGCGCACTAAAGTTGTACTACCTGGATAATCAACGTTATCCTACCACCGAGCAAGGGTTAAAAGCTTTAGTATCTAAACCAGACTCTGGACCCATTCCTTCTAACTGGAAAACAGGGGGCTACCTGGAAAAACTACCCCCCGATCCATGGGGACGCCCTTACCAATATGTATCTCCTGGAGTAAAAAGTCCAGACTTTGATGTGTTCACCTATGGAAAAGACGGTCAACCGGGGGGAGAAGGCTCAGATGCAGATCTGGGCTCCTGGAGTTTATAAGAGCATGCGGCCCCAAGGATTCACTTTAGTCGAACTAATGGTAGTCATAGGGCTGATCGGTTTGATGTTGGGTCTGGTGCGTCTTACAGTTAATAGCGACCCCGCTCAGCTATTGCATCGGGATGCTCAACGACTAGCCGCTTCTTTATCGGCGGCGCAATCGCAAGCCAGTGCGAGCGGTCAGCTCATCCGTCTACGGCCCACCGAACACGGTTGGCAATATGAGATTCGCCAACGCCCTGC
>JAIBAO010000038.1 GCA_019695155.1 Burkholderiaceae bacterium | reverse complement strand
GCACGCCCCGGAAGATGGGGCTCTATCAACCCCCAAGCCCTATCATCAAGATCATGTCTGTGAATACTTTGCATTCAATTTCAATGAGTTGTTATGAATGCCTCCATATTACACCATCTCGTGACTACAGTATCTAAGCAGTAGCACACAGACCAAGCTTATGTGCAAAAAAAATTATTTGACAAGAAAAAAGCGCCAAGATTGTGAATACTCTGTAAGCTGCAAAGAAACTACCCCGCAATAAACGTGGCGGTTAAGTGGCACAAAGCTTTGGTATGAAATAAGAAAGCCTCAATTTCTTCCAACTTCTCCTTTATTGAGGGAATCAGCACAATAAGTGCTTTCTTGATCTCCTTATCCCCGAAAACCTCTGCTCTCTACCTCATAAAGGGGATAAAACAGCATTCCCCATTCATTAAATCGACATATTAGATTGCTCAAATACATATTGTCGCGTTTGTCATGGAACATAGCGATCATGACGAGAATCGGGAATATTTATGATACGTTCAGCCGAAATTATTTCTCCTATTCAACAGGTCCAGCTAGAGTGCCACAAAATAAGTGGGACAGAAGGTCTGTCTCAACTGTTTGAATATGAAATTGATGCCTTGTGTCTGGATAATCAACTCAAGTTTAACGATTTTCTAGGCAAGAAGCTTACTGTGCGGCTTCATTTACCTAGCGGCGGCGATCGCTTTGTTGATGGTCACATAGCGCGGTTTGCTTTTGTTGGGCAACGCGGACGATATGCACACTATCGAATTAGCTTACGGCCTTGGTTATGGTTTTTAACAAAATCGAAAGATTGCAGAATATTCCAGAACAAAAGTCCGGTAGATATTATAAAAAGCGTTTTTAAAGACCATATCGGCGAGGAAGATTTCCAAGACACTCTGGTTCTAAACGATCATTACCCAGCTATTGAGTTCTGCGTACAGTACCGGGAGACTGATTTTGATTTTGTCAGCCGTCTCATGGAACATGCCGGAATCTATTACTACTTTAAACATGAGCAGGGTCGACATAAACTGGTTTTAACTGATGCGTCTAGCAGTCACTCACAATTCGTGGGTTACGAAAAAATACCTTTTTTATGCCAAACTAACGAGGTGCGCGCTGACCGAGAAGCCATACGTTCTTGGTCTATGGCTTGTGAGCTTCAGCCCAACATCTATGCCATGCAAGACTACGATTTTACGGCTCCTCGGGTAAATCTTGGGGTATCCCGATCAGAAACTAACGAAAAAATCCTTCCAAGAGCGGAAATTTTCGACTACCCAGGTGGATATCGCACTTTGGAAGAAGGAAAGCACTGCGTTCGTACACGGCTGGAGCAGATACAAACTACTTGCAGAAGAATCGAAGGTGAAACCGACGCCCGTGGTCTAGCAGTAGGCCATGTTTTTCAATTCACAGCTTATCCTCGTGCTGAGGAAAACAAAGAATATTTGGTGTTGAGCACGTCTATCATCCTCCACCAGGCAATACCTGACAGTACAGAAGATGAACTTAACAAGGGTAGCCATTACGATTGCCGCTTCGTAGTGGTGCCAGCCGATGAGCAATGGAGACCTCCTTTGCTAACCCCAAAACCTGTGGTGCAAGGTCCACAGACAGCGGTAGTCGTGGGTGCAGAAGGCGACGAAATCATGACGGATTCCTACGGTCGCATCAAGATTCTCTTCCGCTGGGACCGCGCGAGTCAGAACGGGGAAACAAGCAAGGATAAGGCTGAAGAAAGTTCTTGCTGGGTAAGGGTTTCTCATCCATGGGCGGGCAAAGGATTTGGATTTATCGCACTGCCCCGGGTAGGTCAAGAAGTGGTAGTAAATTTTATCGACGGAGATCCTGATCGACCTTTAGTAACTGGGGGCGTTTACAACGCAGAGCAAATGCCTCCGTGGGAGTTACCCGCTCATAAAACCCGAAGTGGCATCGTGACAAGATCCACCCCAGGGGGAGATGCAAGCACTGCGAATGAGTTGCGTTTTGAAGATCGAAAAGGCGCAGAACAAATATATGTACATGCCCAAAGGAATCTAGATACTGTTATCGAAAACAATGAAACCAGAGACGTAGGCGGTGACCGTACAACCGATATTGATGGAAACAACCGTTGCACTGTCCATAAAAATTCTTATGCCCGAGTAAACGGTGATCTTCGAGACTTGTACATTCAAAACATGAGCATTCGTTTTGTAGGTCAAGGAGAAACTGAAACTATCAAAGGCGGCTTAAAGACCACAATTGAAGGAGGTCACACCCTGACGGTGAAAGATACAGGTCAAACCCTTGAAGTCTGGGGAGGTATAGAAGAAACCGTCAAGACCGGTAACGTAAACCAACGTATTTTAGAAGGAAATTACACCCAAAAGGTACCGAATGGCATATGTCGCTTGACCGCAAGTGATGGGCATGAATTGCATACCCCACAAAATATTGAGTTACAGGCGGGCACCCGCGTTATTGTTAACTCCCCTGAACTGGTACTCACCGGTGGAGCTACCGTGACAGGTGCCACACCCAGCGAATCCTGGTTCAAGGGGCGAGCCTCTGAAGTAGTAGGAACAGTTAATAGAGCCGTACTTCTCACTACTGAATGTAAAGGCATTAGTTTGGAGTCGAGGGGGGCCAGTATTGCTGGGATTACCTTTAAAGGAGAAACCATCGGGATTAAAAATGCCAATGAAGCAATGGGTAAACTTGCCAGTGCATTAGAAATAAGAAACGTTGGTGTTGCAATGGCAGCCGGTGCACTTCTTTTGTCTCAGTCCACTCTCACCATGTTCGGTTAAAACAAGCGTAAAACACTCATGCGTGTCATTAAACCCCAGCATTTAGCGCTTATGCATCGCTGCCTGGAGCGTGAGCAACGGGCCTGGTTATGTGTATCCACAATGGCTTTCATTGCACTGGATCAAAATAATGCCTTACTGTCTGAACAAGAGTTTTGGAGTTTTATAAATCCGCTTTTAGGTGAGACTCCCATTGATATAGCTGTTCCTAAAACCGGCGGTGAATATTTGCTAACAGGTAATGCCATAGCACCCGGAGGAAAACCGGTTGATGCCCTGCAAGTACAGACAAAATTAGGCAAGTTAGAAAAAACTATTAATGTGTTTGGGAAACGGATCTGGATAAAAAATAAACCTAGCAAACCAGAATCTTTCACACAACTATCGCTAGATTGGTCTAATGCTTACGGAGGGGCTGCTTTTCCGGAGAATCCGCAAGGCATCGGTTATAAGCCCCAGCAAACCCCAGCAGGTCCCCTACATTTTTTGCCGCATTTAGAACATCCAAAATATCCTAGCTCTAAATCAGGCTCAAAGATTCCCCCAATCAGCTTTGGCGCCCTAAAACCAACTTCCGCAGCCCGTCAACATTTTGACGGAAGCTATACCAAAGATTGGTTAGAACAACAGTTCCCCGGCCCTCCCCTAGATTTGAACTGGCGCTATTTTTGTTGTGCCAGTCAGGATCAATGGCAACCCGAACCCTTTGTAGGAAATGAGGCTTTCGAGCTGATTCACATGCATGCAGATCAGCCCAAGATTAAGGGGGCTCTACCCGGTATTCGAGCGGTGGTAGCCCTGCAACGCACAGACAGATCCAGTAATACTCTGCAGTTACTTGATCCAAAGCTCAGTACCGTGTGGTTTTTTCCTAACCAGTTACGCATGGTATTGATCTGGCATGCCATCACACCCTTGGAAGATGAATTTGCAGATAAGATTAAGCATATAGCCATAGCCGCAGAATGGCTTGATAAACCCAAAGGTGCACCCCACTATTTGCAAGCGATTAAGGAAAGACTCGATCCAGAAAAAGGCGTGCTCCGCATGCTAGATGACGAAGATTTTCTTCCGCAAGGCATGGCCACTCCTAATGAGCTTTTAAAAAAATTTGAAAATTTACTAGGTTCTTCTGGCATCGCCTTAGAGAATCACCAGACTCAACTAGCTGCACGACAAGCCGCTCTAAGGCAGGATCTTACTGAGCGTTTCCCAGAGGCCACGCTAAAAGCCGTAGAGGCTGAGCAAAAAGCAATACTTTCTCATCTTCCAGATATTTCGGAAAAGCTTCCTAAAAAAACAGACGAATTATTAAAAATGGGTAAGCAGCTATTTAACAAATTACCCTCTGAGCAGCAAGTTACCGAACTTATGAAAACTCAGAAGGCTTCGCACTTAGCCTACGCTACCAGACAGCTCGAAGCTATAGGAGGAGATTTAAGCCTGCTAAAACCATTTGGAAACTCTCCCGCCAGTACGACGAGCATAAAACCCTTATCAGCAACGTTAGCTGAAATGCAGCTCAACCTGTTAAAACTACCCCAAAAAACCAGTGTTGAAACAGTAGCTCCAACGCTTTTAAAACAAGCGATGGATGATGATAAGAAAATATCAGCGTTGCTTCGCTCAGCTTCTCACCATCAACCCGCCCCTGACCCCTTAAGTTGTGCAGAAGCGATAAAGTTGCGAAAATCAGCCAGTTCTACTCATGCACAAGGCATGCGGCTTTCTGGAAAATCTATGCGGGCAGCAACTTTTGCAGGTATGGATTTATCGGGAGCAGATTTTTCCGATTCCGATCTAACGGGAGCAGATTTTACCGAAGCAAAACTGCACAATGCCTGTTTTGATCGTGCTAATTTGGCTTACGCAATATTTATGCAAGCCCAGCTAATCGGAGCTTCTTTTCAGGAAGCGAATCTAAGTAAAAGTAACTTCTCGGATGCTGACGCTAGCAATTGCGATTTTTCGAATGCCACCATTATGCAAACTCGCTTCGAACGGAGCAACCTGCGGGCTAGCCAACTTACAGGTAATGTTTTAACTGAAGTAAATCTTCAATCTGCACAATGTCAACGGCTTAAATTAAATGATGCGACAGTTTTGCGCAGTCAACTATCTAAGGTAGATTTTTCAAACGCTGAACTTAGCAAGACCTCATTTGTTGAATGTTCTATGGAACACGCTCGTTTTTGCGCAGCTTTGCTTAGTAAGGCCAATTTTGTGACCTGTAGCCTAACGGGTAGTAATTTCGACAATAGCGAGGCCGAAAATCTACGCTTCGTACATGGTAGCGTTCTGCAGTCCACAAGTTTTCGTAAAGCGCATCTATATCGCTCTAGCTTTCGCGCTATGGCTTTGCAGCAAAGTAATTTCTCAGAAGCCCTTTTGGATGGGTCGGACTTTAGCAAAGCACAATGCGCAGGTACTGATTTTTCTTTTGCCTCTATGAAGGAAACCCTCTTGTTGCAGGCCAACTTAAAGGGTGCTTGCTTGCGCTATGCAAACTTGATGCAATCCATCTTGCAACACAGCCGTCTACTAGGTGCCGATCTTTATGGTGCAAATTTATTTGCTGCTGATATGGCGCGTATTGAGAAAGATTCCGATACCGTGCTAGAAAAGACGTACATGGCTAAAGTGCGTCACATGCCTGTTAAAAAAGTGTTACCACCTTTGGTACAAATATGAAGCTTGAACAAATTCAAAAACGGATAAAACAGCTAGAACCGCTTCAGGAATTAAAGCTAGCAGGCCAGCAGTTTGTAAACCAGGATTTCACTACAGGAACTTTTATTAAATGCGACTTACGAGGGGTAAACTTTAATGGTGCTAATCTGCAAGAATGCAGTTTTGTGGAATGTGATTTTTCGGGTAGTAATTTAAGTAACAGTAACCTAAAGATTGCTACCTTTTATCGATGCAATCTTAGTCGAGTGAGCTTATCTCATGCTATAGCTACAGGAGTTTGCTTTAACGAATGTCAATTAAATGAAGCACAAGTACAAGATGTTAACTTGGAGCATGGAAATTTGATTAGCTGCGATTTAACTCTTAGCGATTTTAGGCATGCTAACTTGACTAAAGGGGGATTGATTAAGTGTAGTTTTGAAAACTGTGATCTAACTCAGACTACGCTTAACCAAACAACATTTTATATTGCTGACTTGCGCCGCGTAATCTTTGGGAAGCTCAATGCAAACCAATGTGTTTTTAGCCAGTCCAACCTGGCTGGAAAAGATTTAAGGGATGCCAGTTTAAATTACTGTCAATTCATGGAAACCAACCTACAAGAGATTAATTTCTCAGGTTCTACCTTAAACAACAGTAATTTTAAATCTGCCAATTTGCTCTCTGCACGATTCAGTGGTGTGCAAGCCAGGCAAACCTTATGGATTGAGGCTCAATTAAAAAAAGCAGACTTTTCGCACGCGCAGTTAGGACAATCTGTCTGGGTAGGAGCAAAAGCACGACAAGGATGTTTTATAAAAGCAGACCTGACAGAAGCTGTACTTCAAAAAGCCGACTTTAGTCAATGCGATTTCTCTGCTGCTCTCTTGCGATATGCTGATCTGGCCTACGCAGACTTAAGGCATAGCAATTTCAAAAATGCTGATCTTTTAAGAGCTACTTTGCGCGGAGCCCGCATAGAAGGAGCACTACAACTCGATCGCAGCCAAGCGGCGCCAGATGATGCAGCAACCTTGCAAGCTGAAAACTGGAAACCGACTACTAAAAATAACCAAGCCCTTAACCCTTTTACGAAAACAGAACGCTATGCTTACTGAACAAATTACAAATTCATCAATAACACAAGGGGTCATACAAAAAGTCGGCGAAGTCGAAACGGCGGGCGATGGTCGAGTAATAGTCTCTACCAACACAGGAATTGTGCAAGCACGTCTGGCTTTATCTTGCCTGGCACAACCTGTTGCCGGGGATATTGTCATGCTAGCCCAACAAAATGGCCAGGCTTGGGTGCTGGCCTTACTAGATCGGCCTACAGAGCAGGCCTTAGTTTTACAAACAGATCGGGTTACTCGCTTAGTAGTGCAGAAGAGTTTAGAAGTTGAAACGAAAACTCTCTGTTTTAAATCAACTGAAATTCAAATAGTTACTGAAAGTTTAAATCTCAAAGCCCGTAGCGTTCAATGGGCAGCCCATGTTATGGAAATTGTGGCTGAACGTATCAGTCAGCTCAGTCAAAATTTAAGTTTATATGCTAAAAATTATCAACGCCGCATCGAAGAAATGGAACTAGTAAGACTAGGGCATCTGGATCAAAAGGTGGAGGGGCTGGCTCATCTAAATGCTGAGCACACGGTAATCAAAAGTAAAGAGCTTGTCAAAATTGATGGTAACCAAATTCAGGTAGGTTAAATATGTTCGCTAACTCACAAATGGGGGGCACAGATCTCGCTTTTCCTGACGTCTGTTTAACTCCCCCTGTCCCTGCTCCCATTCCTTATCCTAATGTGGCTGCTGGACCTATGGGGGTGAACGCAGTTTATCATGTGCTTTGGGCATGTGCTCCTGCCCATAACATGGGTACAACGATCCCCCTCTCCAATGGAGATAATGCAGGTGTCGCAATGGGAGTTGCTTCTGCTACAGTCATGGGCCCCAGCCGGCACTTAACAGGCGCCTTTACAGTTTTAGTGGGCGGTTTACCTTCTACACGCTTAAGCAGTGCTAGCTTGCAAAACAGTACTAATGCAATCGGTGTACGCGCAACCCCTAGCCAGGTTAAGGTACTAATCTTAGCTCCCTAAAACCCTCTCTATAGGGTCGCAAGATCTGCAGATAATTCATCAATTTCAGTGCAAAAAAGATCTTGCAGCAAAATAGCCCGCGCCAGCGGCTGCACTAGTGACTATAGCTCCCCACACTATGTCCACCATGGAAAGCATCGCTGACCAAGCTTTTATCGTGGCTAAATTAGTTAGATTATAAGTCCCATAAGCCACTAAGCCTAACAGGGCGCCATACAGAGCAGCACGGCTGAGTTCACCCAGCTGTAGCGCAGGAGCCACTGCAAAAAACACAATCCCAGCTAAATAAAGTACATAAAAGGCTACAGCTACTCCCCAGCGCGGGTTTGCAAGTAATAATGTCCCCATTTGCTTAGCATAAAAATCTTTCATCACAATCCCAAGCCAAATAAAGTCTAATAGGCAAAATATCAGCGCTGCAGCAAAATAAGCACTTATATAGGCATAGGTTAATTTAGCGCTCATACTTCGGTATCCTCTAAGATGCGGTATTTACCATCAATAATTAATATTAGCTAAGCAAAATCATGAGTATTAAAAGCGATAAATGGATCCGGAAGATGGCACAAACTGTCGGCATGATTGAACCGTTTGAGCCAGAACAAATTCGCCAAACTGCAGGGCGCAAAATAGTCAGTTATGGTACATCAAGCTACGGTTACGACATTCGTTGCGCACCCGAATTTAAAATTTTTACAAATATCAACAGCACTATTGTTGACCCAAAAAATTTTGATGAAAAAAGCTTTGTGGATTTTACGGGTGATGTGTGCATTATTCCTCCTAACAGTTTCGCCTTGGCTCGAACGGTGGAGTATTTTCGAATTCCGCGCAATATTTTGACTATTTGCCTGGGAAAAAGCACCTACGCACGTTGCGGCATTATTGTGAACGTCACGCCTTTTGAACCAGAGTGGGAAGGATTTGTCACACTAGAATTCAGCAATACAACGCCCTTGCCAGCCAAGATTTATGCAGGAGAAGGTTGTGCACAGGTGCTCTTTTTTGAGTCTGACGAAGTCTGCGAAGTTAGCTACAAAGACCGGGGAGGAAAATATCAGGGGCAACGGGGAGTGACCCTTCCTAAGGCATAATCACTGATGCGCAAGGCTATAGCATAAACTTGATAGGCACTCTTCTATGAACAACTTTTATGTCCGTTTAAGCACTCCTTCTTTGCCTAAGCTAGAGCGCAGTCAAGGATTTAGGTTGCTATTGATAATGCTCTGCCTTAGTTCAGCTTTCATCGCAACAGCGCAAGAAATTTCTCCACCACCTCGTTTAGTAGATACTCCTGCTCAAGCGCAGAGTTTACCGCTCTGGGGGCAAAATCCCGCGCCAATAACCCCTAAAAACATAACACCCCCGCCTTCGCTAGAACCACAACTGCAACCTGAAGTAAAACCTTTACCTAAAGACCCAACAGAGCGAGCCATAGAAAATACCCGGCGTTTATTACGTGAAAGAAATAATAAGCAAAAACCACTCGCTAGCCCTAAGGATCCTAGTAACTCGGGAGTAATTTTTATTTTTGGTGAAAGACCAGACCCTGAGCCCAGCATCGGTCAGAGACTTGAACAAATTCTCACCCCCTCTGATGAACTTACCATCACAAGCTCAACTCCTGGAGGTATGAATAAAATTGAATGTCTGCGTAATTGCACTGGCCCTTTGTGCTGTCTGGCCGTAGAGCGTGACCCTGTTATTTGGAAACGTAGCGGTTTACGTTAGAAACAGGAAGAAATGTCAGCGTTGTATGCTGTGCTTTCAAATAAACAAAAAAATAAATTTTACCCATGCTAATTCTTCTCTCGCCGGCTAAAACCTTAGATTTTGAGACTCCGCCACAAACAAAGCATAAGAGCGCCCCTTTTTTTCATGATCGGGCTGAGCAACTCATTCAGGTATTACGCAAAAAATCGGTCTCTGAAATTGCCCAGCTCATGGATTTGTCTGAAAGTTTGGCTACCTTAAATGTGGAACGCTACCACGCCTGGCAAGCACAACCTAAAGCATCGCTTTATCCACACCATATTAAACAGGCTATCTTGGCTTTTAATGGAGATGTCTACGAGGGTCTAGCTGCTAAGCAGATGAGTGCAGCCGATTTAGATTTTGCACAACAACACCTACGAATTCTTTCTGGCCTATACGGGGTGTTACGACCGCTAGACTTGATTCAACCCCATCGTCTAGAAATGGGCACAAAGCTTCAACAAAGCCTAAAAATTAAAAGCTTGTATCAATATTGGCGCCCTATTCTAACCATGCATCTCAACACAATTGTGACTGAAATACAGGCTCCAGCCATTCTTAATCTGGCTAGCGATGAATATTTTTCCTCCCTGGATGCTAAGGGGTTTGAGGTTCCTGTCATTCAAGCGGTATTTGAAGAAAAACGGCCGGGTAATGAATATAAAGTCATTAGTTTTATGGCTAAAAAAGCTCGCGGTTTAATGGCTCGCTACGCCATTATTAATCGCTTGATTGATCCACAACAACTAAAAAATTTTACAGAGGAAGGTTATGCATTTACGCCCACCGCCTCTAACTCTTCTCGATGGGTGTTCAGGCGATAAATAGTGTGGCCGTTTTAAGTAAATGGGTAGATACTGCTCCCAATGAAATATTTGGTTTTGGTTATTTGCATTTTGAAAGTTAAATATACTTAATGAAAACACTGGCTCCTGGTTCATGGCTTGGTCTTTTAGGTGGAGGTCAATTAGGCCGAATGTTTTGTATGGCCGCACAAAACCTCGGTTATCGGGTAGTTGTGCTAGACCCGGCACGCGATGGTCCTGCCATTAGCGTAGCGGATGAACATCTTTGTGTTGACTATTTAGAACCTGAAGCCTTAGAAAAACTGGGAGCCATGACGGGTGCAGTGACCACTGAATTTGAAAACGTCCCTTCACAAGCCCTGGAACAGCTTTCACAGTATGTAGGCGTTAGTCCACAGGCCAGTGCAGTAGCAATTGCGCAAGATCGCATTGCTGAAAAGGCCTTTTTGGCTTCGCAGGGACTAGCCCTTGCAGACCATGCGGTGATCCACAGTGCTAACGATCTGGGTCCTGTGCTAGGCCATTTATTGCCCGGTATTCTTAAAGTGAGTCGCCTGGGTTACGATGGAAAAGGACAAGCCCGTGTTACTACCTTATCTGAACTACAAACGGCCTTTCAAGCGTTTGGAGAGGTACCCTGTGTTTTAGAGAAACGGCAGGACATTGCCTATGAAGTCTCCGTTGTCGTTGCACGCACCCATAGCGGTGCTATCGTGCACTACCCAATTGCTGAAAACATTCATCGCAAAGGTATCCTGGCTGTCAGCATGGTTCCTAGTCCCCAGGCAAGTCAGAAATTAACTGCTACTGCTTTGACAGCTGCTCAGCATATCGCGCAGGGTCTTAACTATGTGGGAGTATTGTGTGTCGAATTTTTCGTGTTGAAGGATGGACGTTTGTTAGCCAATGAAATTGCACCCCGTCCTCATAATTCTGGCCACTACACCATGGATGCTTGTATCACTAGCCAGTTTGAACAACAGGTCCGTATTATGGCTGGACTGCCCCTTGGTTCTCCCCGGCAGCATCATGCGGCTGTAATGCTAAATCTGCTGGGCGATGTGTGGACGCATGAAGACGGTAGTGCGCGTACACCTGATTGGAGCTACATTTTGGCAGAACCCAATGCGAAGCTGCATCTTTATGGAAAAACCGAGGCGAGACGGGGTCGCAAGATGGGCCATATTACTGTCCTGGGCAACAGCGTAGATGAGGCACTAGAACGGGCTAATCTTTTAGCGGAGCGGCTAGACATTGACCGCTTTTAATCTAGAGACTGCTTCAGAAAGTGGTCCCCCCATTAACCCAGCTTTAATAGCTGAGGCAGCCCAGCGTTTAGCCCAAGGGGGACTGGTGGCTTTTCCCACCGAAACCGTTTATGGCTTGGGGGCAGATGCTTCTAACCCTCAAGCTGTTTCCAAAATCTATGCGCTTAAAGGCCGCCCAAGTCATCACCCTTTAATTGTTCATATTGCCTCACAAGCAGAGCTTAATTATTGGGCAATAAATGTTCCTCACTATGCCCACACTTTAATGAAAACATTCTGGCCGGGCCCTTTAAGCTTGATTTTACCGCGTGCCCCGAGGGTATCCGACTGGATTACAGGGGGGCAGAATACAGTAGGTTTACGCTGCCCTTCTCATCCCCATGCACAAGCCTTGCTATCGGCCTGTGCCAAGGCGGGAATTTACGGCGTAGCTGCACCTAGTGCCAATCGTTTCGGGCACATCAGCCCAACCACAGCAGCCCATGTCACCGAAGAATTTGGCCCGCAGCTCTTGGTAATAGACGCAGGCCCCTGCACTATCGGGATTGAATCTACCATTGTGGATTGCTCCGGTATGGCGCCCGTCTTGCTGCGACCGGGAAGCATTTCCCGCGAGCAAATTAAACAAGCCATCGGTATACCAGTGCAAGAACGTCATGCCAACAGCCCCAGAGTTAGTGGCAGCCTACCTGCACACTACCAACCACACACCCCCACCCGTCTATGGCAAGCCCATGAAGAAATTAGTAATTGTTCTTCAAAAACAGGACTATTTGCCTTCCAAAAACCTAAAGGCTTTGAAGGGTTTTTTATCCCGGCTCCGAGCCAGCCAGATGCCTACGCGCAAACACTCTATGCCAGTTTACGCAACCTGGATGCCGCTAAATTACAGTACATTCTAATTCAAGCTCCTCCTGAAGATTTAGAATGGGAGGCTATTAATGATCGGCTGCAGCGTGCCTGCGCGCCCCATAACACTCTTCAACAAAAGCGCGAGTTTTAATCATCAGTACCGCACTGCAACATCATTATTACTTGATTGTCTCTGCATCCCGCTTTATCTTTGCACAAAAGCAATTAAAACTTCTTAAATCAACTCCCTCTTTTATTTCCTTATTGGAGATCATATATATGCAGCGCATGCGACTGAGTGCCCTTGTTTTCACAGCTTTATTACTGACTGCTTGTGGTAGCAGCAATGATAACAACTCTTCCTTTGCGAGCACAGCTCCCACTACAAAGGGCAGTTTTAAGGCACTCGTTTCCTTTGGAGATAGTTTATCGGATGTAGGAACCTACACCCCAGCTACAGGAGCCTTGGGCACTCAAGGTTTTGGAGGCAAGTTCACCACGAACCCAGGCCCTGTCTGGACTGAAGTAGTAGCAGCAAAGCTCGGCCTATCTGTTACACCGCATCAGGTAGGGTTTAACGGTCAAGCGGTGACTTGCCCCGCTGCTGCAGCTGGGCCTGCCGCCGCAGCGACTTGTACCGCCCATGGTCAAGGAGGGGCACGTGTTACCAACCCCGCAGGGATAGGACATAATGCAGACGGCAGCGGTGCACTGACTGTTCCTGTCAAACAGCAAATTGCTAATCATCTGGCGCGCTTTGGAAAATTTACTGAAAACGATCTTGTCGTTGTCTGGGGAGGCAATAATGATGTCTTTACCCAATTTGGTGCAATCTCAGCCAAAGTGGCCGCGGGCGTTCCCCAGGCTACCGCCGTAACAGAGGCACAAGTAGCTATGAAACAGGCTGCCCAAGAATTAGCCACTTATGTAAAAAACGATATTCTGGCTAAAGGTGCTAAATACGTTGTTGTAATCAATTTGCCAGACTCCTCCCGCGCTCCCTTGGGTGCTACGCTGACACAAGATCAGCGCTTTTTGTTAAGTGGATTAGTGCAAATTTTTAATGATTGGATCAAAATAGAACTGAATGGCCAAGCCCTACAATTACTGGATGCTTATGCCGCCAATGAGGAGATCTTTAGTAATCTGAATAAGTATGGTTTTGTAAACAGTACCTCGCGTATTTGTGATCCGGCCAAAATCGCTGCAGTGACCCAAAATGCAGTGACTGATGGTAGTTCTCTGTTTTGTGGGGCTCCTGCTACTTTGGCAGAAGGCGCAAATGTTAATACCTGGCTATTTGCTGATAGTGTCCACCCCAGTACGGGTTTTCATAAAGTTCTAGCAGATATCATTTACACCAAGATGCAAAGCTATGGCTGGTTATAAACGCCGTACACTTTAGACAAGGATTTTCCCATGAAAATATATAAAACTATTGCACTTCTATTTTTTACAGGCTCGGCACTGAGCACGGCTTTTAGCTCATTTGCGCAGGAAAATACCTTGCGCTTAGGATTAATACACATTAATCCACATTCCAGCGCAACGGATTTAGTAGGGCCTCTTACTCCACCAGGGGCCAACTTGCAGGTAATGAATAAATCAACCCTGACGATAGGATATGCACGACGGCTTACTGAAAATCTAGAGCTAGAACTAGCCTTTGGCATTCCTCCCAAGCATGATGTAGAAGGACGTGGCGCATTGCAAACAGCAGGTGTGATCGCCAAGGTCAAGCAAACAGCCCCTACCTTGTTTCTTAATTACAAGTTCTTCGATGAAAATACTGCCCTGCGTCCCTTCGTAGGCTTAGGTGTGAACCATACGCGGTTTAGTTCTACCGTAACACCTGAAGGCAATATTGCCAGTGGAGGCCCCACCGTACACTCTTTAAGCAGTTCGACAGGGTGGGCTGCTCAGGCTGGACTCTCTTATGCTGTGGACAAGCAGTGGTCTATTGTGGCTTCCATTGCCACGGCAGATGTAAGCACTGATCTTAAATCAGTCACCAATGACACCGTGATTCGCCGCTCAAACATTTCGTTTAATCCTGTAGCCGTTGCAATCTCTGCAGCTTACAGATTCTAAAAACAAAAACGGGCTCAACGGTTCGTCCTGTTGAGTCTTTTTTCTTGAATACCTCACATCAATAAAAAATCCCTGATACTCAGTTTTCTCTTGGGGGCAATAAGATAAATGCAGAGTCAGTGCAAGGCAGTTTTGCACTGATTCAGTCTTCAATAGGGCAACTCTCCATCAGAGTAAAAAGCGGCTGCATCGGGGTATTAAAGACGCTGAGAAGTTGAGCTGCAATAGAAATTTTTAATTTAAAACAACGGTTTATCTTTGGCAGCGGCGTAGCTAGCAATACCTGCCATAACCTCTTGCTTGGCAGACTCAGGGCCATCCCATCCTTCTATTTTCACCCATTTTCCCTTTTCTAAATCTTTATAGTGCTCAAAAAAATGCTGGATCTGGGCCAAACGCTCAGGAGCAATATCGGAATAAGTTTTCCAATGCTTATACCAAGGTAAAGCTTTATCAATAGGTACTGCCAATAACTTGCAATCTCCCCCTGCTTCATCCTTCATTTTCAGCACTCCCAACGGACGGCAGCGTACCACTACCCCAGCTACTAGGGGAAAAGGAGTGATGACCAAAACATCTACAGGATCTCCGTCATCACTAATAGTATGGGGAACATAGCCATAATTGCAGGGATAATGCATGGCAGTACCCATAAAACGGTCTACAAATAAAGCGCCGGACTCTTTATCTACTTCATACTTAATCGGATCTGCATTCTGTGGAATTTCAATAATGACATTAAATTCATCAGGAACATTGTTACCTGGCGAAACATGATTTAGGGCCATAGATTACTCAGAAAAGTTTAAAAAATTTCCTTGATTTTACTTAAGATACGAAACTGTGAAAAACAACTCAAGTAGTAGAGATCATTAGAAGAGCATGAATTTTCTTATTTCTGCAATCCACCCACTACTCCTTCTACCAAATAATCCATTTTTTCAATGATAGGGTCAGGCATCGCCGATCTTTCCCATTGCAGTTTGCCGTTATTATCTTTTATAGGGCCGGTAAAAGGATGTAGTGTTCCCGCCATAATTTGCTGGCTGACCAAGTCTACCTGGGCTATCAAACTGGGATGCACATCAGCATTCCAGCCTGACACTTTCACCATGCCCGTTTTTAAGCCCCCCCAAATATTGCTGGATTGCCAGGTCCCTGCCAATATTTGCCGTGCCGCCTGGAGGTAATAGTCTCCCCAGTGGTGCGTAACGGCTAGCAACTGGGCCTTTGGAGCAAACTTACTCATATCGCTGGTATAGGCAATAAAGCGTACGCCCTGCTCTTCAGCCGTTTGGGCAACTGCTGTTGTAGCAGTGTGATGAGTTAATACATCTGCCCCTTGTCCTATCAAGGTTTTAGCGGCTTCACGCTCTTTGGCAGGATCAGTCCAAGTCTGTGTCCAGATCACTCTCACTTTTGCAGCGGGGTTAACGCTACGTGCTCCTAAGGTAAAAGCATTAATACCCTGCAACACTTCTGGAATAGGAAAAGCTGCCACATATCCGAGTGTGTTTGTTTTTGTGTTTTTTCCCGCAACGATACCCGCTAGATAACGTCCCTCATAATATCGAGCGTTAACAGTAGCTACATTAGGGCTCTGCTTATACCCTGATACATGAATGAATTTAACTTGAGGAAACTGCGCCGCAACCTTTAGCGTAGGCTCCATATAACCAAAAGAAGTGGTGATAATCAATTTTGAGCCAGTCATGGCTAGATCGCGAATCACACGTTCTGCGTCACTGCCTTCAGAAACATCGGCCACAAAGCGAGTTTTAACCCTATTGCCCAGTGCTGCTTCTAAAGCACGCCGACCTTGATCATGCTGCTGGGTCCAACCTGCTTCAAAAATAGGGCTCACATATACAAAACCTACCGATAAAGGCTCAGTGGAACTTGGGGAAGACTGTGTTTGGGAAAAGACATTCAGAGAAAAAGTGCCTAATATTACTAACAAAAATAAAGCGATTCGCAAACGCATATCACTGCGCTGGAGTTTTGCTGCCATGGTGAAATCTCCGACATGGGCCTGGGTCGACTTAACTAGCGCACCAGGCAGATAAAAATAGGACTAAAAATTAATAAGACAGAAAAAGCCCACCCTTTCTAACTAAAGTGACTTTTTATGGGGACTTCTAAAAATTGAGTTTAACGGAAGCCAGGGGAAAACGCCCGGATCTTGCCAGCACCGCGCATTTAGTTTACGCAAGCGCAAGCAGCACCCCACCTTGCAAAGATTCACCAGAGCAATCAATTAAGAGAAGTCCCATAGGTCTATTTTACTTGCTGGAAGGAACTTTACCTTCTACGCCTTGCACATAAGTATTTAAGGTGGATAAAAACTTGTCATCAGCCACACTATCTTTTGCAAGCAGTTCTTTTCCTTCTTGATCTTTAATCGGACCTTTCCAAATACTAAAAGAGCCGTCTTTCAAGCCTGCTTTAATAGTCTCGATTCGTTTTTTTGTTTCATCGGGGACTATTGGGTTGATGGATACCAGATCGATAGCGCCTTCTTTAACCCCCCACCAGCTACTGCTATTAGTCCAGCTGCCTTCTAAGACTTGTTTGGTGGTCTTAATATAGTAAGGACCCCAATTAATGACGGCAGAAGCTAAATGTGCTTTTGGACCATAGTTGCTCATATCAGAATCCCAACCAAAAGCATATTTCCCAGCTTTTTCAGCAGTTTGAAGCACAGCGCTAGAATCTGTGTTTTGGAACAAAACATCTGCACCTGCGTTAATAAGCGATTGAGCAGCCTGAGTTTCTGCAGGGGGGTCAAACCATTTATTGACCCACACTACTTTGGTTTTAATGTTGGGGTTAGACGATTGAGCTCCCAGCGTGAAACTGTTGATATTGCGAATCACCTCAGGAATGGGAACCGAACCCACTACTCCCAGCGTTGCCGTCTTACTCATCTTCCCAGCAATAACGCCCGCCATGTAAGCACCTTCGTAAGTGCGAGAGTCATAGGTTCGCATGTTTTCACTGCTTTTAAACCCTGTAGCATGCTCAAACTTAACATCTTTATGATCTGCTGCTACTTTAAGCATGGGCTCCATATACCCAAAGGTCGTACCAAACACAATTTTATTGCCCTGAGCTACCAGATCGCGTATCACGCGTTCTGCATCTGCAGATTCCGGCACATTTTCAACATAAGTGGTTTTAATTTTGTCCCCAAATTCTTTTTCAATAGCTTTGCGGCCGTTGTCATGGGCGAAAGTCCAACCACCGTCACCAACGGGGCCAATATAGGCAAACGCTATCTTTAAAGGCTCTGCTTTTGGCGCTACCGTTACTGCAGGTGCCACTGGAGCAGGCTCTTCTTTTTTTTGCCCACAGCCGGCCAACACCAATAGACCGGTTCCTACCAGCCAAGTTGAAAACAAGTTTGAAAGTTTGTGCGTTAAAAACATAAAGCTAGGACCCCTTGAGTAAAAAGTTAAGTGTAGCTATTCAAACTGCAAAATACCGCAGCTTAAAAAAACCGGAAAAATTTAAAATCTTGTTTTTTATAGCATCCTGAATGTTCGGTCCCTTCGAGTTTTCTCAAATTAGCTTGCAGCGACGAGAATAGGAGGTCATGGAAAAGGAAAATTTCACTCTTTACTCTCTTGGGAAAAAGGGCTTACCAAGCGCAGCGGGCATGTTAAGTCGTATCCAATCCTTATGAGTGGAAATTAATACCAGTACAGCTATAGTCGCTATGTAGGGTAGAGCGCTAAGAAGGTGGCTGGAGATTTGCACGCCCTGCCCCTGCAAGTAAAATTGCAACATCGTGACTCCTCCAAATAAATAGGCCCCTCCCAGTACCCGGAGAGGTCTCCAACTTGCAAAGGTAGTTAACGCAAGAGCAATCCAGCCACGACCTGCGCTCATCCCCTCTACCCATAAAGGGGCTGCTACCAGTGATAAATAAGCCCCCGCCAAGCCACAGAGAGCTCCCCCTACCACCACCGCAACCAGCCGAATGAAACGGACAGAATAACCCAATGCATGCGCAGATTCAGGTGCTTCGCCCACGCTGCGCAACACCAAGCCTGCGCGGGTGTAATAAAAAAACCAGATTAATAAGGCCGCTAATGCCATTGCAAAATAAACCAGGGGATGGTGTGCAAAAAACGCTGGGCCTAGCAACGGAATATCCGATAAAAAAGTAATTTTGTAATGTATACGCTCAGGTAATTTTTCTTGTACAAATTTAACTCCTACAAAAGCAGAAAAACCACTCCCAAACAAGCTTAAAGCCAAACCGGTCGCCATCTGATTAGTGTTGAGCCAAAGCACCAGAAGTGCAAATACTAAAGAGGCTAAACTGCCTGCTACCATCCCTGCTATAAAACCCAAGCAATCACTACCTGTCATTACCACTGTGGCAAACCCAGCGATGGCAGCTAGCAACATCATTCCTTCAGCCCCTAAATTTACAACTCCTGCTTTTTCATTAATGAGTAAACCTAAAGCGGCAATTGCAATCGCAGTACCGGCACTTAAGCTAGCGGCAATCAGTAATGCGATTTCACTCATGCCTGCACCTGTGTTTCTTTCAAAGAATTTTTAGGTTTTTTAGTTTCTTTGACCCTTTTGATGCGATAGTGAATCAAAGTGTCACAGGCCAGTAAATTAAATAACATTAAGCCCTGAAAAACTCCTGTCAAAGCACGCGGCATCCCCAAACGTGACTGAGCTAATTCACCGCCTATATAAAACATAGAAATCAGAATTCCCGCCAAGACTACACCGATAGGATGCAGTCGACCTATAAAAGCCACAATAATGGCCGCAAAACCATAACCAGCTGGAACATGGGGAGTCAACTGGTTAAGTGGGCCTGCTATCTCTAAGCCGCCGGCCAATCCAGCTAAGCCCCCCGAAACCATGAGCGCTATCCACAACATTTTCCGGGAGGAAAAGCCAGCGTATTGGGCTGCCCGGGGGGCTAATCCGGTTACCTGGAGTTGATATCCTGCAAAGCTACGGAAAATAAACAAGTAAGCCGCTATTACCGTAAACACCACAATTACGACGCTAATATTCATCCTGAAACCTTCTATGAGCCGAGGAAGCTGTGTTACGCCCTCAAAGGTTTTAGTTTGGGGAAAATTAAAACCCTCCGGATCTTTCCAGGGTACATAAACTAAGTAACTCAGTAGCATTTGGGCAATATAGACCAGCATCAAACTCACTAAAATTTCATTGGCGTTAAATCGATCGCGCAGTAACGCCGTAATTGATGCCCATAACATTCCACCCAAAATAGCTGAAAAAACAATCAGAAGTAGAATCCAGCGCCCGGTGTGCTCATCCGCCTTCAAGGATACGCCCGCAGCAAAGATTGCTCCTAAAATATACTGGCCTTCTGCACCGATATTCCAGACATTCGCCCGGTAGGAAATCGCTAAACCTAAGCCGATTAAGATGAGAGGGCTTGCTTTGATCGTTAGCTCAGTAAGCGCATAACTGTTCTTGAGAGGCTCATAAAAAAAGACTAGCAAGCCTTGGAGTGGATCTTTACCTACTATTAAAAAGAGCGCTATTCCCATCAGCACCGTCAGACTTAAAGCTAACAGTGGCGAGCCGAAGACCATGCCCCGTGAAGGTGTTTCTCGTACTTCAAGTTGTAGCATGGGTATCTTCCAGTGGAGCTTGAGACTGTGGCCACAAACCACTCATCCACTGACCTATCTGTTCTACTGTGGCATCGCTACTCTTAATGATGGGTGAAAAACGTCCTTTAGAGAGGACCACCATTCGATCACATAGCTGGAACAACTCTTCAAGCTCCTCAGACACTACTAAAATAGCACAGCCTTTATCTCTTAGAAACCTCAGCTCTCGGTGAATAACGGCAGCTGAGTTTACATCTACCCCCCAGGTAGGTTGACTCACCAGCAAAACTTGGGGAAGTTGCATGACTTCACGCCCGACAATGAATTTTTGCAAGTTTCCACCTGAAAGGCTAGCCGCGGCAGAGTACTCACTGGCTGCTTTAACCTGATACTGTTCAATGATAGCCCGGGCCTGAGCTGCCACTGCTTTTCGCTTAATCCATCCGAGAGCTACTCGTCCAGAAGCATTATCCGTTAGCAGCACATTATCGACTAAAGACAAGGCAGGAACTGCACTACGCCCTAAGCGCTCCTCCGGAACAAACCCTAAGCCTAAAGCTCTGCGCTGTTGTGGCCAGGTACCGCCGATGGATTTACCGTTAAGCACAATACTGTCGGGCGCTGCACGTCGATCTTCTCCGGACAAGGCGCTCAATAATTCAGACTGACCATTGCCCGATACCCCTGCCACGCCCAGAATTTCTCCTGACTTAAGCTCAAAACAAATATTTTGTAGATCGACCCCAAACTGATGGGTCTTGGGTAAAGTAAGCGCGTTCACAACTAAACGAGTAAGCCCTGCACCTTGAGAATGAACGGGGGCGGACTCGAAGGGCTCTTCTCCCATCATGAGCCGGGAAAGACTAGCGCGCGTTTCCTGTTGCGGATTGACCTCGGCAATAACTTTTCCTGCCCGCAAAATTGTGCAGTGCTGGCAAAGCTGGGGAATTTCATCAAGCTTATGAGAAATATACAAAATACTGCATCCTTGACTAGCGAGCTGCCTTAAGGTTACAAACAGTTTTTGCACAGCTTGCGGGGTCAATACAGAAGTAGGTTCATCCAAAATCAAAAGTTTTGGGTTCATCAGCAATGCGCGCACAATTTCTACCCGTTGTCGCTCACCTACCGAAAGAGAATGCACATAGGCTTGTGCTTGCAACTCAAGGCCGTATTGCTGCGTTATTTCCTCCATACGGTGGCGTACGTGGCGAAGTGAGAAAGCCTTATCCAAACCCAAGCATATATTTTCAGCCACCGTAAAGTTTTCAAACAGAGAAAAGTGCTGGAACACCATCGCAATACCTAAGGATCGCGCATGACGAGGGTTTTGAATCTCTAATACCTTTCCCTCAAAACTTATCTCCCCTGCATCGGGCTTGGCCATACCGTAAATGATTTTCATCAGGGTAGATTTTCCAGCCCCGTTTTCCCCGAGAATGGCGTGAATCTCTCCTGGATGAATTACCAGATCAATCCCTGCATTAGCCCAGAGTGGACCATAACGCTTGCTGATTCCTGAAAGTTGTAAACGTGCCCTCATGCAGTTATTTTACTATTGGAGATATCTCATCGAGCACCCTATCGTCTTGGGCCCTTTAAAATAAAATTTCATAAGAAAATCTGCTGCAAATCGTTTAAAAATCGTCGACCTAAGGCCGTAGGCCTTACCCATCGGTGATCACGTTCAATTAATCCACGTTGCTCGGCGCGTTCTAACTTGAGCAAAAGACTGGTTAAAGGCAAACTGGTGCGTTCGGTAAAAAGCCTAAGATCGAACCCTTGGTTTAATCGCAAGGTGTTAAGCATGAATTCAAAAGGGAGTTGTTCAGCAACTACCTTATGTTCTTCTTGGACAGCATTCTTAGCCACAGCTTGCAAATAGCTAGTTGGCTGTTTAAAGCGAACTTGTCTGATGACGCTGTCATGCAAGGTAATTTTGCCATGCGCACCCGCACCTATGCCCAGATAGTCTCCAAACTGCCAATAGTTTAAATTATGTCGACAGTAATACTGCTCCCCCTTGGAGAAAGCAGAAACTTCATATTGAATAAAGCCTGCTTTTAGCAGAGTCTCATGCACGACTTGCTCAATATCCAGCGCAAGATCGTCATTTGGCAGTTGGGGTGGATAGCGGTGAAATAAGGTGTTAGGCTCTAGAGTGAGCTGATACGCGGACAGATGAGTGGGCTGCAAAGCCAACGCCTGGGTAATATCTGCAGACGCCTGCGCTACAGTCTGCCCTGGCAAAGCATACATTAGATCAATATTAAAATTCCCCACTATTTCATGGGCAATCTGTGCGGCTTCAATTGCTTCCCGGCGGCCATGAATCCTACCTAATGCTTTTAATTTTTCATCGCTAAAACTTTGGACTCCCAAAGAAATGCGATTAACCCCCGCACGAGCATAAGCTTCAAAACGTTTAGCTTCCACAGCCCCTGGATTGGCTTCTAAGGTAATTTCTGCACCTGCATTTAGCCGCACTCGAGCACGTATGCCCGCAAGCAAGCGATCAATCGCTTGCCCAGAAAATAAACTGGGCGTTCCGCCTCCCATAAAAATACTATGGATGGCTCTGCCCCAGATAAGAGGTAAGGTATTTTCCAAATCTTTCAACAAAGCATCAACATAAGCTTGCTGCGTAGCGTCTGGCAGCCCATGGCCTACAGCGTTTTGCCTGATTTCATGCGAATTAAAATCGCAATAAGGGCATTTTTTAATACACCAGGGCAAATGAATATACAAGGCCAAAGGAGGTAAGGCAGAAAACTTTAGCATTTCCGAACCCTCTGCTGAAACAGCAGAGAGATTTGGTATTACTGTCACCATCTTGTTCACTGCGCTTTAAGCTGCAAAAGCAAGGAATCAACTGCTTTTGCACGGTGACTGATGCGGTTTTTTAGCTCTGCGTTCATTTGAGCTGCACTACATCCTTGCTGAGGGTCAAAAAACAGTGGATCATAGCCAAAGCCCTGATTTCCTTGGCCTTGCCTTAAAATCTGCCCATGCCATTGACCTTGCGCAATCAGGGGTAGCGGATCATTGGGGTAACGAAGCATCACCAGACAGCATACAAATGAAGCGGCCCGCTCAGACTGACCTGACATCATGCTTAATAATTTTGCATTATTCGCAGCATCATCCTTTGGCTCATCTTCTGCAGTATTGGCGTAACGGGCCGACCTGACCCCGGGAGCCCCGTTCAGTACGTCAACGATTAAACCCGAATCATCAGCTAAAGCAGGCAGACCAGTTAATTGGCTAGCCCAGCGAGCTTTAGCCAGTGCATTTTCAAGAAAAGTCATATGAGGTTCAGGGGCATCTGGTACCCCTAGCTCATTTTGCAAGCGTAGCGTCCAACCTAAGGGATTAAGCAAAGCTGACAATTCCTTAAGTTTGCCCAAATTATTACTAGCCAGCAGCAATGTTTTCATTTTTTTGCATGCTAAAGATTTGCTTAAAAAGATTTTTTTAAAATATTGTTTTGCAAAGCAGTCAGCTCTTTAATACCCGCCTGTGCTAAATCCAGCAGCTGGCTTAGCGCTATCCGGGAAAAAGGCGAACCTTCGGCAGTGCCTTGAATTTCAATAAGTTGTCCACTACCGGTCATCACGACATTCATATCCGCATCACAAGCAACATCTTCTTCATATTCAAGATCTAGTCGTGCCTGACCGGCTACAATTCCTACCGAAACAGCTGCTACACTGTCTTTAATTGGCTCGGAAGCCACTTTTCCTTTGGATCTGAGCAGATTAACAGCATCGACAGCAGCAACGTAAGCTCCAGTAATCGCCGCAGTACGCGTCCCTCCATCGGCCTGAATGACATCACAGTCCAGGTGAATCGTACGCTCCCCCAATGCAGTCAGATCAAAAACAGCTCGCAAGCTTCGTCCAATCAAGCGCTGAATTTCTTGAGTACGCCCGCTCTGTTTGCCGCGTACCGCTTCCCGCTCGGACCTGGTATGGGTGGAGCGCGGTAACATGCCATATTCAGCAGTGACCCAGCCTGCTCCCGTGCCACGCTGATGTAGCGGTACTTTATCGAGCACACTAGCGGTAACGAGTACTTTGGTATCTCCAAAGCTAACGAGTACTGATCCTTCTGCATGACGAGTGTAGTTACGCTGTAAGGTAATTTTGCGTAAAGCACTAGCATTACGGCCATCACGGCGGAGAAGTTCGGACATGAGCAATTTTCCTCAAAGAAGGCTTATCTAAAAGGCCCGTAATCTAAGTGACTTAGCTTCGTAAAACAATTGTGCAACAACCCTGCAATTTACTAAAGATGCGTCTTACGAATAGCCTCGTGGATTGCGTTGATAGCAGCATCAATCTCTTGCTCAATCTGGAAGTTTGACTGTGTCGCTACTTCATTAATATGAAGAGTAGATTCATATCTACCTTGTGCCATATCGAAGGTGGAGTGTTCACCGGTTTCCAATACTTGACCCGTTTGCACAGGACTTTCACCCAGCCAATTCATTCCCACTGCAGTCACATTGTCGCATCTAGGTCCACCTTCTGCCAAGGCATATTGAATGAGTTTGGGTACCCCTTCCATCGCATTGCAACGGGTCAATACCAGCCCAATACTGGTCTCCGGAACATTGGACCACAAGCCATCAGAACAGAGAAGCAAACAATCCTTCGGTTCAAGTAAAACGGGATTACCCTGCTCTACCAAAGGTTGATAAGGGGAACCTAAGCAGTTATATAAAGTATTGCGATCGGGATGATTATTCCCTTCATTTTCTATTGGTAAACCTTTTGCATGCATCAATTCCAGCTGAGAGTGATCCCGCGTTTTTTTAATTAGAATACCTTTACGGTACAAATAAAGGCGCGAGTCGCCTACATGTGCCCAAAGCGCCCTGGATTGTTGAATAACACAGGCTACAACGGTAGTACGAGGAGATTCTGGCATACGCCTGCTAATAGCTAAATCCAATATTGCATCGTGCGCCGCATAGATAGCTTCTTCCAAAAAAACGGCCGGATTAGCCAATATGGGCTTAGCCTCGGCTACAAACCGCTCATGAATTACCTGCAGCGCCATTTGCGCAGCGAGTTCACCTGCTACATGCCCACCCATCCCATCGCATACTACAAGCAGCAGAGCTTCTTTTGTAAAGGTGTAGCCCATGCGGTCCTGGTTTACCGCACGGCCGCCTACTCTGGAGTCCTGATAAATTGAAAAACGCAATCGATTATCCGTCCCTAAGTTATAGCGGTGATCAATGTTCTAACATCGGGTCAATTCCGGTTTTTAACATGAGCATCCGCTGCTTCTTTGGCTTCAGCCTTGGTTTTTCCACGCCCCCATAACAATGCAGTGGCTTGCTGGTGCTTTGGATTGACGACTATTTCGGCACTGCGGCGGCTTCTTATTACATGTCGCAGGGTAGATAGCACGCGCGCCATCAGAGGAGGTTTTGCATTTTCAGGAACACGCTCTATCAATGCTTTCTGCAAAGCAAAAATGCTTTGCGGACGCTTAGATAAATCCATTTCTATGCACCAACGGGTAATATCAATTAATTCATCACTGTAAATCCCGCGCAGGGATTTAAACGCAGCATCCATTCGATCGTTTGTTTTTCTAACATCGGCGGCTTGGGGAGGCAGACCTGCCATGCAGGAAAAAATACAGGCTCCTACCGCATAAACATCTGTCCAAGGGCCAAACTGCCCGCCCTTTTGGTACATCTCTGGAGCAGCAAAGCCTGGAGTGTACATGGGAAATAATTTGGATGAGTCCGTTGTCAGGGTGGTACGGGCTGCTCCAAAATCTAGAATAATAGGTGATCCGTCACGACGCAAATAGATATTGGCAGGTTTTAGATCCAAATGCAGCAATTTGTTGGCATGCACTTCTCTTAAACCGTTCATAACTTGCATAAAAGTACTACGGATAAAGGTTTCCGAAAGTATTTCTTTTTCTCCCTTATCACGGTATTTAAGAATAATTTCTTGAAGTGATCGGCCAGACTCATAGACCATCACCATGTAAACTGTTTCGTTTGCCCTAAAGAAATTAACGACTCGAACCACATTAGGATGAAAAATTCGGGCTAATACTCGCCCTTCCTCAAAAAAACAGCGTAATCCTAGTCTGAAGGTCGCCAGGTTTTCTGGTTTTATAATGGGAACTAGAGAGTTTTCTTTACGTGTTGCAAGATTCGAAGGCAGATATTCTTTAATAGCCACTGGATTATTGTCTTCGTCATAGGCCAAATACACAAACGAAAAACCACCAGAGGACAATTTTTTAACAATACGATACCCGGCAATTTCCATGCCTTCGGGCAAAGCTACGTTTTGTGATTTACCTGACATTGTCATTCATAGCACTTGGTTACTTGCTTATTGTATTCAAGAATTCTGCAAATCGAATGCCTTTAGCCGTTCTCAGTACAAGCAGCGCAACAAAACCGAAGAATCTTCTAAGCATTTTTCTGCAGAAAAACTCAGCTTACAATCCAGAGGACATGACTATTAATCAAATCCCCCCCTCAGCGGGCCGCTTAAATATTGAAGCTATCTCCGCTTCAAGTATGACCGGCTATGGTAATGCACAAACTAACTGTAATGGCTGGCTTATTCATGTGGAACTACGTTGTGTTAATAGCCGATTTTTGGATCTTAATCTAAAAATTCCAGAGGAATACCGCACTTTAGAAGCTCCTCTTAGAGAAATGCTTCAGGCACGTTTAGCTCGTGGAAAAGTTGAATGTCGAATCATTGTACGACGCCTTGAAGCCTCCAGTACCGGCTTACTAGATTCCGAAACGATTAACCTCTTTAATACTTATTACCAGAACTTAAAAACTCAGATTAAAGACCTGGCCCCTCCTACAGTAAAAGATATTCTAGAATGGGCGCAAATAGGCAACCCTAGCAATGTACTGTCCGATACCTTACACGAAGGGGTTTTGGCGCAAGCTCAGCAAGCACTTGAGCAATTGATGCAAACCCGTCTGCGTGAAGGTACTGCCTTAGCCCAACTACTCGTACAACGAAGCCATGAAATGCTAGAGATTGCAGCACAGTTAAAGCTTCGCTTGCCTCAAGTATTGCAAGAACAACAGAAACGAGTTAAAGAAAGACTGGAAGGAGCCCTTGGACTGCTGGCCGATCGGGGTACCGGTATACTTTCAGCAGAAGAAATACGGGCTCGGATTACCCAAGAGGTAGTGATTATTGGGATGCGGATTGATGTAGCCGAAGAACTGGATCGGTTAATCGTACATTGCGAAGAAATATTACGTCTACTTACGAGTGCTAAACCTGTGGGTAAACGGCTAGATTTTGTTATTCAGGAGCTAAACAGAGAAGCCAACACTTTAGGTTCTAAAATGGTGGCTGAAGATTTTTCAAAAGCAGCAATTGAACTTAAAGTGCTCATAGAACAAATGCGTGAACAGGTTCAGAATTTAGAGTAAAAGCAAGCTTAGGTAAGATTGGCCGCAAAATAGTACACTTTATATTCTCATCAGACTTATTTATAAATGGAGAACCGCTACGATGGCCCGTATTACTGTTGAAGATTGCCTAGAAAAAATTCCTAATCGGTTCCAGCTAACACTCTGCGCAACCTACCGGGCCCGCCAACTGGCACAAGGCCATACCGCACGGATAGACAGTGCTAAAGATAAAGCTACTGTCACCGCTTTGCGGGAGATTGCTGCAGGCAAGGTAGGAACAGAAATGCTGCGTAAAGTCCCTCTCTGAGGAATAATAGCTCTTATTTCTTAGGTTTGAGCATGCCTCACTAAACCTAGTATGCATAGTTATGCTAAAAAATAGGTGTAATGGCTACTACCGAAAAAACTCGACCTTTAAGCAATGTTACCGATGCGATGGTAAGACTAGCCTCAGCATCGATAAAACGTATTAAATCCTCTACCAAAAAACGATCTAAACTCCCGCTCAACGAGTCTCCTACCCAAGAAACCTCTCCTGAGCAGAAGGCTGTCCCCGCAGATGATGCGCTAACAGCTCTATATTTTCCTGGTACAGCTGCAACAGTACCTATTGCCACCTTTTCCACCCTTTCCCTGGAACTAAGTAAATATCTGAATCAAGATCAGATAGGCTTAATTCGAGAAGCCTATCGGGTCAGTGATATCGCACATTTAGGCCAGAGGCGGGCAAGTGGAGAGCCTTACATCACCCATCCTTTAGCAGTGGCCCATATCTGTGCTATATGGCGGCTGGACACTCAAGCCATCCAGGCGGCTTTGCTTCATGACGTATTGGAAGACACTCAAATTACTCGACATACCGTCAGTGAACAGTTCGGCAATACTGTGGCTGAAATTGTTGAAGGTCTCTCCAAATTAGACAAAATCGAATTTTCTACGCGGGAACAACAGCAAGCCGAGAGTTTTCGCAAAATGCTGCTGGCCATGTCGCGGGATATACGGGTGGTGCTAATCAAGTTGGCTGATCGCCTCCATAATATGCGCACCCTGGAGGCGGTATCTGTAGAAAAGCGGCGGCGTATTGCCACTGAAACCATGGATATTTATGTACCCATTGCTTATCGCCTGGGACTAAATTTAGTTTATCGTGAATTACAGGATCTGGCTTTTTCAAACCAGTACCCCTTGCGTCGAGCGGTACTGGCACGTGCGGTTGAGAAATCCCGGCGCAATCGTCGTGAATTGATTGGACGTGTCATGCAATCGGTTGAGCAAGCTTTAGCAAATGCAAAACTACCGGTACAAGTCCAGGGACGAGAAAAAACGCTTTACGGAATTTATAAAAAGATGAGTTCCAAAGCCCTATCCTTTTCCCAAGTATTAGATATATATGGCGTTCGGGTGGTAGTCAATGAGCCTAGTGAATGCTACTTAGCCCTGGGTATTATTCACTCTCTTTACAAGCCCGTACAAGATACTTTCACCGATTACATTGCGATGCCTAAAATCAATGGCTATCAATCCTTGCACACAACTGTACGTGGGCCTTATGGCACTCCGGTTGAATTTCAAATTCGTACAGCAACTATGCACAAGATTGCTGAAGACGGGGTAGCTGCACATTGGCTCTACAAAAACGGGGAAAGCTCGATTACCGAAGTACAAAGACAAACGGTTAATTGGATGCAATCTTTACTGGATATTCAATCTCAAACGCGTGATTCCAGCGAATTTATCGAAAACGTTAAGATTGATTTATTTCCAGACGCTGTTTATGTGTTCACGCCAAAAGGAAAAATCATCGCTTTGCCCCGCGGTGCAACGGCCTTAGATTTTGCCTACGCTGTACATACTGATATTGGTAACACCTGTATCGCCGCACGCATTAATGATGAAGATCAAGCCTTGCGTTCAGAATTACGTAATGGCGATGTGGTTGAGATTACTACCTCTCCTAAAGTTCAACCGAATCCGGCCTGGCTTACTTTTGTACGGACAGGCCGGGCACGTTCTGAAATCCGCCATGCTTTAAAGAGTGCCAATATTCAGGAAGCTATTAAGTTGGGAGAACGTTTGATCATGCAAACGTTTACCGTATTACACATACCACCTGACTCGATTGCCCCAGAAAGCTGGGCCAGACTTCAATCGGAAACCAATAATAAATCCAGGGAAGATCTGTATGCTGAAGTGGGACAGGGAAAACGTCTACCTGCGGCAGTAGTACAGTTACTCTTACGCGGCCGTGATTCCTCTACAGGCGTTGCAGACACTCCTGGGCACCCTGATAAGCTGTTAACCCTGTCAGGAGCAGAAGGCGCAGCAGTAGAATTTGCGCAATGTTGCATGCCCATTCCGGGCGATAGCATCATGGCTGCCTTGGGGCGGGGTCAGGGTTTAATGGTGCATTGCGCTGGCTGCGCCGTTGCCAATCGTCAGCGCCTGCGGGATCCTGAACGCTGGATTGATGTAGCCTGGGCTGATTCCATTGCACGGCAGTTTGCAGTCAGAATTAAGATACAGGTTCGTGAAGGCAAAGGAGTATTAGCCCGAGTCGCCTCTGCAATTGCGCAAAACGCCTCCAATATTTTGCGTGTCCGTAATGAAGAACAACCCGGTAGCAGCTCTACCATGGATTTAGTCATTGAAGTACAAGATCGCGAGCATTTAGCTCAAGTGTTTAGATCATTACGACGTATACCGATTGTTATGCGACTAGAGCGAGTTCGATCGGGAATCAGCTCATCGGATAATTAACCGCCAACACTTCAATTTGTTCTGGCCCTTGTGGAGTCTGTAAGACCACAGTGTCTCCCTCCCTTGCCTTGAGTAAGGCTCTAGCGATCGGGGAAACCCAACTCACATCTCCTTTAGAAGGATCGACTTCATCAACTCCCACAATACGAATTTTTTGCTCGCTCCCATCTTCACGCAAAATGATGACGGTGGCTCCAAAAAAAATTTGCTCATGATGCGTGTGCAAGGCAGGATCGACAATTTGCGCGCTATCCAAGCGTTGAGTCAAAAAGCGTAGACGGCGATCAATTTCGCGCAAACGTTTTTTTCCGTATAGATAATCTCCATTTTCTGATCGATCTCCATTACTAGCCGCCCAACTAACCACCTTGACCACCTCTGGGCGTTCAGTATTAAGCAAGTGCAAAAATTCATCCTTTAAACGTTTATAACCTGCAGCGGTAATGTAATTGATCCCTCCTGCTGGAAGAGCAGCGCTCGTTTCTTGATCAGTCTCACTAACATCATCGGTATCGTTTTCTTTGATAAATGCTTTGTTCATCTCTTATTTCTCTGCTTTAATCCTAGCCCTATTATTCATGAGCATTTTCATCGGTTTTTCTCTTAAAAATCGCATAAAGTCTGGGGTAAAGCTCATTTACTTCACAATCTACAGAATATCTAAAAACACTCTGATGCGGGAAAACATTTTATCTTTAGCATCAAACGTGTAACACCATGCAAGATTCGATAAACGCTTTTGAACTATTTAACTCAAATTCCCCCTTAGGGCTGAGATGCAAAAGACGGCTTGGCGAGACAGTTTTGACCCAACTGCGGCGCCTGTGCCATTGCTACAGGCGACAAAAAAAGGCAAAAATCAGCGCAAACGCACTGCTGACATCCAAGCAGCGCTGAAAGTGCTGCTAATGTGAAATTTGGGTTTAACTAAGCTAACACAAGATAGCAGCGTATTATTGTAAAAACTCGTTAACAAAGCTTCTACACATTCCTTACTCAAGTCTATGAAAATTACTTTTCTCGGTGCAGCCGACACAGTAACGGGTTCCAAACATCTTGTTCATATAGAGGGTAAGCATATTCTGCTGGATTGTGGACTTTTTCAGGGTTATAAAATCTTGAGGGAGCGCAATTGGACACACCTACCCTTTCCTGCAGAAAAAATAGACACCGTGCTGCTTAGCCATGCACATCTGGACCATAGCGGTTGGCTACCAGTATTGTGCAAACAAGGTTTTAAAGGCCCTATTTATGCTTCCAAAGCGAGTCGTGACCTGACAGAGATTTTGTTACTGGACAGTGCTCACCTTCAAGAAGAAGATGCTCGTCGTGCTAATCGAGGAGGCTGGAGTCGTCATCACCCCGCTCTACCACTTTATAACGTAGCGGATGCAAAACGAGCTATCAAGCAAATTGTTGTTATGCAAACAGGACGAGAATTTCAAATAGGTAATGCAAAAATTGATCTCATACCTACAGGGCATTTACTGGGAGCTACTGCACTGCGTCTGCGTACAGCAGAGGGTACCTTGGTCTTTTCTGGTGATCTGGGTCGCAGTGATGACTTGCTCATGCCACCACCACAGAGCATTGACAAAGCCGATATTTTGCTCATTGAATCTACTTACGGAAACCGTTTGCATTCTGGCGAAAATGTGCAGTCAAAACTAGGTGAAATTATCCGTGAAACTATACGATGCGGGGGTAGCGTCTTACTACCTTCGTTTGCGGTTGGTCGAGCACAGGCCCTGCTACTAGTATTACAGCGACTAAAAGCAGCTGGAGAAATTCCGGAAAATCTTTCAATTTTTCTGGATAGTCCAATGGCAGCCACTGCCACTACTTTATATCAACAACATCGTAAATTATTGCGTATTAGCGCAGGTGAAACAACAAGGCTCACGCAAGGCATAACGCTCATTGAAACACCGCAAGACTCTGAAAAACTTACCCGGCAACGCTGGCCAAAAGTCATTATCTCTGCCAGCGGTATGGCTACAGGTGGGCGGGTTTTATTTCATTTAAAAGCCTTAGCCCCTAACCCACGCAATCACATCGTTTTCCCTGGATTTCAGGTAGGCGGCACCCGAGGAGCCGCGTTAATAGAGGGTGCTCGCGAGGTAAAAATCCATGGCCAGTACGTCGCTGTCAAGGCCCAGGTCAGCCATCTGGAGGGCTTTTCCGGCCATGCAGATGCTAATGGGTTGATGAGTTGGCTTCGGGAGTTTAAAACTCCACCAAAACACACTTTTGTAGTCCATGGCGAAGCTGCAGCAGCTGACACTTTACGGTTGCGCATTAAAGACGAGTTAGGTTGGTCCGTTTCTGTCCCCGAGCAAGGCTCCACTGAACAGATATGAGTATCAATAATAATCCTTTCAATATAACTATCAGCATCGGGCTGATCGTTGCGGTAGGCGTGGGATTATTGATCGGGATTGAACGGGAGCGGCGCAAAGGAAAGGGAAAAGATCGGGAAGCGGCTGGAATTCGCAGCTTTACTGTCACCGCTTTACTAGGAGCTTTAGCTCAATACCTGCCTATTGCAGGTCTGGTTGTAGTAGGAGCTATGCTAGTTGGGCTTCTGACTGCCATCTCCTACTGGAAAAGTACTTCCCGCGACCCCGGGCTAACCACGGAGCTAGCTTTGTTAGGAACCTATCTTATCGGCGTGCAGTGTGTGATTTCACCAGCACTAGGAGCAGCCTGTGGTGCTGGTCTGGCCGGTTTGCTGGCTGCCCGCAATCAGCTCCATCGATTTGCCACCCAATTATTAAGCGAGCAGGAACTGCATGACGGTTTGGTGCTGCTTGCACTGGCCCTGATTGGATTGCCTCTCATCCCCTCAGAAGCGATAGATTGGCTGGGAGGTATTAAGCTGCGCTCTCTTGCTATGCTTGTACTGTTGATTATGGCCATTCAAGCAGCTGGTCAGATAGCTTTGCGTGCCTTAGGTCCTCGGGCAGGGGTGCTTCTGTCCGGTTTTATTTATGGTTTTATCTCTAGTACAGCTACGATGGCCTCGTTTGGTAGTCAGGCGAGAGACAATCCTTCACAGAAAAAAGTACTTGCAGCCGGGGCAAGCTTGTCAGCTGCCGCCACTTGGGTGCAGGTATGGGTAATGAGTGTTTCCTTATCGCCCGGGACAGCTCTTAAATTGCTACCTGTAGCGCTAGCTGGAGCAATTGGCGCAGCATTTGCAGGATTACTGCCCGTTTTTTTAAGCAAACCTGTGATTCAAACAGCCGTTGCCCCCAAACAAAAAACGGCCCTGCGCCCCCGAGAAGCATTGCTCATCGGTTTGATATTAGGCATAAGCGCCTTGTTGATCAGCCAAGCTCAAAGTTATTATGGGGATATTGGGTTAAATATCAGTGTAGCTCTAGCGGCAGTGGTAGATGCCCACGGACCCATCGCTTCATTGGCTAGTCTACATGCCAGCGGTAATTTGAATATTGAACTATTGATGCCAGCTGTACTGATTGCTATTACGGCAAACTCGCTTATGCGATTTATGGTAGCCAGCGTTGCGGGTGGTTACAGCTTTGCTCTGCAGATTGCCGCCGCATTATCCGCCAGCCTTATACTGGCTTGGCTAACTGCCTGTCTGTTTATAAGATAACTCATTCAGTTTTAATATTGCTAGGCTGCAAACTTCTGCTCTGCCGCAAATAATTAACTACCTTACATTAAGACGATATCATATTTTTCTTGAGGGAAAATAGGCTCTACCGATAATACGATGGGTTTTCCAATCCGCTCTTCCAGGTCAATCAAATAGTGACTATCTTCTTCTAAAAATCGGTCTATCACTGTTTGTGAAGCAATGATTCGAAACTCTCGCGGTGTGAACTGGCGTGCCTCTCGCTCAATCTCACGCAATATTTCGTAACAAACTGTTTGGGCAGTTTTCACACTACCCTTACCGTCACATACGGCACAGGGTTCACACAACAGATGAGATAAAGATTCTCGGGTACGTTTACGGGTCATTTCTACTAAACCTAGGGAAGTAAAACCACTCACGGTTGTCCGTACACGATCTTTTGCCAAGGTACGTTTGAGCTCCTCCAACACTTGTTCTTTATGAGTCAGATCGCTCATATCAATAAAATCAATCAGAATAATACCGCCCAGATTACGCAAACGCAGTTGCCTGGCAATAACATGAGCAGCTTCCAAATTAGTACGGAAAACCGTATCTGCAAAATTTTGTGAGCCAATGTAACCCCCCGTATTGACATCAATGGTGCACATGGCTTCTGTTTGGTCAATAACTAAATAAGCGCCACTTTTTAGATCTACCCGCCGCACTAATGCCTGTTCAATTTTCTCATCGACCTGATGCAGATCAAATAAAGGACGCTGACCTGTATAGGGAAGGATTTTTTCAATCACTCTAGGGGTGTAATGACGCGCAAACTCTCTGAGCGGCTCAATTAAGCTTTGATCATCCACCCAAATTGCGATGGTATTTTCCGTGCTCATATCGCGCAGCACACGCTGCGCTAAGCTTAAATCACGATGCAGTAAATGAGGAGCAGGCCACAAGACAGCCTGCTGGGTTATTTTGTTCCAGGTTTGGCGTAAATAATGTAAATCATCCGCCAGTTCAGTTTCAGTTGCATCTTCTGCCTGGGTACGAATGATAAATCCACCTTTCATATCGGAAGGCATTACAGTCAAAAGTTTCTCGCGTAACACCTGACGATGCTGCTCATCACTAATACGCTGGGAAATACCAATAGAGGTTTCTTGGGGTAAATACACCAGCATACGCCCCGCCAAGCTAATATGAGTGGATAAGCGCGCACCTTTTGTACCGATAGGATCTTTAATGACTTGCACCATTAAAGTTTGCCCTTCAAATATCAAGCGTTCTATAAGAGGGTGAGACTGGGCATTATTTTTAGCTTCACGACTCTGCCACATATCTGCCACATGCAAAAATGCCGCGCGTTCCAGTCCAATGGCAATAAAAGCCGACTGCATACCGGGTAATACGCGTTCAACCTTGCCTAGATACACATTGCCAACGTAAGCTTGCACACTAGCACGTTCAATATGGAGCTCTTCCACAGTGCCTTGGGAAACAAGGGCTACACGGGTTTCATGGGAGGTGTGAGAGATAAGGATATCTTCAGGCATGTCATTATCTTACAAAGACGCACTTTACTTGGCTAAAGGAAAATGTTTGATCTTAAGATACACCGATATTCGAAAAAAGTTGAGAGCACGACAAATAGCCAGAGAAATGTGCATTAGACATTACCTCCTCTATTACAACTCTCTGCGTTTAATGGTTTCCAGTATGGCACCAAAAATGGGTTTGGATGCATGAAAGCTCTCTCTTGAGCGTGCCCCCAACAACAAGGTCAACTCTAAAGGACCGTGTTCTTGGCTTTGGAAGTATCCCCTCCAACTGATTAACTTGACTTCTGGGTTGGGCCAATCCATCACGCCTCGTATTTGGGCAATTTCTTTAAAGGTACTCCCCCTAGGAGCATTGCCGTTTCTATAACGTCTAGCATCATATTTGACCCTTGATTTTTGTAAATATTGTCGATGTTCTATACCTGATAGCCTACGAAAACCGGGAACCCAAAAAGCTTCATTAGGGTTATGGATAGGAGTTACACGGGCAATAAAGTAACTCCCATCTAAGAAATTAAATTGGATTTCTTCAGAATTAAACTTACTCGTTGTTGTATCAGAGGGAAGCTCAAACTGCAAAGATATTCCTTTACCTGGCCACTCCACTGGACGCCATGCCGCTACTGCGGAGCGATCTGCCGGCAAAGGTTCATCGTTATCTTTAATAAGCAGGACGTAAGGAGTTAGATGATCATCTTTACGAACCTCCATCGGCTCTGAATTGTAAAAATCTACACGGCCTTGGATAAGAAACCAATTATTTTTGCTCTTCATTAAGCGTACTTTGTAGGTACCGCTATCGATAGCTCCACGAAGATATATTCGGTAACTAGCTAACCCATAATCACCTTCCTCAAAATAATGCCCGCGATAGCAAACCTTCAGTGCAGGGCTTCCTAAACGCTGAGTGACTGCAGGTATTTGTTCTAGAACTTGAAGTGCTAGTTTCTGTGGAGCGGAATTACAAGCTTGAATAATTTTCAACCCTATGCTCCCAAGTATTAAAAGGCAGCATACGGCTATCAAATACCCCCAGATTTCCTTTTTCATTAAAGATATTTTCATATCGTTTTCTCTAGTTGCACAGCTTCCCAGGCGGGTTGATACCAAGGGATCTTACAGATCATCTACCTTCTCTGGAAAAGTTATTCGGTAATCTGTACAAGGGGGTGTAGGGCTGTAGGAAGGAGGAAGAATACTGCAGCGCAAAGTTAGCGTATCCCTCGGTAAGGAGTTTTCTAGACCACATCAAATAGCGTGAGCAATCTCTGGAGTTAGGCCTATCAAAGGGTGTTTATCCGTATGGTCAAACACTCAAAAAACACTCTCTTCTTTTTCAACTCGTGGAGAAGGCAGGTCTACCAGTCTATAAAGCAGCAGCTTCAAGCACTACTCAAGTGTGCAGATGTTTAACCTTATTTAATGCACTTTTTACTTTTATGAGTCGCTGCATTCGCTACAGTAGATTAATGCGCCAGAATCTTGGATAGAAAATATTTGGCACGGTCACTACGCTGTTCAGGTTGATCAAAAAAATCAGCCGTTTTGCAATCTTCAACAATCTTTCCGGCATCCATGAAAACTACTCTATGGGAAACCTTCCTTGCAAAGCCCATTTCATGCGTCACTACCATCATGGTCATACCGTCTTTGGCAAGTTGCACCATCACATCCAATACCTCACCGACCATTTCGGGATCCAGTGCAGAAGTAGGCTCATCAAACAACATCACAATAGGGTCCATAGACAACGCTCGCGCAATAGCTACTCGTTGCTGTTGACCTCCAGATAATTGCCCAGGAAATTTATCTTTTTGAGCACTCAAGCCTACACGGTCTAGTAATTCCAAACCATGTTTAAGTGCAGCTTCCTCGCTACGACCTAATACCTTTATTTGACCTAAAGTAAGATTTTCTTTAACAGACAAATGAGGGAATAATTCGAAATGTTGAAACACCATTCCCACACGACTACGCAGCTTGGGTAAGTTGGTTTTAGGGTCTTCTAAGCGTATCCCGTCCACGCTAATACTGCCTTTTTGAAACGGCTCAAGAGCATTGACGGTTTTAATGAGCGTTGATTTTCCAGACCCCGATGGTCCACAAACAACTACTACCTCTCCTTTTTTGACATGCATGGTGCAGTCGGTAAGCACCTGAAACTTGCCATACCATTTTGAGACCTTATTCAGTTCGATCACAGCACTTCCCCAAAATATTGCAATTAACGTTAATTTTCAGCGAATGATGGCAATTTTCTTTTGTAGCTTTTTAACCATTAGCGAAAGCACAAAACAAAGCACAAAGTAGATAAGCGCTACAGTGATATACATCTCTAAGGGTCTTCCCTCTTGAGTAGCCACCAATTGTGCAGCACCAAAAAAGTCCTTAATGGACAGCACACTTACTAAAGAAACATCTTGAAAAAGAATAATGGTCTGGGTCAACAAAACAGGCAACATATTACGAAAAGCCTGCGGCAAAACAACCTTAGCCATAGTTTGCCAGTAATTTAGACCGATTGCATATCCTGCCCATATTTGACCCCGGGATATGGATTGAATACCAGCCCGCATAATCTCGCAAAAATAGCAAGCTTCAAACATGATAAAGGTGATCAAACACGAGGCCAGTGCACCAACCCGCACGGGCTCTTTAGCACCGATTAACCAGGCGCCGAGATACGGAACCAAAAAATAAAACCAGAAGATGACCAGTAACAAAGGTATGGATCGCAGACCATTGACATAAAAGCCTGCCAGCCAAGCTATGGGTTTAATACTAGATAGCCTGGCCATTGCCAGCAAAGTACCAAACACCACTCCACCCAATGCTGACAATAGGGTTACTTCAATTGTAAAAATCAGCCCCTGCCACAAAAAAGGCCAGGTACGCATTACTACTTCAAAATCAAAATTTTGCATGCAATACCTCGTCTAATGCCCACCGCCGCCGCTGACAATAAAGCCAGGTACACGCGCAAAGCGCTCTATTGTGCGCATCAGCAAAATTACGCAGCCGTTCACGATCAAAAAGATAATAGTCGCGGCTGTAAAGGCTTCAAACACTTGAAAACTAAATTCTTGCATCGAACGTGCAGCGCCCATTAGCTCTACTACAGAAATAGTAAAGGCAACCGCACTATTTTTTATAACATTTAAAAACTCACTGGTTAGCGGAGGGATAACGATACGCCCTGCCATAGGTAATAATACATAGCGGTAGGTTTGAGGCAAAGTCAGCCCCAAGGCAGTACCTGCCATGCTCTGCCCACGCGGTAAAGACTGAATACCTGCCTTTACCTGCTCTGCCACCCGTGCTGAGGTAAAGAAACCTAGACATATCACAGCAGCAATAACGCTGTAACTGGGTGAAGCTTTAATATAAGCACTGATAGCACCAGGCAAAAATTCTGGCATGACATAAAACCATAAAAACATTTGGACCAATAATGGAATATTGCGAAAGACTTCTACATAAGCGTCGCACAATTTCACAGCCCATTTAACTGGAGTGGTGCGGATCACCCCTATCACGGTACCTAGCACCAAAGCCATGAGCCATGCCCCCAGGGCAACTGTCAATGTCCAGCCTAAACCATTAATAAGAGTCTGCAGATATGTATTAACACCATCCGGTGATACATCCCACAGAATTTTCCAGTTCCAGTTATACACAAATTTCTCCCAGCAACTGCGACTGATGAGCTAATAAAATGCTTATCAAATATTGCTAATGCTACCAGAGCGCACAAGCCTTGTTATGAATCTAGCATAGCAAGCTCACTGCTTGACAAGAAAACGCCGCACTACAGCTAGTGCGGCGCCAGTTGGGCTTTTAGATTATCCCAAGTCATGCATTATTTTTTTTTCATCGTGCCTTTTTGTGCTTCGGGGACTACTGCATAGGCAGCAGGATCGCCCGAGTTAGTGGGCTTAGCAATGGCCTGTTTAAGCTCTGGAGTCATTGGAACATTTAAATTAATACCTTTAGGTGGAATAGGATTTAAAAACCACTTGGCATAAATTTTTTCGATGTCTCCAGAGGAAAACACATTCTTGATAGCTTCATCTACCACTGCTTGGAAAGGAGCATCATCTTTACGTAGCATGATTCCATAAGGTTCTACCGACAAGGCCTCTTTTGTAATCATGTAATCTGCTGGGGTTTTTGAATTGGCAGCCAAGCCAGCTAATAGAATATCATCCATTGCAAAAGCAACAGCACGACCTGTCTCAACCATTAAAAAAGAGTCAGAATGATCTTTACCGGTCAATATGGTCATTCCCAATTGGCGTTCATTATTTAAAGCAGTGACCTGACGAATATTAGAAGTGCCTGCGGTAGAAACCAATGTCTTGCCTTTCATATCCTCAAGCTTATTAATATTGGAAGACTTTTTGGCCAGGAGGCGATTGGCAGTAATAAAGGTGGTAGGTGCAAAACTTACCTGCTTTTGACGATCTAAATTATTAGTTGTTGAGCCACATTCCAGATCAATGGTGCCATTAGCCATCAAAGGAATACGAGTAGCAGAAGTGACCGGCTGATAAACACGCTGCATGCTAGTCAAACCAAGTTTGCGTTGTACTGCAGTAGCAATTTTGTCGCACAGTTCGACTGAATATCCAATATATTGCTGTTTATCATCCAGATAAGAAAAAGGAATGGATGCATCCCGCACACCTAAGGTGATTTTTCCTGAATCTTTAATTTTCTTCAAAGTTCCAGTTTCTTGTGCTTGTGCGGCAAAAGACAAACTTAAAGCTCCAAGCAAAGATGCGAGTACTACTTTTTTCATAGGTATCTCCAGTCGAAAAGCGGCTTTTTCAGAATATTCCTGCGCAACCCTGCCGCAAACTGGGTGGCAAGTATTTCAATTCTCAATCTTGCTAGAGGTTGACATGGTTTTAGAACCATGTAGGATTTTAGGGGTTTTCACTAGCTCACCAAACAAATCTTCAGTAGTGGAATCCCTAATAAAGGTGTTATCACTGCATTTTCCAACACTTTTAAGGATACAGACCTCGCACTTCCCGAGCTGTCAGGATTCTGGTACAGGCCACAATAAACGCAGCGGTACGCAAAGACACATTTTTATCCTGCGCCACCTGCCAAACCGCAGCAAACGCTTCCCGCATGATACGAGCCAAACGTTCGTTAATTTCATCCTCGGTCCAAAAAAACATCGAGAAATCTTGTACCCATTCAAAATAGCTAACGGTTACCCCACCCGCGTTAGCAATGACATCAGGAACAACAGTAGTCCCTTTATCTTTCAATATATCATCCGCTGCAGGGGTTGTTGGGCCATTAGCACCTTCCAGTACTAGCCTGGCTTTAATCTTGTCTGCATTGTGAACCGTAATTTGATTTTCGAGTGCTGCAGGAATCAATATATCTGCGGGAACACTCCAAAAACTCTCATTCGAGATATTTTGAACTTCTGCTTTAGCGTCTATATAGCCCCGAATGCCTCCATTAACGGCTACATGGGCCGCTAATGCATCAGCATCCAGGCCAGCTTCACAGTAAAGTGAAGCAGTATGGTCTTGCACAGCCACTACCTTTGCCCCCGCATGCATAAACAACTGTCCTGCTACGCTGCCCACATTTCCAAAGCCTTGTACCGCAACCCGTGCCCCATGCATTGGCATGTTTAAATGCTTCATGGCTTCAATACCGACCACAAATACCCCACGACCGGTAGCTTCACGTCGACCCAGCGAACCTCCCAAACTGATGGGCTTACCGGTCACCACTCCACTCACCGTTGCCCCTTGGTTCATGGAATAAGTATCCATCATCCATGCCATAATCTGGGCGTCTGTATTAACATCCGGCGCAGGGATATCTTTGTCGGGACCTAGCAAAATGCCAATTTCGCTGGTGTAACGTCGGGTCATACGCTGCAGTTCGGCACGCGAGAGCTTTTTCGGATCTACCCGTATTCCCCCTTTTGCCCCTCCGTAAGGAACATTTACCGCGGCATTTTTAATGCTCATCCAAGCGGATAACGCCATCACTTCCGATAAGGTGACATCCTGATGAAACCGAACTCCGCCTTTACCCGGACCACGGCTAGTGTTGTGCTGAACACGGTAACCTTCAAAATGGGTTACACGACCATCATCCAGTTGAATGGGAACATCTACAATCAACGCACGCTTGGGACGTTTGAGGGTTTCAATCCAGAAACCCAGCTTGCCTAAATGAGGAGCGACACGATCAATTTGCTCCAGGTAAATTCCCCAGGGGCCTAAATCATTACCGGAAAGATAAGAAGGAGCATCAGGATGACGTTTAATTAACAGATTTTCAGAGCCACTTTGTGCAGACATAATTCAATAATAGAGTAGGCTGTTAAAGCACAAGATTGTGCGACTATCCCAGCCTAGGTATCCAATGCCAACTACGCATCGTATTATGCTTATTTTGCATAATTTGCGGAAAGCCTTATCCTGGATGGATTTTTACTAGCCGCTTATTTTTTAGGAGAGAAAATTTTACTGTTTATTTTTCTACTCCCCCAAGCCAGAGAATAAAGGAGAAGATAAATAACGCTCTCCCCATGAAGGTATGATAGTCACGATGCATTTACCAGCATTTTCTGGTCGAGAAGCCAGCTGCAAAGCTGCCCAGAGGGCAGCACCGGCGCTAATACCCACCAATAAGCCCTCTTTCGTTGCAGCCGCACGGGCGGTATAAAAAGCGTCTTCATTTTTTACTCGAATTACTTCATCATAAATACGAGTATTCAGTACCGCGGGAATAAAGCCTGCCCCTATACCTTGAATAGGATGGGCGCCTTTAGGTGAGCCTGATAAAACTGCTGAGGCATCGGGCTCTACTGCAATAATCTGAACAGAAGGTTTACGGGCTTTCAAAACCTCCCCTACTCCAGTGATAGTGCCTCCCGTGCCTACGCCAGCCACTACAATATCCACTGTTCCGTCAGTATCTTTCCAAATTTCCTCGGCTGTAGTTTTACGATGTATTTCTGCATTAGCGGGGTTTTCAAACTGTTGAGGAATAAAATAGCGTGGATCGGCTGCAGCCAAAGCAGCCGCCTTGTTAATCGCACCAGGCATACCCTCTGCAGCAGGTGTCAAAATTAGTTCAGCACCCAAGGCGCGTAGCACAGCACGCCGCTCCTTACTCATGCTTTCAGGCATGGTAATCGCCAATTTAATACCTCGTGCGGCACACACCATGGCCAATCCAATCCCTGTGTTGCCACTGGTAGGCTCTAACACAATAGTATCCGGCTTGATCTTTCCTGCCGCCTGCGCTGCATCAATTAAAGCCAGCGCCAACCGGTCTTTAACACTGCTAGAAGGATTGAAATACTCCAACTTTCCAAGAAGCTGTGCAGGTCCAGAATTTAAGCGGTTAAGCCGCACTAAAGGAGTATTTCCAATCAGCTCAGTAATGTCATTGGCGATACGCATAAGAATCCTTAAAAAAATTCGCAGAGAAAGGTGGTAATAAAGAAACTATAAAACTGAGAACCTTCAAAAGAGCAAAAAAATCGATATATGCATTTAATTTTTGTCCCCAACCTATTTCGACAGCATTAGGCCTTTAAGTTCAGCATCGGTATTGATACCGATTATCATTTTGCGCCAGAGGCAGAACTCTTTCTCTAAAACAAATAGCTTATACGAACTCATTTTAAAAAATACAGACCTAAGCTCAGAAAGAAACATTTAGTCATCAATAAAGTAATTTTTATTGCTTTAATTCGAGCGCTCGCATGTAAAGTGCATTTTTAGACTCCCCCGTTATATCTGCAACAAGTCTAGCCGCTTCTTTTACGCCCATATAAGGTAACAACCTATGTAAAAGATCTTCACTAGATAAAAGACTAGGACTATTGCTACAGGCAGCTTCTCCCGCACTGACCATTAGCACAAACTCCCCTTTTTTGCGTGCCGCATCTTCTTGCAGCCAGGCAGGTAATTTATTGGCCTCAAGCGTAACAATCTGCTCAAACTGTTTGGTCAATTCCCGCGCCACCATCACAACACGTTGCTCCAAAACCTTGGCCAACTGCTGCATGCAATCTTCAATGCGATGCGGTGCCTCAAAAAATACTGTCGGTAGAAGAGCATTACGCAAGCTTGCAAAAAAACGGTTGCGGTCTGCACCCTTGTTAGGGGCAAAGCCAGTAAAAATAAAACCGCCCTGCCCTATGCCACTGGCTGATAGTGCAGTGCTTATGCTGCAAGCACCCGGTAAGGGGACTACTTTAAACCCGGCGCGGCGCACGGCGGCCACAACGAAGCTTCCGGGATCACACACCGCAGGGGTTCCTGCATCCGAAAGTAAAGCGACTCTTTCGCCCGCTCTTAAGCGTGTCATAATGTTCTCTGCAGCCTGCGCTTCTCTATAAGCGTCGCAGGCTATTAATGATTTTTGCAAGCCCAGTAAACGCAGCAATTGCCCCGTTACCCGAGTATCTTCGGCAGCGACACAGTCCACCAAAGACAATACCGTCAGACAGCGCAAAGAAACATCAGCTAAATTTCCAATAGGTGTAGCAACTACATACAATGTGGCTTTAGGATAATGCTGGGTAAGCGCATGATCTATTAATTGAGAAGCCTTATTCTGAAGCGAAGAAAGCTTCATGACAGAGGATTCATCGGGAGCAGCAAAATGATGGGGTTTGGAAAACATAGATTCAGTCATCGGCTTGCACATCTGCTTGCAAGCTTGGTTTATGTATGTACTTTATCAGGCTGCAGCTCATTATTGCCTTCTAAGTCCTCATCGGGCATAAACGATGTAGCCGCTTCCAAGCGATCTAGCGACTCTTCTAATGTAACAGCAAGCAGTTCAGCTGTCCTCAGTACAAATGCTTCCCCACGTCCAGCTTCAAACCCTGTAGAAGTGACTCAACGCAGCATGATTGCGATTTTGCCGCTTAACTCTCCAACTTTTAAAGAAGTTGCCAATTCCGTCCGTGCCGGTATTCAAGCAGGGGCCGAGCGGGCCAGCACGCCAGAGCTACGCTGGCAAGTACAATTTATTCAAACAGATGATAACGTACAAGAATCCACAGATGCGTTTGCCAATGCCCAAATAAGTCAAGCAGTAGCCGTACTAGGCCCCTTGACGCGTAATGCTGTGAATGCAGCTTTAAATATATCCATCACCAAACCAACGGTTTTACTTAATTTACCACCCCCTGGTGTAGTAACCCAGGGGCCGGTACTGGCTTTTTCCTTATCGCTGGAGGCTCAGGCGCGCTTTTTAGCGGATGCGGCCTGGTCAGAGGCCGCTCCGCGAGTGGCCTTGTTTTCTCAAGGGCAGGCCGCTAAACCCCGAGCCTTGATTTTGCAAAACAAGGCCTCTTCTGCCCAAAGTTTATCTCGGCGGACGGCCAATGGGTTTGCCCAGCAATTTGTATTAAAGGGTGGGGAAGTTGAATTTTTAGAAGTAAGCTTGACAACGGCTGCCCGCTTATCAGAACAATTGAAGCCTGACAGTATTGACACAGTATTTATGGCGCTAGAAGCTCCCCTGGCCAGAGCAGTCAGACCCTTCTTGCCGCGTGATTTACCGGTATGGGGAACTTCTGAATTAAACACAGGCCAGATAACGGAAATGAATGAGCTTGAGGGGCTACACTTTACCGATATGCCCTGGTTACTTAGGCTAGATGATTTAGCTGTAATGGCTTACCCTCGACCTGATCTGACAGCAGAAAACATGCGCTGGTATGCTTTTGGTATTGATGCTTTTCGGCTTGCTTTGGAATTATCGACTGGCAAGCAAAATGTTGAGCTTGATGGGGTGACCGGTCGCTTGCGGGCTAATGCTACACATCGCGGAATAGTCGAGCGCATTCCTATACTTGCCAGTATTAAAAATGGGAAAGCCCTTGCTGATCCTGGTCAGTAAGGCCCGGTTAACAAAATCTGCTATAACTTTTCTCATGCAACACTGGCTTAGCAAGAAGAAATGGGTGGGTAAGCCTAAACCACTTACTACGCCTGTGCCAAGCGCTAAAGAGCGAGGAGAGGCTGCTGAAAATCAAGCATTAGCTTATCTAAAAGAGCAAGGTTTACGGCTAGAAGCACGTAATGTTCGCTATAGTTGTGGAGAGCTGGATCTCATCATGTGGGACTTAAGCCCTAAACCTGCAACCCTGGTTTTTGTAGAAGTAAGAGCCCGTGCCGGAACCACTTATGGTGGAGCTGCAGTTAGCATAAACATTGCAAAGCAGCGCCGTATCATTGCTGCTGCCGCACAATATTTGCAAACCCGCAAAGCGAGTCCACCGCCTTGCCGCTTCGATGTTGTGTTATTGCAAGATGAAACTCCGCCCCAGTGGCTTCAGTCCGCTTTTACTGCTTGAGTTAAGCTATTTCATAATTGAGGATTTTTATCTGATTTATTCGTTCTGCCTTGCAAACAAAACCGTTTTGCCGAAACACATGATTTTTAAACTTTTTAAGGAGAGCAAGTTTTATGTATATTTTTAACCGTGCAGTCCCTGCCTTAGTGCAAAAAACTGTTTTCATAACTTTGCTCAGTGCCGGCGTTATCACTCAATTATCGGGCTGCTTTCCTTTAATGGCAGGCGCAATGGTAGGCACTTCATTAGCTGCTACCGATCGGCGTACGCTAGGGACTCAACTGGAAGATAGGCAGATTCAATTAAAAGCTGAAACCACAATCGCTAGTAGCATGCAAGGCGAGAACGTAAACGTTACTGTGTTTAACCGCCGAGTGTTACTCACGGGTCAGACTCCTAATTTAGAACTCAAAAACAAGGCTGAACAGCTTGCCCGTTCAGTTGAAAATGTGAGAGAAGTGATTAATGCACTAGAGGTCGGCATTGCATCTTCCTTAGTAAGCCGGAGTAATGATGCCTTACTCACCAGTAAGGTAAAAGCCACGTTCGTAGATGCCAAAGATGTCTTCTCCAACGCCTTTAAGGTCACCACCGAACGAGGAGTGGTTTATTTAATGGGGCGCGTTACACAAGCAGAAGGTGATCGCGCAGCTGACCTCACCTCTCGTATTGCGGGAGTCAGCAAAGTAGTGAAAGTTCTGGATCTGATGAGTGAAGCTGAGCTTAGGCAGATGCAGAGGGAACCTGCTCCCACCTCTAATACAATCGACAAACCTCAATAAGCTTCTAATCCAAAAACGCTTTTCCCTAGTAATCATGCGGGTTTTAAGCAGTTTTTTCTTCAAAAACCGCATGAAAATTAGGCAAACGTTTGTTTCAGATTGAAAATAACACCCAGACCTGTTCTTATTTATGTGCCATGCACAGCTAAAACTAAGCCGTCAAAAACCGATAAAAATTACGCAGCATAGCAGCGGTAGCGCCCCACACAAAACGCTCTTTTCCTGCATCATCAAAAGGCATTGCAAAAAAGCTGCGTTCTCCTAGGGGAGTTGGAATAATACGGCGCTGATGGTTACGCGGGTCCATAAAAAACACCAAAGGCACTTCAAAAGTATCTTCGACTTCAAAGGGGTCTGGCTTGAGTACAAAGCCATCCTCTACCAGGGCTACAAAAGGCGTCACCCGGTAAGCGGTAACGGTTTGATAGTTTGCCAAAGCACCTAAAACTTTAATGTAATGAGAAGCTATGCCTATCTCTTCTGTAGTTTCTCGTAAGGCCGTTTGCGTCAGGCTTTCATCTTCAGGATCCCGTCGCCCCCCGGGAAAACTAATTTGCCCTCCGTGATCATGCAAATGCGCCGTACGCTGGGTTAACAATACCGTTAGACCTTCTGCCCGTTGAATCAAAGGTATCAGTACAGCCGCTTCCCGAACTGTACGATCTTTAAAGATACTTCCATCTCCGCTCGTTTCCGGTGTCCAGACAGGGGAGTGACTGAAGCGCTCTGCAATTGCCCTAGGCAGTAGCTGAGTGGGAGGGACTGGTGGCAATACCTCTTCCTGCACAATCGGTGCCTCTTGTGGTCTGAGAATGCTAGCGGAAACCTTGCTCACGTCTTAGTTTAAAAGGATTAGGCAGGCTGATAAAGCTTTTAAAGCCGACCGGCTTTTCCTTGCTCAATCACTGCTGTTTGGGCGTAAACACTAATTTGACGCTCTGGCAGCTTCCCGCAAAACATCAAAGATTACGAATAATTAAAAACGAAATACGGAGCAAGATCAACGCAAAAATGGCGCCAGTGACTGCGCCATTTTTTAAACTCTTCGCGAATTGACTTCGCTAAGGAAAAGAGTGTTCCGCTGTATCTTTAAGCGCTGCGCGTGGTAAGTTTTTCTTTAATCCGTGCAGATTTTCCAGTACGTCCACGCAAATAATACAACTTGGCGCGACGTACGTCCCCTTTGCGCTTGACCTCGATAGAAGCCAGTAAAGGAGAGTAAGTCTGAAAAGTACGCTCAACGCCTTCGCCAGAAGAAATTTTGCGCACAATAAAGGAGCTGTTTAAACCGCGATTGCGCTTGGCAATAACTACCCCTTCATAAGCTTGTACGCGTTTGCGGGTGCCTTCCACGACATTTACGTTTACCACCACAGTGTCGCCAGGAGCGAAATCAGGGATCGTTTTATTGGCCGTTAAACGGGCAATTTCTTCTTTTTCAATAGCTTCGATGATATTCATCGTAATAATTTCCTGTTAACCATCATGACAATACCGTTGAGCGCAAGCTCTTTTTTTGTGCAGCATTACAGAGGATGGGGTTAAAAAAGGGCTTGCGCCCTACCTTGTAAAAACGCGTTATTTTACCTCAGCAAGTACAGCTTCGTCATCTTTTGAAAGCTTTCCCTCAGAACGCGCTTTTTCAATAAGATCGGGCCTTCGCGCCAGCGTTCTTTGTAAAGCCTGCTTGCGACGCCAGGAAGCGATTTGTGCATGGTTGCCAGATAGTAACACTGAAGGAACTGTCTGATCCTGATAGTTTTCCGGCCGTGTGTAATGCGGGCAATCCAATAAACCATTGGCAAAGCTTTCTTGCACGGCAGACTCTGCATCATTCAATACACCCGGCAGCTGCCGGGCCAGGGCATCCATTAACATCATCGCCGGTAACTCGCCGCCTGAAACTACAAAATCTCCTATCGATAATTCAATATTGACTCGCTTGGTCAATACGCGCTCATCAACGCCTTCATACCGTCCACAGAGCAAAGTCAAGGCTGGTAGACCTGATAATTCCACTACTCGGGCATGGGTGAGCGGCTGACCTGCGGGGCTAACATATACCACCGGAGCAACCTGCACAGCCTGCTTCACCCCTTGTTCTGCAATGGCGTCTAAGGCTAAATCTAAAGGTTCAGCCATCATGACCATCCCTGGGCCTCCCCCAAAAGGACGGTCATCCACCCTGCGATAAACATCTTTTGTAAAGTCACGCGGGTTCCAGGTGTAAAGCTGCACTTTACCAGTTTGGACAGCACGACGAGTAATTCCACTACCCGTGAAAGCGCTAAACATTTCTGGAAAAAGAGTAATAACGTCAAAACGCACTGTTTGGCTTTCCTGCCCTGTTAAACAAGAGCTCAGTCCTCATGCTTCCCAGTCCTTTTGCCACTCCACCACAATACGTTTAAGTGTCGTATCTACAGTAGAAACATAGGCACTTACAAAAGGAATAGCGTATTTTTTTGGCTTTGGTTCATCAAGGCTCTGAACATTCAAGATAGCGTGAACACCATTATCTTCTACTGAGCTCACTACCCCCAAAAGCTCACCGCCAAGTAGCTCTACATTACAAGCTATCAGATCCACAAAATAAAATTCATCTTCAGCGGTTTTAGGCAGGATCGCTCTATCTACCCAGAGTTGATAACCTTTGCTGGCTTCAGCCGCATTACGGTCTTCAATACCCGCAAGTTTGGCCACTAGCCTGTCAGCATGCTGCTTGCAGGCTTGGACAACAAAAGCATCCTGACCCGTCTGCGTATGCCACCAGCGTTTGGCCTGCAGCAAACCCACCGGCTCATTACTGTAGGGCCATATCTCTACCCAGCCTTTAATACCGAAAGCCCCGCGAATATGCCCCACTAAAATTCGTTCAGGCGCAGCGCTTTGGGTCACGGCAGCTTAAGCTGCCACTGCAGCAGTTTGCTTTTTGGAGAAATCCTTGACCAAACGTTGAACAGTAGGAGAAAGCTGAGCACCGACTCCCTTCCAATAATTCACACGATCCAAGGCAATACGTAAAGATTCTTCCTTGCCGGAGGCCACCGGATTGTAAAAACCGACGCGTTCAATAAAAGCGCCGTCGCGACGATTGCGCGAATCAGTCACCACAATATTGCAAAAGGGGCGCTTTTTTGCGCCACCACGTGCCAAACGAATCACAACCATTTTGTTAAATCCTTTGAGTTCAAAAAGTGAAAGCTTTATTAGAGCTGTGCCTAGCGTCTGGTCATTTATTGTTTGACCAGGTAACGCTTTTTTCTTTTTGGGTATTCCCAGAAACAGTCGCACGCATGTGGACACGCAAGGCATGGACTTTTCGAAAGAAAGCGTATTTTATTGCAATCTTTATGTTTTATGCAAAAACTCGCCTTAAAACAGCAGTTGCTATAGAACAGTGACAAAAAATAGCAGACTAAAAACTTACTTTTATTAAGACTAAAAATTTATTTACCCCCCATTTTGTGAGGCTATTGAGCCTTTTTTGCCTCAAAAGCCTCATCAATAGAAGGGTAAGTTTTATGGGAACTTCTAATAACCGTAGCGAGCGGCCCGCAGCGGATTTGAGGAGCGGATGCGTACGGACTGTACGCTGAGCACCGCAAGAGCCGATCCGGCTTGCGCAGTAGGTTATTAGAAGTTCCCTTATATGCGCCTCCAGCAAGCTGCGACGCGATCACTACCGGGGCCCTGCCCTGTACTACGCAAGGCATAGGTTTTATTCCCTTTTGGAAAAGCCTACTACTTATTAGTAGCGAGCCCCTCGTTGCAGCTTTCTCTCAGGCTTTTACTTCTAGCAACAACTTATTAATCCGACTTACATAGCCTGCTGGATCTTCCAAGCTCCCTCCTTCTGCAAGAGTGGCATTATCTAACAAAACATGCGCAAGATCCTCAATACTCGAGGAGTCAGCTTCCATACGGCTAACCAGCGGATGGGTGGGATTAATTTCAAGGATGGGCTTAGTTTCCGGCGCTTTCTGTCCCGCTTGCTTGAGCAGGCGCTGCAGGTTTCCACTCATCTCATGTTCCTCCACTACCAGACAAGCAGGACTATGCGTCAGACGCGCCGTGGCACGTACCTCCTTGACGCGATCTCCCAAAGCAGTCTTAATTTTCTCCACCAGGGCTTTATGTTGACCGGCAGTGGCTTCAAAGGCTTTTTTCTCTTCCTCATCTTGCAAACTGCCTAAATCCAGAGCCCCCTTGGCTACCGATTGCAGAGGTTTGTCTGCAAAACTGTTCAAATAAGCCAGCATCCACTCATCAATACGGTCCGTCAGCAGCAGCACCTCAATACCCTTGTTTTTTAATAATTCAAGATGCGGGCTGGCTTTTGCGGTAGCAAGATTTTCAGCCGTTAAATAATAAATAGCTTTCTGGCCCTCTTTGAAACGAGCAACATAATCGTCCAAAGAGACAGCCTGTTCATCAGATTGGGTAGAAGAAAACCGTAATAACTTGGCAATACGTTCCTGGTTAGCAAAATCTTCGCCCATTCCCTCTTTAAGAACCTGACCAAACTCTTTGTAAAAAAGCGCATATTTATCTTTATGGTTTTCAGCCAGATCTTCCAGCATGCCTAATACGCGCTTGGTAGACCCTTCCCGTATGGCTTTAACATCCCGGCTTTCTTGCAATATTTCCCGGCTGACATTGAGCGGCAAATCGCTAGAATCAATCACGCCCTTTATAAAGCGCAGATACTGAGGAAGTAGCTCTTTTGCATCATCCATAATAAAAACGCGTTTTACATAGAGCTTTACCCCATGAGCACGCTCCCTATCAAATAAATCAAAAGGAGCTTTGGAAGGAACATACAGCAGCTGAATATATTCAGCCCTACCTTCTACGCGATTATGGGTATAGCTCAACGGCTCTGCATTGTCATGCGACAGGCTTTTATAAAACTCATCGTACTGCTCTTGCGTAATATCGTTTTTGCTACGTGTCCATAAACTACTGGCCTGATTAATGGTTTCCAGCTCGTCTTGCTGTACATATTCTGACTTTTCTGCATCCCATGTTTCTTTACGCATGCGTATGGGAAAACCCACATGATCAGAATATTTTTTAACAATACTTGCCAGCTTCCACCGAGAGGCAAACTCTGCATCCTCCTCCCGTAAATACAAGGTCACTTCCGTACCAGGGCTGGCCTTTTCAGCATCAGTAATCGAAAACTCGCCAGTTCCTTCCGACTCCCACAATACGGCTTGATTAAAAGCTTTACCTGCTCCTCGCGTCAATACGCTTACTTTATGCGCCACGATAAAAGCTGAGTAAAAACCTACACCGAACTGACCTATCAGGGAAGCATCTTTTTGCTGATCGCCCGATAATTGGCTAAAAAACTCTTTGGTACCTGAACGGGCGATTGTGCCCAGATTAGCAATCGCTTCTTCCCGGCTCATGCCGATCCCATTGTCACTAATAGTGATGGTTTTGGCCGCTTTATCAAAACTAATGGTGATTCCTAACTCTCCTCGCCCTTCCAGTAATTCAGGCTGAGCAATCGCAGAAAAGCGCAGTTTATCCAGTGCATCAGAACTATTAGAGATGAGTTCTCGCAGGAAAATCTCCTTGTTGGAATACAAGGAATGAATCATTAAATGTAACAGTTGTTTTACTTCAGTTTGAAAGGCTAAGGTTTCGGTACTCATAATTTCACAAGTAAATGTTAGATAGTTTTATAGCTAAAGCGAGCAAAAAATACTGCTGGGTTAAACCAGCTTTTAAATAGGGACAAAATATTTTAAAGCAAGGCTTCCCCGTATTAAATATTGCGCTTCATCTGGAGTTTTAAGCTCTTTCCTTTCGATAAACCCGTTAATCTGTAAAACTCCTAACAAATCGCTAAAAGAAGTTGAAAAAAACTTTACGCTACTGTGCTTAATAGTAGCTATTCTTCAGATTCGATGAGAAACTGTACTGCCTTTAAAAACCCAGCTGCTTGATAGAAGTAGCTAGCCAGTAGTAGTATTGGGCTTATGAACGAGAAATTAAGAAATTTTCTTAACGGCATTGGAAGCGTAGTCGATATTTTTCCCCAGCACGACATTTACGACTTAGTGCCCAAAAGAACGGCGGCAGACCTGATGGCTAGCCACTTTACTCATGTGGGCGACTCCCTATACCAGGCCTGCGAAGCGTTTTCCCAAGAGTCCAGCAGCGAATCAATTGACAGCTCTAAAAACTAAAAACCCCTCTTCTAGAAGGGGTGAAGAAAAATTTGTGGCTAATCCTAAGCCAAGCACTTTCCAGCCTGAGGAAAGTATTGAAATAGCCCAGATTCAACGGACAACTTTTTACGGCCCCATTCCTCACCCTTCTATTCTTGAGGGATATGAAAAAATAGTTAATGGTGCGGCAAACCGAATCTTAGCAATGGCCGAAGCTAATGCGAAACATATCCATGCTCTGGAAATCAAAGCCTTAGAGATAAAAAGCGCAGAGATTAAAAGAGGACAAATTTTCGGGTTTTCTATTGGGCTAGCAGCGCTTGGGGTATGCCTGTATGCCTTAATTGTAGGAGCCCATGGAACAGCAACGAGTATTGGCGGAATCACCTTAGTTGGACTAGTCTCCGCTTTTATTTTAGGTCGCCTGCCTTCGAAAAAAGAAAAATAGCGGACAAACAAAGCAGCCTGGCCTAGACCAGCAGAAACTAAGTGCCTTAACAGATGTGTAGTAATCCGCATAGGTGAAATTGATGTTTCTTCGTGAGAGCATTTAACTAATCTCCAACCAGTGCTAATAGGCGTAACCTCTACAAGCACAGACTCCCCTTGGGTGTGTCGAGGTTTCAATCCGCGCCCACTATTGCTAGTGGGCGTAACCATTCCTCCTCATTCGCTTATTTCCCGTTCATGTTTAATTCAATCCGCGCCCACTATTGCTAGTGGGCGTAACCCCTCATCATTAACCCTTTGTGAGAATTGAAAAAAATCTACCTTATCCGCGAACATAGGTTGAAATTCTTCGTTCTGAAGTTTTATAGGCAGATTCATTTAAAAAAGCCCTAAAGAGTCAATAACTTAGAGAACGCGCGAACCTCTATGAGGTTTTTGAGTTACTTAGAGTTCGCGCGAAAGTAATATTAAACGCATAAATGGATTTTTAAAGCACCAACGGCGCATCAAAATCTGTGGCTTTAAACTTTCCATATTCACGTGCTTCGAAACCTCGGGCGTCTGGCATTCGATATAGCCTGAGACAATCCACGAGCTCATCAATTTCTGCTAGTAACCTGCGTTCTAAATCCTCGAATTTTTCTATATTCACTTGACATTCAAACACTGATTTTTGCACCCGTTGGCCTGTGCTCTCGCAAATACGAGCTACTCTCCGTAATCGGCGCCGACCTTCTTTAGTTTCAGTATTCACGTCGTAGCAGACTAGTACTAGCATACTTCTCTCATCATTTCGCTATGAAGGGAATATAAAACGCATCTTTATCCCGGACTGTACGTGCCAGTAGGCGGGCTTGAATGAGAGGAACCAAACCGAACGGTACAGCCTGAGCTAGGAGCGGGTGGGTGATTTCATCGCGCTTACGCTCTTGATAGGCTATTACCACTAATTTGCGAGCCTCTGGAAGCAAAGATACTCCTCCTCCTTCTCGTATTAAAAAATCTGCAGATCCAAGCTGGCCTCTATTAATTAAGGTCAGCGCAAGCCTCTCCGCCCAAGGACGAAATTCTTCCATCAAATCTAGCGCTAACGCAGCTCGGCCGGGACGCAAGGCATGGAGAAACCCGACTTGTGGATCCAGACCTACTGACTCTAGTGCACTACGGCAATCGTTCATCCACATCGAGTATAAGAAAGACAGAAGAGCATTAAGCCTATCCCGAGGCGGGCGGCGGCTTCGCCCATCCTGCATACTAAAATGGAGGCGCTGATCAGAACGTATCAAAAGACTAAGGGCGGAGAAATACTGGCGAGCTGCTTCTCCTTCTAAACCGCGCAATACATCTAAGTTTTCAGCACTAGGTAGTGCTCTTAAACTAGCGGCTAAATTTTCAGCAGCGCGTGTAAGCAGTTTCTCTTCTTCCTCCAGTTTTGCCTCTCTAGCACCCCGCTGTAATACCTGACGGCTGTTTTTAATCTTTCCTGCAACGAAAGCGCGAGCCATCACAAGAGTAAAAGCAGAGTCTGATACTCTCTGAAATTGCCCTTGACGTAGAAGTACATTGCCGGAAACCGCCCCTTCTAACCTTGCTTTAAAACGTCCGTTTTCCTCTAATAAAACTAGCGCAATACCTTCATCCGCTAAGCGATGGAGCAAAATGGGAGATAGACCTACTGGACCAAAACAAACCACTGCGCATAAATGATGAAGCGGGACACGAAGTTGAGTTTCTCTCTCCACTTCTACCCGCAAGGTATCGTTGTCCAGCCGTAGGTAGGTTTCAGCAGTCGTAATGTAAAGTGTATTAAGAAGATGCATAGCTTCAGAAAACTTTTTAAGAGAATAAGCACAGGAAGATGACTACTTAGGTGTCTGGATTAAACAAGCAAAGATAGGCATTGTGCAGATTGATTTGTGCGGTTTCTGGCTGACAGCGTTCTAAAAGTGAACAAGCTTTACATTTTCTTGCCCGCTGATCTTCAGGAAGTGGTGGAGGTAGTTGAGCGTTAGTGAGCATCTTTCGTACAAGATCTGCTATCTGGCAAACTGCAGAGCGTAAAGTCGGTGAGATAGAAACAATGCGTCGCCGCTTGGATGAAGAGTAAAAGATAGCCCCTTCATTAACGCTTTGGCCGGTCATAAATTCCAAGCAAAGAGCTTGAGCAGCTAGCTGGATATCATCGCAAGCTGCTATATCGGCTGCTTTGTGGCGGTTTCCTTGTTTGTACTCTACAGGATAAGGGGTTCCGTTTGGTAAAAATTCGACCGCGTCTGCTTTTCCGATCAAACCAATTTCATCATGCCATACAGCTAAAGCACGCTCGGTGCGAATCCCTTTTACAGAGGCAAAACCCGGCTTATCTACATGGACATGTAAGGCCTGTCCGCGCAGTGTATATACGTTTTCATCAAAAGCTTGCTCAAGATGAATTAAGCCACATTGACGAGGGCAATATTGCCAATGTTGCAAAGCAGAAAGAGGAACATATTCAATAGTAGAGTCCATAGCTTTTCTTTAGTGCCAATAAGAGTTTTACTGGCTGCGGTTTATCAGTACTTCATACTCTTCTAGTAAGCGTTACTCCTTCTACAGGCCGTATAGACTCTCCTACTGCTAGGGGGGTACCGTTAAAGGAAACCGAATAATCTGAAAAGCTGCGCGCCAGCGAGCCAGGTTCTTTAGCTTGTATTTTTAATTGATCAAACAAGTCATGTGCGTGGGCGTTACCGAGTTCGCTCTCATGTTTAAATACATACAACCCTCGTGTAGTCATTTCTCCCCGCGCTGCTGAACGATCATGCTCAAACATATGTTCAAGTGCTTGAAGTAATAACTCCAGATCCTCTTGGCAAAATCCTGTCTGCTTGGCGAGGAAAGACGAGACAAAACCGTGAGCTACATAAACGCCGTAAGGCACCGTATGCTTGCGACCCATAGTGCGGTTGTCGCCCTGCTGCTTTGCAGCCTCACCATCGGTAGCAACAGCCATACGGGTAATGGAATGTTCCAGCGCCACGATAGGCTCAATCGATCTTGCAAAGGTTAGTTGAACCGGTCCCCGTACCTGACCGCAATTCACGCCAGTAGACATAACAGCACCAAAGGTACGGACATCAAAGAAGTTCTGGCACATCCACTGCCGCGCCAGCGCTACTTCATCGGCGCTCCCCTTGCGTTTTTCTTTGGTAGGCTTTTTCTTCTTGGCATCGGCTGCCGCGTTTTCTGTAGCATCTTCCGCTTGTTCATCGGGCGCTGCATCCAGATTCAAGGCCGAATAGGCGCGTTGGTGCTGGTGGTTGAGGATGGCCCTTTCGCGAACGTAGATTTCAAAATGCTTTTGACCCGAAGCGAACTTCTGCATAAAAGGCTGTCCTTCCACCGCTGGCTCGGCATTATCTTCGTTCTTGACCAGCCCCACAAAATTGCGCACCTTGCGCTTGAGGGACACATCGGTCACCAGCCCATGGCCAGACTCGGCATCCAGGCGGGGCATGTTGCCTGCATCGGGGTCGCCATTGGGGTTGCCGTCCTTTACATCAAAAATGAGAACGAAGTCATAGCGGTTAGCGAGGGGTTTATCAAGGTTCATACTGGGGCTCCTTCCTTGGATGTAGTAGTGTCGTCAGTTTTTTTTGTGAAAAAGTCTTGCCGTTGGTGGTAATAACCCAATGCAAAGCGGCCTTGATCGGGTAGTGGCAAATGTTTGGGGAAATCGTTTAGGGGACCTAGCACTTCACCCAGCAACTTTTCAAATACAGTAGTGCGCCCAGGCAATAGCTTTTTAAGATGCGCATTTTTTAAGCGCAATAAAGTGGTGAAAACCGCTACCGGGGTACTAGAAGCCGCGCCATAATAGCGGTCGCGAATAGTGGCATTAAGCCCAGGGTTAGCTTCTTCCTGAATTTTTTCTAACACGGCAAATAAACGCCCCAGACGGTATGCTGGGTGGTGGTTGCTAAGGTCAAGCATAGGCAAAAACTCCTGTTCGAAGGATGGAGATAGAGATGTTTCAATAGACGCTCTTGCAGAAGCAAACTGGGAACTAGATAAAAACTGAGCGTGTCGTATTTGACGATTCAGGCACGCCTTGATGGCAGCGGCACGTAGATAATTGATAGTTTGCTCGGCCCGACAACGGCCCACCGCAGCGTTGAGCCAGAGGCTCGGGTAAGGCACATGAGGGCCGGCTAGGATGGAGTTCACTATGGCCCCACCCAGATTGGGCGGAATATTGTCGGCCTTGTTCTGCAACGCCACGGCGGTAAGCAGGCGAAACAGCGAGGGGTATTGAGGATCGTTAGGCCCCCGCACCAAAGTCAGATCTTCAAAGTGCTGCGCAATACACTGCCCCAGCTCCTGCAGCGTGACACAGTGATAAAAGCGTATGCTGATGCGTGCCGCATTGGGCGCCAGGCCCAGCACGTGGTAGCGCAGGTCTTTTTCTAGAGGGCCCCAGTGGCCGCTGTGCACGGCGTTGAGCAGGGCTTCTACCTTGTCGGTGCTTGCGTCAGGGTTGTCCTGGAAGATGTCGCCAAAGATGGTTTCAAAGGGGTCCTGCCGCTCGGCCCAGAACACGGTGGAGGCATCGCCTACCTGCATGCGCTGTGGTGAGTCTTTGCGCAGCAGGTGATTCAACGCGGTGGTGTAGGCAAAGGCGGCGGCGCGGCTAACGGGGGCGTTTTCGCCTTGTCGCTCGGTCTTGCCGTAGGACTCGAAGGCGCGGGCGTTGAAGGAAATGATGTTGGCACCCGAGGTCTGCGCACCCCACACGCCCTTGATGGAGGCGTGCAACCGCTCTATGGGCGCGTGTTCGCCCGTGACTAGGCACATGGCCTGGGGTGCATCGTCATCGGTGGTGGTGTTGAGCGCAGCGTGCACCACGGCGGGCCGTTGGCACACCAAGTCCATATCGCCCTGCAGCCGAAAGCTCATCACGGCATTGGCCTCCAGCGCATCGGCCCAGGCGGGCTGGCGCTCAAGCTGGGGCACATCCACACGGTCCAGAAACCGCAGCACGGCTTGAATGCCTGCGTCTTGCCGCGTGGCTTCGGGCAACGCGGCAATGCGGGCCCGAAACGCCGAATGCTGCTCGGCCACGCGGTCAGGCTTGCCTTTGGTGTCTACACCCAGCACATATTCGAGCGTGTCCCAGAGTAGATTGGCCGCTACGCCTGAGGTTTTCTTGACGCCTATGGGTACGCGAAAAACCTGTGCTACTTTCTTCTTGCCCTGCAGCTCGCGGGTGTCACGCAGTTGCAGTAGCTCGCCTGCGGCGTTGATCTCCAGGATGAAGGGGATTTCCTTTTGCTCCAGTCCGAAGGCGGGCAGGCGCTGTACTGGGTCAGGGTCGTCGCACTTGCGGCGGTAGTAATCAACAAGAGCTTGCAGAATCATCCCCGTGCCTCCTCAAACGGTGGCACCTGGATGACACCCTGCTCCATGCGCGCATTAAAAAAGCGCGGCTGCGGATCGGCGGGGTGGGTGAAGTCCAGGTCGTGCAGCATCCAACCCAGCTCGCGGGTCTCGGGGATGGGCGTGGCGGCAGGAGACTCACGATTGACCAGTTGGAAGTGGGCAGCAAACTCGCGGCAGCCCAGATAGGGCTGGTTTACGCATTGGCCTTTGCTGGCGCGACGGGTGAACATTTCGATGTACTTCATCAAGGGCTCGGTGCAGCTGGGCGCGAGATGCAAGTCGGCGTGCAAGCGATAAGCCACGTCGCGTAAAAAATAGCCTGCGCGCTGCTGGCGTTCGTCTTCGACGTAGATGCCTAACGTGCCGCTACCCGCCGCCATAGCCTGCTGCACATTGCGGGGGGAGACTACGGCGCTGACTTCGTTGCGCCGCAGGTTGATAAAGCGGATGGGCCTGAGCACCTCGATGCGCTGCACGCGCCAGCGAATGGCGGGCTTCCACAAGATGGATTCGAACACGGCCCGCGCCGCCGAAGGAGTGATGACGTCATAGGAAACGCGCTCCACCTTCATCTCGGGGCGGGTAAAGCAGGCAAAAGGGCCTGCGACTTCAAGGCAAAAGAGAGAGGACATGAAACTCCTTCATAAGGCAAATCCACTGGGGTTGTAGAGGTCGGCGTCGCCTAACAGGCCCAAACTGTTGCTGTACAAGTTATCAGAATCTGCCAGCACGTACAGCCCTGGCATGAGCAGAATGAGTTTTCTCGCGTCCGCCCACTTTGCCTTCAATGTGAGCATCCGGGTTATCGGCGAGTCTCACATAGCGCTGAAAACCAGGTCTGTACTTGCCCAGGTCGTGCCACAGACCCGCCAGATAAGCCCATCGTTTTTTCAGATCATTTTTATCAAACTGTTCTGAAAACTCTGCTGCTAGTTGCGCTACCGATTTAAGATGATCCTGTAGAAGATGGCCGCCAGAGTGGGCCAACGGTAATAAATTCTGAGAAGAAGGTTCACTTACCACTGAATAATTCATCCTACCCTATTAACGATCAAACTTTTTAAATCAAAAACCTGTAGAGTACAGCAAGTACCTTCTCTTAAAGAAAAAAGCATAGGCAAAGTAACTAAATCAATTTTATGCATGTAACCCTACAGATGTTCTACTCTTGTCAAAACGTTATTTTTACTTTTTATAAAAAGCAAATAAGAAAGGTTTAGGTCTTTATTTCTAGGGCTTGTAAAGCAAAAAGCCTTCAAAAAGCCTATAAAAACTAGAGTGAACTTTTAAAGTCAGTCCACCATGTTTAAGCTGAAAAATACCCAGAAACGTTATTACATTTAAGAAGTAGCGCTCAAAAGTGCTCTATGCGTAGTGTTTTCAAATCTGAATAACGAACTTAAATTCAAATTTTTATTACTGTTGTCATTAAAAGCTCGAGTCTTAGCATGAACACCTCTTTAAGTACCACCCCTTCCGAACAAGAAACCGCACAAAGATTTGGGCTTTATGAGCCGAGGCGGGAGCATGATGCCTGCGGCGTAGGATTTGTTGCGCACATAAAAGGCAGCAAGACGCACGAGATTGTGCAACAGGGTTTACTAATTCTTAAAAACCTGGATCATCGGGGAGCTGTTGGCGCAGATGCTTTATGTGGAGATGGTGCTGGAATTCTGATTCAGATACCCCATGCATTCTATAAAGCGCAGATGGCCTTGCAGGGTATTGAATTGCCAGCGCCCGGAGAATATGGCGTAGGAATGATTTTCCTGCCAAAGGAACATGCATCGCGCCTGGCTTGTGAGCAGGAATTAGAACGCACCGTGCGAGCAGAAGGTCAGGTGGTTTTAGGCTGGCGGGATGTCCCGGTAAACCGCAATATGCCTATGTCCCCTTTCGTTAGAGAAAAAGAACCCGTCATTCGTCAAATCTTTATCGGACGCGGTCCAGACATTATGGTGAGTGACGCTTTTGAGCGAAAGTTGTATGTGATCCGTAAAATGGCCAGTCATGCCATTCAGGCCCTTAATTTAAAGCATGGAAAGGAATATTTTGTTCCTTCCATGTCAGCGCGCACGGTGGTTTACAAGGGTTTGCTGCTGGCCGATCAAGTGGGTAGTTATTACGAAGACTTAAGCGATGCGCGTTGTGTTTCTGCGCTTGCCCTCGTACATCAGCGGTTTTCTACCAACACTTTTCCACAGTGGCCGCTAGCACATCCTTATCGCTTGGTAGCCCACAACGGTGAGATTAATACTGTGAAAGGGAATTTTAACTGGTTGCGTGCCCGTGAAGGAGTGATGAAATCAGCAGTACTGGGAGAAGACTTAAAAAAACTTTATCCAATTGTGTATGAAGGTCAATCTGACACGGCAACCTTTGATAATTGTCTGGAATTGTTGTTAATGGCAGGATACCCACTGGAACAGGCCGTCATGATGATGATTCCTGAAGCATGGGAGCAGCACACACTGATGGATGAAAACCGCCGTGCTTTTTATGAATATCACGCTGCGATGATGGAGCCGTGGGACGGCCCCGCCGCACTTGCCTTTACTGACGGACGCAAGATTGGAGCAACGCTGGACCGCAATGGCCTAAGACCCGCTCGCTACTGGCTAACTGATGATGATTGGGTCATTATGGCATCAGAAGCAGGGGTACTACCGATTCCACAAGAAAAAATCAAGAAAAAATGGCGTTTGCAGCCAGGAAAAATGTTTTTGATCGATCTTGAGTTAGGCCGAATTATTGAAGATGATGAGCTAAAAAACCAGCTCTCTAACAGTAAACCTTATAAACAATGGATTGATGCGATCCGTATCAAAATTGATGAAGTACCCCCTCAACCCGATGACGGGCCGCGCACGCAAGTGAGCTTGCTCGATACCCAGCAAGCCTTTGGCTATACGCAGGAAGATCTTAAGCTTTTAATGACGCCTATGGCCCTGCAAGCCGAGGAAGCTATCGGCTCAATGGGAAATGACTCTCCCCTTGCCGTGCTTTCGGAAAAAAATAAGCCTTTATATAGTTATTTCAAGCAGTTATTTGCCCAGGTGACGAACCCGCCGATTGATCCCATCCGCGAGCAGTTGGTCATGTCTTTAGTGACCTTTATCGGCCCTCGCCCCAATGTTCTGGATATCTACAACATTAACCCGCCACTGCGTCTGGAAGTAAGCCAACCTATATTGACGTTTGAAGAGATGGCAAAGATCCGGCACATCCAGGCCCTCACCCGCAATAAATTTAAAAGCTATTTTCTGGACATTACCTATCCCTCCACGTGGGGCAAGGAAGGCATTGAAGCTCGTCTGGCTTCTTTATGTGCAGAAGCGGTAGATGCAGTCAAGCAAGGCTATTCCATCTTGGTGGTCAGCGATCGCAAAATGACCGAAACGTTTATCGCTATCCCGGCTTTGCTGGCGACTTCAGCGGTACATCAACATTTAATTGACACGGGTCTGCGTTCTGCAACAGGCTTGGTGGTAGAAACAGGATCAGCCCGTGAAGTGCATCATTTCGCACTGCTGGCCGCTTACGGTGCAGAGGCGATTCACCCATGGCTGGCCATGCATACGATTGTAGATATGAGCACTCAGTTTCCTGCAGACTTTGCTTGTGAAAAAGCGATCAAAAACTATGTTAAAGCTATTGGAAAAGGCCTGAACAAGGTCATGTCCAAAATGGGTATTTCTACCTATATGTCTTATTGTGGTGCGCAAATTTTTGAAGCAGTAGGCCTTAATCGGGAATTGATCGAGCGTTATTTCAAAGGAACATCCACCCAAATAGAAGGTGTGGGTTTGTTCGAGATAGCCGAAGAAGCACTGCGCCTGCATCGTACTGCTTTTGGAAAAGACCCTCTACTGCAAACTATGTTAGATGCTGGGGGAGAATACGCCTGGCGGGTACGGGGAGAAGCGCACCTGTGGAATCCGGAAACTGTAGCTAATCTGCAGCATGCTGTACGAGCGCAAACAGGTTCAAGTAATGCCCAGGAAAAATATAGAACTTACGCTCATCTGATTAACGAGCAAAGTCGGCAACACATGACCCTGCGAGGTTTGTTTGAATTTAAATTTGAACAGAGTAAAGCGATTTCTTTGGAAGAAGTTGAGCCTGCTAGTGAAATTGTCAAACGCTTTGTCACCGGGGCTATGTCTTTAGGTTCTATCAGTACCGAAGCGCACACAACTCTAGCTATCGCCATGAATCGCATAGGGGGCAAAAGCAATACGGGTGAAGGCGGGGAGGACGAGCTGCGCTATACAAAAGAAATGCAGACTGCAAAAACTCACAATAAACTTACCAGCCCTGGTGCTCCGCGTTTTATCTCCATCATCAAAGCAGGAGATACCGTCGGTAGCCTGCTGCCGCATTCGGATATTCGAGCAGATATTCCCTTGCAAACGGGCGACTCCCTGCGCAGCAAGATTAAACAAGTAGCTTCAGGGCGTTTTGGCGTAACTGCGCAATATCTTGCCTCTGCGGATCAAATTCAAATCAAGATGGCACAGGGAGCAAAACCTGGGGAGGGCGGCCAGCTGCCTGGCCACAAAGTCTCTGATTACATTGGAAAACTACGTTATAGCCTGCCTGGCGTAGGTTTAATCTCCCCTCCTCCTCATCATGATATTTATTCTATTGAAGATCTTGCCCAGCTTATTCATGATTTAAAAAATGCCAATCCTCATGCATCGGTTTCAGTAAAACTTGTCAGTGAAGTGGGTGTAGGCACCATCGCCGCAGGTGTCTCCAAAGCCAAGGCAGACCATATTGTGATTGCCGGACATGATGGAGGCACAGGGGCTTCCCCTGTTTCTTCGGTCAAACATACCGGAACTCCGTGGGAAATGGGTTTAGCAGAAGCACAACAAACGCTGGTACTAAACCGTCTGCGGGGTCGTGTCACCCTGCAGGCCGATGGTCAGATGAAAACAGGCCGGGATGTCGCCATTGCCGCTCTGCTTGGGGCGGACGAAGTTGGTTTTGCAACGGCACCTTTGGTGGCCAGTGGTTGCATTATGATGCGTAAATGCCACCTGAATACCTGCCCAGTCGGTGTGGCTACCCAGGATCCTGCACTGCGTGCAAAATTTCAAGGTCAACCCGAACATGTTGTAAATTTTTTCTTTTTTGTAGCAGAAGAATTGCGTGAAATCATGGCAAAGTTAGGAATGCGAACTTTTGCACAGATGATTGGCCGCAGCGATTTACTGGATACAAAAAAAGGAATTACCCATTGGAAAGCCCAGGGCCTAGATTTTTCAAGAATTTTTTATACACCTAAGCTGCAAGGCGATGTGCCCATCCACGCCTGTGAGAGGCAAGACCACAGCTTAGAGAAAGCCTTAGATCAGCAATTTCTCATCAAAGCGGCAGCTGCTTTGGATCGAGGGGAAAAAGTCCATATTTTCAGTGCCGTGCGTAATACTAATCGTACCGTAGGCACTCTACTATCCGGAGAAATAGCTCGCCGCTACGGCCATCAAGGCTTGCCTGATGACACGATTCATATTCAACTGCAAGGCACCGCGGGGCAATCGTTCGGAGCTTTTTTAGCACGAGGCATTACGTTGGACCTGATAGGAGAAAGCAATGATTATGCAGGAAAAGGCTTGTCTGGGGGGCGGCTCATCATTCGTACCCCTTCAGAATTTCGTGGTCGGGCGCACGAAAATATTATTGTGGGCAATACGGTTTTATATGGAGCCATTCAAGGAGAAGCGTTTTTAAATGGCGTAGCGGGAGAACGTTTTGCAGTACGCAACTCTGGCGCTACTGCAGTAGTTGAAGGTACAGGAGACCATGCTTGTGAATATATGACCGGGGGCACCATCGTAGTGCTCGGTAACACCGGGCGAAATTTTGCAGCAGGTATGAGTGGAGGGCTTGCCTATGTGTTTGATGAGGATGGCAGCTTCACAAGCAAATGTAATACCGCACAAGTTGAACTGGATCGTGTACTAACAGCAAGCGAACAAGAGTTAGAAAGTCATCCTTATCTTTGGCATACAGGCGTAGCAGATGAAATACTGCTTAAAAGCCTGATTCAACGCCATCTTGAGCTTACAGCTAGCCAGCGTGCCCAGTTTATTTTGGATCACTGGACAATAAGCCGCAAAAAATTTGTAAAGGTGTTTCCCACGGAATATAGGCGAGCATTGAAACAGCAAGCAGAAAAAAAGCTGCCCTTTCCAACTGAACATACCGCTTAAATAAACTTGAGAAACCTGTTCTTAGAAAATTAAAAGAGTCTTTATGGGAAAAATTACCGGCTTCATGGAACTAGACCGACTGGAAGAGAGCTACCTTCCAGTGCAGGATCGCCTTAAAAACTATAAAGAATTTGTGCTGCGTTTAACTGATGAGTATGCTGCCAAACAAGGGGCACGGTGTATGGACTGTGGTATCCCCTTTTGCAATAATGGCTGCCCTGTCAATAATGTGATCCCAGACTTTAATGATCTGGTTTACAAGCAAGACTGGAAAAACGCCTTAACCGTTTTACACTCTACCAATAATTTTCCGGAATTTACGGGGCGTATCTGCCCTGCCCCCTGCGAAGCCGCCTGTACGCTAAACATTGAAGATAAGCCGGTGGGCATCAAATCCATAGAACATGCCATTATTGATAAAGCCTGGGAGCAGGGATGGGTTATACCTGAAAAAGCCTTTGCTCCTACGGGCAAAAAAGTTGCAGTAATTGGTTCTGGGCCCGCTGGCCTGGCCGCTGCACAGCAGCTTGCCCGGGTAGGACACGCTGTAACAGTTTTTGAAAAAAATGATCGCCTGGGGGGGTTATTACGCTACGGCATTCCAGACTTCAAAATGGAAAAGCATTTGATTGACCGGCGTGTGGCGCAGATGCAGCAGGAAGGGGTGCACTTTCGCACCGAAGTATTTGTAGGGGAAAAGCCACTAGATTCTTGCATTAGTAATGGGTCCAAGCAGCACATTGCGCCGCGGGAATTAATGCAGCAGTTTGATGCCGTAATCTTAGCGGGAGGGGCGGAACAGCCACGCGATCTGCTCATACCGGGGCGCAGCCTTGATGGTGTGCATTTCGCCATGGAATTTTTACCGCTGCAAAATAAAGTAAATGCAGGCGACACACTGAGTAAGCAAATTCTGGCCACCGGAAAACATGTGGTGGTGATTGGTGGAGGAGATACCGGTAGCGATTGTGTGGGTACCAGTAACCGACAAGGCGCTGCAAGCGTGACCCAACTGGAACTGATGCCACAGCCGCCTCTGCATGAAAACAAACAACTCACCTGGCCCTATTGGCCTTTGAAATTGCGCACTTCCAGCAGCCACGAAGAGGGGGTGGAGCGTGAATTTGCAATCACTACTAAGCGTTTTGAAGCAGATGCACAAGGCAAGCTCACCCATGTAGTTACCTCGGCAGTCCGATGGGAAAGCGGTAAAATGCAAGAAATTCCCGGTTCTGAAAGAAAACTCCGTGCAGATCTGGTTTTATTGGCCATGGGCTTTATAAGCCCGGCTCAAGCTATTCTGGAAGCCTTCGGGGTAGAAAAAGATACGCGTGGTAATGCCCGAGCCTCCACAGATGAGAGGGGCTATCTTACCAATATAGAGAAGGTTTTTGCCGCAGGAGATATGCGTCGCGGGCAGTCCCTCGTTGTCTGGGCTATTCGCGAGGGGCGACAATGTGCCCGGGCCGTAGATCAATTTCTGATGGGCTACTCAGACTTACCTCGCTAAATAGTTATGATTGTGCAAAACAGCTTACTTGACAGCTTAGAGCAAACAGAGTCTTTAGGGCTCGGGCTTAGTTTATTGCCCAGATTTTTTACAACTGCAAAGCTATGGCCTTTCATACAAACAGTGCTTGAACAAGCGCCACTGCGCCATTTATTTACCCCCGGTGGACGGCAAATGTCTGTTTCCATGAGTAACTGTGGAGAGTATGGCTGGGTTAGCGATAAAAGAGGATACCGTTATACCAAAGTAGATCCGCTCTCTGAAAAACCCTGGCCTATGTTGCCTACAGCTTTATGCACATTAGCGCATCAGGCTGCACAGCAGGCGGGATTTAAGCAATTTACTCCCAATGCATGCTTAATCAACTGCTATAAAGTGGGAGCACGAATGAGCCTGCATCAAGACAAAGACGAAGCTGACGCATTAAGAAGCGATGCTCAACCCATTGTGTCTTTTTCCTTAGGCCTACCCGCTATATTTTTAGTGGGTGGATTAAAACGGAGTGATAAAACCCAGCATTTAATTCTACAAGACGGCGATGCCCTCATATTTGGAGGACCTGCGCGCTTAATGTTCCACGGCATCAGACCCCTGGCGGCAGGGGAAGATACTTTACTAGGCGCGCAGAGAATTAATCTGACTTTTCGCCGAGCCTATGACTAGGACCTGTTCGCAGTATTTTTACTAGTGTAAACAGGCCCTAAAATCTTATCCCGCTAATTCTTGCGCATATTTCCAGCCCATTTGCGCCAGAACGCTAGCTGAACGCCCCGCTTGTAGGGCTTGTTCGGAAGAAGCTGTTCCCTCCACTACCCTTTTCATAATGCCTTGCAAAATTCCCGCTAGCCGAAACAGGTTGTAAGCCATATAAAAACGCATTTCTTTAGGAGAAATAAGCTCTCGCCCTGTGGCCTGGCAATAAGCAGCAATATATTGTTCTTGCCCAGGAATATTTAACGCGGCTAAATCCAGCCCTCCAATACCACGGAACTGACCAGGCGGAATATGCCAACTCATCAAGTGATAGCTGAAATCCGCCAGCGGATGACCCAGAGTGGAAAGCTCCCAATCCAGTACAGCCAACACACGTGCTTCAGTGGGATGAAAAATCATATTATCCAGGCGAAAATCTCCATGCACAAGGCTTGTCTCATCCCACGCCGGAATATGCTGCGGTAGCCAGGAAATAAGCTGCTCCATCGCTTCAATAGGCTCCGTTTCACTAGCCCGGTACTGTTTAGTCCAGCGAGCGATCTGCCGTTCAAAATAATTACCGGGCTTTCCAAAATCACCCAGACCGACCGCAGCATAATCGACCCGATGCAAAGCAGCGATCACGCGATTCATTTCCATATAAATTGCCCAGCGTTCTTTCGCAGGCAGCTGGGGTAGAGATTGCTCCCAAAACACGCGGCCTTCTACATATTCCATCACAAAAAACGCCCGTCCAATAACAGACTCATCCTGACAAAGAGCAAACATTCGGGGAACAGGAACTTCGCTTTCCCGCAAAGCCTGCATCACCGTATACTCCCGTTCAATGGCATGCGCAGAGGCAAGTAGCTGTGCCTGCGGCCCCGGTTTAGCGCGCAACACATAGTTCTGCTGCGGGGTACTTAATTTAAAAGTAGGGTTAGATTGTCCACCCTTAAACTGTTCAATTCCCATCGACCCAGAAAAGCCTGCAATATGCTGGCTCATCCATTGCTCAAGCGCAGGCAGATTCAGAGACTGGTTTGCAGTCAACGCGCGGGTCCCCGAAAACTTATCATCCGTATTACTCATGTTCTCTCCTGCATCCCAAGACTAAAAAAACAAACTTCTTTTTACACTAATATTTATGCGGATTTCCAGCTAAAAATATCTGAAAACCCGCATAAATTCTAGGATAAATTTTATGAATTTCTGGAAAATCGGGCAGGTCTATTTTCTAAAGAAGCTTGCAAGCCTTCTTTCGCATCTTCAGCAAAAAAATGGCGAAAAAAAACAGAGTATTCCTTATTTAAATAGTCCGTTAAGGGCAGGCCCTGCAAGTCATCAGAAAGCAGCTGTTTGATAGAAGCGGTGACTTCACGCGGACCAGCCGCCAATTCATGGGCTAGCAATAAGGCTTCCTGCAAGGCTTTGCCTTTATCACACACTTTGTTTACGGCCCCTAAACTAGCCAGCCGGGCTGCACTCATCGGATGTGCTAACGCCGCCATTTCAAACGCTATAGCCTGAGGCAGACGGCGCGATAAAAGCCAACTTACGCCACTATCCGTGCTCAACCCAAGCTGGCGATAAGTCAAACTAAACTGAGCTTGCTCAGCCGCAACAATTAAATCGCAAGCCAAAGCGATAGCACAGCCTGCGTTAACGGCAGCGCCTTCAACCGCAGCAATGACGGGCTTTTCACACAAGCGAATGGCTTCTACCCAACTACCCAATAACTTAAAAGTTTCGGCCTGCAAAGCAACGTCTTGATCCAGCATTTGCCGCAAAGTACCCATTGAAATGCCTGAACAAAAATGTTCACCCTGCCCTGTGAGCACAATCGCAGCAACAGAAGGGTCATCTCCCGTTACATTAAAAACCTCAATAGCAGCTGCGCAAATTTCTGGAGAAAGTGCATTGTGGTGTGTGGGGTTAGCAATTTTTAAAACTACCACATCCTCAACGCGATCAGTAAGTAAGCTGGCAGCCATAGGGTTTATTTAATAAAGGAGTATGGAATCAATAGTTAAAGCCCAGCAATTCAGTGCTGCTGCCATTGTGCCAGAGGTATTGGTTTTAAAAGAGGAAAATTAGCATTTTTGGGTGAAGAAAAGTTTTGGCATTTACGTGTAGGGATCATTACTGTCTAGACGCAAAACCTATGCTCATACTCTGGCTGAGCAAAGCTAGACAACAGTAAGTCGGATGTGATTTAAAGTGGAATTAAAAATAAACCATAGAAAAGAATTTAACTACTAACAAAAATTAAATATAAAACTTAGTATTTATAAGATTCTCCAGTGACTTTTCCCCGAAAAGCAAATAAATACAAGGGTTAAGGTTCTTTCTCTACAGCTTAGAAAAAATCAAATCCTATTGTTATTCCCTCTACATATTCCGCCGGTACTGCCCGCCTACCTCAAACAAGGCCTGTGTGATCTGCCCCAAAGAGCAAACACGTACCGCATCCATCAGGATTTCAAAAACATTTTCATTGTTCATAGCGGCGCGTTGCAGGCGCTCAAGCATAGCAGGAGCGTGGCTGGCATTTTTTGTATGAAAATCTTGCAAACGTTTGAGCTGACTTTGCTTTTCTTGCTCGGTACTACGCGCTAGTTGCAGGCTGTGTTGCGTACTTTCTTCTTGCGGGTTACGGAAGGTATTGACTCCAATGATGGGCAGCTCTCCTGTATGTTTGAGCATTTCGTAATGCATACTTTCATCTTGAATTTTTCCACGCTGGTATCCCGTTTCCATAGCCCCTAACACTCCGCCACGCTCAGCAATTTTTTCAAATTCTGCTAAAACGGCTTCCTCTACCAGTTCAGTCAACTCTTCAATAATGAAGCTGCCCTGGCTAGGATTTTCATTTTTAGCCAAACCCCACTCTCGGTTAATAATGAGCTGAATAGCCATGGCACGTCTGACCGAGTCTTCGGTGGGAGTAGTAATCGCTTCATCAAAAGCGTTCGTATGTAAGCTGTTGCAATTATCGTAAATAGCAATCAGCGCTTGTAAAGTGGTGCGAATATCATTGAACTGCACTTCTTGTGCGTGCAAGCTGCGGCCACTTGTTTGAACATGATATTTAAGTTTTTGACTACGCTCATTGGCACCGTATTTTTCTTTTAGGGCAACTGCCCAGATCCGCCGGGCTACCCGGCCTAATACGGTGTATTCCGGGTCCATACCATTACTGAAAAAGAAGCTTAAATTGGGGGCAAAATCATCAATAGACATACCACGCGCCAGATACGCTTCCACAAAGGTAAAACCGTTAGAAAGTGTAAAAGCTAACTGACTAATAGGGTTGGCGCCCGCTTCTGCAATGTGATAACCGCTAATGCTGACTGAGTAAAAGTTTCGTACATCATGGCGTACGAAATATTCAGCAATATCTCCCATGACTTTTAAGCTGAATTCCGTAGAAAAAATGCAGGTATTCTGCCCTTGGTCTTCTTTCAGGATATCGGCTTGTACCGTACCGCGCACATTGGCCAGTGTCCAAGCGCGCAAACGAGCGACCTCTTCTTCAGTAGGCTCACGTTGTTTATCGCACTTAAAGTTTTCAAGATTCTGATCAATGGCCGCATTCATAAACATGGCGAGAATGGTGGGGGCCGGGCCATTAATAGTCATGCTTACGCTGGTGTTAGGATCAGTCAAATCAAAACCGTCGTATAGCACTTTCATATCTTCAAGCGTGGCAATACTTACGCCGCTATTGCCAATCTTTCCATAAATATCGGGCCGCTTATCCGGATCGTTCCCGTATAAGGTGACTGAATCAAAGGCAGTGGAAAGCCGTTTAGCTTCACTGTGAGCAGACAAGAGCTTAAAACGCAGGTTGGTTTTAAAAGCATCGCCCTCGCCTGCAAACATACGGGTGGGGTCTTCTCCTTGGCGTTTGAATGCAAAAGTACCGGCTGTATAAGGGTAATTTCCTGGAATATTTTCTAACATGAGCCATTTCAGGAGCTCCCCATGGTCTTGATATTTAGGAAGCGCTACTTTGGGAATGCAGGTGCCGGAGAGCGACTGGCTAGTAAGCGGAGTACGGATTTCCTTATCCCGCACTTTTACAACATATTCTTGCCCAGAATAAGCCCGCTGCAGTTCAGGCCATGCGGCCAGAAGCTGGCGTGCGTCTGGATCCAGCAGACCCTCACGCTGCACTGCGAGCTCTTCTAAAGCACTGACCGCTCTTTCTTTGCTGGGATTTGCAGCTTTTAACATTGCTTGCGAAGCACGTAGCTGCTGTACTTCCCGGGCTAAAGAGGCTTGTTTGAAAACGCGACTTTTATAAGTCCGGACCGTCTGGGCGATTTCAGCTAAATAACGAACCCGTGCCGGTGGCACTATTGGGGTTTGATTGCTGCTACGCCTGACCTGCACAAGGGGCAGACGACTTGGAAGGCGAGCTAAGCCTCTTTGCTCAAGTACAGGCAGCAAGGCTTGATATAAAGCGGTGACGCCATCGTCATTAAAGCGGGCGGCCATCGTGCCATATACAGGCATTTGCTCTGGATTAGCACTCCACATCTCTTTATTACGCTGCACTTGCTTGGATACATCGCGCAGTGCGTCATCGGCGCCCTTACGATCAAACTTATTGATGGCTACAAAATCCGCAAAATCCAGCATATCAATTTTCTCTAGTTGGCTGGCAGCGCCGAATTCAGGAGTCATGACATACAGTGAGCAATTGACATGCGGTACGATAGCCGCATTGCCCTGCCCTATGCCGCTGGTTTCGATAATAATTAAATCAAAGCGGGCTATTTTGCAGGCGGCTATCACTTCGGGTAACGCTTCAGAAATTTCTGAACCCGCATCACGGGTAGCTAGCGAACGCATATACACGCGTGAGCCGTTCTGTGCGCTCCACGGGTGGATAGCGTTCATGCGGATTCGGTCTCCCAGTAAAGCTCCGCCACTTTTTCGGCGAGATGGGTCAATACTAATGAGCGCAATGCGCAAGCTATCTTCCTTATCCAAACGCAAACGCCGGATTAGTTCGTCCGTCAGAGAAGATTTACCTGCACCGCCGGTTCCCGTAATGCCCAAAACCGGTATGTTCACCGACGCTGCTTCTTGATGAAGACTGTCTTTAAACCCAGCCGGAGTTTTATTATTTTCAAGCGCAGTAATGAGCCTTGCCAAGGCTCTCCAGGCAGCTTGCGTATGGCCTTGAATCGCTTGCAGCGCAACAGGGGCAGGGAACGATAAGCCCTCATCGCAACGCATGAGCATTTCCCCAATCATGCCGGCTAGGCCCATTTTTTGGCCATCTTCAGGGGAAAAAATACGTACCCCAATCTGAGACAACTCATGGATTTCTGAAGATACGATGACTCCACCCCCACCACCAAACACTTGAATATTTTCACCTCCCCGTTGTGCTAACAATTCCCGCATATATTTAAAATATTCAACATGTCCCCCCTGGTAGGAACTCACTGCAATGCCTTGCACATCTTCTTCAAGGGCAGCAGTAACCACCTCATCCACTGAACGGTTATGCCCCAGGTGAATTACTTCTGCACCCATACTGATCAAGATTCGGCGCATGATATTAATGCTGGCATCATGACCATCAAACAAACTGGCGGCGGTAATAAAGCGCAGTTTATGACGGGGTCGATAAGTAGCCAGGGCTTGGTATTGGGCAGAAAGATCAGTCATAAAAATGCCTACTCAGGGTAAGATTGCCATTAAAGTTTACGTTAAGGTGAATAAAACTGCTGCAATATCTGTGCTAAGGCGTGTATGGAAATTTGCTAATTTTCGGCCTTACAATAAACCCTGTCTTACTACTTTAAAACTTTCTTCTAAAAGGTTTTTGAACCCTCAGGGACATTATGTCTGATATCGACCCTAATGCACGCTTATTGCGAACCGAAGCAGGCAACACCGAATTACAAACCCGCGCACGTAAGCTGCCGCAGCGACTGCGCACTTTATTGTTACTTGTGGATGGAAAGCGCAGCGTAGCCGAAGTCTCAAAAATGGCGCTGCAAGCTGGTGCGCCGACTGATGGCTTACAAAACCTTATCTCCGAAGGTTTTGTGGCGCTTCAGACTCCCTCTACGGAGACTCCTCCTATCAAAGCTGAAGTTAGTCCTAGGGCAGTTGAAACACCTGCCGTTAATATTTTGCAAGCACCCACTCCAGCTGTTTCATCAGCTTCCTTAACACCAGAAATACATGACTCCCCGGTAGTAGCCGCACCTGCAGTCACTATCTCTACAACAGAACAAGCCTTTGTTGCTACTGAGCAAACGGTGAACGATTTTCCCGCTACACAAACTATAGAAACTCCAGCAGCTATCAACAAACCGGTAGATCCCGAGGGTTTTGAAGAAGCCTTCCCGGACACCCTAATGATGGGCGATCCAAGCCTTTCGGAAAATAATGCCCCTGAGGAATCAATTCAAGAAGAAATCCTTGCTCCCAGCAGCAGTATTTCAAACCTGCTTTCCGGAGAAACGCGGGTTACCCAGGCCAGAATGCTGCTACTAAATGCCTTGAAAAAATACACTCCGGTAGCAGGGGCAATGTTATCGGTGCGGGTCGTGCGTGCAAAATTTAGAGAAGACTTGCTTGAGCTTCTAGAAGAAGTTTCCTTGAAATTGGCCAAGTCTGATAGCCCTGAAGAAGGGGCACGGGTCATTGAGCAAGCAAGAGAATTACTGACTCTTTAAGCACACCTCTGCACGGTATTATGGTTTGCTTTCAGTAGCCAATACTCAATTGCAAGCAGCTGCCAACTAAATCTTAGCTAATCAACTTAGATACCCATGATCAGTCATTGCTCTGAACCCCTACCTGCACATCAAACTGGTAAGTGGTAGGACCCGAAGAGGTTGGAACGACGAGGCTCACTTTTTCAATATAAACCCATTTGTTCACCGTCACGCAAGAGTCCAACCAAAAGTCTTCTCGATCGTACTCAATATCACCTTGATCCGTTTGGATTCGAACAATATCCCATAATTCGTTAAAGTCGTCCTTAATTATTCCAAGATGAACTATTTGTCCTACCAGCCTTGAACGACAAATTTGCCCTACCTCGTACAGTCGCCACCATTGCTCTGAAGCGATCGCACCATATTGATGCAGATAGGGTGAGTTTGACGTTAGAAGCGCCTTATTAGCGCACTGAACCAGATGATGCTCTGGATAATCCCGCAAGTCGAAAAGAATTTTCATCCGGCTTTTTTCTCAACTCCAAAGAAAAAGCCATCAGCATAATGACTGATGGCTTTTAAAATGTTTTGGTAGGCCGTGCTGGATTCGAACCAGCGACCAACGGATTAAAAGTCCGCTGCTCTACCAGCTGAGCTAACGACCCAAATTTTTCCTCTCGCCCTAAAAGCCTGTAATTGCCACTTTTAAGCCGAGCAAATTTCGCAAAGATTGCCATTATGGCAGAACTATGCAAAGTGGTCAAAACCTCCGGGGAATCATGCGGCATCAACTGATAGTTTCAAGCCGTTTTTCCTGATACTTAAGTGCAAGCCATGCCCCAAACACTATAGAAGGCGTAGCAATAAAAGCTGCGGCAGACAACATCGATAAAGCGCTAATGCCTTGACCAAACGTACATCCTCCGGCCACTACTCCCCCTACTCCCATCAGTGCACCACCCAGCATATGGTTCACTAGATCTTCGGTTTGCGAAAACCCTTCCCATCTAAAGGTTTTAGTCGTTAAAGCATAGATCAAAGCGCCCAAAACTACACCCAAAGTCGTGCTGATTCCAAAAGTGACTGCACGAGACTGATCACTCCATAACACCAGTAAATCTAAAAGATAGGCAAAAGGAGCCACAAAAGATAAGGCTTCCATACGCCCTGAATTGGTGGCGACAAAAGCCTCTTGCAGAGTGTTGGGGTCTTCCGCTAAATATCCAAGTTTGCCACTGACCCACCATGCAGCAACCGTAAGGGCGCCTACCAAAACGCCGGATAGCCATACCGCAGGCTTTCTGCCAGTAGCAGTAAATAGAATGCTCAATAATAAGAGGAGTCCGAGCCCTAAGCCTGCACTTGCCCCAAAAACGACGAGCAAAGATTGACTAGGCATTGGAATAAATAATTTTTCTACGGTATTGACGCGCAAAACTCCAAAAATCCCTTTCAAAGTCATATACGCAAATAAGCCCATCACCAAAAAAACCACAACAGATTTGAGGCTACCGCCCCCAATACGTGTTAGAGTTCGGCTGCCACACCCGCCTGCCAATACCATCCCAAAGCCAAACATTAAACCCCCAACAAGAGCAGATAACCACAACAGCCGTTCTCCACCATATAAAGATTTTTGTGGACTGATCAAACCGCTAGCAGTAAGTACAGCCGCGCCAATCAGTGCTACTGCGATCGCTAACATCCAGGCTTTAGCACGGGACCAATCCCCGAAATTCACGACATCGGCCACCGCGCCCATTGTGCAAAAACGGAAATGCTGCATCACCGCGCCCAGCACAAGGCCAATACCTAGCCCGCTCCATACTACCAATGCTGCAATTTGAGGAATATTTATTTCAGGCATCGCAATCAATACACTCTAGTTTCTATCTCTACACCCGCCGCATGGGCTTGTTGATCCGCATGATAGCTAGAACGCACCATCGCCCCTACGGCAGCATGAGAAAAGCCCATCTTTTTAGCTTCAAACTCAAACATCTTAAAAGTATCCGGATGTACATAACGCCTTACGGGTAAATGGTGAGTAGAAGGAGCTAAGTATTGACCGATAGTGAGCATATCAACATCATGAGCACGCATATCTCGCATGGTTTGCAGAATTTCTTCATCCGTTTCACCCAAACCCACCATGATGCCACTTTTGGTGGGTACGCTTGGCACCTGCTTTTTAAAATCGCGCAGCAATTTTAGGGAATGGCCATAGTCACTTCCAGGCCGTGCCTCTTTATACAAACGCGGAACCGTCTCAAGGTTATGGTTCATCACATCAGGAGGAGCAGCCTGCAAAATTTCCAGCGCACGGTCCAAGCGGCCGCGAAAGTCGGGCACCAAGACTTCAATGCGTGTAGTTGGCGATAAAAGACGGGTTTGCCGGATACATTCCACAAAATGGCCTGCTCCTCCATCGCGCAAATCATCACGATCTACACTGGTAATAACGACATAGCTCAGTTTCAGCGCTGCAATAGTTTTGGCCAGGTTAATGGGTTCCTGAAGATCCAAGGGGTCAGGTCGACCGTGCCCTACATCACAAAAAGGACAACGGCGCGTACATTTATCGCCCATGATCATAAAGGTTGCAGTACCTTTTCCGAAGCATTCTCCAATGTTTGGACAGCTGGCTTCTTCACACACCGTATGCAGCTGATGCTCACGCAAAATATTTTTAATCTCATAAAAGCGGGTATTGATACTGCCTGCTTTCACGCGAATCCAATCGGGCTTTTTTAAAACCTCGGCGGGCACAATCTTAATAGGAATACGGGCAGTTTTAGCCTGCGATTTTTGCTTGATCGTAGGATCGTAATGGTTGGCGGTAGTCTTAGGTACTGTGCTCATAGTGTGAAAAAATGCCTCAAATGCCGCGCCAGGCGCGATGCAGCTTCATCCCAAGTGGTTTGAACTCCCAGTGTAACCAAATCTGTCGTCTGCAAACCTGCGTAACCACAGGGATTGATTTGCCTAAAAGGTGTCAAATCCATTGCAACATTTAGCGCCACACCGTGATAAGTACAGTTTTGACTAATCTTAACTCCCAAAGCAGCAATTTTAGCTAATCCCTCAAATCGATTTTGCTTTGGACCTGCTATTTCCCCTAGGCCTGATAAGGACACATAGATTCCCGGCGCTCCGATGACCCGCTGGCCTATCAGCTTGTAGTCAGCCAGCGTGCAAATTACCGCCTGTTCAATACGGTATACATACTCTTTAACATAAATGCCCTGGCGTTTTAAATTAATCAAAGGGTAAGCCACCAGCTGGCCAAAACCATGGTAGGTCACCTGCCCACCCCTATCAGACTGCACCACGGGAATCTGCCCTGCAGACAAAATATGCTCTCGTTTTCCTGCTTGTCCCAGCGTAAACACTGCGGGATGCTCTACCAGCCACAGCTCATCTTCCGTGCTTGCCTTGCGCTCTAGCGTGAAGGCGCGCATCGCCTCCAGCACAGGCAGGTAGGGTGCGCGGCCAAGATTCATTACTCGCATAAGTCATCTAAATCGGAAGAAAAAGCACACCTCAAAAATACACAGCTTTTGAAAGATAGATGGGGTAGTTTTAGAGAGAATTATCGAAAGTTCCCGTTTTCTCGGTATATGCTTCCTGTAGTAGAGCTGTTAAGGTTTATCTTCACTGCATTTTAACTTCCTGCTCCCCCTTGTTCTGCACTATTGGTAAAAAGCAAATAAGTACTCTTAAGGCTGCCAGGATTCTTGAACGGTCCCAAACACATCTATTCTTTTTCCGATTTCAAACCATGAAAGAGCTTTCATAATGGCTTTACAATCCTCCCGCTTTAAAAATAATCTGCGCCTGCAAAATGCCTCTAATAATAACCCTACTCTAAAACTCGGTGAAATTGGACCTGCTGTTCAGATTGTTCAAGAAGCGCTGGTTTTTCTGGGCTACCCCTTACCAAAATCAACAAAACCCAATGGCACTTTGGATGGGGTATATGGAACAGAAACAAAAAAAGCCATAGAAGCTTTTCAACGAAAAAATAACCTCGTCGATGACGGCATTATTGGTGAAAACACCTTGGCTGCATTAGATGCCTACTTTATTGCAGGGCCAAGACCTGTACCTATTCCTCTTCCTAAGTCACCCCCTCAATATGAGTTAAAAATACATTTACGGTCTACCGCCTTAGCAGCCAATTCAAAATATTCGGATCCCTATACGGATACTTTTGCTGAACTCTTGCGTACCGGTCGTGAGTTAATGCTGAGCAATTTTTATACCGCTAAAAATTTTTATAAAAAATACAATATTCATCTAAGACTGCTCACAGAAGATATTTTGAAACTTACTCCTGAGCAAGAAAAGGAGTTGAGTAGCATCGAGGTTTTTTGCAGAACTTTTGGCATGTCTACAGAACAACAACTACTGTATAGTCTTGGACCGGCAACTGGACCGGATGAAGTAACCGCTTTCTTTGTCAATAGAATGGAGGATATTAGTGCAGGAGAACTGCGGGGTTGTGCAACTTATCAATACACACATCCTGTCAACAAAAATCGTCTTCCTTTGCTAATCGTTTCTCAAGTAGTGCCCATGTGTACGCAAATTTTGGCTCATGAGCTGGGTCATCTTTTACTTGGAGCTGACTTTATACCCGCTCATTCTGAAGACCCCATGAATATTATGTATCCGGACCAAGGACTGGTAAACCGACCTAATATAGTCTTGGATGATCAACAAGTTGCCCAGATATTCAAAAGCCCCCTCTTAAAAAAATCGCTTAATCTATAGCTTCTGTTTGTGATAACTCCCTGTCGTGGAAATAAATAACGATACAAACCCCTATATTTGACCAATAAGGCAGCAATTCCATTAGCTATGCACCGTTCGTATTAGAGGATTGTCTGGCAACACAGTGGGCCGATGTACGCTTATCTTTTGATGATTGGAATTGGCTGCAGCAAAGATATGGGGATGCGCAAATCAATGACTATTACCTTAACGGATATGGTTTGGAAGGATTGATTAAAGCCATGCTTTTGGAGGAAGGGGTAGATGTGGAAAGCGATGCGATTAGCTTTAATTCTGAAGCTGATACCTGCTATATTCATTTCAAAGAGCTGCAACAAGCCGTTCACGTAGCGACACGCGCAGGCCGCATGATCGCTAGCAAGCAAGAACTTAAACACATGATCCAACTTGCCCGCGAGGCAGGATTCGAAGAGTAGGCTTAGCAGGCAAAGATTAGATCAAACCCGGCTTTTCAATATCAGTGCCGCAGATAAAAAGAAATGCAATCGATTTTCAAACAAGCTCTAAAACAGAATATCCTTTAGCAAAGAATGCCGATGCATCCCGCCAGCCGCATCATTATTGCTCTAGACTTTGAAAACCTTGCCACAGCAATGCATCTGGTTAAACAGTTGGGAGACTCAGCTAAGTTTTATAAAGTCGGACTGCAATTATTAACTGCAGAGGGCCCGTCTGTAGTGCAAGCATTGATTAGTGCAGGAAAACAGGTTTTTCTGGATCTGAAGCTATTTGAAATCCCTAATTCCGTGGCCGGTGCCGTGCGAGCTGCTGGTCAACTGGGAGTGAGTATGGTCACAGTACATGCAATGGCTGGTTCGACCGTACTACGCGCTGCTGTCGAAGCTGCGCGTCCTTTCCCCCATTTGAAAATTCTTGGATTAACCGTTATTAGCAGTATGCGGGAGGCTGATCTTTACGAGGTAGGGGTAAAGGTTAGTATTGCAGAGCAAGGGATTCGGCTGGCCCAACTAGCCACGGCTGCTGCTTGTCAGGGGATAGTAGCTTCACCGCAAGAAGTTGCTCTACTACGCAGGATATTGCCTACAGAATTATTACTGGTAACCCCAGGAATCCAGCTACCCGGCCATCTTAAGAATGATCAGGCACGGATTTGCACGCCGGAGCAAGCCCTGGACGCTGGTGCAAGCCATCTGGTGATAGGCCGCTCTATTTCCCATTCAGAAAATCCGGCTGCCACATTTTCTGCCATTTGTGAACAATTAGTGGTAGCTTCTAGGCAAAAGAAATCGTCTCTACTTTTACAAACACAAACATGAACCCTACTGTCTTAAAAATCATCATCTGGTGTGAGCTTATTATTTTTTGTATACCCGCAATGGCTTGGCCTTTATTCGCATTTGCATCACTTTTTGTTTTTGATTCTCCCAGCTCAGAAAATAATTCCAACTTAGTAGGTTTAGTGTGGATCGTTTTAGGATATCCTTTTTTATATGTCTTTAGTGCAATAAAAACGCTAAAGCATCTGAGCCTTTCTAACTATCGAAAATCTCTTGTTTACGCCTCTTTGCCCATTTTGGCCTTTGCTATATTTACTCTACTATCCTGGCGTTTTTTTGAAATGAAGTGCCAAGGAATTTTCTTTTGCTAATACTTAAAAAAATATAATGGCTAATCGTAGTTACCTCTATTCCAGCAGTCATATTCCAAATCCTGATGTAGAAAAACAAGATCGAAGTATTATGGGTATTTCTGAGTGGGCCTATGACATTCCTCTGATCTATAAAATTTTATTATCGGGTAACCCCCAGGTTTGCCATTCCTGTATTTGGGGTGAGGACGACCCCATCGCCTTGGTTGGAGAGTATGCAGAAGGTGTAAAGCAGCTTAAGAATTTTTTAAATAGAATTCATGCTCCAGTTGCCCAACCCTTAATTAAAGAAGCGATTGAATTCCTGGAAACCTCGAGTAATCAGCAGGAATATTTCCTGCTGGAATGCGGCGAAATATTTGATATGCAAGATGCACCCCTTGCAGAGCAAAATTCGCAGTTACTTCATCAAATTAAAAACATTAATGAAGAAATTGAAAAAACACTACAGGTACTGCAGGCTTTCTCTGTACAAGAACCAAAACCCTTGGGATTTTTTGCAAAACTCTTTGGCCGCAAAAATGCTGATTCCTCTCAGCAAGCTCAAAACTTAGAGGCTAAAAAGGCGGGCGAACTTGAACAATTAGAAGCTCTCGGCTTAGGTGCATGGTCTAATGTTCTCTATTACCAACCCAAGTAAATATAAAAATTATTTTCTAAAAAACTTCTCCATAAAATCTTAAATAATTTCTCATAAACCGTAGGCTATAGCATTTCCCTGCCTTAACATCTATCCAATCTTAATCGTTCTGCTGGTCTTACTAAAACCTCTGAAAACATCCCGCAAACCCCATAGCAATTTCAAACTTTTTTGCTTTCACTAGACTTCTATCCTATTAAAGCGGTATAGAAAGAAGTAATGGGGTGCCCTTTGCAGAGTCTGATCTAGTAAAGTATTCAGAACTTCTCCAGTCAGGTACCCTTAAATCTGTTGAAATAAATAAAAAGATAAAGGTAATTAGAAATCAGCTGCATCTTTATGCCTAAATCAGATTTCTCTTTTTTTCATCCTCTTCGCGTACGTTGGGCTGAAGTCGACTTGCAGAAGGTCGTCTTTAACGCACATTACTTGATGTATTTTGATATCGCCTTTACCGAATACTGGCGCGCTTGCGGATTACCGGACGCACTAACGCAACATCAGCAAGGAAAAGAGCTATTTGTAAAACGGGCAATTTTGGAGTATCACAGCCCTGCCCTATATGACGATGCATTAAATATCGGGGTACGCTGTTCCCGTTTGGGTAATAGCTCTATGACCCTGTTATTTGAGATTTATCGGGCACAGGAATGTTTGGTCAGTGGAGAGCTGCTCTATGTGTATGCTGACCCTATTGCCAAAAAAGGAGTGCCTATTCCAGAAGAGTGGCGCAAGCGCTTAAAAGAAGTGGAGCGTTTAACACTCGATTCTTGCCAATGAATAGCAAATCTTTATTAGAACAGCACAGTTTTTGGCGACAAGCCATTTTTATTTTGAAGGTCTGCTTGCTCTCTTGGCGCCGTTCAGTAGAGGATTATTTTCTGAAACCTGTACAGCGCTATCCAAAAGCTACGAGCCTTGAGGCAGCAACTGTATTGGCAGAGTCTCGTAGCTCCTTGTGGAATGCTGCTGATACGCCCGATAACTGGCTACTCACGGCAGGCAAGGTCCATAATTTAAGAATTGCCGCACAGGCTCTGCATGGGGTAGAGATTCCGCCTACTCGTATTTTTAGTTTTTGGGCTCATGTCCCTAAACCTACCAAAGCTCAAGGTTATGTAGATGGCCGGGAAATACGGGAAGGCTGCCTAGTTCCCAGCACAGCGGGAGGCCTGTGTCAGCTTTCTAATGCCTTATTTGATGCAGCTAGCCGGGCGGGTTTAAAAATAGTAGAACGCCATCGTCACACTCAAGTGGTACCAGGCTCTCTGGCAGAACAAGGGCGGGATGCCACGGTGAAATGGCGGCATATTGATTTGCGGCTTGCTCATACCCAAGCTTGGCGTATCGAAGTAGAACTGAGCACAACAGAATTAATTTTGCGCATTCGCGCTCCTAGCGCGGTCCCTTCTAGTCACGCTTCTGCCGCCGTCCTTCCCATGAAGCGTCTCTCTACTAAAGAAGCCGCAAGCGCAATCAATGATTGCTATAGCTGCGGTCAAAGCCGTTGCGCTCAACATCCTACCCCGCGTTTACCCACTCTGGCTAAACACGCCACCCAGGCCTGGCTATTGACTGAAATGTGGCCAGAGTTTGATGAACTTTTGATAAAGCAAGTTCAAACCAAGGACTCCTTCTTTTTACCCTGGACTTGGCAGTGGCCTGCCCGGCCAGCCTATCGCTGGAAAAATATTCCTTTAACAGCAAAACCCTATGGCGCAGAGTTTATTACCTTAAGACGCAGCCTAGCCTTAAGGAATCTTCCTAAACAAGGCAGTACCTTGCAAATGGCTTTACTTAAATGGGATGCTGCATTAGCCACAACCTATGCCCGTCACCTGCCCGTACACTGCACCCATCTGATTATTTCCCAGCCCTTGTTGCCGCATCTATGGAAACTAGGCGTATTAGGCGGCCGCACATTTGATGTACTAATCACGCGTAGCCCACTACAGTTTTTACAAAAAAATCTGGATGAAGCTTTAAAAAATCACCCCACTAGCCCTACCTTGGGAGACTACCGCGCCCCTGCAGACCTAGTGCAAGCAGAGCAAAGCGCTTTAGCAGCCGCCCAAGGACTTTACACTCCCCACACGGCTCTATTCGATACCTTGGGCCGTGCCGCCAAACTTCTACCCTGGTACAAGCCAGCGGTAAATCCAGCTGTAAGCAAAGGAAAAGTGCTGCTCTTTCCCGCCTCAGCCCTGGCCCGTAAAGGCGTGTATGAACTTGCGCAAGCCTTGCAAGGAATAGATTGCACAGTACGCGTCTTGGGTCGCGCGCAAGAAACAAAGCATACTTGGGGATCCGTCAAGATAGAAGCTTGCCCACCCGGTGACCCCTTAGAAAAGGTAGGGCTGGTAGTTTTGCCGGCCTGGGTAGAACATCAACCCCGTTTATTACTGCGGGCTTTAGCACAGTCCATCCCTGTTATTGCTACTCCTGCCTGTGGTTTGCCCCCGCAAGCAGGGCTCACTTTAATTCAGCAGGGGCAGATAGATAGCTTGCGTCAAGCGATCGTTCAGGGATTGCCTTAGCAAGTTAGCTTTTCATAAGGCTTTTAAAGAAAAAATGCCTCAAGATCCGCATAAAAACCAGGGTAACGGTTTTTGAAACAGCTAAACCATTTTCCCTTTAGCACGCCCCTAAACCATTGGGGCCATACGCGGGGAACGTAGGCTTTCCACTTTGCACGAGTACTACCTGGATCGGTTTAGTGGTTTTGGGGATTAACAGCCCGAGCTGAATCGTAGCGCTATCTGCATAGACCTCATACACGGTGCATTTGAGTACGGTGATAGTGACAGCCTCTGCAAACTCTTCTACTTTTTTCACAGCATATTGGTAGCGATCCCCCGAACCTAAATCTTCTAGCACTACTGCTGTTTTAGTACTGTAGTCAATCGGTAATTCAGAAAACAGTTTGCTGTTATAAGGAGCGGGCCAGTCCGAATAGGTTTTCCAGTCTGGAAGGAGTTTGCCCCTTTAACAGACTTTCAAAAGTCTTTACCGTAATATTCATAAGGGTTTTCAAGATTTTTTGTCTGTAGAGCCGCATAAATATTACGGTAAAATCAGTTTTGACTGGTGAGAATATTCTTAGCACGTCCTAACAAGCCCCTAATCCATCGGGTGCATAAACCGGTGGAGGTTTACCACTTTGCACTGTCAGTATCTGGATAGGCTTACTCGTCTTAGGAATCAGCAGTCCAAAAAAGTAAGTCTTACCATCCAGATAAAGATCATACCCGGTGCATTTGATCATAGTGATGGTGACAGTATCAGCCGATTCTTCGACTTTTTGCACAGAATATTGATAAAGTCGGCTGGAGAACAAGTCTTCCAACACCACCGCTGTTTTAGTATTGTAGTCAATCGGTAATTCAGAAAACAGTTTACTGTTATAAGGAGCAGGCCAGTCCGAATAGGTTTTCCAGTCTGGGAGTAGCTTGCTCATTTCCGCACTGGATTGGGCTACTCCATAAAGTGTGAGGCAAGTGTTACAGCCGGATTTAACATGTATCGAAGAGCTGATTTCTAATTGGCTTTTCCCTCCTGTGAAATCGCTATACTCCAGCACTTGAGGCCACTGAGTAACATCGGGTGCTTGGCCTCCTGTGCCGCCATTGGCGGGAATTTCTCCTCCCCCACCTCCGCAGCCGGTAAGACCCAAAACCAGGGCTAGCAGAAGGCTAGCGAAGCGTTTCAGTGTTAAGGATTGCATGCTTATCTTCTCCTAACTCAAAACTGATCTACCGTCAGGATTTTGACCGGTAGTGGGGTAATAGGAGGAGGATTACCAAGACCTCCGTATTTATCTTTAGGGGGCGGTAGCATTTTGGTTTTGGCTAATAAGGTTTGCTCAATCTCTGCAGGCGAGGGCAAGGGCTGGCCGGTAAGTTGACGTTTTCGTGCGAGTAGCAGCGCGGCACCTGCTAAATGGGGAGCAGCCATGGAAGAGCCAGAGCCTCCTACGTACAGATGCAACCCGGCTTGCATATTGCTAGCGACCTCTGAATATCCCATCACATTAGAGATTGACTGCTCAAAAGATTAGCAAAAGCCTTCACCGTAATTTTTATGCGGTTTTTGAGCTAGAAATGCTTCAAGAGGCGCATCAATATTACGGTGAGGCAGATTTTCAGTTCTCGTCAAGGATCTTTAGCATTCCTTAACACGCTCCCAAACCATTGGGTTCGTAAACCGGAAGCGTAGGCTTGCCGCTTTGCACCATGATTACATTAACGGCCTTATTGCTTTTAGGAATCAGCAGGCCGAAACTAATCGTACCGCTGTCCTGATAAAGTTCATACACCATGCATTTCAGTACACTAATAGTGACTTTATCGGCCGATTCTTCCACCTTTTGTATAGCATATTGATAACGCAAACCAGAACCCAGATCTTCCAACACCACCGCTGTTTTCTGGCTATAGTCAATGGGTAATTCAGAAAACGGTTTGCCGTTATAGGGAGCAGGCCAGTCCGAATAGGTTTTCCTGTCCACCAGCAGCTGGGCCATTTCAGCACTGGATTGGGCTATACCATAAAGCGTGATACAAGTTTGGCAACTGCTTCCACCCCCTCCATACCCTGCTCCCGCTGAACCACCAATGCGAAAATAAGCTTGCACTCCCGTGAAATCCGTAAACGCCATGGCTTGAGGCCACTTTGGAGCTTCGGGAGGGTTGCCTCCTGTGCCCCCATCGCCGGAGGGTTCTCCTCCCCCTCCTCCACACGCCGTCAAGGCCATAGTCAACGTAACCAAAAGGCTAGAGAATAGTTTTTGTTGTGCTTGTCTGATCATGCTCTTCTCCCGACTTAAAACTGATCTACCGTCAAGATTTTGACCGGCAGGGGAGTAATTTTTTGCGGAAGCCCCCCGTATTTATCTTTGGGAGGTGGGAGCATTTTGGTTTTAGCCATGATGGTTTGCTCAATCTCTGCAGGGGAAGGTAAAGGTTGATTGGTGAGCATGCGTTTTCTAGCTAAGAGTAAGGCGGCTCCGGCAACATGTGGTGCAGCCATGGAAGAGCCGGAGCTTTCTAGATACAGATGCAGTCCTGCTGGCATATTGCTGGTGTTAGGGGGAACAGGCACACCAGGCCCCCAGGCGGAGGGTCCTCCAAGAGGATAAAGAGGATAAATAGTATTAGCGTCAATACCCTGGTCGGGCAAGATTCCCGGAAACGCCGCCGTACTTTGCACACCTTGCCCTGGCGCCCAGATTTCTACACAAGGGCCGTAGGAAGCTTTCTTGGAAGAATCCCCCAGTACATCGCGCATGGGCTCACCATTATTGGTAATCGCTCCCACCGCCATAGCCCCACTGACCAAGCTTCCGATCTTGGCAGGATAAAAGATACAAGCATCTTCACTGAGATTGCCTGCTGCAAAACTGAAGAAAATACCTTTACCTACGGCAGCGGAGATAGCGCTGGTCAAGGCAGCTTGCCCCTCTGGAGGAATGTAGCTAGGGTTGTTAGGTGGATTTTGCGTCCACAAAATACTCATATTGGCTACGGCACTTAATCGGCGACGGCCTTGTCCATCGACCCCATTATTCGGTACCTGAGCCGCGATCCAGTTAATGGCGGCCACTACACCGGAAAGATAACTAAAACCGGAATAGGTTTTGGGAGGGCCGTCTTTTAGATCACTCTGCACACTTTTGCAATAGTTAAGTACTTTTACCGATACCAACTGTGCTCCCGGTGCTACCCCTTCCACCCCCAAAGGAGCATTTTCTCGCTTGGCACCAAGAACGCCAGCTACTTCAGTACCGTGGGTGCCACACCCTGCATAAGTATAAACCGGCG
>JAIBAO010000003.1 GCA_019695155.1 Burkholderiaceae bacterium | reverse complement strand
TACATGGGCGTAGTGCCGGGTTTTGGTTTCGTATTCAACATGGGCGGTGTTGATGGTGATGCCGCGCGCTTTTTCTTCGGGCGCTGCGTCAATTTGATCGTAGGCTTTGGCTTCTCCTCCAAATAACTTGGACAATACGGTGGTGATGGCGGCCGTTAAGGTGGTCTTGCCATGGTCTACGTGTCCTATCGTCCCTACGTTTACGTGGGGCTTGGTCCTCTCAAATTTGCCTTTTGCCATTTGTTTTTCCTTAAAAAAGAACAGATAGTGATGATTTTATTTATAAAACAGGCTGCAGCTCCTCAGTATTAGGAGCTGCACCTCACTTATTTGGTTTTTGCGCTAATAATTGCATCCGCTACATTTTTTGGAGCTTCAGCGTAGTGCTTAAACTCCATAGTATAGGTAGCACGACCTTGCGACATAGAGCGCAACGTGGTTGAGTAACCAAACATTTCCGCCAGAGGAACTTCGGCTTTAATGATTTTGCCACCACCCCCTGCAATTTCATCCATTCCTTGCACCATTCCACGACGGGAAGATAAATCTCCCATTACATTACCAGCGTAGTCCTCCGGAGTTTCTACCTCAACTGCCATCATAGGCTCCAGCAAAACCGGGCTAGCTTTGCGCATACCGTCCTTAAAAGCCATAGAGGCTGCCATCTTGAAAGCATTTTCGTTGGAGTCTACATCATGGTAAGAACCAAAGAAGAGGGTGACTTTCACATCTACCACCGGATAACCGGCCATTACACCCGCCGCCAAGGTTTCAACGCAGCCCTTTTCTACTGCAGGAATGTATTCGCGGGGCACAACACCGCCTTTAATAGCATCTACAAATTCAAAACCTTTGCCTGGCTGTTGTGGCTCCACTTTTAGAACCACATGACCATATTGACCCCGACCGCCGGATTGTTTGACGAATTTGCCTTCCACTTCTTCGCAAGTTTTACGAATCGTTTCGCGATAAGCTACCTGTGGCTTACCCACATTAGCTTCTACACCAAACTCGCGTTTCATACGATCCACAATAATTTCTAAATGCAGCTCTCCCATACCGGCAATAATTGTTTGCCCAGATTCTTCATCTGTGCGTACACGGAAAGAAGGATCTTCAGCCGCCAAGCGACCTAAGGCAAGACCCATTTTTTCCTGATCAGCCTTCGTCTTTGGCTCTACAGCTTGAGAAATCACAGGCTCAGGAAATACCATTTTTTCCAGAGTAATAATCGCGTCCGGATCACATAAGGTATCTCCCGTCGTTACTTCTTTAAGGCCCACACAGGCAGCAATATCCCCTGCGCGTACTTCGGCGATCTCTTCCCGGTTGTTCGCGTGCATTTGCACAATCCGGCCAATACGCTCCTTTTTACCCTTAATAGGGTTATAAACGGTGTCTCCTTTAGTGAGCACGCCCGAATACACCCGAATAAAGGTTAACTGGCCAACAAAGGGATCTGTCATCAGCTTAAACGCTAAAGCAGAAAACTTTTCTGCATCATCTGCTGTTCTAGAAGTTTGTTCCTCATTGGCATCCACACCCTGAACAGGCGGGATATCCGTAGGGGCAGGCATATAGTCAATCACACCATCTAGCATGGCTTGCACACCCTTGTTTTTAAAGGCTGAACCACACATCATTGGCTGAATTTCACCAGCGATAGTGCGCGTGCGAATAGCTGATTTAATATCAGCCTCTGACAAATTGCCTTCTTCCAAATATTTGTTCATGAGTTCTTCTGAAGATTCTGCAGCAGCTTCCAAAAGCTTTTCACGCCACTCGTTACACGTCTGCGCCAAATCAGCAGGAATCTCTTCATATTTGAAGGTCATGCCTTGATCATTTTCGTTCCACATAATGGCCTTCATCTTGACCAGGTCAACCACACCCTTAAAGTGCTCCTCAGCGCCAATAGGCACCTGCAGAGGTACCGGATTGGCCTTAAGACGCGCTTTCATTTGCTCATAAACCTTAAAGAAGTTTGCACCCGTACGATCCATCTTGTTCACAAAAGCAAGACGAGGAACTTTATATTTATTAGCCTGACGCCATACGGTTTCAGATTGAGGCTGCACGCCACCTACGGCGCAATACACCATGCAGGCGCCATCTAGCACCCGCATAGAGCGCTCGACTTCAATGGTAAAATCTACGTGGCCTGGGGTATCAATGATATTAATGCGATGCTCTGGATAGGACATGTCCATACCTTTCCAGAAACAGGTAGTCGCTGCAGAAGTAATCGTGATACCGCGTTCTTGCTCCTGCTCCATCCAATCCATCGTTGCCGCGCCATCATGCACCTCACCGATCTTGTGATTCACACCGGTATAAAACAGGATGCGCTCAGTCGTGGTGGTTTTACCTGCGTCGATATGAGCAGAAATGCCGATATTGCGATATCTATTTATGGGTGTCTTGCGAGCCATGACTCGAACCTTTTCTATTCAATGGAAAACCCGGCCCAATAGCCGGGTGTAGTTAAGTGGGGATGAAATCCCGCTTAGCAATAACAATGCTATGAAGAACTTATTTAAGTTAGCGAAATTAAAAACGGAAATGTGAAAATGCTTTATTGGCTTCAGCCATACGATGAACTTCATCACGCTTTTTCATCGCACCGCCACGACCCTCGGCCGCCTCAAGCAATTCACCTGCCAGGCGCAGAGCCATGGATTTTTCACTACGTTTTTTTGCAGCTTCACGCACCCAACGCATCGATAAAGCCAAACGACGCACGGGCCGAACCTCTACAGGCACCTGGTAGTTAGCACCACCCACCCGACGGGATTTAACCTCAACCATTGGCTTAACATTACCGATAGCTAAAGAAAATACTTCCAAGGGATCTTTACCGCTCTTGGCCTTAATCTGATCTAAGGCCCCGTAAACAATACGCTCTGCCACTGCTTTTTTACCAGAGAGCATCACTACATTCATAAACTTGGCAAGCTCAACATTACCGAACTTTGGATCAGGCAATATATCCCGCTTGGGGACTTCACGACGACGTGGCATTTCTCTTCCTTTTCATTTCAGTTGGGCCATATAGATCGGCCCTTGGCAGCTAGACAGCTGCCACTTACTCATCAACAAGTACTGAGCTATAAAAGCCAATCTCTTATTGATGCGGCTTAAGTTAAATTACTTCTTCTTAGCAGCTGCGGCACCAGCCTTAGCACGTTTAGCACCATATTTGGAACGCGCTTGCTTACGGTCTTTTACTCCCTGCAAGTCGAGAGAGCCCCGCACAATGTGATAGCGCACACCAGGCAAGTCTTTTACACGACCACCCCGCACAAGAACAACCGAGTGCTCCTGCAGATTATGGCCTTCTCCGCCGATATAGCTAATCACCTCAAAACCATTGGTAAGACGCACCTTGGCGACTTTCCGTAAAGCAGAGTTAGGCTTTTTAGGGGTAGTGGTATACACCTTGGTGCATACACCGCGCCGCTGGGGGCTTAAAGCCAAAGCAGGACTCTTGCTTTTGACAGTAGACGACTCACGCGGCTTGCGTATTAGTTGGTTAATGGTTGGCATTATTCGCGTTCCGGTTGCGAAAAGTTTATATAAAGAAAGACCTCGGAAGATCCGGGGTCATTATTTGCAATCTAAAAATTTCACAAATTTCTTAAGTTTCACAAAACGCCGGTTTTTAAAAAAAGCTGGTGTCGAAAACCACTAAGAAAAATAGGGAATTTTAAAATTCGCTTTTTAAAAGTGAAAAGACTACAAACTTGCTAACCGCAAATTATCGCTGCTAAAAGGCCTGGGAGTCAAGCCGCTCGTTGCCCGGGGGTTACAAGCAAACAGAGGAATCTGCGGTGATTCACAATTTCTTGATTATTCCATCGCCGCACCATGGACGACTTTTAGGGCAAGCGCGGTAGAAAAACCGCGCGAAGTGAGAAAGCGAACCTGTTTAGCCATCTCCTGCTGTTCTTGAGGAATACTGCCAAACTTTTTCTGCCAAATCGCTTTTGCTCTGGCAAATTCAGAATCTTTAAGCTGACTTTTTATTTCAGCAAGTACTTCTGCCTGCACATCATGCACTTGCAACTGCTGCATGATACGGGTGACGCCGAAACGTGAAGCTTTACGATAGGCCAAACTTTGAGCAAAACGCTCAGTAGATAGCATGCCTTTTTCCTCCAGCACATCCAGCACCTGATTAATCTGCTGTTCTAGAGATTCCTCTGTAGAGGGGACAGGAGGAGCGTTTTCCATCTGAGTTTCAACACAACTATCAGGAGGGCGGTCACGGTTAAGGATTGAAACTTTACTCTTGTGCTCAGACAGAGGAATTTGACTTAACTTGCGCGCCAACTCGGCCCGACTATACTCCCGCCGGGACAAATAGCTCACCGCACGAGCCATCAGATTGGAAGAGGATTGCTTGGACATTAGGCAATCGCCTGCCAACTCTCTGTTTGGCTCCCGGCCTCCCAGCGCCCTGCCGCTCCGCGTTGACCGCAGCGCCATGCTAAGCAACCCTTTCAGCGTTGAAAAGAGCCGCTTCGGTGTAGGCTGTACAAAGAAGTACCTTCCAACCTTTGCCGGTATACACAAGATTATACGTGGTTCTAAAGCGCCACGAATCTTGATCTCGATCCCAGTCAATTTGCCACTGAAGATCAGCAACAGCAAACTGTTCACCTTGATCAATAAATTGCCCAAGCTCAAAGTCCGCCCGGACAAAGCCTTTATTCCGATACATCTGACAAAGTGCTTCCATGTTCTCTTGTACAGGTACTCTGTTCGGCCAATGCGTGTACCTACCGTCTTGAGCGATTCCCGAGGGTTCCGCATACAGCATTGCGACAGCTCCACCATTGAGCGTATTAAACGCATCTCGGTAAGCTTGGAAGAACTTGATGATCTCGCTAGGCATGATGAGTAGATGTTCCCGATACGGACGACTAGAGCGCGGGCTTGACCGTATTGGTTAATGTAAGCTCAGAGCCGACGTGCCAGTAAAGCATCCCTCTCAAGCAGAATATTAGACATTACTAACCTCTTGTTTAACTCGGTAGGTACGAAGTGCAGCCTGAACCTGTGATGCTTCAGTTGTCTCCCTGGGGTACAGTCTGTAGCTGGGAGCAATAATCGGTTCAACCGCAGTCCCTCGCACCACGAAAATACTTTGAATAGGAAAACGATCTCCTGCCATCATGCGCAGAGGTTCTACCCAGCGGAAATACTCGGTTTGTCCCTGCTTTACATCACTGGCAACACCGTAAACCTTGAACCCTTTTTGGGCGAACACATCGATAAAACTCAGACATACCTTACTGTTGATATGAATATTCTTCGCCGATCCTGGAGAGGCTATATTTGCTACGACGATGTGTTCATCATCTGCAACCGCAAACACTTCTTTTGGAGAGACATTCGGTTGACCGCTATCGTCGGCCGTTGCCAGCCAGCAGAGGACACTTCGCTCTGCCATTTCTTTAAGATCGCTATTGAATAGGGCTGTCACGGTGGCTCCTGTAATGTCTAACACCTTGCTTGACTTTTAACTTTAATCAAATCCTAAAAACAGGATTCTTGCTTGAGGAAGGAACACGCGCACTGTTTCACTTTTAAGCTTCAGCTGTCTGCGGCTCTGAGCGAGCGTTAATTCCATAATGGGCTCGAATCTTGTTTTCGATTTCAAGCGCCATATCAGGATGCTCTTTCAAATACTCACGCGTATTATCACGGCCCTGACCAATTTTCTCTCCCTGATAAGAGTACCAAGCGCCAGCCTTATCCATAACTCCACAGGCTACTCCTAAATCAATCAGCTCACCCTCACGACTTGTGCCGGCACCGTACAAAATATCAAAATCCGCGGTTTTGAAAGGGGGAGACACCTTGTTCTTCACCACTTTAACGCGGGTTTCGTTACCAATAATTTCCTCTCCTTTTTTCAGAGACCCCACACGACGAATATCTAAGCGAACCGAGGCATAAAATTTAAGCGCATTACCACCTGTAGTGGTTTCTGGAGATCCAAACATCACACCGATCTTCATGCGAATTTGATTAATGAACACTACCATGGTATTAGTGCGACTAATAGTAGCGGTAAGCTTACGCAAAGCCTGGCTCATCAGTCTGGCCTGCAGGCCCGGCAGGGAATCTCCCATTTCGCCTTCAATCTCGGCCTTGGGTACCAGAGCGGCGACGGAGTCCACCACAATCAGATCAATGCTGCCAGAACGCACCAATGCGTCGGCAATTTCCAAGGCTTGCTCGCCCGTGTCCGGTTGTGAAATAAGTAGCTCCTGCAAATTCACCCCTAGTTTCTGGGCATATTGCGGATCTAAAGCGTGTTCGGCATCAATAAAAGCGCAAGTGCCTCCCAAACGCTGCATCTCGGCAACGACTTGAAGTGTCAGCGTCGTTTTCCCCGATGACTCCGGCCCGTAAATTTCTATTACACGGCCCCGCGGTAGGCCCCCTACTCCCAATGCAATATCCAAACCCAGGGACCCGGTTGAAACTACTTGTATATCGGAGGGCACTTCATTCTCGCCCAGCTTCATGATAGAGCCTTTGCCAAACTGTTTTTCAATTTGGGCAAGGGCAGCAGCCAAGGCTTTGGCTTTTTCAGTGGGATTGTTTTTAGTGCCTTCCATTCTTGTGTTTCCTTTTGTGTACGGTATCTGACAGGATTTTAACTGTAGTCAGTTTAACTTGGAGCTCAAAATCTTAAAGTAAATCCTGAAGTATGTTCGCTATCTTACTGCAGCTACTTACTTTTACAGTTTGATTTACCTTTAATTGTCTTTTGTTTGATCCTCTTTCCACTCATTTTTTATTTGCGGCTTCCAGTATTTTGCTCTACAGTGGGTATATGTGGAGAAAAAGGGAATTTTGTGGCTTTTTCTAAGCTTTTTTCAGCCTTCGCCTAAAAAAATTATGTTTCAAGGGTCTAGCCATATCACTCTGGATGCCAAGGGCAGAATCGCCATTCCTGCTCGGCATCGTGACGCTCTAATGGCCCAATGTGAAGGACGTGTGACGCTGACTAAGCACCCCCATGGTTGCCTGATGTTATTTGCCCGCTCTACCTGGGAAATTCATCGGGAAAAGATCGCTGCGTTACCGATTCAAGCAGCGGTTTGGAAACGAATTTTTCTAGGTTCTGCACAAGATATTGAATTGGACTCTAATGGCCGGGCACTGATTGCTCCAGAACTACGTGCAGCGGCAGGATTTTCTCGGGACATCATGATGCTAGGCATGGGTAGCCACTTTGAATTATGGGACGCAGCTACCCTTGCTGCACAAGAGCAAGCAGCCATGACGGGACCCATGCCCGATGCTGTGAGTTCTCTTTCCTTCTGAAAGCAAGGGCACTGTGATCAATGACACTTCCCGCTCTAAGCTCAAGGCGTGCTGCTATTGCTGTCACCCAGACAAGCTCCCACACAACCGTCTTGTTACACGAAGCGGTAGACGCTTTGCTGAGCGATCCTTCAGGCTTGTATGTGGACGCAACCTTTGGGCGAGGCGGCCATACACGCTTAGTGTTGTCCCGACTATCCCGGCAAGGCAGGCTCATTGCGATGGATCGCGACTCCCAAGCTATCGAAGTAGCAAAAAACATTGGCGATACGCGCCTTACTGTTATTCATTCAGCTTTCTCAAAACTGGAAGAATATCTTACCGAACCTATAGACGGTTTATTACTCGACCTGGGAGTGTCATCTCCCCAAATCGATACCCCCACGCGAGGCTTTTCCTTTCGCTCAGATGCGCCGCTAGATATGCGTATGGATACCACGCAGGGAACTACAGTAGCAGACTGGCTGCAAACCGCAGAACAGGATCAGATCAGGGAGGTCATTCATGGCTATGGTGAAGAACGGTTTGCTGCGCGAATTGCAGCGGCGATTGTTGCTCGCCGGGCAACAGAGCCCATTACCACGACAAGGCAACTTGCCAGCCTCGTGGCGAGTATCGTCAAAACACATGAAAAGGGTCAGGACCCCGCAACTCGCACCTTTCAAGCTTTTCGGATTTTCATCAATCGGGAGCTTGAGGAACTCGACGCAATCCTTGCCCAGGCGCAACGCCTCTTAAAACCTCAGGGGCGTCTGGTTGTGATCAGCTTTCATTCTCTGGAAGACCGTATTGTCAAGCGGGCGCTGGCACCTTCCAAGCTAGATACCGCCTTGCGTCATTTGCCCATCCGTGGAGATGGGGTTGCCCCTAGCGTATGGACCACTTTAGGCAAAATAAAACCTTCACAAGCCGAAATTCGTGCTAATCCGCGGGCGCGCTCTGCCATTATGCGTATCGCGCAGAGGGCCGCAAGATGAATGCGGGTGCTGTATTGCTGGTCATCTTTATTGTCTGCAGTGCCTTGTCTATAGTGACCAGTTCCCACGCGGGCCGCAAGTTGTTTGTCCAGATTGAACGCGCTGACGCATTAGGCAAACGCCTGGATACCGAACATAGACAACTTCAGGTGGAGCAAAGCACGCTGTCCAAACCGGCTTTAATCGATGCTGCAGCCCGGCGGGATCTGCGCATGGAGCGTGTTACCCCTGCATATACCTTTTATTTAAACAATAAAAGTTTGCAAACTCCCTTGCGGGCAGGTAAGCAATGAGGGCGATGCGTCAGTCCATGCGCAGTACCCCTCATAGCGCCAGCTTGCCCCGGCTTTCTGAAACCCGTAGCCGGGTAGCGATGCTGGTGCTTACGATGGCTTTCATAACTTTGTTAGGGCGGGCATTCTATTTGCAAGGACCATTTAGTGATTTTTTGCAGGAACGCGGTCAAGCACGGTATGCCCGAACCCTTGAATTACCGGCAGTTCGGGGCAAAATCATGGACCGCAATGGAGTAGTCCTGGCCTCTAGTATTCCTGCCAAAGCCGTTTGGGCCATCCCAGAAGATGTAGAAATCAGGGCTAAAAACTTTAAGGAGTTAAGCCAGCTTCTTGACATTCCGGAAAAAGAAATTCGGCAACGTCTTCAGGATGAAGACCGGAAATTTGTCTATCTAAAACGGCAATTAGCGCCAGAAATAGCTGCAAAGGTTAGTGCATTGCAATTAAATGGTATTCATATAAGAGATGAATACCGGCGCTTTTATCCTGAAGGTGAGGCATTAGCACATGTATTGGGGTTTACCGATATCGAAGATATCGGTCAGGAAGGCATTGAGCTTGCACATGATAATGTATTGAAAGGACAAGCCGGCAGCCGCCGCGTCATTAAAGATCGCTTAGGAAGAGTAATTGAAGACGTGGAAGGCATCAGACCTGCCTTAGCCGGGCGCGATCTGGTCTTGTCCATTGATAGCAAAATTCAATTCTTAGCCTTTTCTGAGTTGAAGGCAGGGGTTGAAGCCAATAATGCAAAAGCAGGAGCTATTGTGGTGTTAGATGCCCGCACCGGTGAGGTACTTGCCATGGCAAATTACCCTACCTACAACCCCAATCAGCGTCGCGGCTTATCGGGAGCCCAATTACGTAACCGGGCAATCACCGATACCTATGAACCAGGCTCAACCATGAAGCCTTTCACTATTGCAGTGGGGCTAGAGACGGGCAAGATCACACCCGAAACAAGCATTCAAACAGGTAACGGCAAACTGCAATTTGGCCAGCATGTGATTAGCGATACGCATGCTAATGGTTTGCTCACCGTAAATGGCGTATTACAAAAATCCAGCAATATTGGAATGACCAAAATCTCCCAAATGCTGGCTGCCAAAGATATGTGGCAAGAATTCACCCAGGTCGGGCTAGGTCAGGCCCCCAGAATTGGGTTTCCGGGCGCTGTAGCCGGACGATTGCGGCCTGCAGAAAAATGGCGCCCCATTGAACAAGCCACAATGAGCTACGGCTATGGGCTATCGGTCTCGCTCATTCAGATGGCACGCGCTTACACAGTATTTGTAAATGATGGACAGGTATTGCCCTTATCTTTCACAAAATTACAGCAGCCTACCCAAGGTGTACGCGTCATCAGCCCCAAAACCGCTGAGCAAATGCGCAAAATGCTGGAATATGCAGCAGGGCCTGGGGGAACAGCCCCTCGCGCCCAAGTAGTCGGTTATAGCGTTGCCGGTAAAACAGGAACAGCTCGTAAACAATCTAATGGGGGTTATGTAGAGCGTAAATATATCGGCTCGTTTATTGGATTTGCTCCTGCCAGTAATCCTCGCCTTATTGTTGCGGTCATGGTTGATGAACCCTCTGCAGGAAAAATTTATGGGGGAGATGTGGCAGCGCCAATCTTCGCCGGGGTCGTGGCCGGCGCTTTGCGGGCTCTTAATGTAGCGCCGGATGCCCCCTATAAAACCTTGATCGTACGTGATGAAGGCGCCCCCGAAACGATTGGGCAGTCTCTGGATGAGGATACCTTGTAATGCAAGCTGCCCAATGGATCCTCAAGCATGCGGTAAGCGGGGCACATCTATGCAGTGACTCGCGCGCCATCGCTCAAGGTGATGTTTTTTTTGCCTATCCGGGCACTCGCCAGGATGGACGGGATTATATCGCGCAAGCCATTTCTCAGGGAGCCGCTCTGGTCATTGCAGAAAAAGAAAATTTTGATGCTTCCTCCATCAGTGCGGTCCCGATTCTCACTGTGCCCCGCCTGAAAGAAACTGCCGGCGAAATTGCCGATGCTTACTATGCTCATCCTACCCAGCATTTGAAAGTTATCGGAATTACGGGCACTAGCGGTAAGACGACCACTGCACAATGGACAGCTCATTGTTTGAATGTCTTAGGCAAAAAATGCGCGGTCATTGGCACCTTAGGCAGCGGCTTTATCGGCGCTCAACAGCCCACAGGATTTACTACTCCACCGGCAGTAGAGTTACAACGGCTGTTTGCAGATTTACGCCAGCAAGGAGCTAAAGCGGCAGCCATAGAAGTCTCCTCCATTGGTTTGGCTGAACACCGTCTAAAGGGAACTCACTTTAATACAGGAGTATTTACCAATCTGTCCCATGATCATCTGGACTACCACGGCGATATGGAGCGTTACGAAGCCGCTAAACGTCTTTTATTTGAGTGGCCTCAGTTAGAAACAGCAGTAGTCAACCTGGATGATGCTGCGGGTCAGCGGCTAGCCAAATTCGTAGCAACGCAGGCACCTACCGTGAAGCTGATTACGTATAGCACACAAGGTATGGATCCCCTGATGGGTATTGCGGTTCATACGGCTTTATTTATAAAGCAGTGGGCTTGGACAACGCAGGGGGCTCAGGTGCAAGTATCGGATGGCGAATTTGTGCACACGCTGAACTTACCTGCCTTTGGTGTCTTTAATGTTGCGAATGCCTTAGCAGTGGCCGGTGTGCTGCAAGCAGATGGCTTTAGTCTTGAACAGGCAACACAAGTGCTGAAAACTGTACCCGCGGTAGAAGGTCGCCTTAATGCATTAGGGGGAACTAAGCAACCCTTGGTAATTATTGATTACGCCCATAAACCCGATGCTCTAGAAAAAGTGCTGCTAGCCATGCGTCCCGTTGCCCAGCAACGCAAAGCTAAGCTGATCTGCGTTTTTGGCTGCGGAGGGAATCGCGACCCCAGTAAACGCCCTGTAATGGCTGAAATTGCCTGTAAACATGCGGATGAAGTGATTGTGACCAGCGATAACCCTCGCGCTGAGGATCCGCTAACCATTATTAGTCACATTTTAAAAGGGATTCCAACAGGGTTTGAAGTAAACACGCAACCCGACCGAGGCAAAGCCATCGCCCAAGCCATTCATCAAGCAACTGCCGCTGATATTGTTTTGGTGGCCGGAAAAGGTCATGAGCCTTACCAGGAAATTTTAGGAGTGAAGTATCCCTTTAGTGATACCGAACATGCACAAGCTGCTTTAGCTGTATGGCAGGAAAAGGTGCCTTCATGCTGACATTAGCACAAGCTTGCCTGTATCTGTCCAACGCCACCATTCGCGGTAATCCTGCCGCAGTTTTTAAGCGGGTGCATACCGATAGCCGAAGCCTTCAGTCCCAGGATTTATTTGTAGCTCTCACAGGAGAGCGGTTTGATGCGCATGATTTTTTACCGCAAGTGCGCGCGTGGGGGGACTGCACTGCACTGATTTCAGCCCAACACCTGCCCCCTAAAGGCTTAAATGCTATTGTGGTTCCTGACCCCAAAAAGGCTCTAGGTGAATTAGCTGCGGGCTGGCGTAAACGTTTTATGTTGCCCTTGGCGGTAGTCACGGGCAGCAATGGAAAAACCACTACTAAAGACATGATTGCCAGCATTTTTAAGGCCGCTGTGGGGTCAGACCATGTCTTATATACCCAAGGCAATCTGAACAACGATATTGGTTTACCTTTGACCTTGCTTAAGCTGAATGCTGCGCATCGCTTGGCCGTGATTGAGTTAGGCATGAACCATCCTGGAGAAACAGCCACGCTCGCTGCAATTGCACAGCCAACAATTGCCCTGGTCAACAATGCGCAGCGGGAACATCAAGAATTCATGGCTAGTGTAGAAGCGGTAGCCCAGGAACATGCTGCTGCTATTAAAGCTCTGCCATCCGCCGGTATCGCAGTCTTCCCGCAGGAGGATGTGTATAGCTCAGTGTGGCGAGCGGTAGCGGATGAACGCAAGCGCATAGAGTTTGCCCTAAGGATTAATGATATTAAAGAAAAAGAAGATACTCAGGAAGTCGAAAGTCAATCTACCCTTGTTCTTATGCGGGCTTGCAGCCAAAATCGCTTTGAAATACGCATAAAACAAGGGGAAAATTATTTTTGGTATCCCATCTGCCTGCAAATACAGGGCATGCACAACCAACTCAATGCACTGGCTGCAGCTTCAGTGGCAGTAGCCGCCAACATCGCCCCAGAAGCTATTGTTCACGGACTCTGTGATTTTCTACCTAGTCCAGGCAGAATGCAGAATCTTTCAGGTTTTCCGTATCGCCTGATCAACGACAGCTATAACGCCAATCCAGACTCCGTCCGTGCAGCGATTGATGCCCTGGCAGCCAGCACCAATGGAACTAAAGTTTTGATATTGGGAGATATGGGTGAGGTTGGAGAACAAGGCCCTGCTTTTCATAGTGAGATAGGTCAGTATGCAGCAAGCATGCAAATTGATGTGTTACTGACCTTAGGTCAAGCGACCGAACTCACCCATCAAGCCTATAAAACCCACTTGCCTAGCGGCGTTGCTAAGCATCTTCAGTCAGTTCAGGAAGCCTCGCAGTTCCTTGATGAATTAGCCCTTCCTCCAGATGCTTGCGTCTTGGTTAAAGGTTCGCGCTTCATGCAAATGGAGCGTGTCATAGAAGAATTAAAAAAAGCCTCTCAAGGAGTCTCTGCATGCTGATGTGGTTAGCACAGTTTTCACCCGATATGGGCTTTCTAAATGTTTTTCGCTACATCACATTTAGAGCAGTAGGTGCTTGTGCAACGGCATTAGTTTTGGGTCTGGCCTTAGGGCCTTGGGTCATTAATAAGTTACGGGAATTAAAAGTAGGCCAAGCCGTTAGAACAGATGGTCCGCAAACTCATCTAGTCAAAAGCGGGACTCCTACCATGGGAGGAGCACTGTTACTCCTAGCGATGGGCGTTTCCACTTTTCTGTGGATGGACTTAAGCAACCGCTTTGTGTGGGTGGTCATGATTGTGACCTTTGGATTCGGCTGGATTGGCTGGGTGGATGACTATCGAAAAATTGTCCACAAAAACCCCAAAGGCATGAGCGCTCGCGAAAAAATGTTTTGGCAATCACTCATCGGTTTAGCCGCCTCGATTTATCTAGCCTTTACCGTTTCCGCCCCCAATGTGGAAAAAAGCTTTGAACTATTACTGCAATGGTTAAGCTCTGGTCTTACCCTGCCTTTACCTGAAAAAGCGGACTTGATGCTGCCTTTTTTCAAAAGTATTAGTTATCCACTAGGTGTATTTGGATTTATTGCGCTTTCCTATTTTGTGATTGTTGGCACAAGTAATGCAGTCAACCTCACCGATGGGCTCGATGGCTTGGCCATCATGCCTACGATTTTAGTAGGCTCTGCCCTCGGAATTTTTGCTTATGTGGTAGGGCGGGTGGACTATGCCAAATATCTATTTTTTCCTCATATTCCAGGAGCAGGTGAATTGATGGTTTTTTGCGCTGCGATGGCAGGCGCTGGATTAGCTTTTTTATGGTTTAACGCCCACCCTGCTCAGGTATTCATGGGAGATGTCGGGGCTCTAGCTCTAGGCGGAGCTCTGGGCACTATCGCGGTCATCACCCGGCAAGAGATCGTTCTCTTCATTATGGGGGGCGTATTTGTTGCTGAAACTTTGTCCGTCATGATGCAGGTGAGCTGGTTTAAATATACCAAGAAACGCTATGGGGAAGGACGGCGCATCTTAAAGATGGCGCCGCTGCATCATCATTTTGAGGTTAGCGGCTGGAAAGAAACACAAGTCGTCGTTCGTTTTTGGATTGTGACGATGATGCTTGTGTTAATCGGTCTATCTACACTGAAACTACGGTGATGAAGAAATCCCTTCATTTTCTACGTAATCAGCCAGTTCTGATTCTGGGTTTAGGGGAGTCTGGCTTGGCTTGCGCACAATTTGCCGCGGCTCATGGAGCAGCACGAATTGTCGTAGCTGATACCCGTGCTAACCCTCCCGGTCTTGCGGTATTACAGCAAACTGCTGCGCAATGCGAAATTAGAAGCGGGGCTTTTAGTGAAGAGTTGCTCCATGACATCAGCATGCTAGTCATCAGTCCGGGACTTTCCCCTCAAGATCCACAAGTTGCAAAAATGCTAGCAGCCGCTAATAAACGCAATATCTCTATTTTTAGTGAGATTGACTGGTTCGCACTGGCATTGGCAGAACTATCTAAACATTACAATTACCTGCCCAAAGTTATAGCCATCACGGGAACCAATGGAAAAACCACAGTTACGCGTTTAACTGAACATTTAGCTAAGACAGCGGGTTTGCAAACCATAGCCTGCGGGAACATTAGCCCGGCAGCTCTAAATGCCTTAAACACCGCTTTAAAACAAGACAGCTTACCTGCGGTATGGATTCTTGAACTTTCCAGCTTTCAATTGCATTACACCCACTTATTGCAGGCTGATGTTGCCACCGTACTAAATGTCACCCAAGACCATCTGGACTGGCATACAGACATGCAAGAATATACAAAAGATAAGTCTCGCATTTTTGCCCAAAATACTTACCGCGTGCTTAATCGGGATGATGCATTCAGCCTACAAATGCACCCATCCCCTTGCCCCTGCACTACTTTTGGCACTAAACCGCCGCAACAAGCAGGTGATCTTGGGATTGTTCAAGACGGTGGACTTAAATGGTTGGCGCAGGCACGAGCTGTAGAAGATATTCCTCGCAAGAAAAAAGAAGCGGCTCCAACAGCAGTAGCAATTCATCGACTCATGCCTGCTGACGCATTACCCATCCGGGGCAGCCATAACCATGCCAATGCTTTGGCGGCTATAGGTTTGCTCTTGGCGATAGGACTGCCGATGGGCACTTTACTGCGCGGTTTACGAGACTATAGCGGAGAACCCCATCGATGCCAGCCGGTAGCGCGTATTGATGAAATCGACTTTATCGATGACAGTAAAGGCACCAATGTAGGGGCTACGTTAGCGGCGATTAATGGTTTGGCAGAGGATCAACGCAAAATTCTTCTGATTGCGGGGGGGCAAGGCAAGGGACAAGACTTTACAGTTTTACGCCAAGCTGTTGCTAGTTGGGTAAAAGCAATTTTCCTGATAGGCCAAGATGCTGAACTTATTGCCGCTGCGCTTGAAGATAGTGATGTAAAAATTGCATCGTGCCACAGCCTTGAAGAAGCTGTAAATCAAGCCTATCAAGCCGCTAGGGCAGGCGATATTGTTCTGCTTTCTCCTGCCTGCGCTAGTCTGGATATGTTTGCAAACTACAAAGAACGCGCAGAAAGATTTATTCAAGCTGTAAACGTACTGGCTGAACAAAAGGGGCTGCTCCTATGAACTTGCCCCACTTCTTAAAGATTTCTCCGCGAACCACTAGCACCAGTCCTTTGAAAGATGGGTTAGCGCATCGTGCTTCCCTGGCGCAGATTGACACTTCTTTACTTATTTCTGCTGTTCTTTTGTTGTTGTGCGGTTTAGTGATGGTTTATTCCGCATCGGTTGCTTTACCCGATGAACCAAGATTTGCCAATTACAAGCCTACCCATTTTCTGATACGTCATTTTCTCTTTATTGGGATTGGAATAATAGCTGGCTTATTGGTATTTCAAATTCCCATGAGCAGTTGGCAACGCTGGGCGCCTATTTTGTTTGTAGGCGGCTTGCTGTTACTCATCATCGTATTAATTCCCGGGGTCGGAAAAGGGGTCAATGGCGCACGACGCTGGATTCCCCTGTTCATCCTGAATCTGCAGCCTTCAGAACTGATGAAACTTTTTGTCATTCTTTATGGAGCGGATTATGCAGTTCGGAAGCAGGCCGTATTAACAGACTTTAAAGCAGGTTTACTTCCCATTATTTTGGCTATTGGAGCGGTAGGCGGCTGTTTATTGCTGCAACCAGATCTGGGGGCCTTAATCGTCATTACCGGCATCGCCATTGGCATTTTATTTTTGGGGGGGATGAGTCTAAAAATCTTTCTTGGCTCTGTAGGCACTCTCATCAGTGTGTTTTTAACAGTGATTGCACTGTCGCCATGGCGACGCGAGCGCATCTTTGCATACTGGAGCCCTTGGGACGAAAACAATGCTTTAGGAAAGGCCTATCAACTCACACACTCCCTGATTGCCTTTGGCCGCGGAGAAATGAGCGGGGTAGGTTTAGGGGCCAGCGTAGAAAAACTGCATTATCTGCCAGAAGCTCATACAGATTTCATCATGGCCATTATTGCGGAAGAACTCGGTTTTATAGGAGTATTGCTGGTAGTCAGCCTTTTTTATTTTATCGTCAGGAGGGCTTTTGAAATTGGGCGTCAGGCCATCAAGCTAGACAAAATCTTTGCAGGCCTGGTTGCACAAGGCATAGGGATTTGGATTGGCCTGCAAGCCTTCATCAACATCGGGGTTGCAAGCGGACTCTTGCCCACCAAAGGTCTGACCCTGCCTTTTATCAGTTATGGTGGTAGCGCCATGCTGATGAGCTGCGTGGCCATTGGAATATTGATTCGGATCGATTTTGAAAGCCGGCAAATGATGCGGGGCAGAGCTATATGAGTCGGCATCTTATCATCATGGCAGCAGGAACGGGTGGACATATTATGCCGGGCCTGGCCGTAGCCCGTGAAATGCAAAAACGGGGCTGGAGTGTTAGCTGGTTAGGGACCACACATGGGATGGAAAATAAACTCGTTCCACCCAGCAATATTCCCATGGATTGCATCAGGTTTTCGGGCATGCGGGGTAAAGGTCTGGGGCACACTTTAGCCGGTGCATTTTTGTTGTTCGTGGCTTTTTTCAGTTGTTTACGTATTATTCAAAGCCGTGCAGCAGACGCCGTACTAGGAATGGGCGGTTATGTTTGCTTGCCGGGCGGATGGATGGCTAAGCTGCTAGGTAAGCCCTTGATGCTAATGAATGCTGACGCCGCATTACTGCTTTCCAATAAAACTCTTTTATCAGCTGCTAATCGGATAGCCTTCGGTTTTGCAAGCAAAGCTGCCAGCACCATTAAGCAGGCTGTCGTCACCGGCAATCCAGTCCGTGCGGAAATTACAAACATTCCTCCTCCCAGTGTCCGATTTAGTAATCGCAGCGGCCCTTTACGCCTGCTTATCGTAGGAGGTAGTTTGGGAGCAAAAGCCTTAAATGAAGTACTTCCTTTCACCTTGGCCCGGCTATCAGGAGCTAACCGTCCTATTGTGGTACATCAAACAGGCACCGCAAATTATCAAACCGTCCAGGCAGCCTATCAAAAAGCGCAGGTCTGTGCCGATGTACGGCCCTTTATTGATGATATGGCCACAGAACTTGCCAAATGTGATCTGGTTATTTGCCGGGCGGGCGCTATCACCATCAGTGAATTATGCGCTGCAGGGGTAGCGAGCGTTCTTGTTCCTTTAGTGGTGAGTACCACCTCGCATCAGCAAGATAACGCCCAGTGGATGGCAAACCAAGGAGCAGCCATTCATATTCCGCAGACAGAGTTTTCGCCGGAACGTCTTTTATCTTTGCTTGAAACCATCAATCGCCTGGATTTGCAAACAATGGCGCAGCGCGCGCGTTTACTCGCACTTCCAGAAGCCACCAACGCAGTCGCTAACGAAATAGAAGCCATGGCGGGGAAAAATTTGCAATGAAACACGCCATCAAACATATTCATTTTGTGGGTATTGGAGGAGCAGGCATGTCGGGCATTGCTGAAGTCATGCGCAATCTGGAATACACCGTAAGCGGTTCGGATTTGGCTGATAATCCCACTACACGGCGTTTGGCAAGTCTAGGAATTCAGATATTTAAAGGCCATGCAGCACAGAATATTATGGGCGCAGATGCCGTCGTCACCTCCTCTGCCGTCGATCCCAGCAATGCAGAAGTACGAGCTGCCCGGACCGCAAAAATTCCTGTAGTCCCGCGTGCAGTCATGCTAACAGAGCTTATGCGTTTAAAGCGAGGGATCGCAATTGCCGGCACTCATGGTAAGACCACAACAACTTCTTTAATGGCTAGCGTATTAGCACAAGGGGGTCTAGACCCAACTTTCGTAATCGGGGGCCGACTTAACAGTGCAGGGGCCAACGCCAAATTAGGCAGTGGAGACTATATCGTTGTAGAAGCCGATGAATCTGATGCGAGTTTTTTAAACCTCATGCCGATGATGGCCGTCATTACCAATATTGATGCCGATCATATGGAAACCTATGGTCACGATTTTGCGCGTTTAAAGCAAGCCTTTGTTGATTTCACCCATCGTCTTCCTTTTTATGGGGCGGCAGTACTTTGTGTGGATGACCCCCATGTACGCTCCATTGTTTCTTTAATTAGTAAGCCTGTTATTAGTTATGGGTTTTCTGAAGACGCCGATGTGCGTGCAATTAGCGCATCTGCTGAAGGTAGCATGATGAAATTTACCGTCCTTCGGAAAGAAGAAGCTCCTCTGGAGATAAGCCTGAATCAACCCGGCATGCATAATGTGCAGAACGCTCTATCCGTTATCGCGGTAGCCACAGAACTAGGCGTTTCTGATGCTGCCATTGCCGCAGGCTTGGCTGATTTCAAAGGCGTAGGTCGGCGTTTTCAACGTTATGGCAGCTTTCTGACTTCGAGTGGGGTTAGATTTGAACTCATTGATGATTATGGTCATCACCCTGTCGAAATGGCCGCTACCCTTGCAGCCGCCAGAGGCGCCTATCCTGGTAAGCGCATTGTGCTGGCCTTTCAACCCCATCGCTACACACGCACGCGCGATTGTTTTGAAGATTTTGTGAAGATTCTGGGAACCGCCGATGCCGTCTTGCTGGCTGAGGTCTACCCCGCAGGAGAAACCCCTATTGTGGCTGCTGATAGCCGTGCATTAGCCCGTGCCATTCGTGTAGCTGGCAGAGTTGAACCCATATTTGTAGAAGAGATTTCTGATATGCCTGCTGCCATTTTAGAAACCATACAAGATAAGGATGTGCTTATTACCATGGGTGCAGGCTCCATAGGAAATACGCCCGCTCAAATACTCGAACTACTGGGCAAAGGAGGTAGCTGATGAGCAGTCATGATTTTGGCAAGGTCGGCGTACTGCTAGGCGGGAACTCTAGCGAGCGGGAGGTTTCCCTGATGTCGGGAAATGGAGTAGTCCAGGCATTACGCAGTCAAGGCATCGATGCTCATCAGTTTGATACGGGCAAGCGCTCACTGGCAGAACTGGCAGCAGAAAAATTCGATCGGGTATTTATCGCCTTGCATGGGCGGTTTGGAGAAGATGGCTCTATCCAGGGGGCACTGGAACTTTTGAAAATCCCTTATACCGGCCCAGGTGTCATGGCCTGTGCGATCGCAATGAATAAAATCATGACCAAACGGATTTGGACAGCACAGGGCCTACCAACTCCACGCTTTGCCATATTAAATGCGAACAGTCAGTTACGCCGTGTTCCGGATGAGTTTGGCTTGCCTCTAATGCTCAAAGCACCGCATGAAGGCTCAACAATAGGCATTGTCAGGGTTAGCGGCTATTCAGAAATGCAAACAGGCTTTGCAAAATGCAGCGAATATGATGAAGTAGTATTAGCAGAAGAATTTATTGCTGGACGTGAATTAACCATCGCTATACTGGGTAAAGAAAATCAAGCCCGCGCTCTTCCGATTGTTGAGATTAAAGCCCCGGACGGCAACTATGATTTTCAAAACAAATACTACACCGATGTTGTGCGGTATGAGTGCCCGGCTCAGTTACCTTCTGATTTGACTAAACAAATTCAATCACTGGCACTTTCTGCTTATAAAGCCATTAATTGTGAAGGGTGGGCAAGGGTTGATGTCATGCTGCGCAGCTCAGATAATCAGCCATTTTTGCTGGAAATTAATACCTCTCCGGGCATGACTTCTCACTCTTTAGTACCGATAGCTGCTAAAGCTGCAGGCATGAGTTATGCAGATGTATGTATCGAAATATTAGGCTTTGCCTGTCTTAAAACTTTTAAAAACCCAGCTTAAACCTATGTGGAATAACGTTAACGCCATGCAGAAACTTACAGCCGTGCTGCTTCTTGCGGGCACACTCGGCATGCTATACGCTGGCGTCGTATGGATCGCAAATCGTCCCTGGTTTGCCATCCATTCCATTCAAGTAAATGGAAATGTGCAACATATCAATGCGGTAACGATTCGCCACGCCGTAGCTAATCATTTATCTGGCACCTTTTTTACCACTAGCTTAAGTGAAATAAAAAAACGAGTAGAAGGAATTGCCTGGGTGCGTAAAGCACAGGTGAACCGCCACTGGCCTCATAGCATTCTCATTCATGTAGAAGAACATCAACCTGTCGCTACTTTTAACGAAAATCAACTGATTAATACTTACGGTGAAGCCTTCACTGTTAACCTGGGAGAAGCAGAATCCCATGACCGCTTGCCTGTATTCAATGGCCCTGAAGGAAGCAGCATTCAGATGCACGATCGCTACCGCGAACTCACACTCTGGTTGCAGGATTTCAGTCCTGGCGTAGCTCTGCCCATCCGGAAGTTAATCCTGTCAGATCGACTGTCGTGGACGGTCACACTGGCTAATGGCACTGTAGTGGAGCTAGGACGCGACACTACCCCCGATGCCGTTGCTCAACGCATCAAGCGCCTGACTCGCTATTGGGAAGCAAGCTCCAGTCAACTAGGCATTCCTGCACGGGTAGATCTGCGCTACCCGGATGGATTTGCTGTTTCAGCACCTGGCTTACGTACGTTACCCAACAATAAAGGGAGGTCCGGCACATGACTAAACATTGGATGGAAAAACTTGGATGAACGGTGAAAAAAATCTACTCGTCGCTGTAGACATCGGCACATCCAAAATTGTGGTGATGGTCGCAGAATTGACCGGCGAAAATAGCTTGCACGTAGTAGGTATTGGTCAACACCCTAGTCATGGCTTGCGTAAAGGGGTAGTAGTCAATATTGAAGCGACCGTGCAGTCCATACAACGCGCTTTGCAAGAAGCCGAACTGATGGCGGCCTGCAAGATTACCCATGTCTATACCGGCATTGCAGGTAGTCATATTCGCAGTGTGAATAGTCACGGCATGGTTGCCGTCAAAGACAAAGAAGTCTCTGAAACAGATATCGCCCGTGTTAAAGAAACAGCCACCGCTGTTCCTATTCCAAACGATCAACAAGTCCTGCATGTGTTACCGCAAGAATTTGTGGTAGATGGTCAGGACGATGTGCGAGAACCCCTGGGAATGGCAGGAGTACGGCTGGAAGTACGCGTACATATTGTGACAGGCAGTGTTAGCGCTGTGCAAAATATTGTCAAATGCGTGCGTCGTTGCGGGCTTGAGGTAAATGATATTATTTTGCAGCCTTTGGCCAGCGCCCAAGCCGTGCTGAGCCAGGATGAAAAAGAATTAGGCGTTGCTCTTGTGGATATTGGTGGTGGTACCACGGATATTGCAATCTTTACCGGCGGAAGCATACGCCACACCGCAGTCATTCCGATTGCGGGAGATCAGATTACCAATGATATTGCAATGGCTTTGCGCACCCCCACTGAGGATGCAGAAGACATCAAACTCAGACACGGTGTTGCCAAGCAAATTTTGGCAGACCCGGAAGATCGTATTGAAGTGCCAGGCTTAGGTGATCGTGAGCCCCGCATGCTCTCTCATCAAGCTTTGGCCGCCGTTATTGAACCCCGTATTGAAGAATTATTTACTTTGGTCCACCAGGTCATCCGGGAATCTGGATATGAAGAACTACTTTCTTCTGGGGTGGTACTAACGGGCGGGACCAGCTTAATGCCCGGCATGGTTGAACTAGGAGAAGACGTATTTGTAAAACCAGTACGCATAGGTTTGCCTATGTATGAAGGAAGTCTGGCAGATGTGGTTAAAACACCCCGGTACGCCACGGTAATAGGCTTGTTGCAATTAGCCAGAATTAACACCATGAAAGGGCGACGTGTAGCCGCTCAAACGGGTTCCTTTAAACGAACACTTGCGCGTATGCGTGAGTGGTTGCTGAAAGCTTTTTAATTTTGTTCGCAGCAAATCGCTGTACAACCCGCAGGCCTGCATCGGAAGGGTTTAGTTTCTGAAAACCGAAGCTTTCCGATGCGAGACCTGCATATTCAAAGGAGTAGGACTATGGCAATTGAAGTGATCGAGGTAGAACATCGAGGCACTGTCATCAAGGTGGTGGGCGTCGGTGGTGCTGGCGGTAATGCCATCAATCACATGATTCGTACCGGCGTAAGAGG
>JAIBAO010000020.1 GCA_019695155.1 Burkholderiaceae bacterium | reverse complement strand
TTCTTGCATCTCAAGCGCTGGCGAGGTATTGCCACCCGATATGCCAAATGCCTGGCTTCATTTGTTGCTGCTGTTCAAATCCGTTGCCTAGTACTTTGGCTCGCAATCTCGTGACTACACTATCTAGCTATTGATAGCGCTCGGAAGGCATAAGTTTAAAAGCTAGTGCTATTAATAAAGTCATTATTACTCCATCGTCCATCCATCCCAATAGAGGAATGATATCTGGCAAAAAATCGATGGGAGAAATTAAATAAGCGAATGCTAAAAAAATTAAGATTTTTGAGGCGAGAGGCGTTGAGCGATTGCGTAACATAGCCCATACGAGGCGAGCCTCAGCTTTGAAATGCCATAAGAGCGAGGATACTCTTTGCAAAAATCTCATGGTCTTTTTCCTTTCAGTTTGAACTTTAATAGATTGTCCGCGATGCAGTCTGGCTAATAGACTTCCTCTATCGTAGAAAATTCAAAATATTAAGGCTGCTCTACTAGGGCCCTGATTTTCTCAATATCTACGGTGCGAAGATATTTTGGGATATTTTTCCACATCGAGTGGTGCCCATAGCCGCCTTTACGCAGTTCTTCCAATGCCTGCTCACGACTCCAGTTTTGATACAAGATTCGATACATGGCTGATATTAGTCCCGTACGATCTGCGCCGTGCTGACAATGCAGCAATACTGGGCCATGGCTTTCTGCTGCCTTGAGGGCACGCAGGGCAGCGACTACTTGTTTGTCTTTAATATTCCAGGTGTAAATTTTTACCTGGATGAGCTGAATACCACTGTTTTTTAATAAGGCTTCATTGCTGTGAAAAGCACGCAGACTGAGCACTGTTTTAATGCCAAGTTCTTGCAGCATTCTTACATTTTCTTCAATAGGTTGTGAGCTGCGAAATAACTTATCGTGAATGCGATATAGATTTTGCGGCTGGTAAATGGGTTCAGCCCAGTCTGGATTGCGTTCAGGCATTTGTGCTTTCACGGGAAAGGAACTATTCCATATGAAGATACATAAAAGAATGCCAACGTTATATGAAAGATGCGTGAAAGGGCGAAGTGCAAAAAAGAATTTAATCATTTTTTCTATAGGAAAACCAAATTAAAGCGCTGCTTATTGATAGGGAAACCCAATAGTCGACAGGTGCCACGCCCCACCAATGCTTATGCCACATAATATGTGTCGGTGAAAAACGTTCTAGTCCATAGGCTGGATTAAGTACAAACCACAGGAAATCTTCTGTGATCCAGAACAACATAATGCATCCAATTACCCGGGATTCTAACTTTAGCGACCATTGCTGCATAAAAATGAGTGGAAAATGGAAAATCAAGGCAATAAAAGCAAAGATCCATGCGTGATAGCCGGTTATGGGACGCCCACCCCAAAAAAGATCTAGCAGCCAGTGATTTTCAATCCGCCAGGTGGGTAAGTTAGCAGCCCAACCGGCAGCCCCTTCAATTTGAATTTCAGTTTGGGCAAAGAAAAAGCCTAGCAGTAAAACCCATGCCAGCGTTAGTAAAATATGCCATGGGCGAGAAGACAGGTCGCCTGTCATTGGTTTAGTTTTTCCAGCACTATATTTAAAACCTGTCTGGCTGCATCGGGTTTTGCCAAGGCTTGGGCTTGGGCCTGCATCTGCCTCAGCTTTTCAGGATGCTGCATCAGGTATTGGATGCGATAAAGTAGGGTGATCGGGTCAATTGCTTTTAGCGCTACGCCTTGCTCCAGCAAAAAGTCGGCATTGCGTTCTTCTTGTCCGGGAATAGGAGCATTTAAAATCATGGCTAAACCCATTGCCAAGCACTCCGAAGTTGTGAGTCCGCCGGGTTTTGTAATCACCAGATCAGCACAAGCCATGAGCCGCTCTACCTGTTGAGTAAAACCCTGCGGTAATAATCGATCCGGATAGCGCTTTGCTAAAGTTTGCAGTGCGGCTAGTTCTTCAGTATTTTTGCCTGCCAGCGCAATCAATTGAAAATTGCCTTCCAAAGCTAAGAGATGCTTGGCCAGTGCACTTAAGCTGCCTAGGCCTGCACCTCCTCCCATGAGTAAAAATGTGGCGCGGTCGGGATCAATCCCTAGTTCTGCAGTACATTCTGAACGAAGAGGCGGTCTAGCGAATGCGGGCATTATAGGAATGCCAGTGACATAAATATTTTGTGCAGCAATACCTTGAGCACGCATGCGAAAAGCCACTTCCTCATTTGCAGCAAAATATCCAGTGATATGTTCCTGTACCCAGAGGCGATGTAAATCAAAATCTGTCACCTGTACCCATACAGGGGGGATAAGCTTACCCTTACGAATCAAGGCCGATAAAATTTCTGCGGGTAAAAAATGAGTGCAAATAATGGCATCAGGTTTAAAGGCTGTAATTTCTTTAAGCAGGGCCTTTGTGTTTAGGCGTTCAATACCGCGCCGTAGTTTTTGCAAAGAGCTATCTGTTTTTGCTTCGTTGACGGTTTTATACAAGTAGCCCCACAGCGCTGGAGCTTTATTGACCAGCGTGATATAAAAATCGGTATACAGCTTACGAAATCCAGCGTTAACAAAATCCATCACATCCAGATGCGTTGCGACTGCTTGGCCTTCTGACAAGTGGGCATAGGCCTTTAAAGCCTCAGCTGCCCGCACGTGACCTGCGCCTGCCGAGACACTGAGTAACAGAATTTTTTTTGCTGTCATAGCTGTGTAAACGCTTTTCTTAAAAAAAGGCAGCAATCCGTTGAGTGTTCAACGAATTTACTGCCCTGAATGATTTTTAAATAAGAAACAAAACTAAGGTATGTTTAATGAGTAATGCGATTGGCGTTTTCCACAGCTTTGTTGTAGTTACTAACCATCTCATTAAAATCTTTTGGTTTTTTGGATTGCTTCATATCCCGGTAGGAACCAACCATCGAGGTTAAATAGGAGGCTGCACTTTCATGCCAGGAATCGGGGCGTTCATTTTTTGCTTTGGCGGCCGCATACTGTTCCCGTTGTTCGGCCAAAGTTTTTTCTAGCTGCACTATAAGTTGATCGGCCTGCTGATATTTTTCAGGATTTTTGATATCGGCCTCGTTTGCAAAAAGACTGAGTAGCTCATCGCCTTGTTGCAAGGCAAGCTTTGTTCCATAGCCCAGCAAATTACCTTCTTCTTTAAGTTTTGCTAGTACTTGGATATTGCGTTTTTTCTGTTCACGGGTGAGTACGCTATTAAATTTTTCCATTGCTGCGATACTGGCATCAAAATTAGCCCGTATCTCAGGATCCTGTGCTTTACCCTTGGCTAGGTTATCGTCTTTATAGGCTTTAGATTTGTAATAGATTTCGATGGCATTCAGTTGAGTGGTTAATTTATCTAAAGTATTGATTAGCTGATCGGCAGACTGGTCCAGTTCTTCTAATTGCTTGGATGAGATGGTCCGGCCTCTTTTAAGCTCATTCAGAGCTAAATGTATCCAGCCTACCGTGATAAAAATATTATCGGTAGCGCTTTTACTGGAAATGTTTTGGGCAAAATACTTTTGGCGGGTTTCAGGCAAGCCAAAGGTACCGATTAGCTTGTTATATCCTGCTGTATAAGCATTAAGCTTTGCAGTAAAGTTTTTATCCTGATCTGCACTTTCTTTTTTAGCTGCGGGAGCAGGAGTGGGGGCAGGAGCTGCAGTTTTTGCAGGGGCAGGTGATGAAGGATTTTGTTTTGGAGCTTCGCTACTATTTTTTCCACAGGCGCTCAACATGAAGGCTGTGCTTGTAGCGAGGGTGATGAGTATGATTTGGTTTAATTTTTTTGGTGTGCGCTTCATTACTATTCCTGTTGATAAGAGGATTAAGGTTTATGAGCGAAGTGCATCCTAATTGTGCGCCTCCAGCCAGAACCACAGGAATTTTAACGAGCTTCTTTAGTGTAATAGAAGAGAAATCTCTTTTTTGCTAGCTTATTTTGAGTATCAAAGAGTTTTTATTCGTTTTGACGAACACATGGTTTGCTTTGCTATAAAAAGCTGCCCCATTATTTATCGGATTTTTCAGAGAGAATGCTTTCAAAAGGCAGATAAACATTAGGGTAAAGATGCCGATTGTTATTCGGAAGGGGACTTCTGTTAACTTGCCGAATGTTTCAATTCACCGGATTGGCCCTTGCGCGCTTCTTAGTGTATAGGGGTAATGTTCCCACACTTTCACTTAAGCTGCCCACTTAGAGACCGCCCGCTACAGTTATCAGAAGTCCCGCAAACTTTTAGGATCTGTTTACCCTCATCATATTTTGTCGATAAGTTCTTTGGTTTTTTCTTTCGCATCCCCTAAATTGGATTGAATTTTTCCACTCAGCTTCTCTTTAGTACCTTGAGTTTTTAAATCCTTATCGTCTAGCAGTTTTCCAGCTTTTTCTTTGCTAATGCCTTTTATTTCATCTACACGGCCGGTAATTTGATCTTTGTTCATGATGTTTCTTTCTGAGTCTTTTAAATTGCTTGACGGGCTTCTCTGGTTTATTTACGCATAAGAAATAGATAGGCAAATTCTGACTCAGTAGCAATCTCAAGCCTGCCCGAAAAACAGCCTACTACGCGTAGGACAAAATCGCTGGCTTATTAGCCTACCCATCTGCGAGCATTGCGCCATATTCGCAGCCATGGAGAATCTTCACCCCATCCGCGAGGTGCCCAGGAATGCTGTACCGTTCTGAAGACTCGTTCTGGATGCGGCATCATAATGGTAAAACGGCCATCCACGGTGGTGAGGGCTGCAATACCCTGAGGAGCGCCATTAGGATTGAGGGGATATTGCTCCGTTGGCTGGCCAGTATGGTCTGTAAAACGTAGGCTTACTATAGAGTTTTCTAGCGAACCGGTTTGGGAATAATCGGCAAAACCTTCTCCATGGGCCGTCACAATGGGTGCTAGCATACCGTGCATATCTTTGAAAAACAGGGAACTAGACTCTTCTACTTTAGCCATGACTAGTCTAGCCTCATATTGTTCGCTCTTGTTGCGGGTAAATTTTGGCCAAGCTTGAGCTCCAGGAATCAGCGGCTTAAGATTAGCCATCATTTGACAGCCGTTACACACTCCCAAACCAAAACTATCGGGGCGCTCAAAGAACTGCGCAAACTCTTCCGCTAAGGCAGAGTGAAACAATATGGTTTTGGCCCAACCTTCACCTGCACCCAGTACATCACCATAAGAAAAACCGCCCACTGCTGCAAGACCTTGGAAATCTTTTAGCTGTACTCGAGCAGCAAGCAAATCACTCATATGCACATCCACTGAGTTAAAGCCTGCCTTATGAAAAGCATAGGCCATTTCGATTTGGCTATTACAGCCTTGTTCACGCAAAATGGCGATTTTTGGCCGTATGCCAGTGTTGATAAAGGGTGCCGCAATATCTTCATCCAGGTCAAACGGTACTTTGGCAAACAGGCCCGTGTCAGCATCATTAGTGATTCTTGAAAATTCAGCCTCGGCGCAAGTCGGGTTATCCCGTTGTTTTTGGATAGAGAAACTCACTTTGCTCCATTCTTGTTGTAGCTGAGCACGCGTAGCTGAAAAAATATTTTTGGCATCGCGATAAATTTCAATCTTCCCTGTTGCAGTGGGAGCTCCAATCACATGGCTATAGGCGCCTAGCCCGGCAGCGCGTAATACTTGCATAACTGCAGCGAGATCCTTTTTCCGGATCTGAACAACTCCCCCTAATTCTTCATTGAATAGAGCGTTCCGTGTTAGTTCACTGCGCTGCACTTGTACCTGTTCGGGCCGAATCTTGAAATCCCCCCAGTCAGAAGCATGCGGATCAATAGTTAACATATCAATATTCAGATACACACCGGTACGTCCGGCAAAAGCCATTTCGCATACCGTAGCAAACAAGCCGCCGTCGGATTTATCGTGATAGGCTAGCAGGGCCCCTTCTTGGTTGAGAGTTTGAATGGCGGCAAAAAAAGCTTTTAGGGTTTGCGCATCTTCTACATCGGGCGCTTCCTTACCAATTTGGCCTGTTACCTGCGCAAAAATTGATCCTCCTAGGCGTTGCTTGCCTCTTGCTAGATCGATCAGCAGCAAACAAGTCTCCCCCGCATCAGTGCGCAGCTGAGGAGTGAGGCTTTTGCGAACGTCGTAGACCGGGGCAAAGGCACTAATGATCAGAGAGACAGGGGAGAGGACTTTTTTGCTTTCCCCTTCATGAATCCAGCTAGTTCGCATGGAAAGCGAATCTTTGCCTACCGGAATGCTAATGCCTAGCGCGGGGCATAGCTCCATACCAATTGCTTCTACGGCATCAAATAGTGCGGCATCCTGTCCAGCTTCGCCACAGGCGGCCATCCAGTTAGCGGATAATTTGATCTGTTCAATCCGTTCAATGGGTGCAGCTGCAATATTAGTAATGGCTTCTCCGACGGCCATACGAGCAGCCGACTTGGAGTTCAATACTGCTAGCGGAGTGCGTTCTCCCATGGCCATCGCCTCTCCACGATAGCTGCTGTAGTCCATCAGAGTGACTGCACAATCGGCTACTGGAACCTGCCACGGGCCTACCATTTGATCACGGCAACTTAAACCCCCTACCATACGGTCGCCAATGGTAATGAGAAAGGATTTATTGGCTACTGTAGGGTGACGCAACACCGCATTGGCAATTGAGGCAAGCTCGGTGTTTAAGGCGGCGTCAATACCAGGCAGTACAGGAATGAGCCGTGTTACCTCACGGTGCATCTTTGGAGGTTTTCCCAGCAATATTTGTAAGGGCATATCGACGGGAGGCTGCCCGTTTTCTTTCGCTACGGTTAGTTGCCGTAATTCGGTGACCTCACCTAACACTGCAAAGGGGCAACGCTCACGTTGGCATAATAATTCAAACAAGCTTAAAGACTCGGGTGCAATGGCCAGCACATAACGTTCCTGGCTTTCGTTACACCAGATTTCGGCCGGGGACAGGCTGGATTCCTCTACTGGAATCTGCTTAAGCTGCAGGGTCGCACCCCGCTGCGCATCATTAACGAGTTCTGGTATGGCATTGGACAAACCACCTGCACCTACATCATGAATAGATAGCACTGGATTATCTTGGCCCATACTCCAGCAACGATCAATGACTTCCTGAGCACGCCGCTGCATTTCTGGGTTACCGCGCTGCACGGAATCAAAATCCAGAGCAGCCGTGTTACTCCCTACACTCATGCTGGAAGCTGCGCCACCACCCATGCCGATTCTAAAGCCAGGCCCGCCTAGTTGAATAATAAGGGCGCCTACTGGCAAGGGCAATTTACGGACACCCGTTGCAGGGATATTACCTAGACCGCCGGCAATCATGATGGGCTTATGGTAGCCGTATCGTGTGCCAGCAATATTTTGTTCATATACTCGAAAATACCCCGCTAGGGCAGGGCGACCAAATTCGTTGTTAAATGCAGCGCTTCCTAATGGGGCGTCTAACATAATTTGCAAAGGGGAGGCAATCCGGTCAGGCAGCCCATAGGGCTTTAGAAGTGTTGAGCGTTTTTCAAAAGGAAGGGTCACATCCTGGTCAGTTTCCCAGGGCTCGGCTAAATCAGGCAAATGCAGATGAGAAACTGAAAAACCTACTAAACCAGCCTTCGGTTTGGAGCCTCGTCCAGTGGCGCCTTCGTCTCGAATTTCCCCGCCGGAACCGGTAGCTGCACCGGGAAAAGGAGAGATCGCCGTGGGATGGTTATGGGTTTCAACCTTCATTAAGGTATGGGTCATCTCGCGGCGCGGCGCGTATAGGGTTGCCAATTGCGGACTTTCTACCCAGGGTAAAAACCTTTCCGCTTCCCAACCTTCCATGACTGAAGCATTATCCGAATACGCTACCACCGTGCCTGAAGGCGAGATACTGTGCGTATTTTTGATCATCTGAAATAAAGAAAGCTTCTGGTCAATGCCATTAATTTTCCAGGAAGCATTAAATATTTTGTGGCGACAATGTTCGCTATTAGCTTGTGCAAACATCATCAGTTCAACCTCAGTAGGGTTACGCTTTAGGCTGGTAAAGCTTGTGAACAGATAATCTATTTCGTCTTCAGACAGAGCCAAACCCATCTCAGTGTTAGCGTTTACAAGGGCTGTTTTTCCTTTTTCCAACATTGCAATAATGCGCATGGGATTGCTGCCGCTCTCAGAAAATACTTTTTCCGGGGCCAAACTTTGCTGTTCTTTAAGAACAAAAACTACTTCGGTCATTCGGTCGTGTAAAAGTGCTGCTATTGTTTGCAATTGTTTTTCAGCAATATTCCTATTAAAAAGTTTGCTGCGCAGTTGCACTGTGTATACGATGGCACGTTCCAGTCGTTTAACGCTCTCTAATCCGCAATTGTGTGCAATATCGGTTGCTTTACTTGCCCAGGGAGAAATAGTGCCCGTGCGCGGCAAGACTATAACTTGCGGCCCTGGCTGCTCAAAGGATTTCACGGGCTCCCCATACCCCAGTAGTCCCTTCAGTTTATCTTTAAGAGCAGGGTCTGCGCTTTGGGTTAACCATACATAATGAATGAATCTGGCTTCCAAGTCCTGAATATCGGGAGCGATGCTTTGAAGTTGTTTAAGTAATTTTTCACGGCGTAAACCTGACAAAGCTTTAGAGCCAGCAATCACGAGGAAATGAGAATGCGCAGAAGTCATAGGAGAGTAAAAGTGAATAGAAACCTGATTTTAGGCGATGACAAAACAGGGGTTTCCACGATATAGCAATAATAGGTGTTGACGGAAAATGGACAAGCTAAATCGTAAACATGAGTAGGCAGTTTTGCTTTTATCATGCATAGTAAAGTGTGGATTCTTCAGACTCTATTGAATAGTAAAAAAATTTATGCGTGATTATGTTACCTGTGATGTGTTTACGACGCATCGCTTCGGAGGCAACCCTCTAGCTGTAGTGCTGCAAGCAGAAGATTTAAGTGATGAGCAAATGTTAAGCATTACCAGAGAGTTTAATTATTCTGAGACTACTTTTGTATTGCCTCCTCAGAATCCTAAACATAGCTGTCGACTGCGTATTTTTACCCCCGGTGGAGAGCTGCCTTTTGCCGGTCATCCTACAGTAGGTACTGCTTTTGTGCTGGCCAATACGGGGGCGTTTTCTTCTGATGTTCAAACTTTAGTTTTAGAAGAAACGGTGGGGCCAGTTTCGGTACGCATTAACCGCCAAGCCGATGGTCAGGTGAGTGAATGTGTTTTTACTTCGCCTCGAAATCCCGTTTCCAGAGTGCAACTGCTGGCACCTGCTCAAGCGGCAACTCTGCTATCTCTCCCCCTGCGTGCTATTGGTACTTTACCTATCGCTCCGTGGAGCTGTGGGCTTGCCTTTTTAATAATTCCTCTGGCCTCGCAACAGGCTTTATCAGACTGTTTATTTGACACAAATGTCTGGAAAACTACTCTTAAAGATCGCTGGGCGCAAAAGGTATATCCGATCTTTATTGATGCAGCTAAGCGTAAGGTGCACACAAGAATGTTCATGATGATGGGTTCAAATCCCATTGAAGATCCGGCTACCGGGAGTGCCGCCGCTGCACTGGCTGGTTATTTGGCTGCACATATTGAAACACGACCGGGGTATTATGACTGGAATATCGTACAAGGAGAAAAGATGGGCCGCACCAGTTGTATCAGTCTGCGCTTTAAGTGGATAGAGGGACAAGCTCAAGAAGTCCAGATTGGCGGTGCTTGTATAGCGGTGATGCGGGGTCAATTAGCCGTTTAATAAAAGGTGTCTGATGATTGATGCGGTTTTCCAAGCGGTTTTGCTTACTCAAGCCGTTAAAGAGTGGACTTATTAGAAGTTTTATTTCATAGTTCCACTATTGTATTTAGAAACCTCTCAGGAGAAGGCAAGTTATGGCTAAGTTCAATCTCAATGGCAAAGCGATATCGCTGCAAATCGATCCTACGACCCCCATCCTGTGGACACTACGCGATCATATCGGACTGACCGGTACAAAATTTGGTTGCGGAGCAGCGCTTTGTGGGGCTTGTACTGTACATTTGAACGGAAGTCCTATCCGGGCCTGTGTTACGCCGGTTTCTGCTGCTGAGGGAGGTAATGTAAGCACGATTGAAGCAATGGCTCAAAACCGTGTGGGTAAAGCAGTTCAAGAAGCCTGGATTAAATATGATGTAGCCCAATGTGGCTATTGCCAAAGTGGGCAAATCATGAGCGCAACTGCTTTATTGACGCAAAAAAATAATCCTACCGATGCGGATATTGATGCAGCAATGAGTGGCAATATTTGCCGCTGCGGTACTTATCAGCGCATTCGTGCGGCCATTAAAGAAGCTTCTCGTGTATTGTCCCAAGGGGTATAAAATGGATCTATCTCCTTCTGAAGCCAGCCAGCTATCTCACAGCCTAGTAGGGGTAAACGTTCCCGAAAATTCTTCTGAGGCTGACTCTTTGTTCAGTCAAAGCGTGGGGGTAGACCGTCGCGTTTTTCTTAAGCTTTCCGTTGCCAGCGGTTTTGCTCTGGGAAGCTATTCCTTAATGAGTCCGGTGGTTAAAGCGCAAACTTCTAATAGGGCTGAACTCAAAACTAATCAACAGCCCAATGCATTCGTACAGATTAGTGAAGATGGCACGATTACCGTGCAGGTAAATCGTTTAGATTTTGGTCAGGGAGTCTCTACCGGTTTGCCTCTTGTTTTAGCTGAAGAGTTAGATGCAGATTGGAGCAAAGTGAAAAGCCAGCTAGCACCTGCGGCCGAGGCTTACAAAGACCCTAATTTTGGCCTTCAGATGACAGGGGGCTCCAGCGCTATTGCAAACTCCTGGCTGCAGTATCGGGAGCTTGGCGCCCGTGCTCGTGCGATGCTGATTGCTGCCGCTGCGCAACAATGGAAAGTGAGTCCCGCTACGCTGCGGACTGAAAACAGCATAGTTATTGCCAGCAACGGCAAGAGAGCTAGTTACGCAGAGCTTGCAAAATTAGCGGCCAGTTTGCCAGTACCCGAAAAGGTGCAACTTAAAGACCCGAAAAACTTTAGTCTGCTAGGCAAACCTGTCAGCAGTTTATCGGCTCGTGCAAAGGCGGACGGAACCCAACAATTTGGTATAGATGTCAAGCTACCTGGGATGAAGATTGCCCTGGTGGCGCGGGGCCCGGTATTTGGGGCAAAAATGAAAAGCATGGATACCTCCATTGCTGCAAAAATACCCGGTGTGTTTGCAATTTTCCCCACACCGCTGGATCGCGGTGCAGTGGGTGTAGCGGTGGTTGCAGATACCTATTGGCAAGCCAAGCAAGCGCGGGATGCGCTTAAGATTGAGTGGAACACGGAGGGTCTTGAGAAAGTAGACTCTGTAAAACAGCTCGCCACCTATAAAGCCTTGGCTGCAACGCCCGGTATCAAAACTACCCGGCAAGCGCATCAACCTTCGGTGAAAAGGGCCTCCCGAATCATTGACGCGGAATATACATTTCCCTATTTGGCCCATGCGCCCATGGAGCCACTGAACGCCACTTTGAACTTTACGGGAGAAGCCTGTGAGGTGTGGGTGGGTTCTCAATTTCAAACGATTGATCAAGCGACTGTGGCTAAAGTACTGGGCCTTAAACCCGAGCAGGTGAAATTAAATACTATGGCAGCGGGGGGCGGGTTTGGGCGGCGTGCTGTACCCACCGCAGACTATATATTTGAGGCTGCACAGATCGCCAAAGGCTTAAAAACTGCCGGTAAGTCAGCGCCGGTAAAAGTGATGTGGAGTAGGGAGGATGATATTAAAGGAGGTTATTATCGGCCCGCCCATGTGCATCGCGCCCGTATTGCCCTGGATGATAGCGGCCGTGAACTGCTGGGATGGAATCACACTGTAGTAGGACAATCCATCATCAGCGGTACTCCTTTTGAAGCTTTTATGCTTAAAAATGGTGTGGATCATACGGCTGTAGAAGGGATTGTAGATACACCGTATAAGCTACCTCTCTCAGTTGAGGTACATCATCCTAAAGAGAATGTCCCGGTTTTATGGTGGCGCAGTGTAGGGCACACCCATACCGCTTTTGTGATGGAAACTCTTATAGATGAGCTGGCGGCTCTGGCGGGTGAAGACCCAGTGGCCTATCGCAAACGCATGTTAGAGGCCGGTCAAGGGAAAAATCCTTCCCGTTATATTGCGGCCTTAGATTTGGCTGTTGAAAAATCAGGATATGGAAAAAAAGTGCTTCCTGCAGGACGAGCCTACGGTCTTGCAGTGCATGAAAGTTTTAATTCAGTTGTGGCCTATGTGGTGGAAGCTTCTGTGAAGGAAGGCCTCCCCTTATTACACAAGGTTACTGCAGGAGTTCATTGCAATTTTTGTGTGAACCCCCGTGCAGTGGAGGCCCAGGTGCAGGGTGCCGTTACGATGGCCATCGGTCTAACCTTGCCAGGTGCTGCCATTACCTTCAAAGACGGAGTGGTGGAACAATCGCAACTCTCGGACTATCAAATTGCCCGTATCAGTGAGGTTCCCGATATTGCAGTGCATATTGTTCCCAGTATGGAGCCTCCTACCGGCATGGGTGAGCCAGGCTTGCCTCCTTTGGCTCCAGCCTTTGCCAACGCGATTGCTAAACTTACTGGAAAAAGGTTGCGCTCTTTGCCATTTGATCTACAGCAGCTGAAGACTTAAGAGCTTGAGATGAAAACGTTGAGTATTTTTAAATCCCAAAATTTCGCTTTTAAAGCTTCCCGGAAATTTCTGAGCTTGGGTGTTTTGTGCTGCAGCTTGTCTTTTAACGTAATGGCCGATACTCAGCAGGAGATTGATCAGCTGATTGATAAAGTAGCTGCCATGCAAGACGTTAAATTTGTTCGCAATGGAGTGGAATATTCGGCAGTGGAAGCTGCTAAATTTCTCCGGGAAAAACGGGATTGGAAATGTAAAAACGTTAAATCCGTCGATGAGTTTATTGACAATTGCGCTACCTCTTCCACAACAACGGGTGAAATTTACAAGATCAAGCTTTCCAACAATAAGCTGGTGCCTGCCTGCGATGTGTTAAAACAAATGGCTAAGCCCTGATTCTGTTTTTAAATTATTTGTGTCGAGGCGCCCAGCCTAAGACAGTGCTCTAGCACGAAAAGGCAAAGCAACAGCGACAAAATGGTTTAGAAATAGAATTAGGCATCGGCGTCTTTGATGTAAAGGGGGTCTTATAAGCACACCTATTATTCTGTTGCTTGCCGCTGGCCAAGGTAAGCGCTGGAAAGCTGCTGGGGGGCAGAGTATTGCTTCTCATAAGCTGCTAGCCCCTCTTAAAGAAACCCGTGTGATTGATATGGCCTCAGCACGAGCTTTTGCCAGTGGACTGGATATTCATGCCTGTATCGGTACCCATACTCCCTCTGCAATTAAGGAAGTCCTGGAAATTCTTGCAAGCAAAGTACAGGTGATGCCCGAGCATTACGGCATGGGAGATGTCATTGCAGCAGCAGTCAAAGCAACGGCTAAGGCAAGTGGCTGGCTGATATTACCTGCCGATATGCCTGTGCTGTCTCCTGAGACTATTCTCAGTATGGCTTCTGCCCTTAAACACCATGCTGTCGTTGTCCCGCAATATCAGGGTCAGAACGGTCATCCTGTAGGGTTTTCTAAAAGTTGCAGAACGGCTTTAACGGCGTTGAGCGGGGATAGCGGGGCCAAAACCATTGTGCAGGCCCATGCAGCGGCGCAAACTTTACATTATTTAAAACTGGACGATGCAGGTATTCTTATGGATATTGATACCCCGGAAGATTTACATCGTGCCAACACTTTTATATCAAATTACTCCAGCAGATCCTCACGCTCATCTCTTTGAAGTCCTCTTAACCATTCCCTCTCCTGCTTTGCAGGGACAAACCCTAAGCCTACCTGCCTGGATTCCCGGCAGTTATATGATTCGAGAGTTTGCTAAAAATATCGTTACTATTGAAGCCAGTTGTGAAGGAAAACGCCTCAAGCTTGGCAAGCAAGATAAACAGACCTGGCTTGCAGCAAAATGCCCCGGCCCCTTGATGATTCGTTATCAAATTTATGCTTGGGATTTATCAGTACGTACCGCGCATTTAGATGCAAACCATGGCTTTTTTAATGGTAGCAGTGTTTTTTTGCGCGTTCATGGTTTGGAGGAGGTACCACATCGGGTGCATATCAAGCCAGCGGCTGGCTATGAGCATTGGAAAGTAGCCACTGCTTTAGCTCGTGTGCATGAAAAAAATATAAAAACAAAACCTTGGAGCTTTGGAGTTTATGAGGCACCTAATTATGATGCATTAATTGATCACCCGGTAGAAATGGGTACGTTCGTACAGGCCCATTTTGAGGCCTGTGGCGCAGCGCACGAAATTGTAGTGACAGGCCATGTTCCCAATCTGGATTTAGCCCGCTTACAAAGCGACTTTGCAAAAATCTGCACAGCACAAATTCAACTTTTTGAGCCTAAAACCGCAGTAGCACCCTTTCTGGATTCAAGTGATCGTTACGTATTTATGACGCAAGCATGGGGCGATGGCAACTATGGAGGGCTGGAACACCGCGCTTCTACGGCGCTTGTCTGTTCGCGTAATGATCTGCCTGTTGTGGGGCAAGAAACGGCAAGTGACGCTTATCGTGCTTTTTTGGGGCTCGTAAGTCATGAATATTTTCACACCTGGAACGTCAAGCGCATTAAGCCTGCTGTGTTTGCACCTTATCAGCTTGAGAAAGAAAATTACACCCCCTTACTTTGGCTGTTTGAAGGCTTCACCAGCTATTACGATGATCTTATCTTGCTGCGCTGTGGATTGATGAGTGAAGAGCAATATTTACGGGCTCTAGCCAAAACTATCAGTGGTGTATTACGCAGCAGGGGGCGCTTAAAACAAAGTGTGGCCGATTCCAGCTTTGATGCCTGGACAAAATATTATCGGCAAGATGAAAACAGTCCTAATGCGATTGTGAGTTATTACACCAAAGGCTCGTTGCTTGCATTGTATTTGGACTTGCTGATCCGTACGCAAACTCAAGGTAAATATTCCCTGGATGATTTTATGCGCCATCTGTGGATTCATTTTGGCCGCAATTTTTACAAGGGCCAGCCCCGTGGAGTATGTGAGCAAGAGATTGCAGAGTTATTGCTCCAGTCCACTACTTGTGATTTACGAAAAGAACTTAAACTTGCCACGGAAACCACTCAGGATTTGCCTCTTGAGCGCCTGTTAGCGGGCTTTGGGATTGCCTGGAGTGCCAAGCCCGAGCGCAGCGCCCCTAGCTTGGGCATACGTACTCGAAACAGCACAGCGACTGTTGCAGGAGAATGTGTGATTGCTACCGCATTTGAAGGTGAAGCTGCTCATCGCAGTGGCTTATCCGCCTTAGATATTTTGATTGCTATTGACGGTCTACGGGTGACGGCTAACAATCTAGATACCTTGCTCACAAGATATCAGGCGGGCGATACCGTACGTATTCATGCCTTTCGCCGTGATGAGTTAATAGCAGTAAATACCCAGTTAGATCCCCCAGGCAGACATACGATTAGCTTAAGCGCGATGGAAAAAGTACCGGTAGCAAAAAAGCGCTTACGGAAAGGCTGGCTACGGGGGTGAAAAATAGAGTTATTAAGCGCATGGAAAAATTTTAAATTTAGAAAACTTCTGTACCCCACTATTTACGGGGTTTTTAGAGCATTTTTGCTCCAAAAGCCTTATAAATATTAGGATAGCTTTAGTTATATTTCTATAAACTTCCGCAGCATTTTTCTCTGTTTTATTTTTTCTACTTATCATCAAAATCTTGAACTAATTATTGATGTGAGGGCAGGCACCACACTCTCCCACCTCCCACTGCATAGAGCTGCCGGCCTGCCGAACCACTTACTAACATCCCTCCTGTAAATTCCCCAAACGCGGGCAATAGGGCTTGTCTTTCTTCTTTCATAAAGCAGGGCAGGCGCAAACTATCACGGCCTGGACCATAAAGTTTGCAGCTGGGGTGCACATGACCAGCCAGCACAAAATGAGTGGAATGAAGTTGAGGATGGTGGCAACAAGCAAAAGGGCCTAAAAGCCAGGGTTCGTTTACCAGCTTTATGTTGAGTAGTTCAGGAGGATCTCCGGCTCGATTGTCGTGGTTACCACGTACCAAGGTCATCTCTAACGCTTGGTGCTGCGCGCGCCAGCTCTGCAACGCTTTCAAGATTGCAGGAGTACGTGCTTGTGGAGCATGTAAAAAATCTCCTAAAAACACGAGTTTTTTGGGAGCGTATTGAAAAATAAGCTTTTGAAGGCGTAGCAGGTTTTCTTGAGTACTGCCCGAGGGAACAGGTTGACCTAAAGCACGATAGGTAGCGGCTTTACCTAAATGTAGATCGGCGATAAAAAGAGTTTTCCCCGCAGGCCACCATAATGCATGTTCAGGAAGAAGATGCAGGGATTGGTTAGCCCACATCACTTCACAGTTAAGAATAGCTGCAGCCATTTTTCTTATATTGTTATGAAGCTTGCTCAGAAGAAAGTAAAGCGCTAGGGGTATTTTTCTGCCGTTTCGTTCTTTTGATAATGGAAGATGGCTCTTGTCCGAAAAGTAACTTTTCTTTTACTTGTTCTGCGCTGCTAGAAGGGCTCTTATTGCCTGCCGCTTTTTCAAGCTGTTCCACCATGCGGGCAACCCGCTGAGCCGCACTTTCATTCGAGAGCTTTTCTCGAAAGCGCTCCACCATTAAAGGAAAAGCGAAAGGGGTAGGGCGTACTAAATGTTTTAGGACCAGAGGTTGGGCGCTCATATGTTTTAAGCTGGCGTTTAAGCGATCAATATCTAGTTCCTGTGCCAAAAGCTCTTCTTCAGCTTGCAGCAAGAGACGGTTGCTAGGGTCATATTTGCGGAAAACTTCATAAAATAAAGAAGAAGAGGCTTGAAGTTGCCTACTACCGCGTTTTTCGTGGGGATAGTTTTGAAAAATCAAACCTGAAATTCGAGCAATTTCGCGAAAACGTCGCTTGGCCAATTCACTTGCATTAAGGCTAGCTAGTATCTCATTAAGCAACGTATATTTCTCTGTTTTTTCTGGCGGCATTTTTTGCTCTTCTTGGGGTTGTTCAAAGCTCGAAGAAGTAGGGCTTAATACTTGGGGAAGAAGGCTGCCCCACTCCAGCTCGGTAGCACTGAGTAGCTCCAGCCCGTAATCATTTACTGCAATAGAAAAGGTAGAAGGTGTATATTGCGCCGTGCGCCAGGCTAATAAGTTCGCTAAGCCTAGATGTACCTGCCGTCCTGCAAAAGGATATAAAAAAAGATGCCACCCTTCCCGACTTTTCAAGGTCTCTGCAAGCAGGATTTCAGCAGTAGGTAGGGCAGACCATTTTTCCTGAACTTCGAGTAGAGGCCTGATACATTGCAACTCGGGTGTCTGGTAACAACCACGACTTGCTAAAGTAAGCTGTTGAACGACCGCATCGGCTAGGGTGCTTGAGAGAGGCATTCGACCTCCGTTCCAACGGGGTACAGCAGGCTTGGCACTACTGACTCGCTTTACCCAGGCGGTCATTTCGTGAATGCGTACCAGTTCTAATAATCTTCCTCCAAACAAAAAACAGTCGCCTTTTTTTAATCTTGCTACAAAATTTTCTTCAACTGTTCCTAGTTTTGCGCCGCCCACATATTGCACAGTGATGCTTGCATCACTGACAATAGTGCCAATATTCATGCGGTGCCGCCGCGCTAAGCGGGCATCAGGTACGCGCCAAATTCCATCTTTGTCGGGCACAGCACGCCGATAGTCCGGGTAAGCCGTTAAAGAGGTTCCACCTTGCGCTACAAAATTTAGAGCCCATTGCCAGTTCTCGGGTGATAGATCGCGATAGGCTATGGTAGTGCACACTTCTTCATATAACTCTTTTGCTAAAAATCCACCTCCGAGTGCTATGGTTATTAAATGCTGCACCAGTACATCAAGCGGCTGTTTTGGCGCGCTCCGTGTTTCAATATGCCCTTGCTTAATGGCTAGACGGCTTGCAGCAGCTTCAATAATCTCAATGCTATGAGTAGGAACCAAAGTAATACGGGAAACTCGGCCGGGTGCGTGCCCGGAGCGGCCCGCCCGCTGCAATAGACGTGCAATCCCTTTAGGTGAACCAATTTGCAGAACGCGCTCTACTGGTAAAAAATCTACTCCTAAATCTAGGCTAGAGGTGCAAACGACCGCCTTAAGTTGTCCATTTTTCAAGTTGAGTTCTACCCATTCTCGTAGCTCTCGATCTAAAGAGGCATGATGCAAGGCAATAGAGCCTGCCCAGTCGGGTCTATCTTTTAATAAAGCTTGATACCAAAGTTCTGCTTGTGATCGGGTATTAGTAAAGATTAAAGTACTAGGGCTCTGTGCAATCTCTGCCACGACTTGAGGCAACATCGTGAGGCCTAAATGACCACTCCAGGCAAAACGCTCTGCCTTGGTAGGTAGAAGAGAATCCACTATTAATTTTTTAGGGGTGCTGCCTTGCACGAGAGTGCCTTGATCATGACCCAAAAGTGTGTGCATGGCCTCTTGTAGATTACCTAAAGTTGCAGACATTCCCCAAATACAGAGCGCTGGATTCCACTTTTTTAACCGTGCCAGGGCTAGTTGTACTTGAACACCGCGTTTATTACCTAAAAGCTCGTGCCATTCATCTACTACTACTATTTGTGCACTCTTAAGATCTTGCTGAGCTGTGGGCCGTGAGAGTAAAAGAGATAGGCTTTCTGGTGTGGTAATGAGTACAGTAGGGAACTTACGATTTTGAGTTGCACGCTCTGCTGAAGAAGTGTCTCCGCTTCGTATCCCGATGCTCCAAAGCTCTAAATTATCGTAAGATTCATCCGCTTGTAGCTCAGAATTTTTTAAACTCAATAAAGGTAATTGCAGGGCCCGGAGGGTGTCGGACGCCAGAGCACGCATGGGAGTAACCCATAGTAAGGTTAAAGGTGGGGAAATAGGTTCTCTTTGTTTTGCCGCGAGATTTTTATGGGTGCTTGTTTTACTTTTTTTCTGTGAAGTTTTTCCAAAAGCCAGTAAGGCACCTATCCAAACTGCATAGGTTTTCCCGGCTCCTGTTGTAGCGTGCAGTAGCCCTGAGTGGCCTTTCGAAATAGCTTGCCATACTTGTTTCTGAAACTTAAAAGGCTTCCAGCCACGGGCGGAAAACCAAGTATCAAAAAGACGATTCATGGCTGGGGAGATTTTTCTACTTGTGGTAGTAGTGCAGCGAGAGTTTCTAATGTATCGGCTTCGTGAATAGATTTATCCTCTCGCCAACGTAGAATTCGGGGAAATCGCACCGCAATGCCGCTTTTATGTCGGGAACTACGAGAAATTCCTTCAAAACCCAATTCAAACACTAAAGTGGGCTGGACACTGCGTACAGGTCCAAAGCTTTCTATTGTTGTTTTACGAATTATTGCATCAACTTTTTTTATCTCGGCATCTGTCAGACCCGAGTAAGCCTTGGTAAAAGGAATAAGCGTTCGATCTGCTTGCTCTGGAGGGGCACTCCATACCGCAAAGGTGTAATCTGTGTACAGGCTGGCACGACGGCCATGGCCACGTTGTGCATAGATAAGGACGGCATCCAGACTTAATGGATCGATTTTCCATTTCCACCATACACCCCCCTCTTTGGTACGGCCTACTCCATATTGGGCATGCTGGCTTTTAAGCATCATTCCCTCGGCCCCTAGTAAGCGGGCATTTTCGCGTTGCTTCGTGAGTTGCGACCAGTTGCTCGCCTCTAATAGAGGGCTAATTTTTAAGTTTGGATAGGGCGCAATTTCAAGCAATTTTTCTAGCAATATCCGCCGCTCTTTTTGGGGGAAGCTGCGTAGATCTTGACCCTGCCATTCCAGAAGATCGTACGCCACTAAGGCTACGGGTAGCTCTTGCAATAATTTTGATCCTACGGTTTTGCGTCCTAAACGTTTTTGAAGCTGTGCAAAAGTTTGGATTTTTCCCGCTTCAGGAAAAGAACCATCAGATATTGGCAAAACAATGATTTCTCCATCCAATACCGATCCTGACGGCAGCGTCTTAGCCATGCTGACCAGCTCTGGAAAACGCTCAGTGATTAATTCTTCTCCGCGTGACCAAAGCCACACTTCACCCCCTCGCTGGATAAGTTGAGCCCGAATACCATCCCATTTCCATTCCACTAACCAATGTTGAAGTTCTCCTAAGGCTGCCTCAAATTCTTCTATAGCTAGGTTCAAAGGATGGGCTAAAAAAAAGGGGTAAGGCTGGCCATTAGTACGTTGATTTTGCTCGGCAAGGCTCGTAGGCGCAATAAGCAAGCCATAATCGGTAGCAGTAGGCTGCTTGCTAATATGGGTGTAGCCCATCAGCCTTTGCGCTACACGTTTAGCATCAATTTCAGCTAGATTAGCCAGGGCATTGATGACCTGTAGTTTTGATATGCCCACTCGAAAACTTCCTGTTATATGTTTGAAATAAACCAGGCGTTCGTCGGCCGCTAATTGCTGCCATTGAAACTTTAATCGGTCTTCTAAAACTTCTGGAGTGGCTTGGCGCAAAGCTAATAAATGCTCTTCTACCCAAGTGGCCAGCCCTAAATCATGAGAGTTAGTAGGAGGAGGAAGAAGCAAGGCGATGGTTTCTGCCAAATCCCCTACAGCTTCATAGCTCTCATCAAAAAGCCATTGAGGCAGGCCGGCTGCTTCTTGTGCTAATTGTTTAAGAAGTTTTGTCGAAACAATTTGTCGAGGCTTTCCCCCTGCAAGAAAATAGACAGCCCAAGCCGCATCTGCTGGGCAAGCCGTGCGCAAATAACCCTGTAGAGCGGCTTGCTTAGCCAAACTAGAAGTAGTGGAGTCAAGCTCTCGATATAGCGCGGCAAATGCTTTCATTCCAGCACGTGGGGATTATCAGCCATCTCGTCGTTTTCTTCATGACCGTATTCGGTTTGAAAGCTCTGTGCTTGTAAACCCTTTTCATTTAACCAGCGCACTAAAACCGGTACTTGTCCATGGGTAACCACTATCCGTTCTGCACCGGTTTCAAAGATAGCTTTTTGCAAACCAGACCAATCCGCATGATCAGACATGACAAAGCCACGGTCTACTCCTCGCCTGCGGCGTGCACCGCGTAATTGCATCCATCCGCTTGCAAAAGCATCTGAATATTCACCCAAGCGTCGCATCCAAGCACTACCTTGTGCCGAAGGTGGGGCTAGCACTAAGGAACGTTTTACGGTTTGTGCATTGAAACTACTATCGCTGACGCGCAAGGTAGGAGGCAGAGTTACACCCGCTGCACGGTAGATGGCATTAAGTGGCTCTATGGCTCCATGCACCACAATGGACCCAATAGAGTGATCGATTCCATGCAAAATGCGCTGTGCTTTACCAAAAGCATAGCAAAATAATACAGAGGCACGTCCTTGCTCGGCATTCTGGCGCCACCATTGATTAATTTCTTTAAATAATGCTTCTTGCGTGGGCCAACGATACACAGGAAGACCAAAAGTAGATTCCGTAATAAAAGTGTGACAGGGTACTGTTTCAAAGGCGGGGCAGGTTCCATCTGCTTGGGTTTTATAGTCGCCAGAGGCTACCCAGATCTCACCTTGGTACTCTACGCGTATCTGAGCTGAGCCTAAGACGTGGCCTGCTGGATGCAAGGAAATTTTTACTCCATTATGTTCAATAGCTTCTCCATAAGGGAGGGTTTGTAGAGTGATATTTCCTAAACGAGTGCGCAATATGCCTGCACTATCGGTATGAGTTAAATAATGAGCGTGCCCTGTACGGGCATGGTCGGAATGTCCATGGCTAATGATTGCACGATCTACTGGCTTCCAGGGGTCAATATAAAAATTTCCCGCCGAACAATATAGACCTTCAGCTCTACTTACAATCAGATCCATCGCAAATCTTTAAGTAAAAAATTTATTTGATCTATTGCATCCGTTAACTAAAAAAATGAAGAAGTCTTTGAGAAGAGAATTTTTATTTAAAGCTTCATTCTGTGTAGCATTATTCTTGAAGGATCAAGAAAAGTAAAAATGTTCCAATAAAAAAGGCGCTCTCCAGCGCCCTTCACATAGTCTATTATTCTAATTATCTTTCATTATTATTGCTGCGACCGCCTTGACCTTCATTCTGATTATTGGCCCGAGCCTGCCCGCCTTTACGTCCGGCTTCCCGTGCTTCTTCAGAAGTGAATTCATGTGCATTGCCGCTTTCATGGGCAGCGCGACCGCCTTCGCTTGCGATTTCCCGTTGGCGCTCAGGATCCATGGCAGCAAAACCGCGTTCGGATTTACCGCTTTCTCCACTGCGTTGTCCGCTTTGGTTGCTGCTTTGGTTACTGCTGCTTTGATTGCTGCTTTGGTTAGATTGACGGCCTTGCTGGTCTTGGTTACTTTGGTTACTAGAAGTCATCTTTTTACTCCTTGGAAAAACCCTTAACGAATTTCAGAAATAATCTGTATCTGAAAGAAGCCAACCTTATTGCCAGCCTCACCCTGACTTTAAATGAGTACTTCTTAGTTTGATGTCAGTTTTAAGAGCTTAAGCATGTAGGAAGAGGGAGTTTGAAGTTCTGTATGGATGTTTAGAAAAAATAATTCTTATAAATAAAGCAGTGCTCAATCAAAGCGCCGTAGCATGTCAATCGCTTCCTCTATACGCGACACTGCAATAACTTCTAACCCTTCGATTTTGTTTTTTGGTGCGTTTGCCTTTGGAACAACGGCCATGGAGAAACCTAGTTTTGCCGCTTCCTTTAAACGTTCCTGACCTCGAGGGGCCGGCCGGATTTCCCCTGCTAGACCAATTTCTCCAAAAACCGCAAGCCCGCGTTTCAGAGCACGATTTTTTAGGGAGGAAAGCACTGCAAGAACAATGGCCAAATCTCCTGCAGGTTCCGTAATGCGTACTCCCCCCACTGCATTGACAAATACGTCTTGGTCCGCAGCCGATACGCCCGCATGCCGATGTAAAACTGCCAGCAACATCGCTAGTCGGCTGGCATCTAGACCTACTGCAAGTCGTCTTGCATTAGAACTGCTGGCGGAGTCTACCAGGGCCTGAATCTCTACGAGCAGGGGCCGTGTTCCTTCCTGGGTAATGAGGACGCAGGTGCCAGGAACGGGTTTGTCATCACCGGTATGGGAATGGCTTAAAAATAGAGCTGAGGGATTAGAGACGCCTTTAAGGCCTTTTTCGGTCATGGCAAAAACCCCCAGCTCGTTAACAGCTCCGAAGCGGTTTTTGATGGCCCGTACTAAGCGAAAGGAGGAGTGGGTATCTCCTTCAAAATACAGCACGGTATCGACAATATGCTCTAAAACACGAGGGCCGGCGAGTGTGCCATCTTTGGTGACATGCCCTACCAGGATAATAGAAGTTCCCGTCTGTTTGGCCGCACGAGTGAGCATGGCAGCGCATTCACGTACTTGTCCAACCGAGCCAGGGGCAGAGGAGAGCTCTTCGGTATAAAGAGTTTGAATAGAGTCGACTACAGTCACCTGCGGGTGAACCGATTGAATGTCTGTGAGAATTTTTTCTAGGGAAATTTCGGCCAATACTTGCACATTGCTGTCGTGTACGCCTAGCCGGTGGGCTCGCAGTGCTAGTTGATCGGCGGACTCTTCTCCGGTCACATATAAAACCTTATGCGTTTTAGACATCGCGCCTAGGGCTTGTAAGAGCAAGGTAGATTTGCCGATACCGGGATCTCCTCCTAGCAGAATAACTGCCCCGGCTACCAAGCCGCCTCCAAGCACACGGTCAAATTCTTCAATACCTGTACTAAAACGTGGTGTTTCGGATGCGACAATATCAGAAAGTTTTTGTGCACTGCTACTTTGTGCTAAGGGGTCGAAGCGACGCCGTGCGGCGGGAGCTTGTATCTGCGATTCAACCAGAGTATTCCAGGCACCGCAGCCCGGGCATTGACCCAACCATTTCCCACTGGTTGTCGCACATTGGCTGCAGATGTATTGGGTTTTTACTTTCGACACTGAAAATTAAGGTTCTGTTTATTATTTCTCAGCCGGGCGTAATTTTGCCACTTCGGCATCAGAAGGTTGTACCGATGCACCATCTACGTAAAGATAATCCACCATTTTGCCAACTCCATTTTCCACTGCGGTACGCCCTACATAAGCACCCATCGTGGACTGTTGGTCTTGCAAACGGTAAGTGATTTTTCCAAAGGGAGTGATTAAAGATAAGCCGCGCATGGCAGCAATCATTTTTTCCGTATCCGTACTTCCCCCTGCACGACGGATTCCTTCAGCAATAGACTTAATGGCTGAATATCCTACAACGGAACCTAGCTTTGGATTTTCTTTATATTTTCCGTAATAGCCTAGGAAAAAAGCCTTGTGTTCAGGAGTTTGAATACCGTACCAGGGGTAACCGGTGACTAGCCAGCCTACTGGAGCTTCTTCTCGTAAAGGTTCCAAATATTCAGGTTCACCGGAAAGCAAACTCACTACCTCTTTACCTTTAAACAAGCCTCGGGTATTTCCTTCGCGTACAAACTTGGCCAGGTCGGTTCCAAAAGTCACATTAAAAATAGCGTCTGGCTTAGCATCAGCCAAGGCTTGTACCACTGCACCGGCGTCTATCTTACCTAAGGGGGGAGCTTGTTCTGCCACAAACTCCACGTCTGGTTGCGCTGCTCTGAGTAAAGTTTTGAAATGGGTAGCAGCAGACTGACCATATTCATAGTTTGGGTAGACAATAGCCCAGCGCTTGCGGTTCATTTTTGCAGCCTGTGGGACCAGCATGGCGGTTTGCATATAAGTGGAAGCACGTAAACGGAAGGTGTAACGATTGCCGTTTTGCCAGACTATTTTGTCCGTTAAAGGTTCGCTGGCTACAAAAAGCACTTTGCGCTGTTTGGCAAAGTCCCCTACAGCCAAACCAATGTTAGACAAAAATGTTCCTGTTAACACATGCACTCGTTCACGAGCTAACAATTCTTCAGCTACCCGTACTGCATCACCTGGGGTGCCATTATCGTCACGTGTTATCAACTCAATCTTGCGACCGTTTACCCCTCCTGCAGCGTTAATTTCTTCAACTGCTAGCAGCATGCCTTTTTTGTAAGGCTCCAAAAAGGCAGGCTGGGCTTTGTAGCTGTTTAGCTCTCCTATGCGGATAGGCTCTGCTGCTAAAGCAGAATAACTCAGTAAAACACTAGCGGATAAAGTAAGAAAGCGTAAGATGGTAGGCATTGCAGAATTTCCTTCCTAAAGAAGAACAACGCTTTTTGCGGCCAAAGCATTGACTAACAAATCAGAAGTAGATGTTACTCGTAATAAAAAAAATTATTTCAAGAAAATCTCTGTCTTGGGTAGCTAATGAAGAAAATTTTAAAGATTATGATGAGCTAAGGTTTTTTAAAATTCCTCACTAATATGGATGTGCTAGCGTGCGCGTTTCAAAAGTTTTATTCTAATTATTTTCACTTTTTACTCTTGATTATGACTCAACGCCGTCGCAAGTTTCGTTTGGTCGCTAAACAAACCTCTTCTCTTAAAGATAGGCAGGAAGCTTCTTTGGAGAGGGAAGAGCGATCTTCTGAGCGCCCTCTTAAACGCAGGCGAGGTATTTATTTGCTACCCAATGCGTTCACAACAGGGGCATTATTTAGCGCTTTTTACGCCATTATCCAGGGGATGAACGATAATTTCGTGGGTGCAGCCATTGGCATATTTACCGCTATGCTGCTGGATGGAATGGACGGCCGGGTTGCCCGCTTAACCGGTACGCAGTCGCCTTTTGGAGAACAGCTAGATAGCCTTGCTGATATGGTAAGTTTTGGTGTGGCGCCGGCGCTGGTCATGTATGAATTTATCCTTAAAAATATTGGTCGATGGGGTTGGCTGGCCGCCTTTGTGTATTGCGCATGTGCAGCCTTCAGACTAGCGCGTTTTAATACCAATATTGGTGTAGTCGATAAACGTTTTTTTCAAGGCTTGCCTAGCCCTGCAGCAGGTGCATTGATGGCGGGGTTTGTATGGCTGGCGGTAGATAATAAATTACCCATCAAGGCGTTTTGGATGCCTTGGGTTGCTTTTGGACTTGCTATTTATGCAGGCTTGACAATGGTTTCCAGTGCTCCCTTTTTTGCAGGGAAAAACCTTGCTTTTAAGAGTGTGCCGTTCTGGACAATGATTGTCGTATTAATTGCAATGGTGGTGGTTTCAAGTGATCCTCCCATCGCTTTATTTGCCCTGTTTTGTTTGTATGGAGTCTCCGGTTATGTTTTATGGATCTGGCGTCGAGCTAGGGGTTTGCCTGGCAAACCTTTACTTCCGCCCGGGCAGTAATCTGTCTGGCAAAATGAGCTGAGTGGGTTTGTCTACCTTAAGATAAAAGTGAGCGTGATGGAGGTTTTTAAATGAATTTCAAGAGCTTATCCACTACAGATTCCGCACCCCATACCCTGACGGTGCCGCCTGTTCCAATTCAAGGCTTACATCATTTTGCATATAGATGCCGAGACGCAGAAGAAACACGGCATTTTTATGAAGATCTGCTTGGCTTACCCTTATTTCACATCATCCAGAGCGATTATGTGCCTTCTACAGGAGAGTATTGCCCCTACACACATATTTTTTTTCGTATGCAAGATGGCTCGTGCATCGCTTTTTTTGATTTGGGGGATGATCAAGCAGCCGAGCCTTCTCCTAATACGCCGCCATGGGTCAACCATTTGGCTTTGCAGGTAGGAAGCCTCAAGGATCTAGAACAGATTAAAGCACGGTTATTAGAAGCCAATATAGAAGTATTAGGGATTATCGATCACCGCATTTTTAAGAGTATTTATTTTTTTGATCCGAATGGGATTCGTCTTGAGCTCAGTGCACAATTAGCGAGTGATGAGCAAATGCAGCAGGCGGCTAGTCAGGTGCATGAAAAACTGGCACAGTGGAATGTGCGTAAAATTCAATGGCGCACGCAAGCACAGACTAAGCTCCAGCCATAAGGAATGGATCAGAAAATCGTACTAACTGGCTTTTTACTCATCTCCGTCTAGCAAATTTCCCAGCCCACCCAGTAAAGAGCCTTCTTCAGAGCGGCCGCCTCGTTGAGGTGCAGCGGCAAATACTCGTGAAGCCAAGCGGGAGAACGGTAAACTTTGTAACCAAACGGTACCGGGGCCCCGCAGTGCTGCAAAAAACAAACCTTCACCCCCAAACAGGGCCGTCTTTATTTTTCCAACAAATTGAATATCAAAACTTACCGTGGGAGTCAGCGCCACTAAACAGCCTGTGTCAACCCGCAAGGTTTCTCCAGTTTGTAGCTCTCGCTTGATGATCGTTCCGCCAGCATGAACAAAAGCCAGACCATCTCCTTCTAGTTTTTGCATAATAAAACCTTCACCTCCGAAAAATCCGGTAGTCATTTTTTGCTGGAAAGCAATTCCTAGTTGTACACCTTTGGCGGCACATAAAAATGCATCTTTCTGGCATAACACTGTACCGCCTAAATTTTGCAAATCCATAGGAATAATTTTGCCAGGGTAGGGTGCAGCAAAAGCGACTTTGCGCTTAGTGTTGTCCTTGTTTAGATATACGGTGGTAAATAAGGATTCCCCAGTAATAAGCCGTTTGCCGGCTCCTAGAATTTTTCCAAAAAAGCCACTGTTTTGATGAGAACCATCCCCGAAAACCGTATCCATTTCAATACCCGGGTCCATATACATCATGCTTCCTGCCTCGCCAACCATCGCCTCACCGGGGTCTAGCTCACATTCCACCAGCTGCATTTCAGAGCCGATAATTTTGTAGTCAATTATGTCCATTGCCATGATGTGGTTTCCCTAATAAAGTTGAAGTTGAAACGTCTGTATATAAATTTTGCGAAAAAATTTTAGACTAAAGTAATCTTATAGATAGAATTTGTGCTTGCGGTGTTTTCAGACTAGGAAAGAGGGGTTTATGTTTTGCGAACGAACAAAACATCCCATACTCCATGCCCAAGTCTCATACCACGATGTTCAAATTTGGTAACAGGGCGTTCAAATAAAGGATTGCGGCGTTGCGAGAAGCCTGGGCTAGTATTGCTAAGCAAAGGCTCCGCATTCAAAACCTGTAGCATTTGCTGCGCATAATCTTCCACATCGGTAGCGCAATGCAGATAAGCTCCTGGCTTTAACCGCTGTGCCAATAAGTTAACAAACCCAGCTTGCAGTAAACGGCGCTTATGATGCCGGGCTTTTGGCCAGGGGTCGGGAAAATAAATATGTATTCCCGCCAAGGTATTGGGTTGAATCATATCCCGCACAACTTCCACAGCATCATGCTGCATCACCCGCAGATTGCTTAAACCCGCTGCCTGGATGCGTTTCAGTAGGGCTCCTACCCCGGCATTAAACACTTCAATCCCTAAATAATTCACCTCGGATACAGCTGCAGCCAGGGTGGCCGTTGTTTCTCCCATTCCGCAGCCAATCTCAAGAATGAGAGGGGCAGGGCGTCCAAAAAGCGTATCAAAATTGCTAAGCTCAGGAGTATAAGCAATACCGTAAACGGGAAGTAGAGCTTCGTAAGCGCTGCGTTGAGCCGGGGTAAAGCGGCTTTTACGATGCACGAAAGATTTGATATGCCCCCAGTCCCGGAGCGATTTACCTGAATCTGTTGGGGCTACTGTAGAAGCAGTGGGGTTATGCATACTCTGAAAGTTGTACTGTAGTATTTATGCGTTTTTCAAGACAAAATTCTTTTAAAAACCTCATAAATAAAGGAGGAAAATGTTTTTATCTTTTTATATTGAGAAATATTGTATTGCCTTTATAAAAAGGGTTGGGCAGAAGTAAATGGTATAAGATTCTTTTTCAAATTAAGGTGATCTAATTTTGTTCTAAACTCAGCCTTCTGTCGTGAAAGCTCGCAGCCTGTCGTAGTATTGCTTTAGCCATTTTCTTATTCTTTCCTCTTTTAAGCCATGCATAAAAATGATTCATCTGCTTTGAATGCGGAACTTATTCCTACTGATGAAGTTTCAACTCCTGTACCTGATCTGAGTTTGGAGGCAGAAACAGCGCAATTAATCGTCAGTTCTTTAAATCTGGATATTTCTCCAGATCAAATCGATCCCCAAGCCCCACTGTACGGAGAGGGTCTGGGTTTGGATTCTATTGATATTCTTGAGATGGCACTGGCTATCTCTAAACGTTATGGTTTTAAGCTGCGCTCTGATGACAAAAATAATAAAGTCATCTTTTCCTCGCTACGTCATCTTTGCCAGCATATTGCCAAAGAGCGTCCTAAATAAGCGCTCGCACTTCTTCAGGTCCCAGATTCTTAAAATAGAGCAATGCGTGCATCAGCATTATTCAAGGCAGGGGGACTGATTACGGCGTTACTGCTGTATTCAATCCTATGCCATGTCGTGTTGGCAGTTCATCCTACTGCCTTTCTCGCAGCGGGTTTAGCCATTGGACCGTTAATGTTAGTAGGGATGGGCTGCTTGCTAAGTTCCTGGCGTAACAGGACAAGCCGGTCAGGCAGCATTAAGGGATTGATAGTGCTTGCTAGTGTTGTGCTTATTGGACTGGTATGGTTGTATTGGACGCAAATTTCTACCCATGCACATTGGGTATATTTATTACAACATTTGCTTACCAATGCGCTATTAGGAGCAATATTTGCGTTTAGCTTGACGGGTGGGCGCCTTGCAGTGGTAACGCGTTTGGCTTTAAAAGTGCACGGCAGTTTGCCTGAAAGCATGGAGCGTTACACTCGACAAGTGACAATCGCTTGGGTGATTTTTTTTATAGGTGTGTGTGTAGTATCTTTACTTTTGTTTTTTGGTTCTACGCTTGAAGTCTGGAGTTTTTTTGCCAATATTTTGGCTTTTCCTTTAGTGGCATTAATGTTTTTGGCGGAATATCAGATTCGAAGAATCTTGCATCCAACGTTTGAGCATGTTTCGATTTTTGCGGGAATTAAAGCTTTCTGGCAGTCTTCCCCTATCAATAAACCATGAGTTCTAGCGTAGCACTGATTGCTCACACTGATTTGCAGTCTCCGTTTGCCTGGAGTGAGCAAGGTCCTGTTTCAGCCGCTCAGTTTTTGGGCGATACTACCGCGCTGGCTGCTCTTTTACCTGAGCATCCTTATGTATTTAATGCTTGCAAAGATCGTTATTTCTTTACTGTAGCGTTTGCAGCTGCGTTGTTGCGAGGGCAAACCTGTTTGTTACCCCCTTCTCAAACAACAGAGATGGTCCACCAACTGGCAAGCCAATATCCTTCTTTATATTGCATTGCAGATGACCCTTCAGAGGAGGTGCAGCTACCCTGTTACTTTTGCCATGAAATAGCGGCGGCTCCTGTAGAAGAAGTTCCTCGCATAGCCAGTCATCACGTGGCTGCTATAGTGTTTACTTCAGGTTCTACCGGAGTACCAGTAGCTTACTCAAAAACCTGGGGAAAGCTTGTTTTGAACGCACAGGCCGAAGGTCGGCGTTTGGGCATAGTGGCTGGGACTAAAAAAACTATTGTAGGCACAGTACCACCTCAACATATGTATGGTTTTGAAAGCACCGTGCTAGTGGCCATGCATAACAGTGCCGCTTTTCATGTAGATAAGCCTTTTTATCCGGCAGATATTTGTGCTGCTTTAGAGCAAACGCCGCAGCCTCGTTTACTCGTTACTACACCGTTTCATCTGCGTACCTTACTGGATGATGTTCAACAACTGCCGCCTGTGGATACTATTGTCTGCGCTACAGCACCTTTATCTCCACAATTAGCCTGGCGGGCGGAACAGGCTTTTAACGCACCACTGATCGAAATTTATGGTTGTACGGAATCGGGCCAGCTTGCTACCCGCCGCAGCACGCAAACTCAGGTTTGGGAAACTTTTGAAGGTGCTGTTTTAAGTCAGAAGAGTAAGGAAGATCGTGGCGTTGTCAGCGGCAGCTATATTGAAGGGGAAGTAACACTAAGCGATATTATTGAAAGACAATCCGCCAGTCATTTTTTGCTGCATGGGCGCTCGGCAGATATGGTTAATATCGCTGGCAAGCGCAGCTCTTTGGGTTTTCTGAACTATCACCTGAATTCTATTGAGGGTGTTAAAGATGCTGCCTTTTTATTTCCTGAGGATGATATGCCGGATGGTGTGCAGCGGCTTACCGCGTTTGTAGTTGCACCAAGCCTAAGCCGTGAGCAGCTTCTTAGCGCTTTGCGTGAACGGATTGATCCTGTATTTTTGCCTCGACCTTTGTATTTTGTGGATACCCTGCCGCGTAATAGCACTAGCAAACTAAGCCGAGCAGCCTTGTTAGATCTTGAACGGACTTTGCAAGAAAAATCCTTGTCTTCCCCACTATTGCTGAAAATTCCAGAGGATCATCCCAGTTTTTCGGGACATTTTCCTGGGGACCCGCTTCTACCCGGCGTGGTCACTCTGGATTTAGCGGTGCGTGCTATTGAAGCAGCGACTGCTTGGTCTTTACTGCCTGGGCAGTTTAGCGCAGTAAAATTTCTTGCACCGGTAAGGCCGGGAGCTATTCTTTCAGTGGAATATGAGCGGCATATCAATACTTGTAAATTTGCTGTCAGGCAGCAAACAACTCTGGTGGCTACTGGTGTTGCCGTGATCAAGCTAGCAGCAGAAAACTCCTCTGATAAGAAAGAGGTAGCCTAGTTATGAGTGATCCGCAAAGATCTACCGCTGCCTGGACTCAACAAAAAGAACGCGGTAGTGCCTGGCTGCTTCGCCTAATGGCCTGGATTGCATTGCATCTGGGGCGGCGGATCGCTCGTTGTTTTTTGCATCCTATTACCTTGTATTTTGTGTGTACTTCCCGCCAGGCTCGAAGGGCTTCAAAAGATTATCTTGAGCGTGTTTTAGGTCGCCCCATCCGACTTTTGGATTTTTATCGCCATCTCTATTCGTTCGCTAGCACTATTTTAGATAGGGTTTATTTCTTAAACGGGCATTTCAAATATTTTAATTTTCGGGTATTTGGAGCCCAGGCCCTGGAAGCGGAATTAGCAAAAACCCAGGGAGGCTTTCTGATCGGGGCGCATATGGGTAGTTTTGAAGCTGTCAGTGCAGCGGGGCATCAGCATACGGATCTACGCGTCTCTTTACTAATGTATGAAGAAAATGCTAAAAAAATTGGTCACTTACTAAAAGCTATCACTCAAATTGAGCAGCATGAAATTATTGCTTTAGGGCATGCAGACTCCATGATGAAAGTACAGCAGCGGCTAGAAGAAGGCGGGTTTATTGGCATTTTGGCCGATCGCACGATTGATCAGGATATGATGTATTCCCGCAGCTTTTTAGGGAGCGTGGCACAATTTCCTCAAGGTCCCTTCAAACTCGCGGCTTTAATGCGCCGACCTGTATTTTTAATGCTAGGTTTGTATCGAGGTGCTAATTGCTATGACATTTATTTTGAACTGATACATGATTTTTCTGCCGCTTTAGGCAAGCGTAGTGAAGCTATTGATTTAGCAATGACACAATATATTCGGCGCTTGGAGCACTATTGCATGAGTGCACCTTACAACTGGTTTAATTTTTATGATTTTTGGCAATCTGAGCTTGTGCATTCATAAGTTTTTTACCATTTTTCTCTATCTGCTAGGAGGACTTGCTTTTCAGCCAGCATGGTCCATGGATTTACCTCAACTAATGCAAGTTTTGGCACAAAATAAAGGTGGAAAAACTACCTTTGTGGAGCGTAAATATGTGGCTATGCTGGATGAGCCTGTAGAGTCTTCAGGTGAATTGCGCTTTGATCCTCCCTACCGTTTAGAACGGCGTACCCTAAAACCCCGCACGGAGACGCTTGTACTTGAAAAAGAAACTTTGACTTTGTCGCAAGGAAAAAGTAGCCGTACTGTGAGCCTGACAGAATATCCTGAAGTGGGTGTATTAATCGAAAGCATCCGAGCGACTTTGGCCGGAGATCAAAAGACTCTGGAGCGTTATTACCAGATCAGTCTAAGTGGGACGCTGACGGCCTGGCAATTAGTGTTGACGCCTAAAAACACGCAAGCGATTAAGCTAGTAAAACTGATACGGTTGATAGGCCAGAAAAGTCTTGTGTCGCGCGTTGATGTGGAGTTAACCGATGGTGATATGTCTATTATGACTATCGCGAAACCGTAGGTCATCCCTTGAAATTTCGCTGGATTGGAGTAATAGTTTGGCTGGTTCTAAGCCTTGGCTGTGCACTGATTGTTTTGCGTACTACTTTTATTGCGGATATGTCTGCATTTTTACCGCGCACCCCAACAGCAGAACAACAGGTTTTGGTGGATCAATTACGTGATGGTGTGGCATCGCGTTTGCTTCTTATTGGATTAACGCATCAAGCTGATGATTTAATGGCCTTGGCTACGGCTTCAAAAAAACTCGCTTTGCATTTGCGAAAAGATGCAGCATTTCTAACAGTGGCCAATGGCGAATCAATAAGTACTGAGCGCGATCAAACGCTATTGTTTGAAAATCGCTATTTACTCTCTTCTAACATCACAACACAACGGTTCACAGCAGAGGCTCTGCATCTAGCCTTTAAAGAAAGTATTGCTGCTATTGGCATGAGTAGCGGTCTTTTAAGCAAGCAGTTACTGTTGCGTGATCCTACGGCAGAGACCCTCTTTCTTGTTGAGGAGATGATCCCGAAAAATCAGCCGAGAATCGAGCACGGCGTCTGGTTTGGAAAAACAGCTAATCGAGCCGTCTTAGTTGTACAAACGCGGGCGGCCGGATCGGATTTGGATAGCCAGCAGGCCGCTATTGAAAGTATTAAAGCGGTTTTTCGGCAGGTCAATACTGATGGAAAAATAAGCATGCAGCTTTCGGGGCCTGGCTTATTTGCGGTTAACGCTCGTGCCAATATTCAGACAGAAGTAACTCGTTTATCCAGCATAGCGAGTGTAGTTCTCATCAGTTTGTTGTTACTCGTTTACCGTTCTCCCCGTATGGTGATATTGGGCTTATTGCCGGTTATTTCTGGGGCCTTGGCAGGCATCGCTGCTGTGAGCTTGGGATTCGGGAGTGTACATGGCATGACGCTGGGTTTTGGAATTACGTTGATTGGGGAGGCGGTCGATTACACAATTTATCTTTTTGTGCAGCATAAACCCGGTTCTGATTTGACCGCTCCTGGCCAACGATTCTGGCCTACTATTCGTTTAGGCGTACTGACTTCTATTTGTGGGTTTGCTTCTTTGCTTTTTTCTGGTTTTAGCGGGCTTGCGCAATTAGGTTTATTTTCAATTGTCGGCCTGATAGTGGCTGCTAGCGTAGCACGTTGGGTTTTACCAGCCTTAATACCGCACAGCTTTCAAGTTAATCATCTTCAAAAGACAGCCCAGCAGATTGAAAAATGCCTTAAGGGTTTATATAGAGGACGGGGGTTGAGTGCAGTAGTAATAGTTTCTGCGATGCTTTACTTGAGTGTTCATCATGAAGATTTATGGCATCATGAATTAAAAGCACTTAGTCCTGTTCCTTTATCGGCGCAAGAGCTTGACACTTCCTTGCGTGCTGATGTGGCAGCTCCTGACGTACGCTATCTTGTCGTGGTGAGGGCATCTGATCAAGAAGCCGCTTTACAAGGTGCGGAACAAGTGAGCGCAGTACTGGAGTCCTTAGTGCAACAAGGCACTCTTGCGGGTTTTGAATCAGTGAGTCGCTATCTACCTAGTCAATTAACCCAACGCCAGCGCCAACTGAGCTTGCCAGAAGCAGATATTCTGCAGGAACATATTGCACAAGCAACGCAAGGTTTACCGCTGCAAGCTGAAAAATTGAAGGGCTTTGTACTAGATATACAAAAAGCAAAGACTGCTCCTTTAATCGTCCCGGCTGATCTAGAGGGCAGTGTAATAGGCGCTGCAGTGCAATCTTTATTGGTGAAACAACAGAGCGTCTATACCGCTTTACTTCCTTTGCGAGCCACTGACCAGGGTAATGCAGCCCATATTATTCAGGAGCAAGTCATTAGACAGGCTTTGAGTAGGATGCAGCATGTAAAACCTTTACTTATCGACCTAAAAACGCAGTCAGATACGCTTTACAGGCATTACTTGCAAGAAGCTATTGTTTTATCGTTAATCGGTGTGGCTGCAATTGTAGGGTTAGTGTGGGTTGTGCTTAAAAGCTTTAAGAGAATGGTAAGGGTAATAGCTGCGCCCTTGGCAAGTGTTGTGATTGTTGCTGCAGGCTTACATTTACTAGAAATAAAGATGAGTTTATTGCATTTAATTGGCTTGCAGTTAATTGTGGCCATTGGCTCAAATTACTCTTTATTTTTTGACCAGGCCAGTGCTGAGAAAACGCTAGATCGGCAAATGTTATTGTCATTGCTATTAGCCAATATCACAACAGTAATTGGTTTTGGTTTATTGGCTTTTTCCAGCGTACCTGTACTAAATGCCTTCAGCATTACAGTAGGGCCAGGTGCACTTTTATCTTTATTATTGGCAGCCAGTTTTACTTGGAGGGCATCTTCTAACTTTTCTTCTGGTTTTCCAGAAAAGGCGGGGTAGCGCTCATTACTTTTTAGCATAAGTTATGCGAGCACAGCTAGCATTTTGATCCATCGCAGCACGACAGAGGCAAACCATTCCGTGAATATTTTGACTGATTATCTTGATAAAGAAAGCAGCGCTAAGTCTTTGATTATCATGCTACCGGGTGCTTATGATAGCCCTGCGAATTTTCTTTCCCAGGGCTTTGTAGTGGGATTGCGGGCACGAAATATTGCAGCAGATGTGATGATGGCGGATGCGCATGTGGATTACTACACGGATCAAAAAATTGTTTCTCGCCTCCATACCCAACTTGTGCAGCCAGCACGCTCTAAAGGCTATGAACAGATTTGGTTAGCAGGTATTTCTCTTGGAGGCTATGGATCTTTGTTGTACAGCCAGAAATACCCTGAAATGATTAATGGCCTATTTTTAATGGCACCTTTTATGGGGCCAAGGAATATTCCGCTAGAGATTCAACAACAAGGCGGGTTGAAATATTGGCAAGCAGGAAATATTCCAGAGGAGGATTACGACCGCAAACTTTGGCTATGGTTACAAAGATATTGTCTTCCCTACAATTGGAGTCGACCATTAATTTATATTGGGTATGGTACTGAAGATCGATTTATCACCAGTAGCCGTCTTTTGGCGCAGATATTACCCCCTGAGCAGACTTTCACAGTGGCAGGGGGACACGATTGGCTTTCGTGGCAGCAATTATGGCTTAAGTTCTTGGATTGTGCTCCGCTACCTCGCAAGCTTGGCTTACAAGCTCAACTGTGTCGTTCTACCGATGTGCAATGATTAACTATGAACTCTGTTTTATCCACTCCGGCTTTAAAAACTTCAGCAGTTATACATGCTGCGGCGCTAATTGCTTGTGCTTTGCCGGGAGTATGGCCTTGGAGTATGGGCCTTGTGCTGGCTAATCATGCGGTATTAACAGCGGCTGGACTGTGGCCGCGCAGCAGTTTATTGGGAAGTAACTGGACCTGCTTGCCTGATCGATATGCACATGCCAATACGGTTGCGATTACGATTGATGACGGTCCTCATCCCGAGGTAACTTTACGCGTGCTGGATATTTTGGATCAACATCAAGCCCGTGCAACTTTTTTTTGTATTGGTATGCAGGTGAGGCAGTATCCGCAACTTGCACAAGAAATTGTGCAGCGAGGTCACTGCATACAGAACCATAGTTATCGGCATCGACATAATTTCTCACTTTTAGGACCACAGGGTTTTATGCGTGAAATTAAAGCCGCTCAAACCGCAATCGCTGAGGTTACTGGGGTTACTCCTGTGTTTTTTCGGGCTCCCGCTGGCTTACGTAATCCTTTTTTGCAAGCGATCCTACATAAATTAGGCTTGCAGCTTGTGAGTTGGAGCAGGCGGGGTTTTGACACTCGTGAGACAGACCCACTAAAAGTTGCGCAGCGTTTACTTAAGAACATTAAATCAGGCGATATTTTGCTACTGCATGATGGTCATTGTGCGCAAACCTCTTCAGGGCAAGCTGTAGTATGTGAAACACTCCCTATTGTGCTGGAGGCAATAAAAAGCAAAGGGTTTCGTACAATTACTTTATCTGAAGCCATTTAACTGTTTACAAGTTCTCCAATAATAATTTTTATTCATTTATTTGCCGCATTGAACTCCCCAGTACGCTTATTAATAGATTACGCTTCACACCCCTACCAGAGAGGGGGTAAATTTGCTTATCACTTTGCACGTGGAAAAATAAGGCATGATCCTGTATTTTTTTCAATTCTGAAAAAAGGACTAATTCCGAAAAATGCAAAAATTCTCGATCTTGGCTGTGGGCAAGGTCTTTTAGCCAGTCTTTTAGATTCCGCAGCAATACTGTACAAAGAGGGTCAATGGCCTAGCGAGTGGTCTGTGCCTGTGCAGAGTTTTCAATTTCGGGGTATTGAACTGATGGCTCGCGATGTTGCTCGGGCTAATGCTGCCTTAAGCACCCTTAAAAATACGGCTTGGGTAGATCAGGCCAATATATGTAATGCAGATTTTGGTATAAGTGATGTTGTTGTGATTTTAGATGTACTGCATTACATCAGTTACGAGAAACAACAACAGGTACTGGAAAAGGTCCATGCGGCTTTGCGGACGAATGGAATCTTACTTTTGCGGGTAGGAGACGCAGGCGCCGGTTGGCCTTTTAGATTAAGTAATTGGGTGGATCATGTGGTCACTACTATTCGGGGCCATCGTTTGTCCCAGCTCTATTGCCGTTCTTTAAAAGACTGGCTTGCCCAATTAGGACAACTAGGCTTTGTAGTTGAAGCCCTACCCATGAGTCAGGGTACACCCTTTGCCAATGTCCTATTGATCGCCCATGTAAGGAGAATGTAATGCAGGGTTTGTCACGTTTTCCTTTGCATCTGGCACATATGAGTTTAACGACTTGTTTAGGAGCTGGATTGCAGCTTAACTGGCAAGCCATAAGCGATCAACGTTGCGGGCTTAAATACTGCGATTTTGAAACTGTGCGTTTGGATACTTGGATTGGCGAAGTAACGGGTTTAGAAAAAGTACGTTTACCCGCACATCTAAAACATTTTGATTGTCGAAATAATCGGCTTGCTCAGCTAGCTTTAGAGCAAGATGATTTTATCCCGGCTGTTAACCGGTTGGCCAAACAATATGGGGCTGATAGAGTAGGCGTCTTTTTAGGGACCAGTACGTCCGGTATTTTGCAAACAGAGCTGGCTTATCGTCAGCGCGATCCTCATAGTGGTTCTTTGCCTAAAGATTTTTTATACCCTTATACCCAAAACACTTTTTCTGTATCAGATTTTGTGCGCAGCTATCTTGACTTGCAAGGACCCGCACTGTCTGTCTCTTCAGCCTGTTCTTCTGGTGCCAAAGTTTTTGGAGTAGCCCAACGTTATATAGCCTGTGGTTTGATTGATGCAGCAATTGTTGGAGGTGTGGATTCTCTATGTCTGACAACACTATATGGTTTTGCTTCGCTGGAGCTGACTTCAAGCAAACCCTGTCAGCCTTTTGGACTGAATCGTAATGGTATTTCTGTTGCAGAAGCCGCAGGTTTTGTGTTGCTTACCAAGGCCGAACAAAATATTGAGGAAGAAGAGATTTTTTTGCTAAGTGTTGGTGAGTCTAGCGATGCCTATCATATGTCTTCACCCCATCCTCAGGGAAAAGGTGCACAACTTGCTATGCAACAGGCGCTTGATAGGGCAAAGTTAAGCACAGAGCGCATTGATTACATAAACTTACATGGTACAGGAACGCTCAGCAATGATGCTTCCGAAGATCAGGCTGTGGTGGCTTTATTTGGTAACACTATACCTTGTAGTTCGACCAAAGGGGCTACTGGACACACGTTAGGCGCAGCTGGCAGTATTGAAGCCATTATTACGGCACTTTGTCTGCAAAACGATCTGATTCCGGGGGGCTTAAACACCCTTGAGCGTGACCCTGTTTTGCAGAGTTATTATCTGCTTCATAATCAATCCAAGTCACTTAAATGTGCAATGAGTAATTCTTTTGGATTTGGCGGTTCCAACTGCAGTTTAATTTTTTCAAAAATGCAGGGTGTATGGGATGAGCAAAAATGAAATTGCCAAGTGTCTTTGTAGAAGCAGTTGGTATATGTGGGCCGGGTCTTGGGGGATGGGCTGCGGCTAAGCCTTGTTTGCAAGATGAGAGAATGTGGAAACTGCAAGCCACTGTAATTCCAACACCAGAGCTGCTAACACCTTCGGAGCGAAGGAGGATTGGACTGCCAGTAAAACTAGCGATTGCCGCTGGCTGTGACGCTTTAACACAGACGCATCTGTCTGTTCAAAGCATCAGTACAGTATTTACTTCTTCCTGTGCCGATGGAGATAACTGTCATCCTATTTGTGAAACCCTGGCCATGACCGAGCGACTTATTTCACCCACTCGATTTACCAATTCGGTCCATAACGCTCCTTCCGGTTATTGGGGGATTGCCCTACAAGCAAGGGCTTCTTCCACGAGTATCTGTGCCTTTGATGCCAGTTTTTCTGCTGGTTTACTTGAAGCAGCTAGTCAGTGTCTTTTCAATCAGACCCCTGTACTATTGATTGCCTATGAGACTCCCTATCCACAACCACTTCATGATAAAAGACCCTTATTAGAAAGTATGTCAGTGGCTTTGTTATTAGCAGCGCAGGTATCATCCAGCAGTCAAGCAAAGCTTGATATATCCATGATTAATAAACCAGCTACTTCTATGGATACTCTAGAGCTTGATAAAGTTAGATTGGGTATTCCTGCTGCACGCAGTTTGCCTTTGCTAAAACTGTTGGCTAATAAAAAAAGGGGGGTAGCAGTGTTAGAGTATTTGAACCCCTTTAGTCTAAATGTAGAGCTTAATCCAATTGAATAAATCTAGCTTATTGACGCATCAGCAAATTGCATCTCTTATTCCCCATGCAGGAAAAATGTGCTTGTTGGATGAAGTAAAGCACTGGGATGAGAAGCAAATAGAGTGTATTGCGAGTAGTCACCGTGATCTGCAAAATCCCTTACGCGCTGAGGATAGCTTATCGGTTCTAGTTGGAGTGGAGTATGCTGCACAGGCCATGGCGCTACATGGAGGTCTTCTTTTTAAAAACAAGGATATAACTGCAGTGGAACGTTTACCTGCAGGTCGTCTTGTCAGTGTACGCAATCTGACTTGTTGCGTTGATCGTTTAGATGATATTGATGAAGTTCTAGAAATTTACGCACAACGAATAGCGGGAGATGAGCAAAGTTTGCTGTATGCTTTTAGCATTCAGAGCAAGCAGAAAAAATTACTTGAAGGTACAGTTTCGGTGCTGATTTCTTAAATTTTCTTACTTTTTATCGGCTTATAAATGGCATGCAAGAAAAGAAAATAAAAGCATTGGTAACGGGAGGAACTGGAGCTATTGGGCAGGCAATTTGCCTTCGCCTAGCGAAAGATGCTTACCATGTGCTCGTTCATACCCATCAATCGCTTCAAAACGCACAAAAAATTGTTGAAGAGATCACACTGCAAGGTGGTAGCGCTGAAGCTATCGCATTTGATGTTAGAGACTCGCTGGCTTGTACAGCTGCATTGGAAACGGTGCTGGCAGACAGCCCAGTACAAGTAATAGTGAATAATGCAGGAAGTAATGACGATGCTGTATTTGCAGGGATGAGTTTGCAGCAATGGAAAAGTGTTCTTGATGTCTCTTTGAATGGTTTTTTTAATGTGACTCAGCCATTAATGCTGCCAATGTTGCGTACCCGGTTCGGCCGCATCATTAATATTTCTTCTGTAGCTGCGCTGGCGGGAAATCGAGGGCAGGTTAACTACGCAGCCGCTAAAGCTGCGCTGCATGGAGCTAGTAAATCTTTGGCACTAGAAGTGGCCAGTCGAGGCGTAACCGTTAATGTGGTAGCTCCTGGGATTATTGCATCACCCATGACTGAAGGAATATTCACAGAAGAAATAATTAAGCAGCTTGTGCCCATGAAACGAGCAGGCACAAGTACAGAAGTAGCGGACCTAGTAGGTTTTTTGGCAAGCAAACAAGCTGCTTATATTTCTGGGCAGATTATTTCTATCAATGGAGGAATGATCTGAAATAAGCCGTACTTTTCCGCTGCAATAAAATTACATATTTGAAGCATTAAAAGGCTTAAGTCCCTGATATTCCGAAAAAATCCCTAACTCTACATGGCGTTTTACTTCAACCAAGCCTGCTGCGCGCAGAGTAGCTAAGACACGGGATGGAGGAGCGCATGCTTCAATGGTATCCCAATAGTATCGCCACATGGTCCGAGTAGCGGGCTCTTTAGCAATTGCCCAAGCAATTATGGGAACGACAGTTCGCATATAAGTTTTAAGAATCCAGGTACCTAGAGGCGTCTGAGGTTTGGTAATTTCCAGTATGCAAAATCGACCTCCTGGTTTAAGCACTCTTGTAAATTCTTTAAAGGCTACCGAAAGATCGCTGATGTGCCGTAGCGCGTAGCCCATACTGATGAAATCCACACTCTCATCAGGCAGAGGGATAGACTCTGCTTTACCGTTTAATAAGCTAATGCCTGCAGGTAAGTGGCCTGCATTCATCATGCCTGCGCTGGGGTCAATCCCGGTAATAAGTGTTGCATCACCGATGATAATAGAAGCTTGGCGTGCTACCAGCCCTGTCCCAATGCCCACGTCTGCTACGGTCATTCCTTTAGTTAATCCTGCCCTAACTAAGGCTTCTCGGCGATACCAGGAGCCTGATCCAAAAGCCATGGCTTTTTCAATCCGGTCATAGTCAATTGCTGTTTTATCGAAAATTTCACGTAAAAATTCACTGCGGTCTTCTTCTTTTGCGTAATACGCGGTTAGGGGGGCATGTGGTACACGAACCAGCTCGTCAGAAGAAGGGGAGGGGGGTTTAGAAGTCATGAATGCTTCCTTGAAAAATTAAAATTAAAAGCTAAAGGCTGACTTAGTTAATAAATTTACGCCAGATCAGTAACGGTAAGCGAAAAATAAAACCCACTAATAAGCGTAGATGCATCCAGCTTAATAAAACATTGTCACGCCAATAATTAAAGTGCGAGACTCCTCCTTCTTCTACAGAAAAATAGCGTACTGGCGCATTGATATTAATGGATTTAATCCCTTTCCAAGATAAGCGAACCGCTGCTTCCACATCAAAATCGAAGCGGCGCATCCAGTACTGTTTTTGCATGACAGTGACTAGGCTTTTAATAGGATAAACACGAAAACCAAACAGGGAATCACCGATACCTCCCCAAAGGGTTTCCAGATGAGTCCAAGCATTGGAAATGCGGCGCCCTTTTACCCGTAAACTGGGTGCAGTCGCATCAAAGACGGGCAATCCCAAAATCATTGCTTCAGGGTTTTTCATCGAAGATTCCATAAACTTCTGGATCAAGAGGGCTGGGTGCTGCCCATCGCTATCCATCGTAAGGGCATGAGTAAATCCTTGAGCTTGTGCCCGTTCTAAGCCGTACAAAACGGCAGCACCTTTTCCCCGATTTTTTGGCAGTACAAACACTTGAAGGCCCGGGTCAGAAGAGGCTAATTGCTGTAACTCTTCTGTAGTGCCATCTGTACTACCATCCACTATGACCCAAACAGGTTCCCAATAATTTCGCGCGCTTTTAACGGTTTCATAAACTTTAAAACCGGGGTTGTAGGCAGGTATGAGGATAAGGTGAGTTTTTGATGTGCTGGGCATACAAGGAAAGAATAAAACATAAGCTATACGCTTTGAATCGTCTAGGGGCGTAATGATGTGCTGTTTTTAGCAATATCGGGTGAGTTTATTTGTTGATCTTCAGCAGGAAAATGGGGCAGCACAGTCAGAAAGTAGTTCTGCATTTCATTGACTAAAGCATTAGCATTTTCCTGGGGTTCAAAGCGCTTTCCTAAACGGGCTTTGTAGATTAAGGGGAAGGTAGGGCATTTAAACAAAGGCCAACCCTTGCTTAAATAAGGAGAGTTGCTTTGTAAAAGAACAGTTTGAATCGGAGTGTCTGCCCGCCGTGCGATTAGGCCAATTCCTGCTTTCAGAGTGTTAACGGGGCAGGTAACGGTTCTCGTTCCTTCCGGGAAAATAAGTAATTTTCCTCCTTGCTTCAGATGATAGGTGGCTTGGCGTATCATGCCGTTAATGCTGTCATTACGTACATACCGGGCCATGCGGGCACCTGCGCCTAAAAAAATATTATCCAAAAGCTGTGCTTTCATGATGCAGCTGATATTATTGATTCGGGAGACAATCAGTAGTACATCCAGCATACTAGGGTGATTGGGGGCAATAATTAAATGGTTTTCGTTTTGCAAAACATCCAGAGCTGATAAGTCCAGTTGCACAAGTTTAATGCCCTGTAAAAAATCTAGAAAAATACGAAAAACGACATGAATCAACCATTGCCCGAAAGCTGTAGCAATGCGAGTGGGTAAAAAACGATTTAGCAAAGCTGCTACAGTGCAAGCGCCCAGCATCATTGTGCCCAAAAATAACAGAGAAAAATAAAATCCAATTCTTGTTAAGACGGTTTTTAGTCGCTGCATGAATTAATTTTGGACGAAGCTATTATTGAAAGTTGTTTTAACCTGGTATCCCTATACGCACTGCTTATCTTTTCATAAGAGCGTTTGCGGCATAGCCAAAAGAGTATCAGTCATCTATTTGAACGCTTTGCTCGGATTGTTTGAAAATCCAGGAAAAGCCAATTCCAGCAGTAACATATTTTTTAGTTTTAATGAGAGGGCTATTTTCGAAGACTGCACCTTTAAGGGAATCTGCACGGAGAAAGGCCCCGAGCCAATATTGATTAAAACGTTTGCTTAAGGCCAAAATGAGCTGATTGCCCCCATATCCCCCTCTAGCAGTGTAGGCGGGCCGACTTGCGCTTGCATATTCTCGGGCAATATTATAAAAGTAGCCGTGATTACGAGCAGATCCATAGGATAGTCCGCCTAATACACCTAGATTCCAACCCGACATTCCAGCGATGTCTTTAACATCTAAATTTAGATGAGGTGTAGCAACAAGCCCTATATTTTGCCCAAATTTTTCCGGACCTAAAGTAAAAGCCATCCTTACGGGGATTCGCAAATCCAGTTTAGTACGTCGATCACGCGATCTTGCCAAGGTGATTTCTAAAGAAGGACCGAGTTCCGCTGTGCCATCCAGATTGGGCATCCCAGCCCGTGCAAGATTTTTATCGCTATTGACCGGTACCGATGCGCCTGCACTAATGTCTAGTTGAATGAAATCAGTATTGAATAACTCACCACGGATTCCTTGCCGGTCTACTTTGATTTTATCGCCTCGGTAAACAAAATAAGGAATGGGTAGCACATAAGAGTGCGTTTCGTTCGAGCCCCTATAATCGGGCAGGTGTAGGGTTGACATCCCTATTCCAGCTTCCCATTTTGGTACATCCTGTGCATGAATAAGGCTTAGCTGTGTAGCCAACATTAAACCTAAAAAAATTTTGTAAAATGATCTCATAAGTCCCAATGCAGGTTTTCCTTATCTTTAAAAATTTTTGAACGTATTAACAGATTTTCAGATGAGGTATTGCGGAAAATTGCAGCTAAAGATCAGAAAAGTTGTTTAAATTTTTTTGGTGAAAAGGTAAAAATAATGTCTTTTTGTTCTTAAGTTTAATTTTTTGAAATTATAGTCTTTACCCTTGAAAATAAGCTTTTTCAACCTATAACTCTTCAAAAAACCAAAAATATTAAGGGTAAGTAAAGATTGCCTCAATTTATTTTTATTTATTTGGCGTTGAAAAAACTTTAAGACCTTTTCACCCTGTTTTTACCAGGGTGAACGGTGCCCAGCTTAGTGGTGGTGGGTGCTTTGTAACGGACTTTTTTGACTCGCAAAGTATTTGGTAAAAGTAGAGCGAACAGACCGCGGTATTACCTAAAAAACGTGACATTTAATAAGAAAATTCTGCCGTGTTAATTTAGTTAGCAAGTACACTTATATTCATGAAAGTATTTAACTTAGCTTGTGAGCATGGTCATTTATTTGAAGGTTGGTTCGCCTCTCATGAAGCGTTTGAGGAACAACAAAATAAAGGGCTAGTGGTCTGTCCATTTTGTGAAAGCAATGTTATTTCGCGTCAGCTTTCTGCTCCGCGTCTTAATCTTTCGGGTGCTACTCACAAAAGTTCTGCGATTGTTGAGTCGTCAGGTGTTCATCCAGGCAATGAACAGGCTTTTAATGCCTCTGCTGCACAGATGTTGGAAATGATGCGCAGTTTTATTGCCAAAACGGAGGATGTGGGAAAGCAGTTCGCTGAAGAAGCGCGTAAAATTCACTATGGTGAGGCACCCGAGCGCAGTATTCGTGGGCAAGCTACGGACCAGGAGCGTGAGGCCTTGCGAGAAGAAGGTATTGAAACCTATGCACTTCCTATTCCTTCCTTTTTAAAAGAACCTATGCAATAACTGGCTCACGCACTTATGCCTCGTCCAATTATTGCTCAGATTCATCTACAGTCCTTAGCCCATAATTTACAAGTTGCCCGGCAACATGCCGATAATGCTTTTGTTTGGGCAGTTATTAAGGCGAATGCTTATGGGCATGGGATAGAGCGGGCTGTTCTGGCTTTTGCTGCTGCTGATGGTTTAGCTTTGTTAGATCTAAACGAAGCAGTGCGAGCACGAGAAGCCGGATGGCTCAAGCCTATTTTGCTACTAGAAGGTATTTTTGAACCAGCAGATTTGGCGCTTGTGAATCGTTATGGCTTATCAATGACCGTGCATTGCGCCGAACAGCTGCAGATGCTTGCAAAGTATTCTTTACAGATACCTGTACCAGTGTATTTAAAGATGAATACCGGTATGAATCGTCTGGGTTTTACTCCAGAGTCTTTTGCATCAGCCTACCAGGCCTTGCGCCAGATACCTTGGGTAGGCGATATTACTTTTATGACGCATTTTTCCGATGCTGATCTGCCCGAGGTTGTAAACACTCAAAGGGCCCGTTTCTTGGCCGCCATCGAAGGTTTTTCTGAAAAAAAATCCTTATGTAATTCTGCTGCTTTGTTATCGGCGCCAAATTGTATTGCAGATGCGGTAAGGCCCGGTATCATGCTTTATGGGAGCTCTCCGTTTGCCTATCGTTCGGCTAAACAATGCAGGCTTCAGGCAGGTATGTCATTAAACTCTGAAGTTATAGGTGTGCAGGTTTTAAAGCCAGGAGATACGGTAGGATACGGCAGCCGCTTTAAGGCAGAACAAAGCATGCGAATAGGGGTAGTTGCTTGCGGTTACGCCGACGGTTATCCGCGGAATGCACCTGACGGTACACCCATCTTAGTCAATGGCGTTAAAACCCGCATAGTAGGCCGCGTCTCCATGGATATGATTACTGTGGATTTGAGCCCTGTCGAACAAGCCCAGATTGGTGCAGCAGTTCAACTTTGGGGTGAACAGTTACCCATTGATGAAGTGGCTCATGCTACGGGCACGATTGGCTATGAATTGATGTGCGCAGTAGCCCCGCGTGTTCCAGTGAGCGCTTGTCCATAATTTCAGTTTTTAATTTTCTTCTTTCCCCGGGATTGCCTTGGAAGCTTCTGCCATTTTTGTTCAACTTATTAATGGACTGGCTTCATCTAGTGCTTTGTTTCTTATTGCAGCGGGGCTATCGTTGATTTTTGGTGTAACGCGTATTGTGAATTTTGCACATGGTGCATTGTTCATGGTCGGGTTATATATGGCCATTTGGATACAGCAAGTGCTATATCCTGTTGTGGGACCCTTTGCTTTTTGGGCTGCGATTGTTCTTGCAAGCGTTGGGTGTGCCCTATTAGGTGTACTCATTGAATCTCTAGTGCTGCGCCCTATTTACGATGCGCCTGAATTGTTTCAATTACTAGCTACCTTTGCGCTTGTACTCGTACTGCAGGATGCTGTGCTGTGGGTGTGGGGTCCGGACGATCTGCTAGGACCCCGCGCGCCCGGACTTGAAAAAGCCCTGGCTTTTGGAAATCGCCTAATTCCTGCCTATGAATTATTTTTGATAGGAATCGCTCCTGTTGTCTGGTTGGCTTTAGATTTACTAGTAAATAAAACCCGTTTTGGCCTCATTTTGCGGGCCGCTACAGAGGATCGTACGATGGCCGCAGCTTTAGGTATTCGGCAAAAGCTTTTGTTTACCAGTGTATTTGCCCTGGGTTGTGGATTAGCAGGTCTAGGAGGGGCTCTACAAATGCCCCGAGAACCCGCCACTATTGGCTTGGCATTAGGAGTAATAGGGGATGCCTTTGTGGTGGTAGTGATTGGAGGCTTAGGCTCTGTGGGAGGGGCTTTAATTGCTGCGATACTGGTGGGTTTAACTAAAGCTCTTTGTATTTCACTGGGTGAGGTTTCGATAGCGGGTACTGTGTGGAATATGAGTAAATTCACCTTGGTGGCCGAATTTCTCGTCATGGCGTTAGTGCTTTTTTTTAAGCCACATGGTTTATTTGGAAAAGTGCTGACAGATCACAAAAATAATATTGAATTACCTGTGTTACGTCCCCTGGGTACGTTTCTCTTCTTGTTGTTGGCAAGTATTTTATCGATTTTTGCAATTATTCCTGTCTTTGAAACACAGCAACCCTACTTAACAGTCCTTGTTACTGACATCTTGATTGCTGTTTTATTTGCGGCAAGTCTTGCGTGGCTGTTGGGTCCCGCAGGTTACGTAAGTTTTGGACATGCCGCGTATTTTGGGGTGGGAGCTTATGCGTGTGCAGTGGCCCTTAAAGGGGGAGCAGGAGCCTTACTTTCGGCTTTTTTCGGGGTTTTAAGTGCAGCGATTGCTGCAGCAGTGTGTGGTGCGATGACGCTGCGCATGGCAGGAGTGTATCGGGCTATGTTTACTTTGGCTTTTGCCCAGATTGTTTGGTCAATTGTGTTTCAATGGGATGAAGTAACAGGCGGGAGTAATGGACTTTTCGGTTTATGGCTAGAAGGAATGTTTTCTGACAAGGCTATTTTTGCCTGGCTGGTTTTAGGATTAACAGTATCCATGCTCAGTATCTTCTATAGACTGGTATTTTCCCGTTTTGGTTATGCTTTGCGAGCAGTGCGTGATAGTCGCATGCGTGCTCTGGCTTTAGGATTAAAGCCCGCTCAACTTGAATGGACAGCCTATTTCATTGCTGGAGTAGGAGCGGCAATAGCTGGAGTTTTGTTTACCTTTGCCAAAGGTTCTATATCTCCTGATGTTTTGGCCATTCCGAAATCAGTAGAAGGTTTGACGATGGTGCTTTTAGGTGGAATACACACGATGACTGGCGCTGTGACAGGAGCCATTGTTTATGTGTTTTTATCGGATTGGTTGCTGCGTAATGTTGAATATTGGCGTGCCACCTTGGGAGTGATTGTCTTATTATTGGTCATAGTTTTTCCTAGGGGCTTATCTCACTGGTTAGAAAAACAGGGTAAGCGTTCATGAGCGTTTTACTAAAAGTCATGGGGGTAAAAATGACATTCGGGGGTGTTCAGGCCCTTAAGAGTGTAGATTTAGAGCTCAATGCCGGTGAAATAGTGGCTTTAATTGGTCCCAATGGTGCAGGTAAATCGACTCTATTTAATGTGATTAATGGACAGCTTTTTGCTCAGAGTGGAAAAGTCATCTTTAATGGACGAGACATTACTCGTCTTTCCATTGAAAAGCGTGCAGCATTAGGGATGGGTCGAACTTTTCAAGTAGTACAAGTATTTTCTAGCATGACCGTTCAAGAGAACTTAGAAGTAGCCTTATATGCTTATCGTCGGCTTCATCCTGCTAAGCAGCTCAATCCTCATGCTAGTGTCTCAAGTCTGCTAGAGCTGACCGGTCTAAAAACCCTAGCAGATTGTTCTGCTCAAACCTTGGCTTATGCAGACATGAAACGTTTAGATTTTGCTTTGGCACTGGCTTGTGAACCGAAATTATTGCTTTTGGATGAACCTGCAGCGGGGGTAGGAGAAGAACAGCGCCATACTTTAATAAAAATGGCAAGAGAGATTGCCTGCAAACATCACGCAGCAGTACTTTTTACAGAACACAGTATGGACACGGTATTTAGCTATGCTGATCGGATTATAGTTCTTGACCGCGGGAAGATTATCGCTAATGGACCGCCTAAAGAAGTACAGTATGACCCCCTCGTTATCAGAGCCTATCTGGGTAGTGAGCCTGTCACGATGAGCATCCCTTAAGTGTTCTCAACCTGGAATGCAAGCTAGTGAGTGAATTATTATTGTCCGTACGTAATCTGAATGCCTGGTATAGTCATGCCCAGGCGCTTTTTAATATTTCGTTTTCTGTTAAGTCTGGTGAGATTATCGCACTCATGGGGCATAACGGTGCAGGTAAATCTACTTTACTTAAAGCACTCATGCATTTGCTTACTCAAAACAGTGAGCAATTTATATTTGACGGAACCGATGTTCGTAAATTGAGTACCGATGCTTTGTGTCGACGCGGCATAGGATGGGTGCCAGAAGATCGGCGCATTTTTACAAATCTGACAGTACTTGAAAACTTAAAAGTGGCCAGACCTCCGAAAAATACTGGTCTAACGGTTGCACAGATCTGGTCAATAGAGCGGGTATTAACTCTCTTTCCTTCTCTTGTGCCTTTGCTTAAACGTAAAGCAGCTCAGCTTTCGGGAGGGGAGCAGCAAATGTTGACTGTAGCCCGTACTTTGTTGCTTAATCCAAAAATTCTGCTTCTTGATGAACCTTCAGAAGGGGTGGCTCCTTTAGTCGTAGAACGTATGAAGGCAGCCGTAATAGAAATGAAAGCTGCTGGATTAAGCTTAATATTAGCTGAGCAAAATACCCATTTTGTTCAAGGCGTGGCAGAGCGGGCTATGGTATTGCTTGCCGGTAAAGTAGTTTTTGATGGTGTTTTATCCCAAGCCATGTCTTATTTGAACCTAGGGAGGCCTTCTGTAACTTCTGAATAACTTTGGATTGTAAAATAAGGTAGCTTTTACACTGAGATTCCGGGTGAACAGGCCTTAGTTAGCCTTAGTTTCAATGCGTAAACGCCGACCTGTTAGATGCGCGATTTTTTTGCTTATAGCTAAAGCGTCTTCTTGGGAATCAAAACCGGGAATAATCACTTTAAAATTCAAACGTTTTTTAGGGGTTGCAGGCAATATTTCAATTTGTGCAGGATAACCACGCTCTTGTAGGTTCTCCAGTAAAAATTTGGCCGGATCACGCAAGCTAAAAGACCCCGCTACCACTGTCCATTTCCCCTCGCTATGACTGAATCCGCTGCCTTCGGGCATAGAAATCTGATTAGCAAAACTTGTCAGTTGCTCTGCATTAGCAATGCCAAGCGGTAAGGCTGGTTTACCGCTTGGTGCAATCCAAAAAGCATTGGGCTCGCTTAACACTGCCAGCGGTTCGCTAGGTCTGGCAATATCAATTTTTCCATTAAACAGGCAAACCAGTTCTTTTTCGGGGGTAGCCTGCGCCCATAATACAGTGCCTCGTATCCCAATAGTGGCTGTGACAGTTCGAATTTGTACGTCACGATTTTTAGCATTGAGTTTTTCTGCAGTTGCAGTGACGTAACGCAATGTCCCTGATAATAACTGCATGGTTGAAGCAAAAAAATTAGTTTCTTGCTTTTTTTGTAGAGACAAACGTTCAATGACAAAGCGGCTATTTTCTCCAAGTACAACAGCGCTACCTTCAGGCAAACGTAACAAAAGACGTGCATTAGTCCCGGTTAAGATTTTGTCTTCAAGCTCAACAAGGCTTCCCGCTGATAAAGGAGTACGCTTTCCCTGTCGTTCTAACCAGGCGGGGGAGCGTAATCTTTCAATAGTAGCTCTCCTGTCAATACTAAGATCAGCGGCTAGAGCGCTCGTCCCTAGCATTCCTGAGAAAAGCATCATGCATACCGCAGTAAAGCACCTAGCAGCGTATCCAGAAGAACTGGGATTACTGCAATCTGTTAGCAGTAACTTAAGAGCAGAGTTTTTGAATATGATCATTGAAATTCCTCAATTATTTCTGAATTTTTGCACTCAGCTAATCTTTTTGGTTTGACTTGCCTTCCCTATATTTGCTACTCCGAGATACGGTCAAAACAAAGCTTTAGATGTTCAGAATAAAAAAATCTAGTACACTGTAGTATTGCAGAGTGTGAAATATCTAAAAATATGTATTTCATATTTTTGTAATATGGAAAGTGGTTTAAAATTTAGACTGTTTAGTTGATTAATTTAATAATCGAACTAATTTAAACCGAAACTAAAAATCACGGCAGGGTTCCTCGACGCTGACCGCTTGTCGCAGTGCTAGCGCTGCATAATCTTAGAAGGATGAGGACATGGCTATTTCAAATACGGATAAACAGGCAACTATCGCTAAATTCGCCCGCAATAAAGCTGATACAGGTTCTCCTGAAGTTCAGATTGCACTTTTAACGGCTCGCATCAATGATTTAGCGCTACATTTTAAATCTCATATGAAAGACCATCATAGCCGTCGTGGCTTGCTTAAAATGGTTAACACACGTCGTAGCTTGCTAGCGTACCTAAAGCGTAAAAATGTTGAGGCCTATAAGAAAACCATTCAAACTCTTGGCTTACGTAAATAAATTAGTACTTTGAACACTCCAAAGCCTGCGAAAGATTGCTTCGCAGGCTTTTTATTTTCCGTTTGATCAACAGCATGGGTTTTTGATTTTATTTAAAAATTTTATAACCGAGGCGAACGTTGGCGCCTGAAATCCCAACGGATAAGAAAGGGATTTTTCCATGTTTAATAAAGTTACAAAAGTGTTTCAATATGGCCAGCATACGGTCACCATGGAAACCGGCGAAATGGCACGTCAGTCTAGTGGTGCTGTTTTACTCAATATGGATGATACTGTCGTCCTGGCAACTGTGGTTGCTCGCAAGGAAGTAAAAGCGGGTCAGGATTTTTTCCCCTTAACTGTGGATTACATTGAGAAAGTTTATGCTGCAGGTCGGATTCCCGGAGGTTTTTTTAAACGTGAAGGTCGCCAGTCAGAAAAAGAAGTGCTAACAAGCCGTTTGATTGACCGGCCACTTCGTCCTCTGTTTCCCGAAGACTTTTTTAACGAAATACAAGTCGTTATTCATGTGTTGTCGAGTAATCCGGAAATAGACCCGGATATTCCCTCTATGATCGCCTCTAGCGCGGCCTTGGCAATTTCAGGGGTTCCTTTTAATGGCCCCATCGGAGCAGCTCGTATAGGCTATGTGGATGGTCAATATCTTTTGAATCCTACACAAACGCAGCTAAAGGCTAGTCAATTAGATTTAATTGTGGCAGGTACTGAAACAGCTGTTCTTATGGTGGAATCTGAAGCGCAGCAATTATCCGAAGAGATTATGCTGGGGGCTGTTGTGTATGGCCATGAACAAATGCAGGTGGCCATTAATGCTATTCATGATCTGGTTCGAGAAGGGGGAAAACCCGAGTGGGAGTGGCAAGCTCCAGCTAAGAATGAAGCTTTAATTGAAGCTGTTAGTGCAATAGCCCTGCCATTGATTAAAGATGCTTACAATACCCGAGACAAGCAAGCTCGCACTGCAAAAATTCAACAAACCTATAACACGGTTAACCAGCTTCTGGCAGAACAAGCGCTGGCGGCGGGTACCTCGGCTCCAGATCCCAGTGTGGTTAGCGGTATTGTGTTTAATCTTGAAGCAAAGCATGTTCGGAATGAGATTTTAAATGGTGAACCTCGTATTGATGGACGTGATACTCGCACGGTGCGCCCTATCAATATCCGCACAGGCGTATTGCCGCGGGCGCATGGTTCAGCCTTATTTACCCGTGGGGAAACTCAAGCCTTAGTGGTGGCCACTTTAGGTACCAAGCAAGATGAGCAGGTGATTGATGCCCTGCAGGGCGAGTTCCGTGACCGCTTCATGTTCCACTACAATATGCCCCCCTTCGCTACGGGGGAAACCGGTCGTGTCGGTGCTCCAAAACGTCGGGAAGTTGGGCATGGGCGTTTAGCTAAACGTGCTTTAGTACCCTTGCTGCCTTCCGAATCAGAATTTAGTTATTCCATTCGGGCCGTTTCGGAAATTCTTGAGTCTAACGGTTCTTCTTCAATGGCTTCCGTATGTGGCGGATGTCTTGCATTAATGGATGCGGGCGTGCCTATGAAGGCTCATGTTGCTGGTATTGCCATGGGTTTAATAAAAGAAGGGAACAAATTCGCTGTACTGACAGATATTTTAGGGGATGAAGACCACCTAGGTGATATGGACTTTAAAGTTGCCGGTACAGCAGCCGGTATTACTGCCTTGCAGATGGATATTAAAATTCAAGGCATTACCAAAGAGATTATGCAGGTGGCTCTGGCACAGGCTAACGAGGCCCGCTTGCATATTTTGAGCAAGATGAGTGAAGCCATGCAAGGTAGTCGCACTGAGCTTTCTGACTTTGCCCCGCGTCTGATTACTATCAAAATTAATCCTGAAAAAATCCGTGATGTAATCGGTAAAGGTGGAGCCGTTATCCGCGCGCTTACCGAAGAAACCGGTACCCAAATAGATATTTCTGATGATGGTGTGGTGACTATTGCTTCTGTAGATGCGGATAAAGGCAGGGAGGCGCAGCGTCGTATTGAAGAGATCACAATGGAAGTGGAAGTAGGCGCCGTATACGAAGGTACTGTACTGAAGTTATTAGATTTTGGTGCAATTGTTTCGGTACTGCCAGGTAAAGATGGGCTGCTGCATATCAGTCAAATTAGTAATGAGCGTGTCAAAACCGTAGCTGATGTGCTTAAAGAAGGCCAAAAAGTTCGAGTTAAAGTAATTGAGGCAGATGATAAAGGCCGTTTACGTCTTTCCATGAAAGCGCTTTTTGAGCCTGTCGAAACTCCCGAGGGAACTCGGGATAGTGTGCAGGCTCCAGGAGAGTAGCAGCCTTAACCTTAAGCGCAGGAAAAAACACTGCATTGCTCTCTCTAAAGGTAGGGTACTTATTTAATCCCAATTTCCATGAGACTAACTTTCAGTGTTTCTTTGGGCGTCAGCGGTGTATTTGCGCTCATTTTTCTTCCTCTTTGCCGCCTGTAGCCATGGCTACAGGCTTTCCCAGTCAAACCAAAACTGTCCTGCAAAGTCCGCGCTTCTATTGCGCGCCCTAAGTGCAAAGCTGGGTTAATCAGTAGCTATTTTTTTACGGTAAACAGTTTTAAGGGCAAGATCCGATGACTTGTGCTACTGCTGCGGTCAAGCGTTTTCCGTAAGGCACATGTAAAAATTCATTAGGGCCGTGGGCATTAGACTTAGGGCCCAATACTCCACAGACCATAAATTGTGCTTTGGGAAAACCTTTTTCCAGCATATTCATTAATGGGATAGTTCCGCCTTGACCAATATAGCCGCAAGGTGCTCCATAATGCTGCTGACTAGCTTCATCAAGTGCAGCGGTAAGCCACGGAGCAGTTGTGGGGGCATTCCAACCTGTAGCGCTACCTTGGTCGGGGCGAAAGTTCACTTTGGCGTTATAAGGGGCATTATCTTCTAGTAGGCTTTTAAGGGTTTGTATAGCAGTGCAAGCATCTACCAAGGGAGGAAGCCGCAGGCTAAGTTTAAAAGCAGTGCGGGGGCGCAGCACATTACCTGCACTACTGAGGGGAGGTAGACCTTCGGCCCCCGTGACAGATAAGGTGGGCCGCCAGGTGCGGTTTAATAACGCTTGCACAGGTTGTTGAGTCATCGGCAGAGTGAACCCCCCATCCTGACCGCAACTCCAAGGAAAGCGCTTCCAAACTTCATCCCCCAAAATCTGAGCGGTCAACTCCGCTTGTGCAAGCCTTTCAGGAGGAACTTCACAATAAAAGCTTTCCGGCAATAATCGGCCAGTTTTAGAGTCTTCTAGCCGATCAAGGACCTGGCGCATAATACGAAAAGTGGAAGGAACGATACCGCTGGAATCTCCACTGTGTACCCCCTCATCCAACATTTGTACATCGAGTACTCCACCAATATTGCCTCGTAATGAAGTGGTTATCCATAATTGATCGTAATTGCCCGCACCACTGTCCAGGCAAACTACTAAGGAAACATTTCCCAGGCGATCTTTCAAAGCGTCCACATAGGGTAAAAGATCGTAACTACCCGATTCTTCGCAGGTTTCAATCAAGCCTACGCAGCGTGGGCGTGGGATGCCCTGTTTGTCCAGAGCCATGATGGCAGTGAGGGCAGCATAAACCGCGTAACCATCATCTGCCCCACCCCGGCCATAAAGTTTATTTTCCTGATATTTGGGTGTCCACGGGCCAAGATCATTGCGCCAACCCGAAAATTCGGGTTGTTTATCTAAGTGCCCATACAGCAATATCGTATCGCTGCTATCGGGTTTAGTGGCTGGTACTTCAAAAAAAAGCACCGGAGTGCGGGTTTTCCCATTGTTAGCCAGACGAATAATTTCAAGTTTTAATCCAGGAAGTTTTTGGGATTCAATCCACTGTGCAGCGTCTTTTACTACACGCTCCAGGTAAGCATTTTCAGCCCATTGTGCGTCATAGGCAGGGGATTTAGCCGGGATTGCAATATAGTCGGTTAGTGCTGGCAGAATTTTCTCATCCCATTGACTATCGACAAATGTTTGTAGGCTTTTTGAATCTACTTTGAAAGGAGGAATAGGTGTATTCATGGCAGGATGGTCAATAAAACTTTGATACATTAATTTTTAAAGTAATTAAAACTCAGAAATAGTTAAATTGAGGAAAGATTTTCTGAGTGGAGTGTTCTACGTTTGCCCAAAGATTTTTCTTTTCTTCCTTAGTCAAGTTGTTCAGGTATAGCAATGGCTAAACCGGTTTGCTCTTTTATCCATTGAAGGGATTGCTCAAGGTTAGGGAAAATTTCGGTAGGTGTTGCAGAGCGGCTCATAAGGCGATAGTCATTAATAGCCGAAATCAGATGAGTATGAGTGGTAATAAATGCCACAAAAATATTGGCAGTCAACGCTGCCCCTAATCTGTGAGCTGTAAAGTTTCGCATATCTTTTTCATCAAAGCTGAAGCTTGTGATTTCCGTGAAATCGTTTATGGAAAAAGCAAAGCGATCAAAATCCGGATCTTCATAAATCCTAAACATAGATTCAAGAAATTCTTGTGCATTTACGAAACCAGAAAATTTTTTGTAAACCCCTTTTGGGTGTCGATAAATTTTATAAGTCATGAGGGATAAAGTTTGAAAAATAATTTTCCACGAGTGAAGGCAAATCTTTAAGTTTTCTCAAGTTTATTGCCATCTAAGCAGAGTTTGTTCCAGACTGGTCATGGTGCGAGTAAGAAGCATACTCAGGCATGCGAGTAGTAAAAGTAAACCCATCACTCCATTCATGTTGAAGGTCGCTTGTAAATAAGAGAGAGTTTGCCCTAAGCCATGCTCAGCAGCAATTATCTCACTACCGATAACGCCAAACATGGCGTAAATCAGACCCAGTTTTAGTCCAGAAAAAATTACTGGTATAGCTCCGGGAAGGGTAACTTTATAAAAAATTTGTACTGGTCTGGCCCCTAATATGCGTGATAACGCAATGTGATCTGGATTGGCACTGCGAATACCTACTACAGTGGAGGAAAGTACAATGAAAAACGTTAAACTAAAACCGACAGCAATTTTTGAGCTTAAACCTAGCCCGAACCAAAGTAAAAATAGAGGAGCTAATGCGATCCGGGGCATAGCATTTAATACTATCAAATAGGGGTCTACTGCCCGTTCAATTCGAGGTGAAATAACAAACAAAAGCCCTACTATAAGTGCGCTAAACGCTCCAAGAAAAAAAGAAATCAAGGTGCCCCCTACTGTATAAGCAGTTTCAAGCCAGAGTTTGCGGCTAATGAAAAAACCATCCCATAAATAAGCAGCAATACCTGAGGGTCTTCCAAAAAACGTTGCCTCCAGCCAGTTTTTATGTGAGGCTAATTCCCATAGTAGAGTAAATAGGACTACGAAAGCCGCATGAAGCATCAAGCTTTTATTTTTGATCCGCATCTTCACCCAGGCCTTCTTGCAGCTTTTCCCAGACGCGTACATAAATCTGATGAAAATCGTGGTCTTTATGCAATGCCTGTACTGTTCGTGGTCGGGGAAGAGGGATGGGAATGTCGGCGATAATACGGCCAGGGCGTTTGCTCATCACAATGATACGATCCGACAGCGCTACTGCTTCAGCTAGATCATGGGTAACAAACAAAACCGTACGGTGTTCATTTTCCCATAGTTCCAGTGTTAAGTCTTCTAATTGCAACTTTGTTTGGGCATCTAGAGCAGCAAAAGGCTCATCCATTAGCAGTACAGGGGAAGTTAATGCAAACGTACGTGCCAATGCGACACGCTGACGCATACCCTGGGATAATGTTTTAGGCCAAGCATTTTCAAAGTCTTTTAAACCCACGCGCTTAAGAAGATTAAGTGCACGCGCTTTTCGTTCTTGCTTTGAAACACCACGTAGTTCCATGCCGTAATAAGCATTTCCCAGTGCTGAGCGCCATGGTAACAAACTATCGCGGGCCAGCATGTAGGCAATATCTGGATTACCTATAACCGGAGAACTTCCTGCAATAGTGATACTACCCTCTTCGAAGGGCAACATTCCGGTCAGTAAATTTAGAAGGGTAGTTTTTCCACAGCCACTAGGGCCTACAATTGAAATAAACTGCCCATTAGGTACATTCAGCGAAAAATTCTCTATTACTGGAAAATCGGTTTGAAAACGAACCGATAAAGAATGAATGGCGATTGCACTTGCCATAACTAAAACTCACGGTGCTTTCTCGTAGACCAGCAATCGGGTATCGAAAGGCGCTTCGATTTGCCGCGTTTGATACAAATGCTCTGCAATCGCTTTCAGTGCCTGGCGACTAATTGACGCTTTGTAGGCCGGTACGGCCTGTTTCATGGTGGCGATCATTAATGCTTCACTGTTAGGTAGGTCAAACTTGAAATAGGAGAGAGCGATCTTTACGGCTTCATCAAAATTAGCTGGATTTTGAATAAAAGCTTCAGCTTCCAGGACTGCTTTAATAATGGCTTGTGCCACATGTGGGTTCTGGTCAAGATACTCTTGCCTGGCTACATTATTGCTTGAAGCTCCGTTAGCAGCATAGGTCTCAGGGGGTTGGGGGGAGGTTGAACCTCGCCAGATCACTTTACAGGTTCTAAGTAGTTCACATAACACGCCTGAAGGTTCAAAGTTAATTATGGCATCAATTTGCTTAGAAATTAATGCGCTATAGGCGGTGTTGGGAGCACCAACAGCAAAATAATTTACATCTTCAGCTTTTAGACCAGCTTTTTGTAGCAAAAAAGAAAAAGTAATTTCACTGGCGGCTCCACGTGCGGTTACTCCAATTTTTTTACCTTTTAAGTCTGCCATAAAGGCCGGAAAACCCTTATCAGCATTCGGCGCCTCTAAATCCTGTCTTATCGCGATAAGAAAGATATTTTGAGTGGCTCCTGAGAATATAGCTTTTAAATTAGCTCCCTTGTTGATTGCAAGAATCTGAGTTTCAGGAGGAAAAAAACCGACATCAATACTTTTTGCAAGCAAAGCTTGTGCCCCTAATGCACCTGATGGAATCATTTGTAGCTGGCATTTGATACCGAACTTTTCGCAATAGCCTTTGGAAGCAGCTATGCGAATTAACATGTTGCCAGAGCCGGGATAATCTTGGAACTTTACAGTTTCACCTTTTCCTTGAGCCAAACCAGTAAGTGGCACACAGGTAAATATTGCAAAAAGAAAGCAAGCTGCTAGATATTGTCTCGTTGTCAAGATTCTTCCCCTTTCTTAAGTTGCAATCTGCCAAGAACTGTCTTGATAGCTATTAAGATTTTCTTATGAAAGATTTGTTTAGAATATCGAAAATGAACAATGAAGACTAATGAGAATGTAATAAATATTATCACTAGTAGAGGGAAGGTTTGTTAAATAAAATTTATTTCTTCTAATCTAAGATAAGAGTAACTTTATGGCTTGGGCTTCTTTTTATCACTCTAGGAAACTTTAAGCCGCAATAAAAATTTTCTAGACTGTACGGTTAAACTTTTCTCCAAGAGACTTTAATTTATGCATAATTTCCGAGTTTTATATTTTTTGCTAGTAATTCTCAGTACTTTTCAAAATGTAGGTAGTCATGCTGCCACACCTATTAAGAAAAAATCTGACTCAAATATTCCCGCGCTTGTCCACCCAGCCAGCGTTATTGCTCCTACAAAAGTAGCTAGTGTAGAAGGAATTACCGAATACCGATTAGCTAACGGGCTGCGAGTACTTTTATTTCCTGACGCTAGTAAAGCAAACATTACTACCAATATTACTTATTTAGTCGGCTCACGACATGAGAATTACGGTGAGACGGGAATGGCTCATCTGTTAGAGCACTTGGTGTTTAAGCCTTCTAAAAAATTTAGCGGTAAAAACGGCCGACCCAATATTGTTCAAGTACTCAATCAGGTAGGGGCTCGTTTTAATGGAACGACGTGGCTAGATCGGACTAATTATTTTGTAACTTTTCCTGCTAACGATGCAAACTTACGATTAATTTTGGATATGGAAGCCGACCGTATGGTCAATGCCAATATTGACCAAAAGGATTTGTGGGATCCGGTTGAAAAAAAGGGAGAAATGACGGTTGTCCGCAATGAAATGGAGGGGGTTGAAAATAATCCTTTGCAAATCACGCTTCAACGTACAGTTGCTACAGCTTTTGAATGGCATAACTATGGAAAATCTACCATTGGTGCACGCAGTGATGTGGAAAACGTAGATATTGAACGGCTCCGTGCGTTTTACAGAAATTACTATCAACCTGATAATGCAGTGCTATTGGTAGCCGGTAAGATTGATGAGGAAAAAACATTAGCATTGATTAATGAAACCTTTGGGCCTATTCCTAAGCCTACCCGCGCTATTAAACCCACTTATACATTGGATCCTGTACAAGATGGTGAACGTAGCGTAACGGTGCGCCGCGTGGGGGATGTGCAGATTTTAATGGCCGCTTATAAAATTCCTGCTGGAGTACATACAGATTTTTCCGCACTTGCAGTACTTGGGCAAATACTGGCAGACACTCCCAGCGGTCGTCTTCATAAAGCATTGGTCGATACTAAAAAAGCAGCCTTTGTTTTTCCTTTTATCAGCGAGACCAAAGAGCCGGGTTTAGCCATTTTTGGGGCGCAGCTGCCTAAAGAAACCGATCTGAATGAAGCCCGAGAGATTATGCTTAAGGTACTTGAGCAGGGCTTAGATACTATTTCTCAAGAGGAAGTGGAAAGGGCAAAAACCCAGTTACTTAAAGATATCGAGCTGACATTAAATGAGTCAGATAAATTAGGCGTAAGTTTGTCCGAGTTTATTGCCCAGGGAGACTGGCGCTTGTTTTTTTTGCAGCGGGACCGTATTCAGAAAATTACTGTTGATCAGGTGAGAGCTGCTGGACAGTATTACTTTAAAAAAGAAAATCGCACTTTAGGTCAATTTATTCCAACCCTTAAACCCGATCGTGCGGAAATTGCTTCGACACCAGATGCTGCTGCATTGGTAAAAAATTATCAAGGTGGTCAGCGGATAGCGGCAGGAGAGGTATTTGATGCTTCTGCTGCCAATATCGATCTGCGGACTACTACTTTTGCCACTCCGAGTGGCTTGCAAGTAGCAATGCTTTCCAAGAAAACAAGAGGACAGACGGTCAATGCGACTTTACAACTGCATTTTGGCAATGAGAAAGATTTGCAGGGTTACGATGAAATTGGAGGCATTACTGCCGCGATGTTGATGCGAGGCACTGTCCATCGTAGCCGTCAGCAAATTGCAGATGAATTAGATCGGCTTAAGGCCCAAGTACGACTGGTAGGCAGCGCTGAAAACTTGATTGTTTCTATTACCACAACCGGACCTAACCTGCCTGCCGTTCTTGATTTAGTGGCAGAAGTATTGCGTAAACCTGCCTTCGATCCACAAGAATTTGCAAAAGAAGTAAATGAGCAGATTACAGCTTACGAAGAAAGACGTAATGAGCCTGCAAACGTGGCTAGAACTGCTTTGTTAAGGCATATTAGCCCTTATTCAAAAGGACATCCGCGCTATGCAGCAACTATTGATGAGGCTATTGCAGAAATCAAGTCTTTGAAAATAGAAGATGTACGCGCTTTTCATCGTGATTTTTATGGGGCAGTAGGTCAAATGGCTCTCGTAGGAGATTTCGATAGTAAAGCTGTACAAACCCAATTGACCCGATTGTTGGGAGAGTGGAAGGCGCCTAAAAATTACCAGCGTATTGCCCAGCGCTTGAAAAAGGATTTGCAACCTTTGGATATTAAGCTTCCTACACCGGATAAAGCACAGGCAATCTTTCTTGCAGCGCTCCCGCTCGCTATAAAAGACGATAATCCAGACTATCCTGCACTAGTATTGGGCAACTATATGTTAGGAGGAGGTGCGATTAACAGCCGGATCGCTAATCGACTTCGCCAGAAAGAAGGGCTTTCCTATGGTGCAAGTTCGCAATTTGCTGCTAGCGCCCAGGATCCGGTTGGTCAATGGAGCGCTATGGCTATTTATGCTCCTCAAAATATGACCCGTCTAGAAACTGCTTTTAATGAAGAGTTAGTTTTGGTTTTAAAAGAAGGGTTTACACGTGAAGAGATGCAGGCCTCCAAGACAAGTTGGCTTCAAAATCAGGCTACTAGCCGCAGCCAAGACCGGGAGCTAGCCAATCGCTTAAGCCAAAACTTGTTCAGTAACCGCACGATGGCTTGGTATGCAGATCTAGAAGCTAAAATTACAGCGCTTACAGAGGGAGAGGTTCTGACAACGCTGCGCCGTTATCTGGATCCGAATAAGCTTATCCGGGTGAAAGCTGGCGATTTTTCTAAAACAGAGTCTGCAAAATAATCCTCGCGCTGATTTAAATTCATGAATTAATTGCCCACAAGTCGTAAAAAGGATAGTACCTAACTATCCTTTTTCGCTTTGGGCTTGCATCCTTATTACACTAGCTCCTAAACTTGCAAAATGCAAAACGAACTTCATCTCATGTTGGGCAAAGTCGAGCGCTTAGCACAAGCCGTTAAAGATCTGCACCAGGAAAATTTGGCCTTACGTAGGCAATTAGTCAGTGTGCAAAGCGAAAATCAATCTTTGACGAGTCGCTTGGCGGCGGCACGAGAGCGTGTCAATAGTTTGATTGATAAACTGCCAGGAGTAAGAGATGAGTGAAGTGGCGATCAGTACTGAGCGTTTAACGGCCAATATTATGGGTCGGGATTATCAGTTGGCCTGTGCAGCTGAGGAAAGACCTACCTTACTTGAGGCTGTAAAGCTAATTGATGATCGCATGCGTGCTATTCAAGCAGAAGGGAAAATAAAAAGTGCCGACCGTATTGCAGTGATGGTATGTTTGAATTTAGCGGTAGAGTTACTGTCAACAAAACCTGCCGATAAGCAATGGGAAAATTTTAGAGATACAATTCATAGGATTAATATGTTGGCAGACCAGGCTCTCTTAGACGTATCCTTGGCCACCGCTCAGGAAAAGCTTTTTTAAAATCTTTGAAGCAGAAAGGTTAAAAGTAAAACTTTCTTCTAAGTGGTGAAACGTATATTCCGCTGCATTTCTAAAAATTAGAGTGCAGGAAAGATAGGTTTCCCTACTGCGTGCGCGACGAGGCCTTTATTTTTCTGCACCAATGCGCCTTGCGCTAGGGTAGGCAACAAGCGGCATCGGCGTGATCGTGGCTGATTGTGAAAGTAGTAATGCAAGCTGCCCATGAACCCAAGATGTTGTGAGCCCTCCCGCCCTGAATCCCAGGTTCAGGAAATCAGGCCATGGCGGCGTAAGTGGGGAATTAGGCTACTTTTTTTGCGCCAGACAAGTGCTAAGTAGGTAGACAAACCTACTTAGCTCCTCCTGATGAAGATGTGCCTAACAATTTTATTCACAAGCCAATCCCATGATGTGGCGATACCATTCATGAAAATGCTGCATACCATCTTCCATGGGACTTTGATATGGCCCAACCTCAGAGGTATTACGTAACATTAGGGCCTCTCTTCCTCTATCCATTCTCTGTGCAATTTCATCATCTTCTTTACAGGTTTCCATATAGGCAGCCTGCTGTGCTTGAATAAATTCTCTTTCAAAGAGCACGATTTCTTCAGGATAAAAAAACTCAATAATGTTTGTTGTATGCCGCGGACCTTTAGGATGAAGTGTAGAAACGGTTAGTACATGTGGATACCACTCTAGCATCACCAATGGATAGCAAGTCAGCCAGATTGCTCCATATTCAGGGCTGAGATTTTCAAAACGGCCTGTGCGGTATTTCATTAATTGGTCATGCCAGCGGCGATAAATCGGAGAGCCCGCCGTTGCCAGGGCCTCATTTACTCCTACTGTTTGTACCGAATAATGCTGACCAAATTCCCATTGCAGCTCATCGCAACTTACAAACTGGCCAAGACCGGGATGAAAAGGTCCTACATGATAATCTTCTAGATAAACTTCAATAAAAGTTTTCCAGTTGTAGTTGCATTCGTGAACTTCCACATGATCTAAGAGATAACCCTCAAAGTTGAATCTTTCTGCAGCTTTAAGTCCGGTCATTTGTTCTGCAATACTGGTTTTTCCAGCTTCAAATAAAAGACCATTCCAGCGTTGCAAGTCAAAGCGTTGTAAATTTAAGCAAGGGGACTGTTCAAAATGAGGTGCGCCTAGCAGTTTTCCCTCGGTGTTATACGTCCAGCGGTGCAAGGGGCACACAATATTGCCGGGAGAGGGGCCGGTGTGGCCACGGCCTTTAAGCATGATAGCTTGACGATGGCGACAGACATTGGAGAGTAAACTTATGGAATCGGCGTTTCGAATGAGGACACGACCTTCACTTTCCTGCGGTAAGGTGTAGTAATCCCCAATATTAGGAACAGCCAATTCATGAGCTATATAACGGGGTAACCCATCGAAGATGATAGTCTGCTCCTTTGCGTACTGTACAGGATCAAAATACAGATCTACAGGCAGTTGACTACTCGCCTGTGTTAGCTGGCGCTGGGTAGAGACATCGGTCATGATGGCTGATTTCCTAAAAACGAAAAGATGGAAAATAAATTTTTGGTGTTAGACCCCCGAAATGAAATTAGATTTTACCTCTATCCATTCCTTTCACAGGAACAGGTTCGGTAAAATCGAAAATTCAGGAAAATTTATGAAAAAAAATACACCTTCTCTACCTTCGTCTTTCGAAGCTGCTGTTGTAGAGCTAGAAGCCCTGGTTGCAAAAATGGAATCTGGACAGATGAGTCTCGAAGAGTCACTTATCGCATATAAACGAGGTAAGGAATTAGAGCGCTTTTGTGCAAAGCAGCTGGATGCTGTGCAAGAACAGTTAAAAATTTTGGAACAAGATGAGCTTAAGCCGCTAAAGTTAGCGGCCTTAGAGAGTGGTGAGACTTAATGCGTCAGACCCAGGATTTTGGTTTGTGGATGCTAGCGCAGCAAAAAAGAATTGAATTAGTTCTGCAGGACGTGTTTTCTAATTTGAATCGCGCTGCTCCCACGTTACATCAAGCTATGCGCTATGCCGTTTTAGAGGGAGGAAAGCGGATACGTCCTTTACTAGTGTATGCAAGTGCACAAACAGTCAATTGTCCAGTAGTAATTGCAGACGCCATTGCAGCTTCATTAGAGTTAATTCATGTGTATTCTCTGGTGCATGATGATCTGCCTTGCATGGATAACGATATTATGAGACGGGGAAAACCGACCGTGTGGAAAGCCTATGGCGAGGCTACGGCTATGCTAGTAGGAGATGCTCTACAAAGTCTTGCTTTTGAGGTATTGGCTGATGCCTTGCTGCATGAAAAATCAGATCATGCAGCAGCAACAATAGTTGCTCTATCACGCGCAGCAGGCATTAAGGGAATGTGCGGCGGTCAACAGATGGATCTTGATAGCGTAGGGAAACATCTTACTATGCAGTCTTTGGAGCAGATGCATCAACACAAGACCGGGGCGCTTTTAAAAGCAAGTGTCAGCTTACCGGCTATTGCTGCTGGGGCTTCAGTGGCAACCATAGCGATCTTAAATGAATATGCACAAGCAGTAGGATTAGCGTTTCAAATTACAGACGATATTCTTGATGCAACAGTAGATTCAACCTCTTTGGGTAAAACTGCCGGCAAAGATGCTGCACAGAATAAAGCGACTTATGTCACCTTGCTTGGTGTAGAGGCAGCGCGTGAAAAGGCAGAAAAATTATGCAGCGATGCGCATCAGTTATTGGAGAGCTTGCCTGACTTGGCTTGGCCACTAGGAGAGCTGGCAGATTTGATTGTGAAACGAAATTCATGAATACCTTGCCTAAGCTCATATTTTTATTTTATTTGATATCTAAAATTTAATATGTACCCACTTTTAAACGCAATTGATGAACCTTCACAGTTGCGCCATTTATCCCGTGACCAAATCAAAACCCTTGCACAGGAATTGCGTAGCTATGTTTTGGACAGTGTCAGTCAGACCGGGGGACATTTATCCAGTAATTTGGGTACTGTCGAATTAACCATTGCGCTGCATACCGTTTTTAATACGCCCGAGGATAGACTGATCTGGGATGTAGGTCACCAAACCTATCCCCATAAAATTCTTACGGGCCGGCGCGAAGCCATGAAAACCTTGCGCCAGCTAGGCGGTATCAGCGGGTTTCCGCGCCGTAGTGAGTCGGTATTTGATACGTTTGGCACCGCCCATTCTTCAACCAGTATTTCTGCAGCTTTAGGCATGGCAGTAGCCAGCAAGTTATCGGGCAGTCCCCGGCATAGTGTTGCCATTATTGGAGACTCTGCGCTAACAGGCGGTATGGCTTTTGAAGCCATGAATAATGCAGGGATCACTGAGGATATTCGTTTGACAGTGATTCTTAATGATAATGACATGAGTATCTCGCCTGCGGTAGGGGCTTTAAATCGTTATTTAGCCAGACTGATGAGCGGCCGGTTTTACGCGACTGCAAAAGCTCAAGCAAAAAAGGTGTTAGAACATGTGCCTCCTTTATTTGAATTAGCCAAGCGCTTTGAAGGTCATGCCAAAGGAATGCTGGTACCGGCCACTATTTTTGAAGAATTTGGGTTCAACTATGTGGGACCGATTGACGGACATGACTTGGACTCTCTGCTGCCCACTTTAGGTAATTTAAAAAAACTTTCTGAAGAGTCAGGCCGCCCGCAGTTTCTACACATTGTGACTAAAAAAGGGCAGGGCTACAAGCTAGCTGAGGCGGATCCTGTACTTTATCATGGCCCTAGCAAATTTGATCCCGTTACAGGGGTGTTGCCCTCCGCTACCTTAGCTAAAAAAACTTACACACAAGTATTTGGCGAATGGTTATGTGACATGGCCGCCGCCGATGAACGCTTGATTGCTATTACCCCTGCTATGCGAGAAGGTTCCGGCCTAGTTGAGTTTGAAAAGCGTTTTGCTAATCGGTATTTTGATGTTGGTATCGCTGAACAGCATGCCGTGACTTTTGCAGGCGGGCTTGCGTGCGAAGGTAAAAAGCCGGTAGTGGCTATTTACAGTACTTTTTTGCAGCGTGGATATGATCAATTAATTCATGATATCGCACTCCAAAATTTAGATGTGACCTTTGCTTTAGACCGTGCAGGCTTGGTAGGTGCGGACGGCGCAACCCATGCAGGAAATTACGATATTGCCTATTTACGCTGTATTCCCAACATGGTCGTGATGGCTGCCTCGGATGAACCGGAATGCCGACGTATGCTCACCACAGCTTATCGCTACCCGGGGCCTGCAGCCGTACGTTATCCTCGCGGGGCAGGGCTTGGCCATCTGACTGAGGATAATCTTGAGGAAATTCCTTTGGCAAAAGCCCAGATTAAAAGAACGGGTACCCGTATTGCTATCTTGGCTTTTGGCAGCATGGTTTCACCGAGTATGATGGCTGGCGAAAATTTAGGTGCTACCGTAGTGAATATGCGCTTTATCAAGCCTTTAGATGAATCCTTAATTTTGGAGTTAGCGGCCACGCATGAGGCGATAGTAACAGTAGAAGAGGGCTGTATTATGGGTGGGGCAGGCAGCGCAGTTGGTGAGTTTCTTAATGCCCATGCCATATCAAAACAGATTTTACAGTTAGGTTTACCGGATCTTTTTATCGATCACGGAGATCCGGTCAAGTTGCTCAGTCTGCAGGGCCTAGACGGACCAGGTATCGAAGCCTCTATTCGTGAGCGATTTCATCAATTGGTGATTCATCAACAGACGGTTACGAACAATAAATTAGTGGCATAGTCGATTTTAAAATTTTGTTTGGAGCAACAATGGACTTGTCAGACAATAACTCTTTGCCTGATGTACAGGGCACTGTAGATCAACGCGCCTTGGTCATCCAGCGTGTAGGGATTAAGCGCTTACGCCATCCGATGGCTTGGCAAGCAAAACACGGTATTCAACATACGGTAGGGGAATTTAGTTTTGCCGTGCATTTACCTGCGGAGCAAAAAGGTACCCATATGTCGCGCTTTGTTGCCTTATTGCAAGAACAGCCCCAGCTCTGGACTATTGCACAGGCTAGCAATATTGCGCAAATACTATGCCCCTTACTAAATGCACCACGGGCTTTTTTTGAAGTTCAATTCCCTCTATTTATTGAAAAAACTGCACCAGCTTCAGGCGTGAAAAGTTTGATGGATTATCAGGTTTTACTTTCAAGTGAAGCCACCTTAAAAGAAAATAGTACCCGGGTACAGTTACAGATACCTGTGACGAGTTTATGTCCTTGCAGCAAAACGGTGAGTGCTTATGGAGCACACAACCAACGATCCCAGGTAACTGTGTATGCTCAGCTCACTGATGATGTTTGGCTCGAAGACATTATTGCTGCGGTAGAAAAACAGGCTTCCAGCGAATTGTATGGATTACTCAAGCGTGTCGACGAAAAAGTGGTAACTGAACGTGCTTACGACAACCCAAAGTTTGTAGAAGATTTGGTACGCGATGTCGCTATTGCCCTGCGTAAGTTGCCGGGACTAAGCCATATTCAGATCGATGCTGAAAATTTTGAATCCATTCACAACCATTCCGCTTTTGCTAGTTTACGGTTAGAAAAAGAGTAGACAATGGTTTTACTCTTCGGTTATTGAGGTTGAGGGATTAAAAAATTGTTTTTATAAACTCAGAAAGTTAGTGATCCTGCAAGTGCAAACAAGTAACGCTGCTTGATTCTTGTTCCTTAGCTCAAAAAATAAGCTTGCCTGTGTAAAGTAGTAGACTTAATTTGCTACAAGAAAGGGCAGGGAGGGTAGGCGTGCTTACCCTTTAGCGTCAACTGTAGCGGAGAGTTACGCATCTTTTTATTTTTCGTCCCTCCTCTACTGAAAGGGTCATCTTGCAAGGGAAATGCGTGATCGCCTCTCAGGCGTCCTAACCTTCATAAGATTTATAACGAGAGAGATCACCCTCTGCAAAACCGCAACGCGGTTTTTTTTCCATAAAACCCGGTACAGAGGGTTAAATACCGGATTTAACCATGTTTTTAATCTTGCTGGCTTTTTCGAAGTGGTCTAATTTGTGAATTTCAATCCACCACCGGGCTGCCTCCATAAGAACTTCAGGCTGATCGTTCTTATTCTTGAAAAATGCATAAAAGGATAGCCCCACACCTGGGCCTTTTTTCTCAATTTTCTGATCACAAACTTCGATGATCTTTTTTCTAAGTTCTTCTCGCAAATCCGTATTCCTTAGATATATTCAACGCACAAGCTTTTTATGGCCGGTGCTGGGTGGCTTTCTCGCCTAGCATGGTAAAGCATAAATGCATTTGCGTATTCTTAAGCGCGGGTCAAGATGCGTTCGCGGACAGCGAGAAATATAGGAAACGCTACAGTGAGAGCAACGAAAAAACACAGGAGAATATAAAGCGCTGGCCATTTTATTCCCACTCGCTTGGCTGCCGCGAATACCCAGACAGAAAACACCAAGCCTGCAAGGTAAACGTCCAGGGTAATAGAAGTCGTCAGAGGATTGGCGAATGCGCTCTGAAAAAATACCGAAGGAGCAACGCTTCCTCCGCCTGCGAAGTAGGCAATGTTGAAGTACCAGGTGGCTAGAGTCAATCCATCTAATAATCAGATCATTGTGTTTGTGAGGTCACAGGAGGGCGAGATGGCCTACAGCCAGGATCTGAAGTAACGGGTGCCAGCCTATATTGGCCAAGGCGGCAGCAAGGCTCAGGCTGCGCGCCTGTTTAGTGTGGCGCGCAGCACCGTGTTTGAGTGGCTTGCCCAGCCCAGCGATCATAGGCCCGGGGTGCCGGTGCCCAAGAGCAGCCGGTGCATTGACCGCAACCAGCTGGCGCAGTTGGTGCCCAAGCAACCGGACTGAAGGATCGATGAGCTGGCCGCCAAGCTTGGAACCAAGCGCTCCACGGTGCACCGCAATTTGCAGGTGCTGGGTTTAGTGCGTAAAGAAAACGCTGCGCTACGCCCAAGGGCTGCACGGGCATGGGCCTGAGCGGCGCAAGCGCTTTCACCGGCGCGTGCAGCGCATCGTGCGCGATGCCTGGCCCCTGGTGTACCTGGATGAGACCGGCTTTGCGCCCCGTGCGCACCGCACCCCCATGGGCGCGCTTTCCGCGGATCCAAGGTGCAGGGGCAGTGTAGTGCCCACCAGCGCCCACACACCAGCTTGCTAGGGGCTTATTACGTCGGCAAACTGATCGCTCCCATGCTCTTTGAGGGCTGCTGCAACGCCCAGGTGTTCAACACTTGGCTTGAGCAGCAACTGCTGCCCAGTCTGTTGTGCGGCAGCGTGATCGTGAGGGACAACGCCACGTTTCACAAAAACTGCACAAACCCGCCAACGGATTGAGGAGGCGGGCTGTGAGATCCTGTACCTGCCGCCGTACTTGCCTGATCTGAACCCCATCGAGAAGCTCTGGGCTAATCTGAAGCGCAGGCGCCAGCACTACCCCCAACTGTCCCTCGATGAAATCATCAGAACGTCCGATTATTAATGGGATTGACTATAGGCAACACACACATGCTTGTACGCTCAGCAGTAGGATCGGAGCACATTGCCTAAAACATTAAGACTCTGTTCTGGCGACTCTTGGCAGCGCTCAACTTGTTCCCTGGTTAACTCTTTCCTTTATTCCCTAACGTTTGACATAACGGCTGCCGCAGCGCGAAGCTAGCTGCAATAAGGAAGCGAGAAGCGCAGTTTCCTGGCGGTCTGATTGACAAAAAAATTATAGCGCATGGCAGCGGCAAGCATCGAAGAAGTAAATGTCTTCATGTTTAAAGCCCCAGCGTTCCCCTTTGCGGCGTATGTGAGGCTCGAAGGTAAAGCACGTCACCGCACCCAGTGGCTGGTGATTGCCTATCTCGATATACCGCCTGTTATTTCGACTGATTTCGATGCTATGGCCAACGTTACCCATGAAATCAAGGTTTTCGTAACCCGCTGTGGCAATCGCATCGTTGGCAAACTCGCAGAGCTGATGGAACGAAGTTTCGGGCGTGACAAATTCGGCCATCAGGCGATGCAGTTGATGCTCAACGGCAATACCCTCGCTAAACGCCGGGGACAATGGCTTTTCTACTACATGGCCACTCTCGACGCATAGTGATCTTGCGAAATCGCCCCATAATGTTCCTTCGCAAGGGCTAAGGTCAATAGTTACCAAATTTTCAACTCCGACCGGTTCTTCGGCAGGAACGTAATCGCGCCCGGACTGAGAAATACAACTCCGACTTCCAAGCAGAACAAAGACTGGGCAGTTGTAGTACCAGGTATGGGTAAGACCGAGACTCGCCAGAATCTTCTTTGCCTCCACCACGATGGAGCGTTCAGTAGACTTGGCTGAAATGGTGGCAGCAATTTTTGCCATGGCCAGCTTTGCCTTCAACTGAACTCCAAAGTTAGGTGGGGAAAATATCATAGTTGTCTTGATACGTGAAGCCCACCTTGAATGACCATGAGCGATTTTTGCGAAAGAAATGAATTATTGCTTTTCTCCACCAGTCACCTGACTGCCGCATAACAACATAAAGTTCTTCGTATACTTGCCGAAGTGCGCTGCTGATTTGAGCCTTGCTTTTTACCTGTTCCTTCTTGAGGGCGTAATTCATATATGACTCGTTGCAGTCGATGCTTAGCTAGCCTTCATCCCAATCTTGGCGAGAGCATGCACTTGCCTCTTGTATGAGAGCGGTCAGTTGTTGGGTGTATTGGTCAAGCTTGTCGGCCACGAGATTCTTCTAAGTGTCTAAGGTTTGAAGGTAACGCGCCGCCGGAGCTGCAAAGTAGCGGAGGGAATCTAAAGCGCAGTTTTGGGTACTCACGTTGACTGCAGGGGAGGTGCACGTTTATTTGCAGTGTGCATACATGAAGCACGCCCTAGGAGCGGCGCTTATGTTGGGATGCACGATGTAGCGCTGAAGCGTGGCCTCACGAGTAAATCCCGCCTTTTCCAGTGTTCGAGCAGATGCCGTGTTCTCTGTGTCACATACTGCCTGCACGCGAAGACATAAAGGATCAGCTAAGGCCATGTTAGTGAGGACACCTACTGCTTCAGGCATCAGCCCCGCGCCCCAGTGCTCGCGGGCCAGAACATAGCCAAGATCAACCATATGGCCGCGGAGGCGAGCTTCCAGGATGCCAATTGGCCGAGTTGGCTCGCTTTGCGATGAGATAATATAGGGGCGAGCTTTGCCGTTAGACCAAGCCTCACAGCAATAGGCGATGAAGCCTTCGGTTTCAAAGACCGACTTGTGAGGAACCCAAACCATATAGCGAGCGACGGCTGCATCCTGTGTATAGGCATCGAATAAAGCAGCTGCATCACTCAACTGAGGCTGACGCAAGATAAGGCGATTGGTGCTGATTTCATCAGGCAAGTTGATAGGCATTGAGCAGAGCCCCTAACGTTGGCATAAAGGGGCGCGCTTTAGCGCATCCCGCTAGAATAAAAGCTTAGGCCTAGCCAGGGTGAAATAGCTACAATCAAAATAATGCTCCCAAAAAAACTATGCAATGACTGGGCTGAAAACACTGCGCAAACTGCAAACTAATACGGCGCTACCCCTAGTCCGAACTGTAGCAAAGCGCACATCAAATGACAAACAAAACCAGTCAATCGTTTGTTTACTATTCTGTTTGTAAATGAGCTGCCTAAGGTTCGAACTGAGCCGGGAAGGATTAGGCCTCACTGCTGGATTCGCTTTCGCAGCTCTCGGGGGCTGACCCTGCGAAAGAACTCTGGCCAGACGCTCCAAAGGGCATGCATGAACGCCTGGTAGCCGCTTTGGAGAAAGGCATACGGTGCGGCGAACACAAGGAGCCAAAGCGCGCGTGGCGAAGGCTTGGCGATCGAATGAGAGAAGCCAAAGTAAAAGAAGAGGCCTACGAAAAGCATGCCAGTGACTGTGCCAAGGAAAAAGAGCAAGACTCCATGCATTGCGCGCTCCGCTGTATAGAGGGCGCGATACTGACTCCGGCTCTTAGCAAGCGCTCTGGCTCTGTTGTAGAGAGGAGCGGTGAAGCCGAAGAAGACAGCTAGGACTGAAACGCAAACTGACGCGAGCGGTTGAAAATTGTAGGACAGTATGTGGTACCAAAGCACAAACAAGAGACGAAAGCGCCGACAGCTTGAGGAGGCGAAACGCAACGCGAGATGTCTTCGTTCGGCGAACTGACATGGCGTCTTCCATGAAGCCTAACACCCAAGGTAAGTGACGCCCGAGCCCGACAGAGCGTCGGGCACTAACACTGGCCACGAAAATGCCGAAGGCATGGCCAATGTTGACGTCCGCTTGACCGAGCAGTTAGGCTGACGCAAGGTGTATAGCAGCTTGGAGCAGTTGCAGCTAGACGTAGACCACTGGATGGACTTGTATAATCGAGAGCGAACCCATTGTGGTAGCACTGCTTTGGCAAAACACCATGGCAGACCTTACTGGATAGCAAAACCGTGGCATTACAAAAGCAGCTGGATCTGCCCGATCCAGCTGCTTTTTCTTTAGCTGCCGCGGTTTAGCAACTTCTGTCAGATCAAGTCGTGGCTAGGATACATAACGCCAGGCATCACCCACCGCGCAGCTCTATTGCTTTACATGACAGCCTGCGTATCCGCGGTCGGGTGCATGCGTTTGTTCGGCGGCGGCATCCGAGGGAATCAAGTATCTGACAACAGAATTCCTGTGATCCTCAAAGCCTAACTGAAATCAACTGTGAAGTTGTCTCCTTGCTTTAGGATGAATCCCCAATATCCGTCACCATCGAAGTTCGCCACCATCAAGTTAGGGTTTTGCTTCAACAGGTATCGTACCTTCAACTTACCCGTCGGTTTGCCATGCGCATTTAATGGAGTATCTGCTGACCTCAAATAAGACTTCCCTCGATGAAACTGACCATGCACTGGGTGACCGTTGCGCTGGTTAATATAGAATGGAACAGATACACCGTTCTTGATTGTGACCTTCCACTCGGCGTCCCCAGACCCTTCTGTTGGACGGTGTGCATGGTGAGTGTATAAATCAGTAAAGTGCGTGCCTATTAGTCTTTGCCGTGTTCGGATTTGCCGGAGAACTTTATCATCGAAGTGAGGCGGGGCTTGTTTGGTGTGGTGGAGATCGTCCAGCGAGATCCAACCAAAACCATTTAGACTCCCATAGTGATGCGGCGTGTAACCCCAGACCCAGTGCCCCTCACGTGTTGGGTCACTGTAGTAATGATAGAAGTAATCCCCCTGTGAAAGAGTTCCGAGGAACCATGATTTGCGCGCACTTCGTATTGTCGTAGCTGGGGCACTGACCTTATAGACGACTATTTCCCTGCTCAGATTAGACATGGTGACCTCCTATGTTGTGTATGTAAGTCAGTGGTTTATGTTTTCTAATGGCACTCTAGTTGAGAAAGCCGCTAAACGTTGAAGTGAGGGACAGTCAACAAGCGCAGCTTGTTGACTGTCCCTCTCGATCGCAGGGTTAGGCGTATCTTTTACACTGCCGCGCAGTGTTATGAAATTATGGTTTTTCTTGAGCATTTGGATTGCCACCTTGCTTGAGATAACTTTGCAATAAAAGTGCTTTCCCTTGTTGGAACTCGGAGCCTGACGCTTAAAATTTCGAGAAATAGTAGCCTTCGCACTCCTCGAATTTGATTCTTAACTCACCCGCTTACCAGACAAACGCCACTCTTGTGAGCGCAGTGATTGCTCGTGAAACTCCTCTTCTGCCTTCGAGAAAGATCCTGCTTCGTAATTTGCTTTGATGATGCGTGCCAACTCTGGTAGTGGAGACTCATAGTCTGCAAGACAGATTTCGTAAGAGGCCAACATGAGACGCCTAACGCCTCACTTAAGAGGACCGCCAAAGCGTAGCTTTGGTGGGTCCGCTTGAAGGAATTGTTGGGCATCTCCTTCTATGTGACTACTTAACATACCGCTTCACAAGATCCTCGACGGCCGCCGCGTAAGACTTGGCCTTCAGGGCAAGAACCTGCGATTGATCAGATGATTCCCGCCCGAGGCTAGAACTCGTAGCTGAGTCGTCGAACCCTGCGGGCATGTAGGTCGTCCATTGACCGGACGCCACATCTACGACGGCGACCTTTAACCGAATTCGCATTTCCTGCGTTTGGTCAGGAACTACGCTGCCCACGATAGGAAACCAAGAAATCGTCTTGGTTGCAAGATTCCGTTGGCCCGACTCGAGCAGGCCCCAATAAACCACTGCCTTTGTGCATCCGGCCTTTGCTGCCGATAACCTAAGCACAGACGAATACTCCGCGCTCCCAGAATTCGTGCTGCGCTCTGGCGGAACCCCGGATAGAACCGTCACATTGAAATAGCGACTCAACGCCGTGATCATCGGCTCATCCGGGATCAACGCACCGGATTGCGCAACGAGGATGGAGTCTCCCTTTCGCAGGGAAACAGCACTTGCTGATTTCAAGGCGGCCTGGATAGCGCTTTCCGATGCGGGAGTTTTCGGATCGACGCCAATGACATCGAATTCAGATAGCTCACCTTTGTAAAACGGGTTCGATGAAACTCGACTTCGAGCCCCCCACCCTCCCGACTCTTGATACCCAGAATTCGAGATCGACCGAACGGCACATCCGGCCAATACAACCACTCCGATCAGAGCAGCAACCAACACTTTGTGTTTCATAGCTTTTACTCCCGATTAATATGCCCAACGTTGAATTGAGCGGCCGACGTTAGCCGGTCCGCTGGAATGATTTGTTAGGCTTTAGGGTATCTACCTAATAGCTTCTGTAACGTTTCTTGTATCTTTGCATCCTTTTCTTTCTTCGTAGCTGCCTGAATTCGAACGAGAAACATTCTAAGCCTTGGGCTACTGTCAAGCAAGCACCTGGCGGCGGAGGCTCGCACTTATTTCTTATCATGAGTTAAGAAACAAACCTGAAGTGTTAGATGCATTTTGCACGAATATCTCTCACTAACTCTTGGTGCGCCCCTTGGGGTAGAGAAACAACTTGCATTTCACTTTCGTGGGTTGTCCAGATCGGAGCGCCCCAGCGTGGATCATCCTGATACCTTGGGATAATGTGCCAATGTAGATGGCAGATTTGGTTGCCCAAAGCGGCGACGTTCATGTGCGCGGGAAGAACCACTTTCTCAATTGCAGACTGAGCGACATGTAGGACAGAGCAGAAACTCTCCCATTCCTCAACAGTTAAATCACTGGGTTTGGTTGCGTGTCGCGGATCAAAGATCAATAAGGCATAGCCTCTGTAAGTCTGAGATTTGTGTAGATATAGAGACAAAACGCTGAACGAGCACACTTTTGACCAGAACTTATTTTCTTCTGGGCGTGGCGTGCAGAATGGACACCCTTCACCTTTGAGCAGTTTTTCCCAACGCTCAAGACTCATTAATTGCATGGCATCTAACGTAGAGCTAACCGGCGCTGCGCGGCTTTATAGCGCAGCGTCCAGCGACCGAAGGGAGCGGCCTTGACCGGAATTTTAGGTCTATTGACGCTTTGTATAACGGAGAACATTGTCGATATGCAAAGCGATATTTTCAGGTGTTTTGTAAAACGACTGACCTACCGAATCTTGGTATGTTTCTTTCTTGGAATTTTGATAACTCTCCCACGCCTTTCTGAAACCACATCGCCGCCAGAATGGCATGGCGAACTCAAGACGATCAGCATCAATGGCACCGATGCCGGAAGCTATAGGCGATCGGATCTCGCGTTCTTTCAGGAGGGTTTCTCTGATTGGCTGAGCGATTTCATTAAATTCCTTTCGCTTGTCGCGCCAAAGAGTAAGGCGATGTCCAAAAATGACACCAAGGCAAAAAGTAATAATTCCGACAATTACACTTTGTTCCACTGGCTACTTCCAATAGTTACTTTCATTGTTGGATTTCTTATCTCATATGAGCCAGAACGGCGCGACCAGAAAAGGCCCAACGCCCGCGGTTAAGCTACGCCACAAGGAGCGAAGCGAGTGGAGGGCACCAAAAACGCAGTTTTTGGCATCAGCTTGACCAAACAGTTAGGCGACACGGGTGGCCTCACTGAGTTCTTTGAGTATTTCAAGAGCCTTTGGCCATGCTTGGGAAATGTATTCCTCCCACTCGGCGGCGACTTCTTGGTCGACAACCATGGTCGTGCCTCCTGTCGTGGGTAATAACGTGTAGTTCTCGTAGGCTGGCGCCCATGCGCGGATTGCTTCGCTCGTGGTGTCTTCTACTCCGTTTGCAATGAAGCCAAGGTGTCGGATTGAAATGAATTCATTGGCCCGACTCTCGGCAATCTCGGACACCATACCATCGCCACTGGGTGCCAAGAATTTGATCTTCGAGCCTTGTTCCCATGAGCCCTGAAAGTATGAACCCTCAGCGAATGCTGATGCCCACTGCTGGTAGCTTTCAAGATCAGTGATGTGGTGCCAGATCACGCTTGCAGGTGCTTTGATTTTTGCGGTGAACTGGATTCGTTTCGTTGAGGACATCAAAGTCTCCGGGTACGCTAATATTGTGTTGCCTAACATTCAAATTAAAGAGCTGCGTAAGCAGTTCCTCTTGAATCAGGGGTTAGGATGTAAATAGAACAACGAAGAAAAACCCACCTACCAACCCCCCCACAAAACTAAAAATTTACTTTGAGTAAATTAAAAGAAAAATTTTAAACCAACTATTGATACAACAGAGAACTAAACCCCGGTAAAAAAAGCAGCTGAACTAAAAAACAATTTGTAGTTTGAAAAAACGAGAAAAAATAAACCAAGAAACCAAGAAACCAAAGACACCTAAGGTTAGAGATAATCGACCTGCCCCAGTGTGTCCGGTTCAATGACGAGTTAGGCGCCATTTGCGGCCTTGCCCTCTACGAGTTTGAGCCAAGGCCACCGCTGGCGGTAACTTGCAACTTTGCGCTGGAAAAGGTTCGCATGCGGGACAAGCGGGTTGGCAGTCAGCGTACCCGCGTACAGGCCCTCCCATCCGTAGGGAGCATAGCACTGTCCCGGCCTGACTGCGACGCAGGTTTCTTTCACCAGGAAGCGCTTAATCCCGTCCTCGGCCGAAGCGAGCGGGTCGTATGGGTGAACAAAATACTCCGGATACCAGAGGTGGACACGTGCTTGGTTGGCAACCTCCACAGTGATTCCTAGGTCAGAGAGTAGGGCGTCTACATGTCGCTGGGCCTGCTCCTCACTGGCCTTGGTAAGGTCGCCTGCGTCGAAGTAGAAGACATCGTAATCTTTGATATCTTGATCGGGGCGCCTGCCAGACTTAAGGTTCCAAACAGTCTGAAACAAGCAGCCGGCAACGAGCCAAGCATTGGGAAGTTCCGTGCGCTGCCACCTGGCGAGGATGGCTCGATTCGAGGGGTTTGCTGCGATGTCTGCGAGGAAAGTGTTTTCCATGGCGCCTAACGTTCGAATTAACGGCGCCTACAGGCGTCCCGTTGAATGAGGGGTTGGGAGGCTGCAGCCCAAAGAGCTACTTTCCAGCAACTGCTAGCACAGCCTTAGGATTTGTGCTGGCAATGGCCAGCAAAGTATGTGCAGCTCCACTGGGCTGCTTGCGGCCTTGTTCCCAGCCTTGCAACGTGCGAAGAGAGACACCCAGGAGCGTTGCGAACTGAGACTGCGACAGACCAGCTTTCTTGCGCGCCTCGAGGACTGGCGAAGACACGACATGAAGCTGCTCAGCCTTCATTTCGCGCACAGATTGCAAAAGCTCAGCCGCAAGATCGCGTTTAGCTTTGTAAGCGGCAAGCTCAGCCTTGCTGAGGGGTTTACTCTTCGAGGGCATGGCGAATCTCCTTCAACTTGGGGCCAGTGAGGTCGTTGGTTTTTGCTTTGGCGTAAAGCGTGAGCAAAACAAGCTCGCCTTCAGCAGTGTGGGCGAAATAGATAACCCAAACGCCACCCGACTTGCCCGAACCTGTTCGACCCCAAGGAACCTTGCGAATGCTACCGATTCGGGCACGACATCTCCGGGGGTAGGGTGCTCAGCTACGTAAGCTGCGAAAGCACCGCCTTCTTCCGCTGTCCAGTAAAGAGGCCATTGGCGCTGGAACAGCAGGATTTTGACAACGGTGAGCATGAGTGCAATATACGCCCAAGGCGCATAGCTTGTCTAGCGGACTGCTCAAGGCGTCTAACGTGAAAGTGAGGGGCAGCCGAGCGTAGCGAGAGCACCCACAAGTGCAGCTTGTTGGCTGTCCCTCTCGACTTTAGTATTAGGCACCGCTTTCGCAATTAACTCAAGTTGCTCTGATTGCGATAGCTTGCCTACTAAACGGACAACTGGGCAATGCAGCTTATTGAGCCATGCATTGTGTTTGACCAAGCTTCTTCCTTCTGATGGTCCTTCGTCGTATTGAGCGGCCCATTTAAGAAAAGCGGGATTTATTTTTCCAAATCTCGCTAGCTCACGAATCTTGATTCGCTCTAATCGGATGTGGGTTGGTACTTGCAGAAACACAACCAGAGAGAATGAGCTTTCGAGGGGCTCTCCCCAGCCCACTATTGATCCGGAAACTACCGCTTTTTGGCAGGCACCCAGTTCTTTGAGAATTTGGGTGAGGCGCTCTTCGCGGGATACTTGCTCTTGATATGGCGGATCGCTTGGTACCCAAAAGTAGTCGTCCGAATCAAAGAACTGTGCGTGGCATATCTGGGCAAGTGTTTTGCCCAGAGTGGTTGTACCTGAACCAGAAGCGCCGGTTATGAGTACGCGCATGAGAGGTGCCCAACGCCCGCGGTTAAGCTGCGCCACAAGGAGCAAAGCGAGTGGAGGGCACCAAAAACGCAGCTTTTGGCATCAGCTTGACCAAACAGTTAGGCGACACAGCGCACTTATGCACGTAGTTCATGAAGGACTTCAGGGTGTGCGATAGCGACCTGAAGCAATTTCTTTGCTGCGCCAGTAGGAGAGCGTCGGCCTTGCTCCCAATCTTGGAGAGTACGTGGAGACACACCCAGCAACAATGCAAAGGCTTGCTGTGACAAGCCCATCTTTGCACGAGCTTCGGCGGCTTCAGCTAACTGGACTTGTGTAGTGCGGGCTGCTTGCCCACGTTTCATTTGCTTAACGGACTCAAGCAGATCACGTTGGAATTTTTCCATTTCAGAGGGCATCTTCTACTCCTTTCTTCAAGTCCACCAAGAAGGATGTGGGAAGGTTGTCAAACTGGGCCTTCTTGTAGGCGATCAATAGCCAAATGGTTTGGGTACTTGCGTTGAAGTAAATCACTCTGGCCCCGCCACGTTTACCTTGCCCACTGGATGCCCATCGAACCTTTCGGCAGCCACCGCTGCCACAGATCACGTCGCCAGCTTCAGGGTTTGCAGCGATCCAGTTGATGAACTCAACACGCTCGGCTTCCGACCAGACCTCGCTGGCATAACGCTGGAAGATGGCGGTTTCAGCAACCGTCTTCACACTAATGAGGATACGGCATTGCCGTATTTTTTGCAACCCACACTCTGTCTCTGAGGTTACTGTCTAACGTGTAAGAGAGGGGCAGCCGGAGCGCAGCGGAGGTAACCAACAGGCGTAGCCTGTTGGTGTCAGCTTGACCAAATAGTTAGGCCCAACCAAGTGACTTGGATGCTTGAACAACAACGTTTGCACAGCCAAAACCTCCCGATAAATTCTCGTGAAGTGACTATACAAGAAGTTGTGGACGCAAGCATTTAATGTGGGTACAATAAATTCATGCGGATTACGTATGACTCAGCCAAAAGCCTGCGCAACCAAGCAGAACGAGGCTTGCCATTCGCACTAGTTGAAAATTTTGAATGGAGTTGTGCGCTCATCGCAGCAGACACACGTGAAGACTACAAAGAAAAGCGCTACCAAGCGCTTGGCTTCATAGAAGAACACCTACACATGTTGGTGTTCACGCCACGAGATGGCGCTATTCACGTGATCAGCCTACGACGCGCCAACCAAAGAGAAAGGACACGCTATGCCACGCAAACCGAATCCTGAACTGCTTGACAACGAAGCACCTGAAGCAACCAAACAGTGGTTTGACAAGGCGCGTCCAGCTGCTGAAATGCTTGAAGGCATGTTTGGCAAAACTGCAGCCAAGGAAATGCTCAAACCCAAACGTGGAAGACCTGCACTGGCTAAACCCAAAGAACATGTGAACATTCGGTTGGATGCTGACGTGTTGGGTGCATTCAAGAAAACTGGGGCAGGGTGGCAAACACGCATGAACAATGCGCTACGAGATTGGCTAAAAACTCACCCAAAAGCGAGTGGTTTGTAAGCCAAAAGGCCTAACGTTGTGCATGAGCAGCGGGCGAAGGCCGCAGCCCACTGGCAAGCATCGCTTGCCAGCCGTCCGCTCGATGCACTTGTTAGAACTCGCACACGGCCGAAGCGAATGTACGGTACGACTCGCCGGGGACGGAACGTCTTTTGTAGGGCGTTCTAGCGCATGTTCAGCGAAACTTGTCATCGATGCACTCAATAGGACTAAGCCTGGCCGGGAGCCAGGCTACCAACCACAGCGCGAGAACCACTGCGATAAGAACCGCGAACGCGCTATCAGTTAGTCCGGCTACGTCGAGGAGAACAGGTATAAAGGTAGCTGTCAGACACAGAAAAAACGTCCAGAAATAATACGGTACCGGCCTAAACTGGAGCAGCACACCACAGTGAGTACAACGCCAGAACCCGAAAACGCTGGATGGTTCAAGCAATATCCCTCCATTCGGTGGCTCCGCATCAGTTCCACAATTCGGGCAGAGTCGACGCAAACAGCCCATGCGAGTTCTAACGTTCGAATTAACGGGCGCCGTAAGGCGTCCCGTTGAATGATTGGTTAGGCTTATAAGAAAAGCTCCTATTTAGGAACAACATAAATGGTGACATAACAACTGCCCTCACAACTGTAAAATAACCGAAACGATAACCTAAAGCAGAACAACTAACAAACACAGCAAACTAAAACGCCAACCAAGACCAAAAACCCCTGCCCCACGAATCAATAGCCATAGGGCTTGCAGAACAGTGGCTTTAGATAGGTCTAACCCCTTGTTGTGCCCCGCGCCACGAGCGGTAAACGAGAATGAGATAGGCCAGGACGAGAAATGGCGCGACCGTGAAGGATAGGAGCGAGAGCAGGAACACCACGCTATAGGCCGCATCGTTCGGGCTTCTCTGGTCTTCTCTGATTCCGCTCATGATCTCAAAGACGACATGCTCGAGATTCAAGGCTGACAAAGCGATGACGATTATCGCTAGCGGTAGCAGCGTTGCGACGATAACCGTGCCTATTCCGAAGCCCGCCGCGCGCTTAAGAAATACGGAGAAAAGCGCGACGCGCCAAGTGGCCACGACCGCCAAGAACCAAGCATTCGCGACCCGAGCGGCATCAGCCGAAACAAACCGCTCCACGGGGATTGCGTAGAGGACCGCAGGTGGGGCCGTGAGGGTTATGAACAGAAGAACGTTCCGATACGACCAATGCCTGGGCCGCAGCGGTGCCAGTAGCAGCCAGATGATCGAGGCGAGCACGAAGACGTAGGCAAGCGAACCCACACCCAAGCTCTGCCAGAGCTCAGCTTTCGGATTGTCCCAATAGCGGCCCATCCCGGCGAGCCAGGTGAAGAAAAGGCCGAAAGCGAGATACGCCTGCCAGTTCGTGTGGATGGCAGGGCTGACGGGGCGGAACGTAAGGAACCGCCACTCGTCAATCAGCAGTGTCTTAATCATGCGGGGCACAACGTTGTAGGTAAGGGGCGCTGCGCGGCGCTTTAGCGCGCAGCGTCCAGCGACCAAAGGGAGCGGCCTTGACCGCAGTGTTAGGCTTTTGAGTGATGATCGGCATAAGCAACTCCGAGGCCAAGAGACCAATCCATACGTGAGTTTTCTACCAAGGCAATCATTACGTCATCTGCTCGAAAACCAGACCCAACGGCTTGCTCCGCTACATGGCGAAATAAGGCACGTTTCTGATCGTCAGTGCGGCCAAGCAGAAAAACCACCTCAATTACGCAAGCATCTTTTGAACGGTTAACGCCTCCGAAATGAGGGTCGAGAATAATTTCCTCTGAGTCGAAGCGCGATATCAGTTGAAAGAGATCGTTGGGCGGAACATTGCAGGTCTTTACAAGTCCATCTTGAACTGCTGCTGCTAACGCTTGCACTTGGTTTGAGGAGAGGTGTCTCGGGGCTGAAATTTTCGTAAGTGGCATATTGATTTCAATCGTGTCAAGGTTGAGGTAGCGGAGGTTTTTGAAGCCTAACGTTTGACATGAGGGGCGGCCGACAGTGGGCGAAGCCCGCTGTTGGACGTCCACTCGATGGAAGGGTTAGGCATCTGTGCGTGCGCATGTGTAGCCGATTTCGGCGGCCGCCTCTTGCGCCTGAGCGATGCTTACCTGGGGGTTCAATGACTTTACAAGGCTTTCCGTCAGCGGAACGTGTTCGTAGATGCTCTGGATCGCGACCATCGGTAGGTCCAGTTCGTAGTACCACTTGGCAAACTCTTCGTATGACGCAGCCGACTCGAACAGCAGTGCCAGGCATTCCGCAGATCCGTCGTCTGACTGAGAAAGAACTGGGTCGGGATGAACCACCTTCTGCCAACTCAGGTCGTCGGGCGCTCGCCAGTAACAGTAGCTCAGCCAATCCATTCCAAAGGCTGGCTCAGAGAGAAATGAGGCGAAGGCCTGTGGAACTTGACGTTGAACTTCGCTGGCAAAGACCTTATCTCCGGCGATTGAGGCTTCGTGGGCGAGGCCTTTGATTGCCGCCCCAAACGGGCCAAAGAGAATGAACCAGTCGTCTCCGGAGCCATTCCGCATTGACGCCATTGCCTCAGCCTCGCCCCACTCCGCGTTGAAGCTGTAGTAGCGGCCGTCCCATTCGGGACAAACGATTGCGTCGAGCATTGCCAGCGCTTGAGCGCGGCGACGCAGATTGGTGATGCCTGGAAGCGACTTGGGATCGAGTTGCATGGCGGTTGTGAGATGTCTAACGTTGGCGATGAGCGGGCGACAACGGCGCACCACGCTCCGAAGAATGGCGAAGAGGTTCACCGCCGTTGTTGATCCGATCGATCAACATGTTATGGGGCCGTATCCCAGAAAGCAGAATCATTTGATGAGTTCAAGTTCCACTTCGTGAGGTTCAAATGCGACCATCCATTCCGTAATTCCGTCCGCGTCGCTGCACTCCAACTCATAGCCAATCGGATTGGAATAGATCTCGATGATCGTAGCTACATCACCCACCCTGGGCGGCCTACGATTGAATGCGTCTGCCTCGGCAAGCTTTTCTGTAAGAAAACTCTTTACCATTACAACGTCGTATTGCGCGAACTGCATGAATCAGACAGCCCTATAACGAATACGAGGGACTTCCCCGTCCCGAACTAGCCACACCGAGGTGAGGCAAACGGCATCAAAGTGCCAAGATGGGAAGTGTGTGTTCATCCTGTAATTGTTCGAAAGGGGAAGTCCATGAGTATTGTTGCATTAGGAATTGATCTTGCCAAGAACGTGTTTGCGCTGCATGGCGTGGATGAGACGGGCAAGGTGGTGTTGAGAAAGCCGAGCGTCAAGCGCGATAAGTTGTTGGAAGAGCTGGCGAGCCTGCCACCGTGTTTGATTGGCATGGAGGCCTGCAGTGGTGCGCACGACTGGGCGCGCAAGCTGCGAGCGCTGGGTCACGATGCCAGGATGATGGCCCCCAAGCTGGTGGCACCGTATCGGGATGGCGGCAAGCGCAAGAAGAACGATGCGGTGGATGCGGAGGCGATCTGCGAGGCGGTGCAACGCAAGAAGATGCGGTTTGTGCCCATCAAAAGCGAGGAGCAGCAAAGCCGACTGGCGGTACACACGGCGCGAGACGGTTACGTTGCGCAGCGCACAGCGACCATCAATCGGATTCGCGGACTGCTCACGGAGGTGGGCATCGTGATGCCCAAGAAGGCAGAGACGATACGCAAGCTGGCGTACCAACACCTGGAAGATCTGCCCGGATACTTCAACCAAGTGGTCAATGAGCTGCTCGATGAGCTCAGCCGTCTGGACAAGCGTGTAGACAGCTACGACGTGTTGATCCGAGAGATGGCCCGGCAAGACAGCCGCAGCAAGAGGCTCATGCAGATCAACGGCATAGGCGAGGTGACAGCCAGCGCGCTTGTGGCCATGGTGGGCAATGGGCACGACTTTAAGAACTCGCGGCAGTTTGCGGCGTGGCTGGGGCTGGTGCCTAGGCAGTTTGGCACGGGAGGCAAGGTGCAGCTGGGGCGCATCACGAAGGTGGGCGACCCGTACCTGCGCAAGCTGCTGGTGATGGGCGCACGGGCAGTGCTCAATGCCGCTGAAGGCAAGAGTGATCGAATGAGCACCTGGGCCTTGCAGGTCAAAGAGCGGCGAGGTTACGGCAAAGCCTTGGTGGCGATAGCGGCCAAGAATGCGCGCATTGCATGGGCGATGCTCAGCAAGGGGCAAGACTTCAGACAGGCATTCAAAGAGGCCTGAGGGGAGTCGAGCCATGAAAAACACGGCATGTCACAGCCGAGGTATTTGGGTCTTGAGGGTGGGCAACTGCGGCCCGCCAAAACCTAAACGATGAAGTGACACCGAACCCAGCAAGCGAAGACACACTCGTAGATACGACAAGGTTAGACCTGTGCCAGGAGAGCCCGATTAACTTTTGGGGACCTGTGGATCCCGACTAACGAATGGGGCCCTGGCAAGCGTCTTGTATCTGGAGCCGGCGGCAGCAGTAAAGCCGCACAGGCCGTTTGTAGACACGCAGTCTTCTCCCTGTTTACAGGTCTGCGCAGTGCAAGCAATCGCGGTGGGGATGGTGGCAAGAGACGATTGAAGAAATAGCCTGCAGCAAAGCTGTCAGGCTATGGGGTCCTATCGCTTGACAGATGGGGAAGTCCTTGTAGTAAAGCTAAGGGGCGGCAAAAATGCGCAGCATTTTTGGCGTCCCGCTTGAGCGCCATGTTAGCCATTAACGCCATTGACCGAACCCTCTCTTTCAATTAAGTCAAGCCATTTTTTTAAGTCATCTCTTGATCTGGACGCAATATCAGAAACATAGTCAGATTTTGCTGTGCCAAGCATGTTGTATAAGGCAAGAAATGCAACAATAGAATTGTGAAGTGCGTAGTGAACGTCAGTTGCTAGAGTGTCGAATTTTATTGTTGCCGGTGCTGTATCTTTATAATGAGGTGAAACAGGAAGATCCTTTGGCACGAATCTCATAATATTATTGTATAGGGAGTGCGTTGCTTCAATATTCTTTCTTATTTTTTCCCCAACATAATTTAGTGGCGGCCCACTTCTGTTTTCCGTAACCGTGTATGCCATGCCATTTGAATCTGGAAATTCTTGCATTGCTGTATCCCTAATGGCTAACGTTTGAGGTAAGCGGCGCCGGAGCACCGCAGGTGCGTAGGGAAGGCAAAAGCGCAGCTTTTGGCCGTCCGCTTGACCGATGGGTTAGCCCTTAAAGCTGAATTTTTACGTAACATAGCGCTTGACCCAAGGAAGCTGAAGCAATGCAGACAGTTGCGTTTGCTCAAACTCAAAACCGAATGACACTGAGTGCCAAAATTTTTGATTTTCTCCGATTAAATGTGAGCCAATAACTCCTTCGATGGCCAGGCATCCACGAGAATTACATGAAAAAACTTTCAATTGCAATTTACCAGGAGAAATTGATTCAAGTAGCGCCTCCCCGTTAAGTGTTTGGTGGAGCATAACGAGTGCATGACAAAAACTAGCCATTGATTCAGACTGTACCCAAAGAGCATTATGACCAGAAAATTTACCTGACTGAACCTCTAAAGTTATATATGCGTCAGCATAATTTGGCAGAGATGAATTCTCCTCAATGGTTATAGCCATTTCGAAAAAATCGCTGTCGTTGCTAACTCGAAAATCTGACATTGAGGGCTAACGTTGTGCTTGAGCCGCCGCCGGAGCGCGCAGCGCGGAGGGTACCCACCAGCACCGCTGGTGGGCGGTCGGCTCGAAGCGCGGGTTAGGCGGCAGCAAGGCAGGCACGCGCATGCATAAGTGCGAAACCCAACAAATTGAGTCCACGCCAGAGGTTAGGATTGTTTGCCCGTTCATCATCTTGCGCGAGCCCAATTCCCCAGACCCGATCTACCGGACTGGCCTCAACGAGAACGCGCCTACCAGTATGGGCAAGAAACTCGCCTAGTTCTCGGTTCTGAGAAAACTTCGCTAGGTTTGCACGACACACAATAGCAAACCGCTCTTTCGTCCACGTTCCCTCATCAAAGCCAAGTACCCTGCGTCCGAGCGCCTTGGCGGCACCGGGGTTGGGTGCCTGGAGAATCTGCCTGCGAATGTTTATGTCCCCAAATAGTACTGCCTTCTCCGCCATCATGTAGTGTTCCGCAGTTGGGTAACGCTCCCCAGCTACTTCAAACGGCGCGCCATACCACTGGCTGAAACAAGAGGCAGTGACACCCGATGTGGCAGGTTGATGGCCCCAGAAGAATACGAATTTCAATCGCTCCCCCGAGTTAAACCGCGCGCGCAGTTCTTCAACGTGGTACTTGTCATCCACGATCGTTCTCTGCCGCCTAACGTCTGAATTCACGGGCTGCCGCAGGCAGTCCCGTGGAATGAAAAGTTAGGCGATGACGATAGACAAGGGATAAAGTAGCAAGCAGCATGAAAAACCCTAAAAATACGACAGCGCCCAACTGA
>JAIBAO010000056.1 GCA_019695155.1 Burkholderiaceae bacterium | reverse complement strand
CTGAAGATTTGCCCCGCGCTTGATCAATGCTTCAACCAGTGAATATTGATTAATTTTTACTAAGTAAATAATCAGTGGAGAGCCACCACGGCTCTCACTATTGAGATCTGCACCAGCGTCAAGAAGACGTTCTAATCGATCCCAGCGACGGGCGTGAATGGCTGCATAGACTGCAGCTTCACCGTTATCTTTACTGTTTGGATCTGCACCAGCCTGCAAGAGCAGATCGAAAAGAGCATCGTTCATTCCGCCTGCCGCCAGTGCGAGAATTTGGAAGCGCCACTCATTTAAGGTGACAACATAGTTGGGATTAGCTCCATGCTTCAGTAGTATATTTACACCCTCAATGGATTGTTGCGACGCGGCCCATGCTAAGAGTGTCAGTCCTGTCGGGCTAACTGCATTGACAATACTGGGGTTGACTGAGAGAAGAGTATGAAGCTGGGCGTATGCTTTTTTCTCTATGGCTTGTGCAGCTTCAAGAGAAAGTCCAGCAAAGAGTGCTTCTGGTGCTAAAGAGTATTTTTCTCTCGTACTTAACTTTGAGTCTCTCAGGGGCTGTTGAGTAAGAGAAATGATTCCTTTGTGTACTTTCTGCTGTATATCATGAGAATTATTTTGTTTCTTTTGCGATGGAACGCTATTTTTTAGTTCTGATGGAACCGGTTGAAAGTCGCATGATGGTAAAAATAGGATGAGCAACAAGACTACATAGAACATTCTTACCATTTTAAAAACCAGTATCTATAAACCTTAGTAAGTATAAAACGAATAAGAGGTTTGTCGCTATCCTCTTTCTTTTTCATGCGGTTAACCCATTCCCATTCGGCCCACTTTCAATGCAGCAGAGGTGTTAGCGGTGCATTTTCGGTCAGTTTTATCCCTCTTGGTTGCCTGTGCCATAGTTACAGGCTCCGCAGTGCGCCCCAAACTACCGCGCAACTGCCTTCGTTTCCATCCCCAAGCCCTAACGGGAAGTCTGGATTTAATCTGTCATAATTAAATCGAAGAGGAGAAAGAAAGGTGTGAAGTCTACGGAGTAGTAGACCTCGCGTCCAATACCTGTACGAATACCTCTCCTTGTTTTATCATACCTAGCTCTTGCCGGGCGCGCTCTTCAACGGCGCCGGTTGCGCTTTTTAGATCAGCCACATCGGCTTCAATAGCTGCATTACGTTGTTTACGGGAGAGATTTTCAGCCTCCCGCTTAGCTAATTCTGCCTGGCGCTCCCACACTTTTAGCCAGCCGCCTTTGCCAAACCATACGTACCACTGCAGGACTATCAGAATAGCCAGCAGGAGTAAGGATAATCTGCGTGAGGTGAGCATATTGTCAGGCTAGCTCGAAAAATGGTATCTGCAGTATTGGAGATATTGCTTTAACGCAGATTATAAAAAGCGTCCCGGCCTGCATAGCGCGCTACATCTCCTAAGTCTTCTTCAATCCTTAATAGCTGGTTATATTTAGCCATACGATCGCTACGACTTAAAGAGCCTGTTTTGATTTGTCCCGCGTTCAAACCCACGGCAATATCAGCGATAGTAGAATCTTCAGTTTCGCCTGAACGGTGACTGATCACACTGGTATAACTGGCGCGTTTGGCCATCTCAATGGCCGCAAAAGTCTCCGTGAGAGTACCAATCTGATTAATTTTAATCAAAATAGAGTTGGCGATTTTTTTCTCGATACCTTGTTGAAAAATTTTTGTATTGGTTACAAATAAATCATCCCCTACCAGCTGAATTTTTTTGCCTAACATTTGGGTGAGATGAGCCCAGCCCTCCCAATCGTTTTCAGCCATGCCATCTTCTATGCTGATAATGGGGTATTTGTCGGCCCATGTGGCTAATAAATGTGCAAAATCCTGGCTGGAGAGTTGTAAGTTTTCTGCTTGCAGATGATATTTTCCATTTTTGTAAAATTCGGAAGCGGCGCAATCCAGCCCAAGGGCGATTTGCGTGCCAGGCTCATAGCCAGCTTTTTCAATGGCTTGCATAATCAGTTTAAGGGCTGCTTCCTGATGAGCAACATTAGGCGCAAAGCCCCCTTCATCTCCCACGGCAGTGCTCATACCACTCTCGGCGATGAGTTTTTTTAGGGAATGAAAAACTTCGGCTCCCCAGCGAATGGCTTCTTTAAAACTAGGTGCCCCTACCGGCAAAATCATGAATTCTTGCAAGTCCAGGGTGTTGTTGGCATGGGCCCCGCCATTGATAACGTTCATCATCGGTACGGGCATTAAGTGGGCATGCATTCCTCCAAAATAGCGATACAAAGGCTGGCCAGCATCGTCAGCAGCAGCCCGCGCCACAGCCATGCTGACGGCTAATAGGGCATTGGCACCAAGGCGGGATTTGTTCTCAGTGGCGTCCAGCTCTATAAGCGTTTTATCAATATAAGCTTGTTCCATCGCATCCAGGCCTAGAATGGCTTCGGTGATTTCCGTATTGATATGCTCCACCGCCTTAAGAACGCCTTTTCCCAAAAAACGGCCAGGGTCTGCATCCCTTAGTTCAATGGCTTCACGGCTGCCTGTTGATGCTCCACTGGGTACGGCAGCACGGCCCATGACGCCACTTTCCAGCAAAACATCACATTCCACTGTGGGATTACCGCGGCTATCCATGATTTCTCGACCAATCACATCAACAATTGCACTCATTATTTTTAAACCCCTTGGACAATAAACATATTCATAATGGCCGCATTTTCCCGAGCGTTGCGTGCCCGTCGGTATTGATGCGATTCATAAAAATTTTCTGCTGCTTCCCAGCTGGGAAACTCAAGTACCACACTACGAGCGGGCTTGCGGCCTTCCAGATGATGCGTAGTTCCTCCTCGCACCAGGACTTTTACATCATGTGCCTGCATGGCCAGCGAAGACCATTTTTTGTATTCAGCGTATTGCTCAGGATGGGTGATGTTTACATCCATAATAATGAAGGCTTTTGGCATCAGGTCGGACTCAATAATGTAGAGAAGTATAAATTTAGATAATCTCGTCTGCTCGGCTACTAAGTTTGAAAATCATCTTCTAAAAAAGGCTGCTTTTTTGTGACTTCATCAAGCGCTAGCAAAGTTTTAAGTAATGCTTGCATATGATGAAGTGGTACAGCATTTGGACCATCTGATTTTGCGTTCGCTGGATCAGGATGGGTTTCCATGAACAGGCCGGCAATGCCCACTGCTGTTGCGGCGCGTGCTAAAACCGGCACCATTTCTCGCAGACCACCGCTGCTGGTACCGTTACCACCAGGCAATTGCACGGAGTGAGTCGCATCAAATACGACAGGGCAAGCCGTTTCCCGCAAAATCGCTAGCGCACGCATATCACTTACCAAATTGTTGTAACCAAAGCTTGCTCCCCGCTCACATACCATAAAGCTATCCTCGGGTAAGCCCGCTTCACGCGCTGCCTGACGGGCTTTTTCAACGACATTTTTCATATCGTGAGGAGCAAGAAATTGTCCCTTTTTTATGTTGACAGGCTTTCCGCTTTGAGCACAGGCGTAAATAAAATCTGTTTGCCGACACAGAAAAGCAGGGGTTTGCAATACGTCTACTACAGCGGCCGCTGCTGTAATTTCTTCAATGGCATGTACGTCTGTTAATACAGGAACTCCAATTTTACTGCGGGTATCAGCCAGGATTTCCAAGCCTTTATCCATGCCTAAACCGCGAAAAGAATGGCCACTGGAGCGGTTGGCTTTATCGTAACTAGATTTGAAAATAAAGGGAATGCCAAGCGAAGCAGTCATTTCTTTAAGTTGCCCCGCGGTTTGATGGGCTAGATCGCGGGATTCAATGACGCAAGGGCCTGAGATTAAAAAAAACCGGTGGTGCAAGCCTACTTCAAATCCACACAGTTTCATTGGTTCACCGTTTGTGCGCAAACGCGACCGATAGTTTGGCGATAAGCCAGTGCCGCTTTTACAAAAGAAATAAAAAGTGGGTGCCCTTCCCGAGGTGTACTCGTGAACTCAGGATGAAACTGCACTCCTAAAAACCAGGGGTGTACAGAGGCAGGGTACTCCATAATTTCAGGAAGATCCTCGGTAGGGGTACGGGCAGAAATCACATAGCCTTTTGCTTGAAGCTGGGGAACTAACTTAGCATTTACTTCAAAGCGATGCCGATGCCGTTCATTGACATAATCACCGTAGATGCTATGGGCAAGGGTTCCGGGCTGTACAGGACATTTTTGGCTGCCCAGGCGCATGGTTCCACCCAGGTCACTGTCTTTAGTGCGTTTTTCTTTTTTGCCTGTACGATCCATCCATTCAGAAATCAGCGCCACGATGGGATAAGAGGTGTTCTCATCAAACTCGGTAGAGTTAGCCTCTGGTATATGAACGACATGTCGCGCAAATTCGATGGTAGCGAGTTGCATGCCCAGGCAAATCCCTAGATAAGGTACTTTATTTTCTCTGGCATAAGCAATGGCTGCAATCTTGCCTTCGGTACCCCGTTTTCCAAACCCACCCGGTACTAAAATGGCATCTAAAGACTTTAAACTTGCGGTGCCTTCTGTCTGGATTTGTTCAGAATCAATATATTCAATGCTGACTTTAGTACGGGTATGAATGCCTGCATGGGTAAGCGCTTCGGTCAGAGATTTGTAAGATTCGGTAAGTTCAACATATTTCCCCACCATGCCGATCAC
>JAIBAO010000002.1 GCA_019695155.1 Burkholderiaceae bacterium | reverse complement strand
GGAGAAGGGGTGTTTGTGCCTGGTTATCTACGCGGCCAAGCTGAGACCGCCCATGTCACTACAGAAGTGGGAAGTATTCCTGCCCAAGTCTTGGCCAGTAACCACCCCTTACCTGAAGGGGATGGTCCCTTTGATGTGTTGCTACGGCCTGATGACGTCCTGCACGATGACTCCGCTCCGCTTCAAGCTTTGGTGTTACGCAAAGCCTTTCGAGGAGCTGACTTTTTATACACGCTTGAATTACCTTCCGGACGAGAAGTATTGGCTCTGGTACCCAGTCATCATAACCATCATCCCGGGGAATACATCGGCATCCGATTGGATGCCGATCATCTCGTTGCATTTAAAGCTAACAATTGACTTTATTTGAAGCCTACTTTATCCAATAACTTTTGTGCTTGTGCAGAACGGGATCCAATCACGGCAGCGGAAAGTCTATCCTGTTTAAAATTACCTAGGCTCTCAAGCTCAGGATTACGCTGAGCTGCAGCCTTGATCACTGGCCACTCATTATTTCCATTTGCAAAATAGCCTTGGGCTTCATCGCTGGCAAGATATTCTAAAAACTGCACAGCTGCCTCGCGGTTAGGAGCATAGCGAGCCACTGCTCCTCCGGATAAATTCATATGCGTGCCATAACCACTTTGATTAGGCATAATCACGCCCACTTTGGATACCACTTCGCGATCTTCAGGCTTGCTGGATTTAAGCAAACGCACCCAGTAATAACTATTCGTTAGCGCAATGCTGCATTCTCCACTGGCTACGGCTCTAATCTGATCGGTATCCCCTCCTTTTGGGCTACGGGCCTGATTTTCAACCAGCCCTTTTAGCCAAGCTTCTGTCTTCGCTTCGCCTGCACGCTCAAGCATTCCTCCAAACAAGGATAGATTGTAAGGATGACTGCCCGAACGGGTACATACTTTGCCTTTGTTTTTTGGATCCGCTAGCTCTTCATAAGTATCGGCATCTTCTGGCTTGATTGTTGCCTTGTTATAAACAATCACACGAGCCCGGCTGGAAAAACCAAACCAGCTATTGTCACTGGCACGTAACTCGGCAGGAATGCGCTCTGTCAAAATTTTCGATTGCACCGGCGAGAACAACCCCTCTGTCTGGGCTTTCCATAATCGTGCAGCATCCACTAGCAAAATCACATCGGCAGGACTTTTACTTCCTTCTGCTCGCAAACGCTCCAAGAGAGGTTCATCCCCTAACTCGATGCGATTCACTTTTATTCCAGTGGTTTTAGTAAAGTTAGCGTACAAGGCTTCGTCCGTTTGGTAATGACGTGCTGAATACAGATTCAGCACTTTTTCCTGTGCAATCGAAGAAAAACTAAACACCGACAACAAAGTAAGTAAGGAAACTCTAAATCGCAGTGAGCAGGAGTAAAACATAGAACTTCTTTCTTTAAATAAAAACTGCATATCTTGTAGTTCAGGAAACGTAGAAATTTAAAGGTGAGATTTTATAATAACAGTAAACGCGAATCATTTCTATTTAAAAAACTTTTCTCCTCGTTTCAATTATCTTTTCTCTCGCTGTAATCAAAGGAATAGATCAGCCAAGGATTAGAACACTCAATAAATTTGATGTGTCATTTCACTTCTGCAAGCTGAGTGATAGAAGCCCAGCCCAAGGTATCTTGGCATGGCAAAGGCAAGCCGCGGTGATACGGATATGTTAGAAAGGGCAGCGATTTTGGTACCCCCGACACGAATCGAACGTGTGACCTATCCCTTAGGAGGGGATCGCTCTATCCACTGAGCTACGGGGGCTACATCTGGGCTTATTGTTTTAAGCTCTGCAAACCCTATTTTGCCAACTTTAAAGCAGCAATGCTTTATTCAACACTTCTGAACTAGGTTTGGATAAAGAAAGTCGACTGATTCTCTCAAGCGCTGCACGCGCCTGGCTTTGCAACTGCGGTGTCAGCTTGCGCCACCGATCCAGGGCGCGCGCAAGACGGGCTGCTACTTCGGGATTAAGTTTATCTACTTTAGGCAAAAACTCTGTCCATAAGTCATAACCAGAACCATCTAGGGCATGAAAGGAAGCATCATTTGCCAGCATGTAGGTAAACAGCAGTGAGCGCATACGGTTGGGGTTTTCTAAAGTGTAGGCTTTGTGCTTGGATAAGGAGCGGATCAGCTTGGCATTAGTCCAGCGTGCGCCAGCCTGCAAGCGGAACCATTTATCAATCACTAAAGCTTCTTTTTCAAAGCGTTTATAAAAATCATTTAAAGCTTTAACAGAATGCTCTGGTGTGAGATTAACAAGGGCATTCAGTGCAAAAAAACGATCTGTCATATTATCGGCCTTTTTATATTGACGTTTTGCCGCTTTGATAGCCTCTAAATCCCCTGTTTCCAGCCAATAGGCCAAAGCCAGATTCTTTAGTGCCCGTTTTCCCATAGAAACAGGATCAGGAGAATATTTTTCCGAAGACTGATGAGTCCAAAAGCATTCTACCCACTGGTCTTTCAATAATTGCGCGATTTGCTGGGTCATGAAAATACGCGCAGTTCGAATCGCCGAAGGATCAAGAATGCTCATTTTTGAGCCAATTGCAGCCTCACTGGGCAGCATAAGTACTTCTCGTTTAAATGCAGCGTCCAGCGCCTCATTAGCCAAGACCGATGCAAAAGCGTTGATGACTGCCTTATCAAGCATTAAAGGCTGATTCTCCATCACCGCCTGGGTCAGCGCCACCAAGCGACGGATGGCCAATTGCTGGCCTGCTTCCCAACGGTTAAATGCATCACTATCATTAGCCAGCAAAAAGGCAAGCTGCTGGTCTGTCGCCTCCCATTCCAGATTAACGGGGGCAGGATATCCCCGCAGCAAGCTAGGTACAGGTTCTTCTGGCACATCAGTAAAAACGAAGGTTTGGGAGGCCTCCTTAAAATCTAATATCAGGCTGCTTGCTCTTTCCGCAAGCCCTTCAGAAACAGCAGCCTTCTCTCCCTTAAGGTGTAAAGGCAAATCTTTTCCATCGGAGTCTAGCAACCCTATCGTGAAAGGAATATGAAAAGGCTGTTTTTCTGGTGTATCGGCTAGGGTTTCAACTCCTATTTTCGGGCAACTTTGGCTTAATGTTAATGTGAAAGTTTTTAACTTTTCATCGTAAACCGTTTGTGCTTTCACCGAAGGAGTGCCCGCTTGGGCATACCAACGCCGCATTTGTGATAAATCTACAGCACTACCATCTTCTAAGGCTTGCACAAAATCATCACAGGTCACAGCCGAGCCATCATGCCGCTGAAAATACAAATCCATTCCTTTGCGAAAACCTGCCTCACCTAAGAGGGTATGCTGCATACGAATGACTTCTGCTCCTTTTTCATACACCGTCGCAGTATAAAAATTAGAAATATCCTGGAAGCTTTCAGGACGGATAGGATGAGCCAGAGGCCCCGCATCTTCCGCAAACTGCACGCTGCGCAAGTTGCGCACGTTGGCGATTCTCTGTACTGCCCGAGCACTGTAAGCCGCTAGCGCAGGCAAGCCCCTTGCAGCCATATCAGCAGAAAATTCCTGATCTCTGAAAACCGTTAAACCTTCTTTTAGGGTGAGTTGAAACCAATCGCGACAGGTGACCCGATTGCCCGTCCAGTTATGAAAGTATTCATGACCCACAACCGCCTCTACCCGAGCAAAATCATCATCGGTCTGAGTATGGCGATGCGCCAAAATCGCACTCGTATTAAATATGTTCAGACCCTTATTCTCCATGGCACCCATGTTGAAGTCACTGACAGCCACGATCATGAATCGCTCCAGATCAAGCGCCAAACCAAAACGTGCCTCGTCCCAGCCGATAGCGTTTTTTAAGCATTGCATCGCCCACGCTGCTTTTTTGAGGTCATGCTTTTCAACATAAACTTGGAGTAGTTTCTTTTCTCCAGAACCGATCTTAATGGTCTCTTCCAGACAGGCTAGTTTTCCTGCCACCAACGCAAACAAATAAGAAGGTTTTCTGAAAGGATCATTCCACTTAGCATAATGTCGACCATCGGGCAGTTTTCCTGCCTCGATCAAGTTTCCGTTGCTAAGGAGTACCGGAAAATCCTTGCGGTTGGCCCGTAGCATTACCGTGTAAGTAGCCATCACATCGGGGTGATCAGGAAACCAGGTAATACGTCTGAAGCCTTCAGCCTCACATTGGGTAAAAAAATTACCCCGTGAAGCATATAAGCCCATCATGGAAGTATTTTTAGAGGGTTTAAGTTCAGTAACTACCTGCACAGTAGCACTATCAGGCATATTTTCTATAGTAAGCAGTTCATCTTCAATGTGATAATCTGCCTTGCTCAGGCGCCGTCCGTTCACAGCTATCCACACGAGTGGGCATTCCCGACCAAATAAGCGAAGAGAGGTCTGGGGGGAAGCCCTATTGCGTTTTACAGTGAATTCAGCCGCAACAACAGTGGTCTTCAAATCAAGATCAAAACCCATGTTGACATGTTCCACCCAAAAGCCGGGAGGAGTATAGTCTTTTCGAAAAACAGTAATAGCTTGTTCAGTACGCATTAGCTGACCTTCATGAGGCGGTTAAAAAAGGCTTTAGCCTTTAAAATTAATCTCTAGATTGTAAAGAGATTCAAAATTTCTGACAGTAAAGGATGCAGAGGAACCGAAGAGTGGCCCCAGGAGTCTGAATGTTTCATGGAGCGAAATATCATGAGAATATCTTTTTTTGCTTTAAGCCTTTTTGCTTTTATCCTGACCGGATGCGCCAGCTCT
>JAIBAO010000049.1 GCA_019695155.1 Burkholderiaceae bacterium | reverse complement strand
CATGAATATACAAGATCAGCTAAAGATAGTTGCGCGCTTACAAGCATACGTCATGGCAAAAACCAAAATTCGAGAAGCCGCTGAGGAAATTACTCAAGATTTACACCGTGAAAATGGCTTGCCTATCCCAGAAATAATTTTGGCAAGGCGTGACCTGTTTGACCAAAATCACAATTGGACAATCTTTTTTAAACAAAAAAATAATAACTTTTTTGAGCCCATAAAAGATGAACGCCTCCCCTTTGTGTTTCAAAAAGCGGCCAAAGAAGTTTACGACGTAACCGGTAAACCTCTGTCTGAGGTGGTCTTAGCCAAAAACAAGATTAAAGATTACGGATGGTTTGTCAGCCTAAGAAGTGGTAGTAAACGATTGCCAATGTCAGAGCATTGTTACATGCCAAATATAAAAAAAATCTGTTTAAAAAATGAAGAATATATGCTCAAGGAGGCGGCATGAGCGGCCTAATAGCAAAAATCTGGTACTGGCTCATAGGCTCAGGAAACTTAACAAAAGAGGAGCTAATCGCTGCTAAGCAATCAACTGAGGCAGCCTATCATCGATCCAAAAATCTACAGGATAAGCGTAGGCTGGCAAGACAGATTTATCAGCTGCAGAGAGAGATAGAGGGGATGATATGACTAATAGGGGCATAAAAAATGGGAATGTTTGACTACGTCAAATGTCATTATCCACTTCCCGTTAAAGGCGCGGAAGATCTCATTTATCAGACTAAAGACACGCCAAGCCAATGGCTTGATATGTATGAAATTCGTGCAGACGGGACGCTCTGGCATGAAGACCGAAGCGCCCAAAAAAAGAGGCCGGGGCCGGTGAAGTGGACAGGAGAAATTGTTTTTTACGCGGATAAGCTTGAATTCTCCGCTTACTTTGTAGCAGGTAAGCTGCTACATCTAGAGAGGCTGGACTCCAATGAATGATTACGAAATCTTGGAAGAGTTAGGTTTAATCGTTTTTCATAACGGTATAGTTACAAATACGCTGCGAAAAATCAAGATTGCATTAGCACAAGCCCGGAGAGAGGCACGCATGCAGGCTGCACAGGATATAGAGTTAGCCGTCCTTAACGGCGATTTACCGGCTAGCTGCGAAGATGCAGCTGATTACATTGTTTCGGGGAAAGTCACAAAGGGGCAGTTATGAACGAGCCATGGCCTGATTCGTTAGTGATGCGTGTTTTGTCGGTAACAGCTGAAAATGATAGCTGTCAAGATATATGGTGGCGCGTGGATGGCGAATATGCTCCTATAACAATATTTGTTAATTGTAATGATGTGTTTTGGTGGGGATGCGCTGACTCAGAAGCAATAACCGCCGACAATTTAGATATTTTTGAGCAAGCATATAGGGATGCGCCAAAACAAGGGGGGCTGCTGTTCTGCTGCCGCGTTCGCGGAATGAGGCCACAAGGTGCGTACTACCAATATCTAGATGATAGCGAGAAGCCTTTGTTTGATGCTTGCGGGCCAGAGCGAGAAATTGGCATTGGAAATCCTTTATGAAAAAACCCGGAAAGGAAAGCTTATGAGCACACCATGGCCTGATGATGTTTTTGATTGCGCGGTAAGGCTAGCACGTAGCCTGGGGTATATATTGGCTCATATATGGCATAAAGATGGACGTGTACTCGTATATTGTCCGACAAATAGCGGCGACTGGCGCGAGCTTGATCCGCGTGATCCTACAGTTTGGGGGGCGTTGATTGGGGATGGGAAAGTGACGGTGCTGGTGTATCACCCACGGACCGGCGATTACTCAGCGTTGACACAAACATCTTTGGTTAAGTGGGGCAAGCACCCAGGCTTAGCCGTCTGCGAGGCTTACAACAACCTTAAAGGGCATCCGAGGAGGGGGAAATGAGTGAGTTGGAAAACGAAGACATTATAAAAATGTCAGAAGTGTTTCTCAGCGCTCTTGAGCACAGTAAAGCGCAATGCCCCTCCTGTGGATCTGACCTTGTCTTAACCTCTAAGCTACCTGAGAAGCAAACCATGCGAATGAGGATTCAATATGAATACCCTCATTTACGTGTAAGAACTGTTTACGGAGTTATGCAAGAAATTGACAAAATGTTCCAAGCATTGGGAAAAGAGTTTGGGATGAAAACTCATGTGTTTTTAGGAGATATTGAGCAAAAACCCGGGGAAATAGAAATCGGCTTCCAAATAACAGCTTCGGTTTTAGGAGCGGGAAAATGAAAAACGATTATCCATCGCGCTGGGTCAGAGCGCGTAAGTACGAAGTGATTTCAGGAATGACCGCAGAAGCAATAAAAACCGCACGCAGTCGAGGAAAATTAATTGACGGCGTGCACGTTAAACTTGGCCCTGATGGTAACCTTTGGGTCAACGTACCGGAGATGGACGCATGGGTAGAGAGCCCACACCAATTAAGTGCCCACGCGGCGTAACTATTCGCCAGTTTATCCATGCCAGAGTGGTGATTATTGCCTTTGTCTATAAAGGTATTCAATGCCGTGAGCGCACTACCCTACCCGCTACAGATGCAGGAGTAAAAATTGCCGCAAACCTGCGCGGAGAAATCTTGCGTAAGATTAACGCCGGTACTTTTGTCTATATGGATTATTTCCCCAATGGCGCTAAAACTGCTTTATTCGGCAAGCCAGCCGCTAAGGTAACAGTCGGGGATTTACTCGATAATCAGACGGTAGCTTATCAAGCCGCGTTAGAAAATGGCTCGATAAAACGCAGCACCTACAACGGCTACATTAAAGATATCCACCGATTGCGCGTAGACTGGCAAAACGTTTTAGTGAGCGATGCCACCCCAACAAAACTAAAAAACTGGATTAGCCTATTAGGCCGTAGTCGTAAAGGGATTACGAATCTATTAACCCCCTTACATAGCGCCTTTGAAGACGCCTTAAACGACGGGTTAATAGAGTTTGATCCTTTTGAGCGAATCTCCCTTAAAAAACTATTAAGGGATCATGCCAAGCCCAGCATAACGGCAGAGATGCAGCCGTTTGACTCAATGGAGCGGGCAGCGATATTTTCAAAGGCCACAGAAGCGGAGCGTGACCTGCTTGAGTTTTGGTTTGCCACTGGTTTAAGGCCGGGGGAACTAATGGCCCTGGAATGGCAGCACATAGATTTTATTCATAAGGTCGCAAAGATCACACTTAATCTAGTAGATAGAGAAGAGACCGATCCTAAAACAGCCGCTGGCCTGAGGGATGTTGACTTAAGCCCCGCCGCTCTCAAAGCCTTAAATAATCAAAAAGCGCGCAGCTTTTTAGCCGGTAAGAAAATCTGGCTGCACACTAAAACTGGTCAGCCTTGGGAGCATCACCAACAGCTAAGACGTAGTCTATGGGAGCCTTTACTAAAACGTGCTGGGGTACTGTATCGCAAGCCTTATAACATCCGACACACCTTTGCTAGCGCCCTACTCACCGCTGGCCAAAACCCTTGGTATGTAGGTCAACAGCTTGGCCATAATGATGTAGAGTGCGTCTATCGTGTGTATGGCAAATTTATTCGGCAAGACTACCTCAAACCGAGGTTGGTAGCAGCTCAAACCTAACGTAAACTGCACGTACTCCCCGCAAACCCGCATGGATACTCACTATAACCGGGGTTCGAATCCCGCCTTCTCCGCCAATTTGGCCCTAGCTACACTAAGACGAGACGCCGGTCTGGGGTGTCTTTTACCTGTACTTGATTCGCAGCTAATTCGCACGCGTCTCAGGCTAAGCTACAGTCTAGCGCAATACTGCCCCTATTTCCTCAGAACGAACCCTGCATTGCTCATTGGCTCTGAAGGCCGGATTAAAGCAAGTCCAAAGGACTAGCCACCCCTTTACCGCCTTTGTTAAGCACATGGGTATAGATCATGGTAGTAGCAACATCTGCATGGCCTAGCAGCTCCTGCACCGTGCGGATGTCATAACCATTTTGCAATAAATGCGTTGCAAAACTATGGCGCAGTGTGTGTGGTGTGGCAGGTTTGGCAATCCCAGCAGCCTGCACCGCCTTTTTCATCGCACGCTGTAAAAGCTTTTCATCTCTATGGTGACGGCGCAGCACACCACTTCTGGGGTCGGGGGAATAACTGCCTGCTACAAAAACATACTGCCAACCCCAATCTGTAGCGGCAGTTATGTATTTGCGATCCAGCGCATCAGGCAAATACACACTCGCCATACCTTTGGCCAAGTCATCTTCATACAACAGTCTGCGCTTATCCAAATGCACCTGCAGCGGCAGGGCTAACTTTTGCGGCAGCATGGTCACACGGTCCTTGGCACCTTTACCATCGCGTATCAACAGCTCAAAGCGCTCAAAACCCACATCCTTCACACGCAAGCGCACACACTCCATCAGCCGCATTCCCGTGCCGTAGAGCAACTGGGCCATCAAACCATGCGTTCCCTCCATACGCGACAGCACCTGCGCCACCTCCTGCTGCGACAGCACCACCGGCAAACGCTGCGGCGTCTTGGCACGCACCACATCCTGTAGCCAAGGTAAATCCACCGCCAACACCTCGCGATACAAAAACAAAAGCGCTGAGAGCGCTTGATTTTGTGTCGAAGCCGCTACATTGCCTTTTACCGCAAGATGCGTCAAAAACGCTTCTACCTGCGCCGCCCCCAAATCCAACGGATGTTTTTTGCCATGGAACAAAATAAAACGCTTCACCCACTGTACATATTGCACTTCAGTGCGTATAGAATAATGCTTCAGACGCAGCTTATCGCGTACTTGATCCAGTAATTTTGGTGATGGTGTGTTACTAGGTGTCATATCTTTTGAAGGCGTTTGAAATAAAAGGAAACTTTAATGAGTTTAAATTTTTATACACCTTGGTTAGGTAAGTATACACCTGAACAGGTGTATACTACACGTTAGCC